>CAZBWM010000251.1:0-1501 GCA_964495375.1 uncultured Planctomycetaceae bacterium | reverse complement strand
AAAAGGTTATGGGAAAAAGCATCTCCCTGCGTTGATGGTAAGAATGGTGACGAAATGAATCAAACTTGGGATGAAATGCGCTTGCAAGATTTTCAAAGTGCGGTTTATCGCAGGGCAGAAGGTCTCTATCGCCATTACTTCGAAGCATGCAAACATATCATACCTAAATAGTAAGCAGAATGAGTTATGTTGTTTCACGTACTTGCAATGAGAGGTTTTCCATGAGTTTAGAAATTAATTTTCCAAAAAACTTGTTTTGTGCCTTTATTAATCAGTAGTTCCTTTGTGACCAAAAAGTTCTAAAAATCATGATTTACGGACATGGATCATGATTAATTTCCAATTCACCGCTTTCAGTCAACGCGGTCGAGGCAAATCACATAACGAAGATGCCATTTTACTGGATGGTCAGGTGTATCAAGGTAGTATTCGCGAACATGGCATCGTTGATACATCGCAACCACGCTATTTTGCCATTGCCGATGGCGTCGCTATTGGAACACTGCCGCGTACAGCCAGTCGGCGTTTGCTGGAAATTTTGCACGATCATCTTGCTTCCGCATCAGCTACGGAATCATTGTCGCAGTTACTTCATCAAGTGCAACAAGATTATGTGGCGCTGAGTGATAATCCCAAATTTTATGGTATGGCTTCCACCTTGGTGGGGGTGCGATTGCTTGGAAATACGGCGACCATTTTTAATGTCGGCGATTCGCGCGCCTATCTTCTGGCGGATGGCCGGGCAGACCTGTTGAGCCGTGATCATAGTTTGTTGAACGATCTCATTGATGACGGTGAAATCACTGTCGAGCAGGCTGCTGATTCCGCCAGTATTTTGCAAGGCTTGACTTGCCAGTTCATCGCAGACGCCGAATGTGATGACTTCAGGGTAAATATCGCCACACATGAGTTGCAACCCGGCGAGCGTATTCTTCTATGCAGCGACGGATTGAACGAAGCCTTGGATGATGCACAGATTGCATCGCTCTTTTTCAATCAAAATGAAACCGATCTGGTGAATGTCTTCAAGGCTGCGCGCCGCGCGGGCGGCAGCGATGATTTCTCGCTGATTATACTGACTGACGGGCAATTGAATGGCCCGTCAGTTACCTTAAATCAATGACGTGCCGCCTTTTTATGCAGACCCCTCAGATTTTGTAAAGTCATTCACCCGGTTGAAGCGTTACCGGCACTTCAACCTTGTCATTATTGCGCAGCACGGTGATTTTGATGATGTCGCCGACTTTGTAGCTATCGATGCGGTTGAGCAATTTTTCCACCGAATCGGTGGGTTTGCCGTCAATGGCGATGATGATGTCGTTGGCGATGATATTGCCTTCTGGGGTTAGCGTTGCACCGCGCAGTCCGGCTTCGTCGGCGGCCGAGCCGGGGCTGATGCTTAAAATAACCACACCGTTCACTTTCAGGTATTGCGTCAAGCGGTTGTTCAATTTGCTGTCGACCGTGATGCCCATCGCTGGGCGGATATATTTGCCGCGGC
>CAZBWM010000250.1:1154-1528 GCA_964495375.1 uncultured Planctomycetaceae bacterium | reverse complement strand
GAAAGGTAAATAGTCCATGCCCCGCATTGAGGCCGTATTTCAAAATTCGCAAGGCGAATCGTTATCCGGTTTGCTGGAAATGCCATCCGGCGCGATCAAGTCGTACGCGTTGTTCGCGCATTGTTTTACCTGTTCCAAGGACAATCCGGCGGCCGCAAGGATTGCGCTCGCTTTGGCGGATCGCGGTATTGCAGTTTTGCGTTTTGACTTTACCGGCCTTGGCAACAGTCAAGGGGATTTTTCAAATACCAATTTCTCATCCAATCTGCAGGATTTATTAGCCGCGGCACGCTATCTGGAGCAGCACTATGTCGCTCCGGCACTGCTGATCGGGCACAGCCTAGGCGGTGCGGCTGTGCTTGCGGTAGCGCAGG
>CAZBWM010000250.1:0-1144 GCA_964495375.1 uncultured Planctomycetaceae bacterium | reverse complement strand
GATCTGCCCTCGGTCAAAGCGGTGATCACCATCGGCGCGCCGGCAACAGCCGCGCATGTCAAGCATTTGTTCGCCGATTCTTATCAGCAATTGCAGAATCAAGAATCTGTGCAGGTCGAATTGGCGGGAAGAAGCTTTAAAATACGGCGTCAATTCATCGACGACTTGGAGCAATACAATTCAGTAGCGCATATCGGTGCGCTGAGGAAAGCGTTATTGATATTGCATTCACCGCTGGATGAGATCGTTTCGATCGACGAAGCAGGGCGGATTTTTACCGCGGCCAAACATCCGAAAAGCTTTGTATCGCTCGATCATGCCGATCATCTACTCTCTAATCCGCACGATTCACATTATGTCGCAGAAGTTTTATCCGCTTGGGCCAGCCGTTACCTGATAACCGGTCAGATTCCGGTTAAAACAGACGGTGCGCTGCGTCCAGCCGTTGAACCGGGCAGTGTGATTGTGCGCGAAAGTGATAAAAAATTCGCCCGTGAAATCCTGACACCGAATCACCGCTTGATCAGCGATGAGCCGATTGCAATGGGTGGCGCTGATCTGGGATTCAATCCGTATGAATTATTGCTTGCGGCATTGGGCAGCTGCACGTCGATGACCCTGCGCATGTATGCGAATCACAAAAAAATCGATTTGCAGGATATTGTCGTCGAGTTGCATCACAGCCGGATTCACGCTGAAGATTGCGGCGGTTGCGAAAAGCAGAAAACACAAATCGATGTCATTACGCGCAAAATTCAATTGAGCGGTAATCTGAGCGAACAGCAACGAACCCGCTTGCTGGAAATCGCCAATCAATGTCCGGTGCATAAAACATTGCAAAGCAAGATTCAAATAGAAACCCGTCTCGTGGATTAGCTTTGTTATGCAATCAGATGATACCGTAGAAAAATTCCGCATCGACAAATGGCTGTTTGCAGCGCGTTTCTTCAAGACACGCTCACTGGCCGCCGAAGCGATAGAGCGCGGCCGTGTATCCGTGAATGATCACCGGGTTAAACCGGCCAAAGTGCTCGCTATCGGGGATAAGTTAACCATTCGCATTAACAATTATCAATATGATGTTGAAGTATTGTGTTTATCCAATAAAAGAGGATCCGCATCAATAGCTCAGCAACTGTATCGT
>CAZBWM010000249.1:0-1532 GCA_964495375.1 uncultured Planctomycetaceae bacterium | reverse complement strand
AAGCCGTCCTCGACGAGCCATTCATCCTCTGCGTCGACAAGAAAGTAAACCTGCTCGCCGACCTCGTTCCGGTTTTGGAAAAGGTTGCTCGCTCGGGACGTCCTTTCGTTCTCGTAGCTGAAGACATCGAAGGTGAAGCGTTGGCAACTTTGGTTGTTAACCACCTCCGCAAAGTTCTTCCTTGCTGCGCAGTCAAGGCTCCTGGCTTCGGCGATCGCAGAAAAGAAATGCTCAAAGACATCGCCATCTTGACCGGCGGTCAAGTTGTTTCTGAAGAAGCAGGCACCAAGCTCGAGAACGTAACTATCGAGATGCTCGGCAAAGCCCGTCAAGTCAGAGTCAACAAAGACAAGACCACCATCGTTGCAGGCAACGAAAACAAGGCCGAAGTCGACAAGCGCATTTCCGTCATCAAGCGTCAAATCGAAGAGTCGGATTCCGAGTTTGACAAAGAGAAGCTCCAAGAGCGTCTCGCCAAGCTCTCCGGCGGCGTAGCCGTAATCAAAGTCGGCGCTGCTACCGAAACCGAACTCAAAGACAGAAAGCTTCGCTTCGAAGATGCTCTCAATGCCACCCGCGCAGCCGTTGAAGAAGGCTACGTACCTGGCGGCGGTGCAACTCTCTTGGCTGTAGCTAAGAAGCTCGAAAAACAAAAAGAAGCACTCCATGGTGATGAACTCACTGGTTTTGCGATCGTTGTTAAATCCTTCGAAGCTCCTGTTCGCCAAATCGCTGACAACGCCGGCTTGTCCGGTGACGTTGTCGTCGACAAAGTGAAAGAGCAAAAAGAAGGCTGGGGCTTCAACGCCATGAACTTCGAATACGTAGACATGGTCAAGTCCGGCATCATCGATCCGGCTAAAGTAGAGCGTTGCGCTGTACAAAACGCAGCCTCTGTAGCCGGTATGTTCCTCACAACCGAAGCCTTGGTTGTTGATGTACCGGATGAGAAGAAATCCGCTGGTATGCCTGCAGGCGCCGGCATGGGTGACTTCTAAAAATCAATAATTCGCTAGTGGGGGCGCGTTTCACGCGTCCAAACAAAAAGAATTAGAAGAGGGGAAACGGAGATCTTTGGATCTCCGTTTTTCTCTTTAAACAAACTTTGTGTGGGTGCGCTGCACGCGTTCGAGTTTTTGAATCGCACTTTTGGATCGCATGCAATGCGACCCGAAACAATGCGAGCCCACGCACTCCTTAGAACGCAAAAAAAGGAGCTGTACGCAGCTCCCTTTTTTGTGCCATTACGGTGTGGCGAATAGATTTGTTATTCTGCGAATCGAGCGTTAAGCGCTTCCAGCCGATTGTGAGTGATGTCTCGGCGCGTCGGCGTCGGATAGATCTGCGTTATTTCGCGTGTCTTGTCCATTACGCTTTTGTGGACGCTGTCTTCTTCACCGGACGGGGGGAGGCTGAGGTTCTTGATCGACCTTAATTTGGTCGACGACTGCTTAGCTGATTCAAGGCGCTGTTGTTCGCGTTCAAACTCACCGACGAACATGTTTTTCACACCAGTTAGCCAAACTCTCAAG
>CAZBWM010000248.1:0-1536 GCA_964495375.1 uncultured Planctomycetaceae bacterium | reverse complement strand
AAGTGAATAAAATAATGAAACCTAAAGCAAAATACATAGGTGTATAAAACCAAATAGAAGCACCCCACATAGTACATAACCAATTAAATATTTTCATACCTGTTGGTAATGCAATTGCCATAGTTGCTGTTGTAAAATAAGCTTTAGTATAAGTGTTAATACCAGATGTATACATATGGTGTGCCCAAACAACAAAACCAACTAATCCAATAGCTAACATACAAACTATCATTGCTTTTTGACCAAATATTTTTTTTTGAGTGAAAGTGGAAACAATTTGACTTACTACTCCAAAACCTGGAATAATTAAGACATATACTTCAGGATGACCAAAGAACCAGAATAAATGTTGATATAAAATTAAATCTCCACCTCCAGTTGGATCAAAGAATCTAGTACCAAAATTTCTATCAGCTAATAACATTGTAATACAAGCTGCTAATACAGGAATAGCTGCTATTAATAAGAAACTAGTTACTAAAATAGACCATGGAAATAATGGTATATGTACTAAATAACGACCTTCATCTTTATAAAACCAAATAGTACAAGCAAAATTAATTGCTGCTACAATAGAAGATAGACCTGCTAAGTGCATACCTAAAATCATAAAATCTACAGAATAACCCATATGTGCATCTCCAGCAGATAAAGGAGGATATAATGTCCAACCTGCACCAACACCATCACTTATAAACATAGAAGAAGCTGCTAATGCAGTTGCTGGTGGTAATAACCAAAAAGAGAAATTATTAAATCTTGGGAAGGCCATATCAGGTGCACCTATTAAAATAGGTACAAAATAATTACCATAACCACCAAATAAAATTGGTACAATTACTATAAATAACATTATTATACCATGCATAGTAACTAATACATTATAAAATTGATAATTTTCAAACATAATTTGATCTCCTGGAAATGCTAATTCAATTCTTATAACTAAGGATAATAAAATAGCTAGAAATCCATTAAAAAAACCAAAAAATAAATATAAAATACCTATTCTTTTATGATTTGTTGTAAATAACCATCTTTTCACGACTCTATCGTGAAAGGTGCTAATATATTCTAACATTTTATGTTATATTATGTATATTATAACACTTCTTTTAAATATATACAGGACAATATAATAAAAATATATGCTTGTAGTACAGCAACACACATTTCAAATAAAATTAATACAATTAACAATCCAATTCCAATTGCTACATTTAAAAAACTTGTAATACTGATTGCAGACCCAGCAACAGACATAAATACAAACTTAAATGTAAAAAATAAAATACAATCTAATAATATATGACCAGCAACCATATTTGCTAACAATCGTAATGATAGACTAAACACTCTAAATGTAGAAGATAAAAATTCAATAAATGGTAAAAAGAATAATAAAGGAGTTGATGATCCATGTGGGCAGAATAAAGCGAAATACTTTAAACCCCATTCTCTAAAACCAATTAATAGTACACCAAACCAAGTAGTGAAACCTAATCCAAATGTAATAGCTAAGTGACTAGTTATAGT
>CAZBWM010000247.1:0-1554 GCA_964495375.1 uncultured Planctomycetaceae bacterium | reverse complement strand
TAGCCGGCCCGCGCCGCGTAGGGGCCGTCCTGGCCGAAGCCGGTGATCGAGCAATACACCAGGCCCGGGTTGATCGCCGCGAGGCTCGCATAGTCGAGGCCGTAGCCCTTGAGTCCGCCGACCTTGAAGTTCTCGACCACGACGTCGGCGCGCGCTGCGAGCTCGCGCACGATGGCCTGTCCTTCCGGGCGCGTGATGTCCACCGTCAGCGAGCGCTTGTTGCGGTTGGTGCATAGGAAATAGGCGGCATCCGCCGTCGGCGCACCTGTTGCGTCGGCCAGCCAGGGCGGCCCCCAGCCGCGCGTGTCGTCGCCGCCTTTGCCATTTGTGCCCGGCTTCTCCACCTTGATCACGTCGGCGCCCAGGTCACCCAGGAGCTGCGAGGCCCAGGGGCCGGCCAGCACGCGCGAGAGGTCGAGCACGCGCAGGTGCGACAGGCTTCCGGCGATTGTCGGCATGGGCGGCGGGTTCCGGGCGGTACTCAGTCGGTCTTGCCCAGCAGGTGCTGCTTGAGGTCGTCCTGTGCGGGTTTGTCGCCGAGCCAGATCCGCAGCAGGGCGCTGAAGAACTCCTCGCCGGGGATGTCGCCGCCCTTGGCCGCGCCGTTGAAGCTCAGGCGCGTGCCGCTGTCGGGCAGCCAGTCGAGGTTCACCACCGATTTCTCCGGCGCGTTGCCGATCGAAAGCATGGTGCTGCGGAACTGGTCGATTTTCGGCTGCAGGGCCTTCAGCGCCGCTTCGTCGTGATTGTTCTTGAGGGCTTCGAGCAGGGCGTCGACGAACTGTTCCGCGGTCAGGTCGCGCAGGGTGACGATGGCGATGCGCTTGGCGCCCTTGGCTCCGATCGCCTCGGCCGCACTGGCGGACTTTTGCGGCAGGTAAAGGCCGATCGCATAGACCTTGAAGAAGGCCCGCTTGCGCATTCCGGCGCCATTGATGACCGTGTCAGTGCCGCCGACCTTCGCCTTGTCGTCGAATTTGACGCCGGCCACGTCCAGCGCGGCAAGCGCCGGCAGGGAAAGCGTCAGCAGCAGGATCGCAAGCAGCTTGTTCATCGAAGTCCCCTCGGTGGTGGTTGATCGGCCCGAATCATAGCGCGGCTGCCGGCATGCTATCGTTGCCGGAGCCATTCGACGGAGAAAATCATGCGACGCTGTGTCACGGGGGCGGGAATCTTGCTGGTGGCGGCAACGGTGCAGGCGGCCGAGCCGGCGAAGGACGTGGTATCCACGGCCGCGGACCGCGAGGCGGTGGCGGTCACGGTCTATAACGACGACCTGGCCCTGGTCAAGGAGCGGCGCCGGGTGGACCTCCCGGCCGGGCCGGCGCGACTGTCGCTGCGCGAAGTCGCCGCCCAGATGCGGCCGGAGACGGCGCTGCTGCGCGCGGCGGGCGGGCCGCCCCTGCACCTCGTCGAGCAGAACTTCGACTTCGACCTGCTGACGCCGCAGAAGCTCCTGGAGAAATACGTCGGCCGGCAGGTGACGGTGATCCGCGCCCATCCCACCAGCGACGCCGAGCGCCGCGAATCGGCCACGGTCCTGGCGGCCGGGCA
>CAZBWM010000246.1:0-1569 GCA_964495375.1 uncultured Planctomycetaceae bacterium | reverse complement strand
CTTAGGATCGAGTCATTTCGGGAAAATTGGGGGAGGTCATCACTGGCGTACGGCTCTCGATTGATGAGCGCGCGTAAGTGCCGGCGAACGCATGTGGCAGCCGAACTAATCTGTGCTTCGTATCGGCCGGTCCGTCTGGCGGGGACGCGGTTTGTTGTCATGTATTGTAAACCGTCGATTGCACCGTTGTATGAGCATTTTGGGTTTCGGTCGTACGCGCCGCCATTCGTGCATCCCGTATCGGGCGTGAATGTGCCGCTGGTGTTGCTGCTTGGCGACACGCCACATTTCGAGGCGATAGGGTCGCCGCTAGCGCAGTGCGCAGTCGAGTTCGCCACCGACCATGACGCTATCACTTGGATCAATGACTTTCGCGCGGCAACTGCGCCGAGCGTCTGAAACATGTGACGGAGGAAGGCGAGCCACTTGAGCAGAAGCCAAGGCAAATGGCGCTCACAGGAAAGCCGGCATGATGGACATCGAACGTGTGAAACTGGCAACCAGCGACGAGGAGCGCGAGGCAATATTTCGCTTCCGCTATCGCGTGTATTCCGAGGACGGACGCCCAGACCGCCCGGGTCTGGATCATCGTCGCGGCATGTTCATTGAAGAACTCGACGATGCCGAGGCTTTGCAATTGTATCGAACCGCAGCTGAGTCCGTAGCCGGCGTGTTTCGGCTGAACATGATAAACAGTGTGGCGTTCACCTCAGAACTGGCGTCGTGGCTAAATGTCGCACCTTTCGCTGCGCGCTGGAAAGTCGATGCGTTGGCATACGGCTCTCGGTTGATGGTTGATGCGTCAAATCGCGACAGTCGTCTGGGCGGTGAATTATTGGGTTCCGCGCTTCGGTGCTTGCATGATCGCCGTGTGCGATTCGCGTTCATGTACTGCAAACCGCGACTGAGGTCGCTCTACGAGCACTTTGGATTTCGGACGTGCGGTGAAACGTTTGTGCATCCGGTAAGCGGCGTGAATGTGCCACTTGTTTGCGCGTTGGGCGATGTCCGGCACTTCGAGCGAGTCAACTCACCAGTGCTTCCGCTAGCTCGGAGCTTTGAGCCAGACGACCAAGCTGCCCAGTGGGTCGATGCGTACCTCGGCGTGCACCGTCCGGCATGTCTTGAAGTCTCCTGACAGAGAGGGTTGGACCCCGCATGGCAACCATTGACGTTAACTATCTGATGGAGGATCCGCGCGAAGCGACGAGGCTCGCGGAGAAAGTGCGCCCGGACGAGTGGGTCGACCGGTATTTTGCCAGCTATCTTGGCGAAGTTAATTCCTTGCTAGATGTTGGCTGCGGCCCAGGAGTGTTGCTTAGGGCGATCTCGCAACGCTTTCCAGACATCGCGCTGACGGGGCTCGATGGCAGTGATCGAAGGCTTGCCGTTGCACGTGACAATCTCCCTGGCACCGCTGCCCGACTACTGCATGCCAGCGCGACGAAAATCCCGCTGGAAAGCAACTCAGTCGACATGGTCGTTTGTCGGTTGCTGCTGGAGTACCTTGATGGCCGCGAGCAAGCAATCGCCGAAATGGTTCGCGTCGTCAATCCTGGTGGCCGTGTC
>CAZBWM010000245.1:0-1582 GCA_964495375.1 uncultured Planctomycetaceae bacterium | reverse complement strand
GCGTGCCAGCCTGTAAGCCAATGCCGAGAAACTCACGCAGGCTCAAGCTGTCGGCGCAGCGCCAGGCGATGCTCCGCTGGCTGTCGAGCCCTTCGAAGTAACCGACCAGCAACATGCGGAAGAACACGCCGGGCGGAAGCGATGGCTGGCCGCGCTTCTCCTGCTGTTCGTAATAGCGTGCACAACGCCGCTCGATCCAGCGGTCGAAGTCGGCATCGGCCAGCAGCCGATTGAGCGCCTGGTAGAACGGGTGGCCCGGCGACTTGGCGAGTTGCTCGCTGGCCACAAACAGTTCCACCTGACGGGCTTTGCGTTTGCCCATCGCCATTGAGAAGAGCCTCCGTGCGTAAACGCCCGCGGCTACCGTCACGACTCGTCAGCGGGCGTGGCCTACTCTACCATCCACGTCAAGCACGCCCCGCAAGACGATCGAGCGTGGCCATCCTGCCGAGCCTCGGCAGCGAATACTTCAACGGGCTGCTAGCCGCACTGCTTGTCACGTTTGAGCTCTCTATGCCAGTGATGGTAACGTCGGGCTGGCCCTCGGGAGCCGCGTTGTCGCGCTATACCCACGCATAAACGCGCGGAACACTCTGTCGGGTGTTCGGATTCTGCCGGCTCAAGGAACTGAGCCCTTGTAAAGCGGTTTGATAGTCGCGCATTGCATTGCCGAAGTCGATGCCTATTGCCCCTATCGCCGTGCTAGTTCGTGCAGCACGAGCGAACTCCGTACCGCCCGCGGAGCGGATCGGTCCGGTTGATCGCTGGCCTCACCGCTTCCCTGCAATCAGACGTTGATTCGTAACGCATCGTTACCGATCGCGGTCCCCTGGCCTCGGCAAATCCATAGCGGCCCCATACCGCACCCATACCGTAAGTCCATACCTATAAAATACTTGCGTTTCATCTCCTCGCGTATAGAATCCCCACGAACGTTGCCGGAGATGTGTGATGAGATTTCTAAGTGCGTGTGAACTAGCGGATCGACTTGGCGTGAAAGCCGACACCGTCAGGGCATGGGCTCGCAGAGGCTGGATCCCGTGCATGCGAGCAAGTCGTCGACCCTTAATGTTTGATCCGAACGAGGTTGAATCCACATTGCGATCGCGGGCCGCATGCAAGGACTTCGGTGGTGAGAACAACTCAGGGTGCTAGGCGCAAGATGTCGCCGCGCGAGATCGCGCGCCGCTGGGGCATTTCGCCGGACAAGATCTTGGCGTGGATTCACAGTGGCGAGCTGCGGGCGATCGACGTTGCCACGCGGCGCGGTGGACGGCCGCGGTATCTCGTCGACGTCGAGGAGCTCGCGGCGTTCGAAGCGCGCCGAGCGGCGACAGCCTCACCAAGGCCAGGATCGACAACGCGTAGATCAAAACCAGGGACTGTCACCGAGTACTTTTAGAAGATCACTCTTGTGTCAAACGCTGTGCTATACATCTCAGACCACGTCTATGGTCAGGAACAGTTCAGTGAGGACGCCCTCAGCGTGGCGACCGCCGTGCACGACGCAACCGAAAAACTTTCGGTTGCGACAGAACTACCAACACCGACCAATCCCGGCTTCGCGCTAGCGAGTCCCTCC
>CAZBWM010000244.1:687-1597 GCA_964495375.1 uncultured Planctomycetaceae bacterium | reverse complement strand
AAGCGCCTATTGAGACCATTTTTGATTTGCCGGAACCCTCTATTCTTGAGCAGAGAGCAATGATGACAGGGTTGTATCGTTTTGCTGAAACGACAGGCATATAGAGCAATTTGCGCAGCCTGGAGTTTCCAACTTTGGACATTCGAGTTTTTGCATGAAGGCTACCTGAGCTGCTTTCTTTTGGTGCCAGCCCAGCAAATGCAACGACTTGCTTCGCCGACTTAAATCGAGAGATATCTGGAAGCTCGCCGAGCAACGCATGAGCAGTGGTTTCACCGATGCCAGGGATTGTTAGCAGCAAGGCTTTCTGTTTCTTAAGTCGCTTGTTGGCATCAATGATTTGTTTGATTTGCTCTTCCAGGACAACGATTTGTGCCTCTAGAAAGTGCATGAGAGAAGCAATGGCATCCTTGACAGCACCAAGATGGGAGCCAGCTTTTGACCGGCTCTTCTCGTCCGCGAGGAGGCGTTTGACATGCTCCAATTCGCGCGTCAGTTGCTGTAAGTCTCTCAAGTCTTTCTCCAGAGGTTGCCAGAGTGCCGGATTCTCTTTGTGGCAAAACTCGGCAATCAACGCTGAGTCGATCTTGTCGGTCTTTGTTCTGCGGAGTTTTGAGCGTCCATAGTTTTTGATGCAGCTTGGATTGACGACGCTCACCGACCTAAACTGATCGTAGAGGAAGTGAGCGAGAGCCTCTCCGTATCTGCCGGTTGCTTCCATGCAGAAGTGCGGATCAAACACGAAGAGATCGAGTGCAAGCCAACTAGTGAAGGCAGTGAAGCCCTCTATATCGTTTGTGAATGTTCTGTGCTGTGGACTGTTGCTCATGTCTAGCACTGTGACATCGAATTTTGCCTTTGCAATGGCAATGCCAACAGAAGCATCGAACGCATCGAACATCAAAGCTCC
>CAZBWM010000244.1:0-677 GCA_964495375.1 uncultured Planctomycetaceae bacterium | reverse complement strand
TGGCTAACCTTACTTAAACGCAAGCTCTGGGCCTTAGATATCGTCCAGCCTTAGCAAACAGCGACAACGATGGGAGACCGAATCTTACATGGGGAGTCTCAAAGGACTAAGGCAAGATGCAAGTTCTTCCCACCGTCGCTAGCATATCGAGCCCTGAATCCGACCGCCGAATTGGCCATGAGGCGGAAGCAAATACCGAAGGCCGACACACGAAAGTGTGTAAGGCAGGATAAACAAAGGTAATTTACTTTGCCTGAAATAGCTGTGCCGCAAAGACTTTACCCAATTCGTTTTTGGAAGCAGAGCAATTCACTTTTCCCGTCGGTGGAGCCAGTTGGCAAAATTCGCAATTCGTTTGCGAAATCAATATCAAAACGCAATCCAAGAACCGTTCCGCAAAATTCTGCGATTATTTCGAACGAATTACTTTGCGTGTTTTCCTGAGCCAGACTGTCTTTGAATATGGCGCTTTGAAGCTCTTTGACCTTCCTGAATAATTACTAATCGATGCGGAATCACATGCCGTTTCTTATTGCCGCTGAAATCAACCGGGAATCGCCTCCCAAAAATTCAACCCACTTGCAGCGAATGGAATTCGTAAAATGCCGCATAATTGGATCGGAGGAGTCGAATGCCTGTTCAACTACCGCCAGAGATTCGCAAAGCGTGCATGCTTC
>CAZBWM010000243.1:0-1609 GCA_964495375.1 uncultured Planctomycetaceae bacterium | reverse complement strand
GTATATTTGATAAGGTTAGCGAAGCTTGGGTTCAACAAGGTATTGCCGCAATGGGGGCTGACGTAATTCTATTGAAGATTAGTGCTATATTTGTAATTGCCTCGTGGACTTTCTTCTGAATATTAGTCGATTTATAATCACCTAAAAAGTTTAATATTTTCAGTTCCTAGGTAAATAGAATTTGGTTAATTTCTTAAAACCCGTCAATATTGACGGATAACACGTCAAGTCTCAAAAAACTGGCATAAAGAACTTAGGGTTAAAAGGGTAGAATTTTACGCTAACTGTTTGATCTCCATGAAAGCCTTTAACTTTCTAATACGGCTAAAATCTTCAATAAAGTTCGATAATTTCAACCAGTAGGGTACAAAATCAGAGTGAGAGCGGAGAGCGAGAGCGAACCCTCAAAACTCTGATTTTTCTTCGTCACTCGCTCTCACCCTCACTCTTTGATCCAAAAACTATGTTCGATTTCGAAAAACTGGATGTTTATCAAAAAGCTAAGGCCTTTAATTCTCAAGTCTATAGGTTTGTCCGGGCAAACAAAGATTTTGACCCCACCACCAAAAATCAATCACGAAGGGCATCCTTAAGTATAATGTTGAATATTGCTGAAGGTTCGAGCCGTTTTAGCAATGCCGACAGAAGGAATTTTTATGTCATAGCCAGAGGCTCCGCATTCGAATGCGTAGCAATTTTCGATTTTATGAAAGAAGAAAAATTGTTAGACGAAAACTTGTATGAGGATCTTATTCGAAATCAGAAAAATTATCAAAGATGATCTACGCCATGATCAAAAATCTGAGTTAGTTTTCTTTAACATTCTTCGGCAATAACTTCAAAGCCTCCCGTGAAATAGGGGGGATAGTTTTTTATCGCATAGATCTAATTATCAATAATTTAATAGTTTACAAAATTTGTAAAGATCGATAAAAAAGTTGACAATATTGGTAAACTTCGGTATATTTGTATATGTTTTTAATCGAGGTATATGGTCATATTTGAAAAGGCTAACGGGGAAGAACATAAAGTTAAAATAGAACCGTTAGCAGATAAGGACTATAAAAAGATTACAAAGTCGCGCTATTTTTTTGATTGGAAAACTGAGAAAGAAAATCAGGTATTTAAAATTACACTTGCCGGAAGTGACGAAATTTTAGGATTAGTCAGTTTGATTGAGCATAATGATAAGAGAATTCAAGTTAACTTACTTGCTGTTTCTAAAGAAAATAGAGGAAAGAAAAAGATATACAAAGGTATTGCAGGCAACTTAATTGCTTGGGCGTGCAGAGAAGCTGTTAAACAATTTGGGGAAGACGCATGTGTTTCCTTAATTCCGAAGACTAAATTAGTCAAACATTATATGAGGGAATATGGGATGATAGAGGCTGGACAATCCTTATTCCTGAGTGACGAACCATTATTAATGATTTTAGAAAAATATAAGCTATGAAAAGAAAGAAAGTAACCGAAAAATATTCTGAAAAGGAATTGGTTGAATCATTCGTTTTCAGAAATAGCCTTAGTGGTAAGGAAGAAAGGCAAGTAGCAAAAGATATTGCTGCTGCGCGAGCAAAGCTAAAAGGTCAAGGGAAAGATCATAGCCTAC
>CAZBWM010000242.1:1195-1625 GCA_964495375.1 uncultured Planctomycetaceae bacterium | reverse complement strand
CGACTTGGTAGTCGAGCTGGCCGGCCTTGGGGAAGAGCGCGGCGGCTTCCTTGAGCACATCGACCGCCTGGTACGGCTTGTCGACCTGCTGGTAGCAGTAACCGAGGTACTCCCAGTTCTTCTGCGTCGACTCGATCGAGCCGTTCTTCAGGCCGGAATAGAGGAGCTCGGTCGCCTTGCCGTACTGGCCAAGGTTGATGTAGATGCCGACGAGGTTGAAATTGTCCTTCTGGGTCTTGCCGAAGCCCAGCGCCTGCGCCCGCTCGGTGGCGAGGATCGCGCGGATGTTGAACTGGCGCGACTTCTCCTCGTTCTTGTCGAGGGCGAGGTTCAGGTAGGTCGCGATGAGCTGCGACCAGTAGTCCTTCTTGGCCGGGTACTGCTTCACGAGCAGCTCAAGGATGTCGGCTGAACGGAGGTAATTGCCTTC
>CAZBWM010000242.1:0-1185 GCA_964495375.1 uncultured Planctomycetaceae bacterium | reverse complement strand
GGAACTTCCTTTCGCGGGATGATCGGCAGACCCGCCAGCAGCGCCTCCGTCTCGGCGCGTCCGTGCGTCTCGACCAGCCCAACCACCAGGTCACGGCCCTCGCGCAGCTCCTGCTGTGCCGAGCGCAGCATCGCGTAGGTCTTGCCCACGCCCGGACACATGCCGAAGAAAACCTTCAGCTTGCCGCGGCTCGCCCGTGATTCCGCCTGCTGCAGCGAGGCGAGCAAGAGGACGTAGAACGTGTCCTTCGGGTGAACGCTCGAGAGGAGGCCGTTCTCGATCTCGACCTGGGCGCGCTTCAGGAGGTCGTTGTCGATCTTGTCGGGGTTGATGATCGCCTGGTTGTAGAGGATCGAGGCGTAGAGGAGGGCGGCTTCCTGGCGGTTGGCCTCAGGAGCCTTGCGGCCGACGCCGCTCTCGATCCAGCGCTTGATGTAGCCGGAGGCCTTGCTGAAATACTGCTGCTGGAGGGCCGGGGACTTGGTGCTGGCGGCCTCCTGATAGTACAGCTGCACGAGGTAGTAGACCTTCTCGGCGATCTCGTGCTCGTCGAAGTACTGGTAGGCGTCGCCCAAGCGCAGCGCGGCTTCCATCGGCTCAATGGCCTTGGGGTAGTCGCCCTTCTGCATCAGGATCTTCGACTTGATGTCCGAGACAATCGCGTAGTCGTAGCTCGTCGGGGAGACGTTCGCCTGGATGTTCGCCAGCAGGTTCATGGCGCCATCCCAGTTCTTGGCGTCCGTGAGCGGCTTGAGCTTGTTCAGCTCCTCGGACGTCTTCTCCGCCAGCTGGGCGGGCTCGGAGTCGCGAGCGAAGGCCGGCGCGGCGAGCGCCAACGCGAGGAGGAGGGCCAGGCGACCCTGCAGGGAGGAGGCTTTGGAGAAAAAGGCGGGCACGGTGAATTATTCCTCGTTCAAGGTGAAGACAATCGGCACCTGCATGTGGGTGTTGACCGCGCGGCCGCCCTTCTTGCCAGGACGGAACTTCCATTTGCTGACGGCCTGAACGGCGGCGGCCTCGAACTCGCGCTGGGTGGAGCGCGCCGAGTAGGCGTTGCGGACATCGCCGTTGGTATCGACGATGAAGTCGACGACGACCTCGCCGGCGACGCCGGAGCGGCGCATTTCAAACGGGTACTGCGGGCGAGCCTGGAATTTGGCGACGGGGACTTGGTCGAGCTTCGAG
>CAZBWM010000241.1:0-1658 GCA_964495375.1 uncultured Planctomycetaceae bacterium | reverse complement strand
TGGAGATTCGTTCGTAAAGCGCCTCCAGCACGCGGCGGGCGTGCTCGCAGGCTTCCGACTTGCCCTTCAGCGTGACGTGATTGCCGTTGGCGAAGGAGGCGATCTTCAGCCGGCGTTCGATCTTGGCGAGGTTCTGATCATAATGGCCAAAGACAAGAGAAGCGTATCTGTTGTTTTCGAAAGCCAGGGTGATTTCCGCGTCGGGCTCGGCCGCCTCGTCCCGGCGTCCGACCGTCAGTTCGTCAATCGTCGTCAAGCCTTCGCCTCCTTGCGCACGCCCGATAGCTCGCCGGCCAGCGAATTGGAGCCGGCCGCGACGATCGCCACCGGCGCCACGCGCCCGATCATGTCAGTGGAGCCGCTGACATGCACGGCCTGCATATAGGGGGTCTTGCCGCCGATTTGACCCTCGTGGCGGCCGGGTTTCTCGAAAAGCACGTCGATCGTTTTGCCGACGGTCGCGCGGTTGAAAGCCTGACGCTGCTCTTCCAGCAGCGCCTGCAGCGCGGCGAGACGCTCGCGCATGACTTCTTCGCCGATCTGGTCGTCCCGCTCCGCGCCGGGCGTGCCGGGGCGCGGCGAGTATTTGAAGGAAAAGCTCGCGGCGAAGCCGACGTCGCGAATGAGCCGCATCGTCTCGTCGAAGTCTTCGTCCGTCTCGCCGGGAAAGCCGACGATGAAATCCGACGACATCGCCACGTCCGGCCGCGCCTTGCGCAGCCTGGCGACGATATCGAGATAATCCTCCGCCTTGTGCTTGCGGTTCATGGCTTTCAGGATTCGGTCCGATCCGGATTGAACCGGAAGATGAACATAGGGCATGAGCTTGGGAATCGACCCATGCGCCTCAATCAAATCCTGCGCCATGTCGACAGGATGACTGGTGGTGTAGCGCAGCCGCTCTATCCCCTGCATTTCGGCGAGATGACCGAGAAGCCGGGCGAGGCTCCATTCCGCGCCCTTGTTGTCCGCGCCGCGATAGGCGTTGACGTTCTGGCCGATCAGCGTGATCTCGCGCACGCCGCCGTCCACGAGGCGGCGCGTCTCGGCGAGAATGTCCGCGACCGGACGTGAGACCTCGGCGCCGCGCGTGTAGGGAACCACACAGAATGAGCAGAACTTGTCGCAGCCTTCCTGCACCGTGACGAAGGCGGAGACGCCGCGGGCGCGGATTTGCGCGCGGGAAGGCTGGGGCAGGGCGTCGAACTTGTCCTCGACCGCGAATTCCGTGTCGGTGAGGCGGCTGCCGTCCTTCGCCTGTTTCAAGAGGTCGGGCAGGCGATGATAGCTCTGCGGGCCGACGACGAGATCGACGGCGCGCTGGCGTTTCAGGACTTCCTCGCCCTCGGCCTGCGCCACGCAGCCCGCGACGACGATCTTCATGTCGCGACCCGAAGCGGCGCGCTCTCGCTTTTCGAGCGCCAGCTTTCCGAGCTCCGAATAGATCTTCTCGGCGGCTCTCTCGCGAATATGGCAGGTGTTGAGAATGACGAGATCCGCCTCGGCTTCGTCGGCGGTCTCGGAATAGCCTTCGCGGCCGAGCAGATCGGCCATGCGCGTGGCGTCGTAGACATTCATCTGGCAGCCATAGGACTTGACCAGAACCTTACCGCCAGCGTCCAGACTTGCCTGCGGGGCCGCCGTCTCGGGGGCCTCCT
>CAZBWM010000240.1:0-1680 GCA_964495375.1 uncultured Planctomycetaceae bacterium | reverse complement strand
CGCCGTCGCTCGAGAGATGTACGTCCAGCTCGACCGCGTCGACCTTGAAGCCGCATACGTTGCGGAAGCCGCCGAGGCTGTTCTCCGCCCAGATGTTCCGTGCGCCGCGATGTCCGATGATCCGCATGAAGATGTCCCGTGTTGAGTGGTTACTTGCCGCTGTCGACGAGCCCCTTCACGAACCAGCGCTGAAGCACCAGGATCACGAGGGTCGGCGGCAGCAGCGTCAGGAATGACGCATTCATGAGCAGATGCCAGGTGGGCATCGAGTCGCTCCGCGGCATGAGCTTCTTGAGCCCGATGACGGCGGTCGCCATGTCCTGATCGGTCGTCAGCAGGAGCGGCCAGAGATACTGGTTCCACCCGATCAGGAACAGGATGATCGACAGTGCGACGATGTTCGAGCGCGAAAGCGGCAGCAGGATCATCCGGAGGAACTGCAGCGGGCTGGCACCGTCGATGCAAGCCGCTTCGCAGAGTTCGTCCGGGATCGTCAGGAAGAACTGCCGGAACAGGAACGTCGCCGTCGCGGAGGCGATCAGCGGGACGATGAGCCCCGGATACGTGTTGACCATGTTCCAGTCGAGACCGACCAGCACGTCGATGCCGAACCATTCGCCGATGATGTTGAGCGGAAGTGCCACGTTCGCGGCCGATTCGAAAGTCGGCACGATGCGGACCTCGATCGGCAGCATCAGCGACATGAAAATGAGCCAGAACATCAGCAGGCGGAACCGGAACCGGAAATACGTGACGGCGAAAGCGGCGATTACCGAAACGCTGAGTTTCCCGACCGTGATTCCGACGGCGACAATGAAGGAGTTCAGCAGGAGTCGGCCGAAATTCGCGTTCCCGAAGACCGTCCGGACATTGGCGAAGAACTGGTCGCTCGGCAGCAGGGAAATCGGGACCTGCATGATCTCGAGCTGCGACATCGTCCCGATTGAGAAGACGAAATAGAGCGGCAGGCAGACCAGGGCGATGCCGATCGCGAGGATCAGGTGGCAGACTGCGTCGAGAATGGGCGTTCGCTCGTTCATAGCCGCCTAGATGCTGTAGTTTACGCGGCGTTCGACGAACTTGAACTGGGCATAGGTCAAGGCGAGCGCCAGCGCCATCAGCACGACCGACTGCGCGGCGGATGCCCCGAGGTCGAGCGTCACGAAACCGTCCAGATAGACCTTGTAGACGAGGATCGAGGTGGAGCCGGCCGGGTCGCCGCGCGTCGTGGCATCGACGATCGCGAACGTATCGAACAGCCCGTAGACGAAATTGATCATGACGAGGAAGAAAAGAGTCGGCGTGATCATCGGCATCGAGACCTTGATGAAGCGCTTGATGGGGCCCGCCCCGTCCATGTACGCGGCCTCGAGGATCGACGACGGCACGGAAAGCAGTGCCGCGATCAGGAAGATGTAGTTGTAGCAGATGTGCTTCCACGATGCGGCGATGACGATGAGCGCCAGGGCATGGGCGGAATTCCGGTTGGGATCCCAGTCGAGTCCGGCGGCGTGCAGCAGATGCGCGACCGGTCCGACGCGCGGGTTGAACAGGAATGCCAGCATGATGCCGGCGATGGCCGGCGCAATTGCATAGGGCAGCAGCAGCACCGTCCGGTAGGTGTGCCGCCCGCGCACGATATGATTCGTCGCAAAGGCAAGAACAAGTGCAACGGAGAGT
>CAZBWM010000239.1:0-1688 GCA_964495375.1 uncultured Planctomycetaceae bacterium | reverse complement strand
GGGATCTCGACTTTGACGAACAAGCCGCCGAGCGATTTTGGTACGCGCTCGATATAGCGATCGTCATCCTCGCGGAGAAGCTGGCCGTAGGGCCAACTGAACTCGGCCGACGAGATCGCCGGCCCGGCCCGCCAGGCGAGCCGATCGAGCTTCAAGTAATTCTGCTCGGTCCATTGACCGTTCCAGACGCTTTTCGTCCAGACGCGAGCGGCGCGAGAATCCAAGAGGCGGAGCGGCACGACTAGCCCTCCGCAAACACTTTAAGAGACTCGATCTGGTAGCGGACGTAGAACACGACGTCGTCGGTCGTGGTCAGCTTGTACTCGACTTGATAGGTGGTGTCGGCGTTGGGGCGGGCGTCGGCCGGCAGCACGTGCAAAAAGTTGTAGCCGGTATCGTCCCAGGCCCACGGCGTATCGTCGACGAGCGCAGAGATCACGTCGGCCGGTGAGAGCGATTGTGCGTCGTAGCCGGCGACGCGCTGGTTGGGGTATCGCAGGTCGGTCACCGACAACTCGATTGAGGCGAGATCGGCGGCGACGAGATAGTCGCCCGAGGGGGCCAGCAGCCGGCGCACGAGCACCAGGGCACTCGCTTGCGGTGCTTGGGCGACGATCAGATCGGAACCGAGCACTGGCATTTTGCTAATCAACCTCGGCCAAAGGAACTTGCTTGCCGGCGAGCTCGTGCGTGCAGTCGCCGTGGAAGTGCAGCACGCCGTCCGTCAGATTCAAGTGACAACAACGCTGGTGCTCTTCTTCACCTTCGGTCCATCTATTCCGCAGGCTCGGGGTAAACGTCGGTCGATCCATGTCGCCGTTGAATTTCCAAATCAGTTGTCCAGCGACGTAGAACGCGTGGGAGAAACCACAAGCCGGGCACTCAAAGGAATAGCCACGGAGATTGCCCCCGTCGTCCACCATGCGATCGAGCTTCACCGCTAGCCTCCTGTAAAAACTCGTCCGGGCCCGCCGCCGAGGATATGGATGCGTCCCCCTTGGTCGGTGATCGCCCCGGCGCCCGGCACCGCCTGGCGACCGCGGATGGCCGACGCGCGGAACGACCAGGCGGCCCAGGCCCGCGCAAAGAATGCTCGCTTCACGGTGCTCATGGCAGGCTCACCGCCGTTCGATTCCCCGCCGCAGTGACCGTGGCGACTGCGATATTGCGCTGATCGTCGACGGAGCGCAGGGTTTCGGTCCCCGTGCCGGCCCCGCTGATCTTGCCGGCGAAGGCTCCGGCCGACGCGATCGCCACGTGTTCGATCGGCAGGCGACCATCGGCGACGTCGAAGGCGTACGGCTCACTGATCCGCAAGTCGGTCGAGCTCGGGGCGCTCGTCCCTTCCCCTTGGATGTAGACCACCACGCGCAGGGCGTTCGCCCCCAACTTGCAGCCGGCCGGGATGCTGCCGGTGTACATACTCTCGGCCGCGCCGGTGATCTCGGACTCGGTGAGCGCGATCGCGTAGTCGTCCCAGTTCGCGCCGTTGAGCGTGACGAACGCCGAGCCGTTCCAAATCTCCGCGCCGCGCAACACGACCATGTACAGGTCCACGTCGGGCACGTGAAACAAGCAAATTTCGTTGGCCATTAGTTTGTTGATCCTTGCCGCGCGTGGACCGTGAGCGTGTCGCTTGTCATGCCGGTGATGTCGGTCGCCGTCGGGTTGAAGGCGATCACCCGCAC
>CAZBWM010000238.1:0-1702 GCA_964495375.1 uncultured Planctomycetaceae bacterium | reverse complement strand
CTTGGATTAGGAGCAACGATTGCGACGGGTGCTGGGGTCGGCATGCTGGCGCGAAGTGGCCCGGCCACTGCGCAAGCGACTGTTATGGGCTGGCCTCAACTAAAGACTTCTCAGGTGGAATCCTACGGGGTTCGTTCGCCGTTCGATGAGTCAAAAAGAACAGCTCAACTCTATGGTCTGCGGCCAGCGCAAATGGGATTAGGCGCGCCACTCTTGTACACGCCTCTGCAGGATCAAACAGGAATTATTACTCCAAACGGGCTAACGTTCACGGTTTGGCACGGGATGGGGCCGGCGGAACCGATCGATCCACGCGAACACAGCCTTCTGATTCACGGTCTCGTCGACAAGCCGCTGAAATTCAGTGTAGAAGAGTTGAAGCGATTGCCGACAGTCAGCCGCATCCACTTCAATGAATGCAACTCGAATTCGCGCCCGGCACTTTGGGGTTGGGACAAGATGCCAACCGTACAGTACTCGCATGGGTTGCTGAGTGGCACGGAATGGACGGGAGTGCCTCTGCGGATTTTATTGGAGATGGCTGGCGTCAAGAAGGGCGGCCGCTGGCTGTTTGTCGAATCTGCCCATGAAGGAAAGCACAGCAAGAGTGTTCCCCTGTCAAAGGCGATGGAAGACGCTTTGGTTGCATTCGGGCAGAACGGCGAGGTCTTGCGGCCGGAGCAGGGTTTTCCGCTTAGGCTGATATGCCCAGGTTTCGAAGGTCTATTTCAAGTGAAGGTGCTGAGGCAGATTAAGGTCGTTGATGAGCCCTACATGACAAATTTTGAAACCACACACTACGTGGACAGGCGTCCCGACGGAAGAGTGCGCTGGTTTCGCTTCGAGATGCCGCCAAAATCTGTCATCACAAGGCCTTCTGGCGGACAGGTTATGCAGGGAAGGGGTTTTCACCAAATTGTCGGATTCGCATGGTCAGGCGCAGGGAAAGTCAGGCGTGTCGAAGTTTCCACCAGTGGTGGGCGGCAATGGAATGACGCGACTGTGCAAGGGCCGATACTTTCCAAGGCGCTGACGCGATTTACGTACAACTGGAGTTGGGACGGCAGCGAAACGACAATCATGTCGCGGTGCACGGACGAACTTGGGCAGGTGCAACCGACGTTGAGTGAATTGAATGCGTACTTTCACGTCGACATGAAGATCTGGAAGGACCCGACGCAGAGTGGATACGCTCATTTCAATGCCATTCAGCCCTGGAGAATTCTTAGGGACGGGGAGGTCCAAAATGCTCTTTTTTAGGGTCTTGATCCTTTGCGCGGCCTCGTGCACAACATTGCTTGCCTGGAAGGTCGCTTGCGCCGGAGAATCGTCTTATGCCGGCGTTGGGCGAGTGCCGACTTCTGAAGAAATTCGGATCTGGGACATTGGTGTCGGTCCCTCGGGAAAGGAATTGCCGCCGGGCCGCGGTGCGCCGGCGCAGGGTGAGCACAGCTACGCGGCAAGGTGCGCCGCCTGCCATGGAGCAACTGGAACGGAGGGCCCGGGTGCTCGGCTCGTCAACAACAATCCGAGTCGGCGTTACCCAGGAGTTGCGGGCTGGCCTTATGCGACGACAGTGTGGGATTACATTAACCGCGCCATGCCAATCTACGGTCCGCCCCTCAGCGCGGACGAAGTTTACGCCGTGGTGGCCTTTCTATTCTTCAAGAACGGTCTTATAGGTGCGAGTGACGTAATGAAT
>CAZBWM010000237.1:0-1707 GCA_964495375.1 uncultured Planctomycetaceae bacterium | reverse complement strand
CATGTGCACCTCGATCGTCTCGGCGCTCACCGGCGTCGCTGTGCGCAAGGATGTCGCCATGACCGGCGAGATCACGCTGCGCGGCCGGGTTCTGCCGATCGGCGGCTTGAAAGAGAAGCTCCTGGCGGCCTTGCGCGGCGGCCTCAAGACCGTGCTCATTCCCAAGGACAACGAGAAGGACCTGGCGGAAATCCCCGACAACGTGAAGAAGGGGCTGACCATCATCCCGGTCTCCACCGTCGACGAGGTCCTGAAGCGCGCTTTGGTGCGCGAATTGGTGCCGATCGAATGGGAGGAGCCGGCCGAGACGCCGCCGGCCAAATCGGGCGAGCATGACGCCTCCCAGTCGGGTGTGGTGACGCATTAGGCGGCGGGTCGCGGCGACCCATTGATCGCCGCATCCGATGAGGGGGGCGGATGAACAAGACCGATCTCGTGGCGGCGGTGGCCGAGCGGGCCGGCCTGTCGCGGACCGATGCGGCGAAGGCCGTCGATTCGATGATCGAGGCGATCACCGAAGCCTTGCGCGGCGGCCGCGAGGTTCGCCTGGTCGGCTTCGGAAGCTTCGCCGTTACCCATCGGGCCGCCTCGGCGGGTCGCGATCCGCGCAGCGGCGCCGCCATCGAAATCCCGGCTTCCAAACTGCCGAAATTCCGCGCCGGCCAGGCCTTGAAGGACGCGCTCAATCCGGTCCGCAGCGAATAAGGGCGCTGGAAATTGATGGCTTTTATGCCGACGTCAAATTGGGGCCGGCGGCTCGGCTTCGGCTACCCCCAAACGAGAAAGGCGGCTCCGCGAACGGAACCGCCCTCCTTCGACGAAGCCGACAACCCAAGACCCGATTAGGCGGCGAGCGAGACCGGTTCCACCTTGCCCTTGAGGTCCATGATCATCAGCTCGACCTCCAGGTCGGGGTGGTTCTTCTTGACCAAGGCGCCCAGCTTGCGCAGTTGCTCGCCATGCACCTGGGTTTCCTTGGCCGGATCGCCGGCCAGATCGGCGCCCAGGAACACCTTGTAGGCGCCGCAATCGCGGTGATCCATGATCATCACCTTCTTGATGTGATGCAGATCCTTGGCGACCTGAACGTGATCCCAAAACGCCTTGCCCCATTCCGGCTTCTTGTCGGTGAGCGCGCCCAGGCTGGCGCCGGCCAGAATGACGTGGTCGTACTGGTTGGTCAGCTTGCGCCCATCCATGTAGTGGACGATGTCGTCGACCAGGCGGTAATCCATGCAAGACAAGAGCAGCGCCTCGACCGAGCCGGCGGCGCGGGTCGAAAGCGGTAACATCGGCGTCAGAAGCACCGCGCCGCCGGCCAGGGCGGCCAGCTTCAGGAATTGGCGGCGATCGGCTTGGCGCGGTTCAAGACAGTGGCAGGAAGGATGGTCATGCATCTTGTTTTTCCTTTCCGTGGGCTCGCTTCGACCCGGGCATCTCCTCGAATGTCCCAGGGCGGGCGGCGGTTCAAAGACGGGGCGACGAACGAACTTCCCCTCGCGCCCCGAGGAGAGCGCCGATTTTGAGGTTGCTCAAGCGTCGTAGGATTGCGTATTGAAATATATCGTTTTGTAACAAACGTTTATGTATATCGGGTGCTATCGGACCAGGAGTTGCGGGCGCGATCTTCAACCGGGAATTTTTTGGTGCAAATTAAATTTGGAGCTGTCGACCTGCCCACCGCCCGGCGAGTCCTAGGCGCGTCAT
>CAZBWM010000236.1:0-1710 GCA_964495375.1 uncultured Planctomycetaceae bacterium | reverse complement strand
CCATTTCTGCGCCCACTGGATCGGGCAAGTCCGCCACTTTGCGCGTATCAGCGGCTAGATTGCCGATGCGGCTCTCGTTTAATAACATACGATCCAGTAAAGCATCGCTTAGTCCAGCAGCTCGCCCAGCAGCAAGATCGAGCGCATTTTGCGCGATGATCGTTTGTGCTTGCGCTTCGAGTTCGTCGGCAAGCGCAAACAAGGCTTGATTTTTTTGCGCCGTCGTCAACGTCCCTAATTTGCGGCTGGCGTTGCGGGCCGCTTTGCCCATTTCTTCTAAATTGATCGTGGTTGACACCGTTGCAGTCATGGCTTCCTCCCCAGGGAAATAGATACAGATAGATAACTTTACTTTACCACAAACTGCAAAGGGCGCGATAAAAAGAAAAGGCTCCATCTCGTTGAAAGATGAAGCCCAGAAGACACGTTCGCCATTGAACGCGATGTACTAGGCTGTGTTGACAATTAAAGTAAGAGCGTGACGATGGAGGCGACATGCCAAAAGGCTAAGAAATTACGAGCGGTCTTGTCATAGCGCGTAGCTAAACGGCGATAGTGTTTCAAACGATTGAATAAACGCTCGATGTGATTCCGCTCGGCATAGAGTTGCCAGTCCAGTGGCCGCGGCTGCGTGCGATTGCGTTTGGCCGGGATGACGGCTTCGGCCTCCAGGTCAGCCAGGAAGGCTAAGAAGGCATCGCTGTCATAGCCTTTATCAGCGAGGACGAACGTGGGGGTTTCACCGCTCAGTAAAGTTTCGGCTTGCGTAATATCCGCTCGCTGTCCAGGCGTCAATACGAAACGCCGGGGATTGCCAAGCGCATCACACAGCGCATGGACTTTGGTCGAGAAACCACCGCGTGAGCGGCCCAAGGCTTCGGTCTCGCTGTTACTTTTTTTGACCAGCGGCTTGCTGATGGGCACGAATCGTCGTCGAATCGAGCATCAACCATTCGTCATCGGCATCTTGCAGGGCGGTGAAGACTCGTTCCCACACCCCGGCCTTGCTCCAGCGGTTGAAGCGTTGATAGACGCTGTTCCACAGCCCATACCGTTCCGGGAGGTCGCGCCACGGTGCACCGCTGCGGGCAATCCACAGCACGCCGTTCACAAACTGCCGATTGTCTTTGGCCGTCACCCCACAATCGCTGCTTTTGCCGGGCAACAGCGGGGCGATCCGCGCCCATTCATCATCACTTAGTTCATACCGTCGCATCGCTCGCTCCGTTTTTCGAGCGATTTTATCAGCTTTTTCGCTTTATTTCTAATTGTCAACACGTCCTAGAAAAAGGACTTATTTACCGTTCATATCTATGCTCATTACCTATTTTAGAGGCAGATGTCATCGCGTTCTCAAAATTGTGACTCACTGTTTATGCCTGAAAGCTACAAAATTTCTATCAGTTCTATCAGGAGGAGTACTATGCCCACTTCAGCAACACACATTACGGTAGTAGAAAGGGTTGCAGCAAGCAATGCTGCGATGGCTATGCTTTTAGGTGATCCATTTGCCGATCCAGATACACCGGAAGGCGTGCAAATGCGGTTTGCCAAACTCGGCGCGGTTGGCCCCGACATATTTTATGCAATGGCCGATTACGGGGGCGATCTCCAAGATTTGGAAAACTTTCTGATCAAGGTGGCAGGTACGTTTGAGTGTATCGGCGAACTGATGGGAGAGATAGGGCGCTATGTTGATGGCGTGGAATC
>CAZBWM010000235.1:0-1730 GCA_964495375.1 uncultured Planctomycetaceae bacterium | reverse complement strand
CGTCTCTGGCGTGGGGACCGGTGGCACGATCACGGGCGTTTCTCGCTATATCAAGCAGGCCAAGGGCAAGGCGATCACTTCGGTCGCGGTCGAACCCTCGGCCAGCCCCGTGCTGACCCAACAGCGCGCCGGCGAGCCACTCAAGCCGGGTCCTCACAAGATCCAGGGGATTGGCGCCGGTTTTATTCCCGGCGTGCTCGATCTGGCGCTGATTGACGCCGTCGAACAAGTCACGAACGAAGAGGCCATCGAGTTTGCCCGTCGCCTGACCCGCGAAGAGGGAATCTTGGCTGGCATCTCCTGCGGTGCGGCCACGGCCGTGGCGGTCCGCCTGGCCAAACGTCCCGAGAATGCCGGCAAGACGATCGTCGTCGTGCTCCCCGACTCGGGCGAGCGTTATCTCAGCTCGGTATTGTTCGAAGGTATGTTCGATTCTGAAGGGCGCGCCCGATGAGCATCAGCTGGCACAAGACCGAAACTGACCGACTCAGCGAACTGGATTGGAACCTCGACGGGATCGTAGCCGAGCTGCGCACGCTGCGTGATGAGTCGTTGGCGGCCCGCAACCGCGCTGGCAACCCGGCCCGGCTGCCGTCGCGCGCCGCGTTGACCAGTATTGTCGACGGTCTGATTGCCAGCCTGTTTCCCAATCGGATGGGCTCACAGCCATTGGTCGACGAAAGTGTCGACTACTTCGTCGGCCACACGCTGGCCGTCACGCTGCGCGAGCTGGTGAATCAATTGCTGCACGAGCTGAAGTTTGTCTGCGGCGCCGAGAGCACGGGCGAAGAACTGCGCAAGCAGGCCGCTTCGATCGCGCGCGAGTTTGCCGCCAGCTTGCCCAGCATCCGCATGCTGCTGGAGAGCGACATTCACGCGGCCTATGAGGGAGACCCCGCGGCACGCAGCATCGACGAAGTGCTGGCCTGCTATCCCGGTGTGATCGCGGTGGCCCATCACCGGCTGGCCCACGTCTTGTACCGGCTGGGCGCACCGCTCGTGGCCCGCATGATCGCCGAGATCGCGCATTCGCAGACCGGCATCGACATTCACCCCGGCGCGCAGATCCAGGGTAGCTTTTTCATCGATCACGGCACCGGCGTGGTGATTGGCGAGACGGCCATCATCGGTGAGCACGTGCGGCTCTACCACGGCGTGACCCTGGGAGCCAAGCGCTTTCAGGTCGACGAAACCGGCGCCCTGGTCAAAGGAAACGCCCGGCATCCGATCGTCGAGGACGACGTGGTCATCTACGCCGGCGCCACGATCCTGGGCCGCGTCACGATCGGTCGCGGCTCCGTCATCGGCGGCAACGTCTGGCTCACCCGCAGCGTGCCGGCCGGCAGCAACGTCTCCCAAGCCCAATTCCGCAACGAAGTGTTCGACGGCGGGTCAGGGATTTAACAGCTACCATTCGGCGACGATCATCCATCTATTTCGGGGCACCCGAATCCCTTTCGCCCCCCCAGTGTTTCTTCGCGCCGCGCGGCGTGTTAAGATAGCGGGACTGCGTGAATTCCCGCCCTTTTTTCAGCCATTGCGGTTTTTGGGTCGCTCGCTCCCCCTGGCCCGCGCGGGCACGGTGGGGACCGTCTGCCGCGGAGCTGGTTTCGGAGACTCCTTGATCATGAATTGGCAGCATGTTGCGCTCTCCGCCGTTGTGGCGATGTTGGGTTTCCAATCCGCCTGGGGCGATGCGGTCGAACGGATGAATCTGGAACGCCTGCGGG
>CAZBWM010000234.1:0-1732 GCA_964495375.1 uncultured Planctomycetaceae bacterium | reverse complement strand
CGCGGCCGCGAAGCGACCTGCCGGCGCTCCGGCAGCGCGGATGGCCGACGCCAGTGGCGGCGCGGCGCCCATGCCGTCGGCGGGGCGCGAGAAGCTCGCGATCGTGGCCGTGGTGAACAAAGAGAACATCACGCGCGAAGAGTTGGGCAAGCAATGCCTGTGGCGCTACGGCAAAGACGTGCTCGAGAGCATGGTCAATCGCCGCATCATCGAGACGGAGTGCAAGCGGCAGCAGATTGTGATTACGCAGCAGGACGTCGATGCGGAGATCGACCGCATGGCGCAGCGCTTCGGCTTTTCGACCCCCAAGTGGCTCGAAATGCTGGAGCAAGAGCGGCACATCAGTCCGATGCAGTACGCCAAAGACATCATCTGGCCGACGCTGGCTTTGCAGCGGATCGCGGCTTCGCAGTTGACGGTCACCGAGCAAGATTTGCAGGAGGCTTGGGAATCGCAATACGGCGAGACGATCCAGGCCCGGCTGATTTCGTGCAAGACGCGGGCCGAAGCCGAGAAGTTGCGCGCGCTGGCGATGCAGACCCCCGAGGATTTCGGCAACCTGGCCAAGGAGCATTCGCAGGATCGCGCCAGCGCCAGCGTGAAGGGTTTGATCCAGCCGATCCGCAAGCATCTGGGCGACCATGAGCTCGAGCGCGTGGCGTTCGGCCTGGCGGTCGGCCAGATCTCCGAGGTGGTCCAGGTGCAGAATCAGTTCGTGATCTTGATGTGCGAAGGGCGGTTTCCGCCGCGCGACGTCAAGTTGGAGCAGGTGCGGCAACTGTTGACCGAGGCCATCCGCGACAAGAAGCTGCGCGTGGCGGCCGACGAAGTGTTGCACGCCCTGCAGTCGAAGTCGGTCGTGGATGTTGTGTACTCCGATCCGCAGAAGCGAGCCGCGAACCCGGGCATTGCCGCCCGAGTCGATCAAACCACGATCACGATGGGGCAATTGGCCGAGGAGTGCATCGATCGCTACGGCATCGACGTGCTCGACGCCCACATCAATCGCCGGCTGGTCGAACAGGCGTGCAAAGCGAAGAAGCTCCAGGTCTCGCAGCAGGAGATCGACGTTGAGCTGCGCGAAGCCGCCAAGACCTTGGGCAAGGCGGACGTACACACGGGCGAAGCCGACCTCGACGCGTTTTTCAAGTATCTGGCCGACGAGGGGCTCTCGAAAGAGCTGTACGTTTACGACGTGATCTGGCCGACGCTGGCCTTGCGCAAGATGGTCGCGCCGCAGGTCGAAGTGAGCGAGATCGACATCGAACGGGGCTACGAAGCCAACTATGGGCCGCGGGTGCGGTGCCGCGCGATTGTCATGAGCAATCAGCGCCGCGCTCAGGAAGTGTGGGAGCTGGCCCGCGACAACCCGACGATTGAGTATTTCAGCAGCCTGGCGGAGCAGTATTCGATCGAGCCAACGAGCCGGGCGCTGCGGGGCGAGATTCCGCCGATCCAGAAGTGGTGCGGCGAGCCCACGCTGCAGCAGGAAGCCTTCTCGCTCAAGCCGGGCGAATTGTCGAGCGTGATCCAGGTCGGCGAGAACTTCGTCATCCTCTGGTGCGAAGGCTACACCGACGAGGATAAGAAATTCACGCTCGAAGAGGTGCGCGAATTTATCTTTGAAGACGTGCAGCAAAAGAAAACCAAGATGCTGATGACCCGGCAGTTCGACCTGATTCGCGAGGCCGCGCAAATCGACAACTACCTGGCCGGCACCACGCAAGCCCCT
>CAZBWM010000233.1:0-1784 GCA_964495375.1 uncultured Planctomycetaceae bacterium | reverse complement strand
GTTGTAGTTGTTATGCGGGCCTCCCCGAGGGTCGGCCTTGACCGTCAAATTAACCTCGTGAGCCTCGCCGTCCACCGTCAGCCGCACCCGGTAAACCCCCGGAGCGACGAACGCACCCCGCGAGACCGGCGTGTCCAGCCAGATCGCCTGCATCGACAGCCCCCGACCGGTGCCCGGCTTGCGTAAATCCCACACAAACCGGTGCGCCCCAGCCGAGACCGCCAAGGCCGACAACGGCCGAGCCCAACGCGGGTCCACCGTGATGCTCTTCGGATCCAATGGAGTCAAAACGTCCGCGCTCGAGAACGTCCGGACGACCTTCCCGTCCGCCCCCAAGACCTCCAATGTCACCAACTTCGCCGCCTCAGGCAGCACGTAGTCGATGCAGATGCCGTCCGGCGGGTTCTTGCCTGTCGGCTCCTCGGGAGGCAGAGGCGTGTCGGTGTTCAGGTTCCACTCGACCAGATACGCCACAGAAGGCTTGACGAGGACCGTCCCCATCTGTCGCAGAACCCCGATCTGGTCGCAGATCCAGAAGCCGCGCCCGTGCGTCCCGACGACCAAGTCGTCGTCCTTCACCACCAGGTCGCGCACGCTCGTCGCCGGCATGTTCAGCCGTAGCGGGTTCCAGTGCGCCCCGTCGTCCAGCGAGAACCACACCGACCGCTCCGTCGCCGCATACAGCAGCCCCGGCCGCACCGGATCCTCGCGCACCGCGTTCACCGGTTGCTGCTCCAGCCCGCCGACCGCCAGCCGCCACGTCGCCCCGAAGTCGTGGGTGACATAAACGTAAGGCGCCTGGTCGTCGCACCGTAGCCGGTTCACCGAGGCATAGCACGTCCCCGGCGCATAGTGGCCCGCGTCCAACTGGCTCACCTTGCTCCAGCTGGTCATCCCCTTGGGCGTCACGTCAGTCCAATGCGCCCCACCGTCGCGGGTCAGCCAAATCAGCCCGTCGTCCGTGCCGCACCAGATAATGCCGACGTCGAGCGGGGAAGGTGCCACAGCGTAGATCACCCCGCGCCGGGCCATCTTTTTGCCCTGCTCCTCGCCGACCGCAAACGACGCCGGGGTGTCCCATGTCGAACGCGACAGGTCGGGCGAGATCTTCTCCCAAGTCTCCGCCCCATTGGTGGAGCGGTACAGCCACTGCGCCGCTTGGAACAGCACCCGCGGGTCTTTGGGCGAGAACAGCATGGGCATCGTCCGGATGAACCGCGCCCCTACGAACTTCTCGCGGAACCCCTCGACCTTGCCCGTCCGCCAGTCGAACTTGCTGCCCTTGTTGCCATAGACAATGTCCGGGTTCAGCGGGTCGGGCGCGACATAGGCGTATTCCTCGGCCCCCACCGGACGCCAGTCGCGGAAAGTCACCTGCCCGTCGGGCCCCCGGCTGGCGACCGCCGCCGAGCCGCTCTCCTGCTGACCGCCATACACCCAATAGGGGAACCGGTTGTCGGTGCTGACGTGATAGAACTGCGCCGTCGGCTGGTTGTACCAACTGCTCCAGGTCTCCCCGCCGTTCACGCTGATCGTCGCCCCCTGGTCGGCCGCCAGGCCGATCAGGTCGGGGTTGTTGGGCGGGATGCAGATCGTGTGGTAGTCGTCGCCCCCCGGCGCGCCCTTGATACAGACCCACGTCTTGCCGCCGTCCGTCGACCGATATGTCGAGGTGTTGGCCGCGTAGACCTTGTCAGGGTCGGTCGGGTCGACCCGCACCTCCGCGAAGTCCCCGCCCCGTCCCCACAGCCTGCGCTCGTTGGTCACCAGCGTCCAAGTGGCGC
>CAZBWM010000232.1:0-1847 GCA_964495375.1 uncultured Planctomycetaceae bacterium | reverse complement strand
CAAGCCTTGATTGATCGCACGGTGGCGCTAGAACCGAACCAATCCTTTGATGCATTGTTGATCGATGGCAATGGCATGATTTTGAATGGTGCCGCTGATTTCATCGGCCATCGTATCGAATTGGATTTTGGTAGTGCAGCCGACTCTGCTGTGTTTGATTACATCAAAGCAAGAACCAGTGACGGCAAACAACACATGGCGGTAGCGCTTCTGCCAAACCCTAGCCATCTGTTGGGGCGAATGGACTGGCGCACCATTTTGCTTTTGCATGATTCGGCATTGACAATGCCGCTGGATCAGATTTCATCGACCCTTGCGGCAGGCGGCGGTTTAGGCTTACTCTTTGTGGCTTTGTGCTATGGCTTGGCTACGTGGGTCATCGCCCCGTTTGTGGATGTCATTAAGTCTGCGGACAAATTTCGCGAGGGTGGCAGTAACGGCAATGGCGAACGACGTTTGGCGATTGTCAATGGCTCACCTTATTCCGAAGTCGCGATGTTGTCGTCATCCATCAACACTCTGATGTCGGGCCTCACTGCCAAAGAGGATGAGTTGCGTGTGCTCAACGATACGCTCAACCATAAGGTCAAAGAACGCACACTGGAACTGGTGTTGATCGCAGACTCGCTGCAAAACGAAATCGCCCAGCGCAAGCAATTGCAACAGCAACATGAGCAACTCATGGCCGAGCTACTCGCGCTGGCCAGCACCGACTCACTCACCAAGGCGTTCAACCGCCGCACGCTCTATCAACTCGGCGAGGAAGAGTTCAACCGGTCGCGCCGCATGAACATGCCCATCTCGGTCATCATGCTCGACATCGACCGCTTCAAGCACATCAACGATTCGTTCGGCCATGCCGCCGGTGATGAAATCTTGGAGAAGGTGGCCGAGCAATTCAGAGGAGTCGTGCGCGAGTCCGACATCATTGGGCGCTACGGTGGCGAGGAATTTGTCTTTGTCCTACCCGGCACCGACGAAGAGGGTGCATTGCTGGTCGCCGAACGACTGCGCAAATCGGTGGTTGAGGCTGGTCACCAGACCACCATCGCCGATCGCTGGCAAATTACCGCCAGCCTCGGTGTGGCCGCCCTGCACAACACAACGTTTGACTTTGCCGCACTCGTCCGCCGCGCCGATGATGCCACCTACGACGCCAAACACGCCGGTCGCAATCGGATTGCAATTGCGCCGTAGCGGTCGTCATGAACCCCGCGAGGGTTAACGCGCGACCATGAACAAGCCAAAACTAACTCTCACATCCGCAATTGCCTTTGGCCTGCTTTTGGTCCTAAGTATCTCCAACGCTGTTGAATCCATCTTCTTATGGCTTGGGTCCCGGACTACAAACAATCTCATTCACTGTATCGGATGGCTTTTGCTCGCGGCGTTGGCGGTAAGCGTGTTCCTCCTAGAAAAGCCGAAAATGAATACATTCATTGACCTATTGAAGCCTTTGTTTTTGATGGTCTTATGTGTTTGGCTTTGCTATTTCCCCAGCATGGTTTCCTTGTTTGTTTGCGGCTCGTTCGGTCTAATCTATCTGCTCCTCAATCATTTTCGATATAAAAAGCAACCTCGCCGATAAGCTTTCCCCTTTACAATAACTGAGTGAGTAGCTCTGAACCCATTCGGGTGTTGCACTTTGCTGATATCCACATCGGCATGGAAAACTTTGGCCGCATCGACGCAGCGACTGGGGTGAACCAGCGCGTGTTGGATTTCATCGGCCAACTCAAGATCATTGTCGATTACGCGTTGGAGCATGAAGCGGATTTGGTGATCTTCGCGGGCGATGCGTTTAAGACCCGCGACCCCAACCCCACTTATCAGCGCGAATTTGCTCG
>CAZBWM010000231.1:0-1852 GCA_964495375.1 uncultured Planctomycetaceae bacterium | reverse complement strand
TGCACGCGAGAACGGCGGCGGGATCGTCGCGGGCGTAGAAATATCACTCGATGGCGGCGCCACTTGGCGCAAGGCCAATGGTCGCGAGAACTGGAGCTACGAGTGGACTCCCTCGACGCAGGGGGGCTATTACATTCTCACCCGCGCAGTCGACGACAGCGGCAACATCGAAACGCCGCTAGTGGGCATTTCGGTCACCGCGACCGGCTCGACCGGGCAGGTTAGTTTATGGAACAACACGTCCACCCCGGCCGTGGCCAGTAATGCCGATCCCTTGGCGGTCGAGGTCGGCACCAGGTTCTCTTCGACAGTCGCGGGCTTTGTGACGGGGATCCGTTTCTATAAGGGTGATCTCAATATCGGAACCCATGTGGGTCGTCTGTGGTCGACCAACGGCACCCTGCTGGCAACCGTGACTTTCGGCAGCGAGACGGTAAATGGCTGGCAAACCGCGATGTTCGATTCCGCGGTCGCGATTCAGGCTAATACCAATTACGTCATCTCCTACGGCGCGCCGCTGGGGCGTTACGCCGTCACGCAGAATTACTTCCCGGGGGGAGGCATCAGCAGTGGCACCTTGCGCGCCACGGCGGGAGTCTACAGCTATGGACTGAACACATTTCCCGCCAGCACGTATCAAGCAAGCAATTACTGGGTCGACCCGATCTTTTCCACCACGGATGCCGTCATCTCGCCCGTCCCAGGTGCGAAGAACATTGATCGTAACGGGTCGATCACCGTTACATTCAACACGGAGACGACCGCCGCGAGCATTAATGCCAGCACGGTTCAATTGCTCGATTCGACAGGCGCGGTGGTACAGGCGACCATCAGTTACAACGCAAACACGCGCACAGTCACGTTGACGCCCAATGCACCCCTGTTGGCTGGCATGACTTACACCGCGGTGGTGCGGGGCCAGACGGGAGGGGTGAAGACAAGCAGCGGAGCGGCGTTCGGTCGCGACATCAGTTCGTCGTTCAAAACCGCCGCGCCGAGCGTGGGGCCTGAGCAGACGCTGTGGGCCGACGAGGCGCCGCAAACAATTGACAGCGGCGATGGCTCGGCGATCGAACTGGGGATGCGGTTTCAGACCGACATCTCTGGCTACATCACTGGCGTGCGGTTCTACAAGAGCGCGGCGAACACCGGCCTGCACACGGGCAGCCTATGGAGCGCCGACGGCAAGCTACTGGCAAGCGTCAATTTCACGAACGAGACGGCCAGCGGCTGGCAACAGGCGACTTTCGCGGTTCCGGTTTTCATTCAGGCTGACACGACGTATGTCATCTCGTACTTCGCTCCGAATGGGCGGTACTCGGTGACGCGTGCCGGCTTGCGTCAATCCACCACCGCGAACGCGATCACATCTTTGGGCAGCGATGAGACGCCTAACGGCCTGTTCAAGTACACGACCGCTGGATTCCCCAGCGCTACCTACGATCAGGCGAACTACTGGGTCGCGCCGGTATTCGTCAGCAGTTTCATCGAAAGCATGAGCCCGCAGGCGGGAGAGACGAACTTCGCGGCCGATGCGCCAATCGTGATCAAGTTCTCCCGACCTGTCGACGCATCCACTGTCACGTCGAAGACGATCTCGTTGTTTGTGTCGACTACTTGTGGTTTGGGGGGATGCACCCTTTGCATGTGCTCACGAGCGGTGCTGCTGCCGGCCTCGGTAACCTACGACGAGAACACCTACACCGCGACGATCGTGCCCAATGCGCCGCTCGTGGCCGGCGGCTCGTACTCGCTGGCGATACGCGGTCGCACCGGCGGCGTGCTCGACAAGGACGGCAACGCGCTGGCCAACGACGTATTCGCGACGTTCTCGACGGTGGCGCCGACCGCC
>CAZBWM010000230.1:0-1879 GCA_964495375.1 uncultured Planctomycetaceae bacterium | reverse complement strand
GCCTCGCTAAACGTATCATTCCATGCCTGGACGTTACTAACGGGCGCGTAGTCAAAGGCGTCAACTTTGTTGAACTACGCGATGCCGGCGATCCGGTGGAAATTTCGCGCCGCTATGATGAGCAAGGCGCGGACGAACTGACTTTTCTCGATATTACCGCCAGTTCGGATAATCGCGACCTGATTCTACACATCATTGAAGACGTCGCAGCGCAAGTATTCATCCCGCTGACCGTTGGCGGTGGCGTGCGCCAAGTAGCGGATGTCCGCCGTTTACTCAATGCCGGCGCCGATAAAGTCAGCATCAACACTTCCGCCGTGCTCAATCCGCAATTGGTCGCAGATGCCTCCGATCATTATGGTTCGCAGTGCATTGTCGTGGCGATCGACGCAAAACAAGTCCATTCGCCCGACGGTGCTGCGCCACGCTGGGAAGTCTTTACCCACGGCGGCCGCAAAGCGACCGGCATCGATGCCATCGAATGGGCGGTCAAAATGCAATCGCTCGGTGCCGGTGAAATTTTACTCACCAGCATGGACCGTGACGGCACCCGTAACGGCTTTGATATTGCACTGACACGCGCGGTATCGGATGCCATCGATATTCCGGTGATTGCTAGCGGCGGCGTTGGCAATTTGGATCATCTGGTCGACGGCATTTTGCATGGACACGCAGACGCAGTGTTAGCCGCCAGTATTTTTCACTACGGCGAATTTACCGTGCAGCAAGCTAAACGGTATATGGCGCAGCATGGCATCGAAGTGCGGTTATAATGTTAAAATTACGGGCAAAATCGATAACTGAACGGAAATACCGCTTAATTTATGTCCTCTGATACTTGGCTCAGCAAAATCAACTGGTCGGAAGATGGATTGATACCAGTGATCGCTCAGGAAGCAGGGAGCGGAAAAGTCCTCATGGTGGCCTGGATGAATCGCGATGCGCTCAAATTAACCGTGGAAAAAGGTGAAGCCGTATACTGGTCGCGCTCGCGCAAAAAACTGTGGCATAAAGGCGAGAAATCCAGTCACACGCAAAAAGTGAAGGAAATTTACCTGGACTGCGATGAAGATGTATTGCTGCTGATAGTCGAACAAACCGGCGGAATCGCCTGTCATACCGGACGGCACAGTTGCTTCTTCCAGAAACTGGAAGGCAATGAATGGATCGTTGCAGCGCCTGTGGTGAAAAACCCGGAAGAAATCTATAGCAAATGACAGACACAACGATACTTCATCGCCTCGCGGAAACCATCGAAGCACGCAAAGCAGCCGATGCGAACAGCTCGTACGTTGCCAAATTGTTACACGGCGGACAAGATAAAATACTGAAAAAAATTGCGGAAGAATCCGCCGAAACATTGATGGCGTCGAAAGATGACGACAAAAACCAAGTCATTTATGAAACCGCCGATTTATGGTTTCATTGTCTGATACTACTCGCCCACCACGGATTGAAGCCGGACGATGTGTTGCAGGAACTGGAAAGACGAGAAGGTGTTTCCGGCATCGTAGAAAAAGCCTCTCGGAAAACGGATTAGCCATGGATAATTGTATTTTTTGCAAAATCGCGCGCAGGGAAATTCCCTCCAATAAAGTTTACGAAGATGATGATGTGCTTGCATTTCATGATATCAACCCGGCCGCGCCGGTGCATTTCTTGCTGATTCCAAAACTGCATATCGATTCGCTTGCGGATGTGCAAGATAATCATCAGGATTTATTGGGGAAAATGCTATCATTAGCGCCTAAACTGGCAAAAGAGCAAGGTTGCGAAGATGGTTTCCGCACCATTATCAACACCGGACGAGCAGGCGGGCAAGAAGTATTTCATCTGCACTTCCACATCATCGGCGGCCGGGAACGACTGCCTGGGATGC
>CAZBWM010000229.1:0-1881 GCA_964495375.1 uncultured Planctomycetaceae bacterium | reverse complement strand
GCAGTTTCCGTCGTGTTTACCACTTGGTCTTGAGCGACATGGCTATGATGTCGGCGGACTGGTCGGCATAGCCGACGAAGCGCCGGACCGGGGCAGTGGGGCCTGCGGGTGTCGTCGTCAGGCTATCGATGGGGGCGTCGTCGAAGAAGATGTGGGTGTAGGCAAAGTCGAAGGCCGTGGTTGCGCTGAAGGCATAGGTAGCCCCCAAGCTCAGCCAGACGCGGTCGCTGTCGGCGACGTTGATCTTTCTCTGATCGGCGTCGCGGATCGGCGAGATTTCATAAGCCGCTCCCGCGCGGAGCGTGAGTTCCTTCGTGTAGTCCCATTCACCGCCGAGCGCGAAGAACCAGCCGTCGTTCCAGTGGAAATCGAGAACGTTGAGGGTGTGGCCGGGCGTTACTGGCTGGGCCGCGATCCCGCCGGTCGACTGCGCTATGAAGTCGACCTGATCCAGGCGGCTCCAATTGGACCATTCCACAGAGCCGAGCAGCCGTGTGTCCTGCCCCATTGCCTGGCGCAGGCTGAGCGTTGCGATCTCCGGTGTCTGAAGCTTGGCCTTGAAATCCACCGACTTGAAGGGAACCGTGCCGAGCATGGTTCCGGTCGTCAGGTACCCACTGGCTAGTCTCGCCTCTCCGTCTACCTCATGGGAGACGGCCGAGCGAAACCCGACGCCGATATCGGTGCCGCTTACCGGCTGCCACATCATACCGGCGGTGAAGCCGACGCCGATGTCGTCGCCATCGAGCGCGGACGTCGATTGCGGCGGGGCGAGGCCACCCGACGGGTTAGCCTTGATGGTCAGCGACAAGTACTGGATCTGTGGGCCGGCGCCGAAGGAAAGATGCGGGGTGAGCTGATACGAGGCGATCGGGTTGACGTTGATCGTGAAGAGCTCGGAGCTGCGGTAGTGATATTGGCCCGCCCACGTGGCGTTATCGGCCTTGTTCTTCGATCCGAACGGCGAGGTGATCGACAGGCCGAGCACAAGGCTGTCGTTGGCGCGCCATGCCGCATATGAGGAGCCGACGAGGGCAAGCGGATCGATCTGGATACGGTCATCGACCAGGGTGGTTGAGGCCGGGAGCGCGGATCCGGGAAGCACACTTACGCTTTCAGCCTGGACGTCGAAATCCGCGTGAATGAGGGCGTAGTGGCTTTCGGACGTCAATCCATAGCCGGCGGACGACATCGCGGCTGGGTTCCAGAAGCTCGCGCTGAGATCGCCACCGGCGGCAGCGCCTGCAAAGGAGGCGCCCTGGGCGGAGGCCGATTGCTCGCGAATGGCCAAGCCGCCCGCCATCGCCTCGCCAGAGATCGCGACGGCGGACCACACGGCGATTGCGCCCTTCACGACCGCCTCACTCCGCCGCCGCGATGCGGATTCGGTGTCCCTGCCGCGTTTCATTGATCTTCTCCCCGCCAAGTGTGTTTTTTATTTCAGCCGTTCTCGTGCTGAATCGATTTTTGCTGTGTGCTTCGTGCAGGAACAAAGTTTTGTTATTCTGATTACGAATATATTAATTCTCTAAAGGACTGCGGTGCAGCATTTTTCGGAAAGTCCGGTTTTTGCCGGATTTGGCGGAATGGCACGGTTCATTGTTGCTGCAAGCTATGAATCTTACGCGCGCAGTCTCAAACTCGGCGTGGTTGCCGGTGGTGCCGATGCGGCCTTGCGAATGTGCGGGGGGTAGTCCGAGTGGGTTCGCCGTTGCGCACTCTTACCCGGCGGAAGCGGCTTCGGCCGGAGTGTTCCAGCGCGCGATGAGATTTGCGATTTCGCTGGCCGGGAGGGGCGGGGAGTAGAGATAGCCCTGGGCCATGACGCCGCCCAGCTTCTTGAGGGTCGCCAATTCGGCTTTGGTCTCGACGCCTTCGATG
>CAZBWM010000228.1:0-1882 GCA_964495375.1 uncultured Planctomycetaceae bacterium | reverse complement strand
GGCCTGAGCGTCGCTCGGCCGGCGTTTTTCTTTTTTTCTTTTCTTTGCTGCCGGCGGCGTCAGTACACGCGCTCGATGCAGAAATCGACGACTTCGAGCAGCGCGTCCTTCCAGGGCGAGGCCGGGAAGATCTCCATCGCGTCGCGCGCAATGGCCCCATAATGGGCGGCGCGCTCGATCGTGTCGTCGAGCGCCTTGTGCTTCTTCATCAGGCCGCAGGCGGTCTCGACGTCGCCGTCCTTGATCTCGCCCTTTTCCAGCGTGCGGCGCCAGAACTCGCGCTCCTTGTCGTTGCCGCGGCGGAAGGCCAGCACGACGGGAAGCGTGATCTTGCCCTCGCGGAAATCGTCGCCGACATTCTTGCCGAGCTTTGCGGAGGAGCCGCCATAATCCAGCGCATCGTCGATGAGCTGGAAGGCGATGCCGAGATTCATGCCGTAGCTGCGCGCTGCGGCTTCGTCCGCCTTGGGCTTGCCGGCGAGCATGACGCCGACTTCCGCGGCCGCGGCGAAGAGCTCGGCGGTCTTGCGGCGGATGACGGCCATATAGGCGTCTTCCGTCGTCGTCGTGTCCTTGGCGGCGTTGAGCTGGAGAATCTCGCCTTCCGCGATCACGGCCGCCGCCTGCGAGACGACGCTGAGCGGCGGAATCTGGCCGGGTTCGACCATCATCTTGAAGGCGTGGCCGAGCAGGAAGTCGCCGACGAGCACGCAGGTCTGGTTGCCCCACAGCATGCGCGCCGCGATCTTGCCGCGGCGCATGTCGGATTCGTCCACCACGTCGTCGTGGAGGAGCGTCGCCGTATGCATGAATTCGATGCCGGCGGCGAATTTGAGATGCCCGTCGCCCTTGTAGCCGCACATGCCGGCCGTCGCGAGCACCAGCATCGGGCGCAGGCGCTTGCCGCCGGCCGAGATGAGATGGTTCGCGACCTCGGGGATCGTCGTGACGTCCGAGCCGGTGCGCTGGATGATGAGCTGGTTGGTGCGCTCGAGGTCCGGGCGGATCAGTTCGAGAAGGCTGTCGAGGCCCGCGGCTTTCTTCTCTTCGAGCGGAATAACGATACCCACGGACCCCCCTACGGCCGAAACTTTAACGGCCCGGAATTTACGGCCTTGCGCCCTTACCGGCAAGTCGCAGCCAGGGCAAGGCCATGGGATGGCCTTTCCGCATCGCGGAGGCGCTAATTCAGCGGCTCCGCGATCTCGGCGGCGACCACGCGGGCCAGTCTCTCGCTCTGCTCGGCGACGCGCGCGGCGAGCGACGTCAGCCTTCTCGCCGCCTCGCCCTCCGCATCGGCGCAGAAATCGCCGATCGCGAATTCCAGCCCCCGGCAGCAAAGCGCCAATTGGCCGAGCCGCCTCCCGATCTCGGTCTCGTCGACGAGGCCCTCGTCTTTAACTTTGCCGTAGAGGCGGAATGTCATGGCGAAACCTTTAGTTCGTGAGGATTTGGCTCCCGGCGCCGCGACCTCTTGCCACGGGGGCGGCAAGCGCAGGGTTAAGCGAATGGTTAAAAATTTATCGTTTGGCAGAGGATTTTTAGCCACGCTTGCGCGAAAAGGCCGGCGGGCCAAGGCGGCGGAAGGAAAGCGCGCGCGCGCAAAAATTTTTGGCGTTGTGGACGGAAAGGTCCCATGGGACTGTCCCGCGCGATGAGCGGCGACGATGCGGACGATTTTCTGGGCGGGCGGCTGCGCCTGAGACAGGGGCGGGGGCACCGCGCCGGCCATGATGCCGTGCTGCTGGCCTCCCTCGCGCCGCCGGATGAGACCGGACTCATCCTCGACATCGGGGCAGGGGCGGGGGCCGTGGGGCTGATGGCGGCCGTGCGCGCGCCCGCTGCGACCATTGGCCTCGTCGAGATCGACCCCGAAACCTGC
>CAZBWM010000227.1:0-1918 GCA_964495375.1 uncultured Planctomycetaceae bacterium | reverse complement strand
AGTAAGCCCGCCTTCAACCACCCACACACTTTTACAGACAATTTGGGACGGTATCTGCCAAACGTCCTGAGTAATGTTGGTACCATACTTCTTATCAATGTCGCGAGACGTTTCGAGGACCGCGTTGAATGCCTTGGTCTGCTCACCCGGATTCTTAGCAAAATAATCCGCCCACTGCTTGGCACTGGCATTTTCGTGCAGTTTGAAGCCCGCGGCCTTGAGCTTATCTCGCAGAAGACCATGGTACTCTTTATGGATGCATTCTGGTATTTCACTCTTTACTTGCCGCCAGGCTCCGCCTAGGAACATAGGCAGCGGGTGGTGCTTGTTCATCCGCGAAGCGGCGAGCTTGGCAAGATCGTCGAGATCCTTCTTATACGCATCCTCAAGCCAATTCATAGCATCATCAATGGAATGAGCCGCTTTGCCACCTTTCTGCGTATTGAGCCATTCGGCAATCTGCTCAAGATTCTTCTTGTCGATAACGATCTCGCGAACGATGTCATCGCCAACTTTAAACAGAATCTTGAACTTCCGGAAGAAGGGCAGGCCCGCCTTGACAACGGTGACGGCAACCTTTTCAAGCGGAATCTGGTTAAGAAGGAGTTCGCCGATGACCGCGACAGTCGTCGTGACGACGCCGAATTTGAAGTCGGACCAAAACTGCTGATTCTCGGCATGCTGATTGCCGAGGTGCTGAAGGTCTTTCTGACACCCACCTCCGGGGGCAAAGAACCGATCAAAGAACGGCGGTATGGGATCTGGCTTCTTCCGCAAGCCTTTCGGAACGTACGCAGGTTTGTCCTTTTCCCATGGCCGATACAGCCTGAACGGCCCGTCAAACTTGTCGGCATCGGACTGTGGCTTATTGCTGACAACAGCTTGTCCGCTCGGGTCCGTCGCATTCGTCGGGCTGTTGTGGACATACGCGTACGGGTTCGGGCCGTCGCGGAGCATCGGTTCGTCGCGGTGGATGAAGCGCTGCAAGACCGGGCTGTACCAACGCCCGCGGCCGGTGCCGTCGCTGAACCACACCAGCCCGGTGTCGACATCATAGAATTGCGCCGTAAAGCCAAAGTAGGTCGGCGGCACGCTCAACGTCTGGCCGTTGGCATCGGTGATGGAAGTCAACCGACCGAACGAATCGTAATTGAGCAACGCGTTCACGGTGCCATCGCGGTTGAGCGCCGTGCGCACCGTGCCCAACTTGTCTTGCAATAACCAGAGGTAGCGATCGGTGTCCGCTAGTCCTTGCAGAAGGTCTTCTTGTGCGAAGAGTTGATCGACCGCGGTTGACCAGAGGAACCGCTTGGCCACGGTGGGCGCATTGCCGCCAGCGCCGTCGGTGTCCAAAAACTCGAGAATCACATCGCCACGGGCCCCCTCACCCCCGGCCCCTCTCCCGCCAGGGGCGAGGGGAGCAGAGGCCCCCTCGTCGTAGACGTACGTCTCCACGACAGGCGTGCCGGCAACCGCGACGCCGGAACTAGTACTTCAACGCTCAAGCCATGTTCAATGAGCAAGCGCACGGAATTATATGCCGTCCGCAGCCATTCGCATGTTCGAGAATGCCAAATACTCTATAGTTGGTCTTTCAGATTGTGCTTCCGATCCAGCAAGCCACTCGTCGAGAGCGTCATCAAAGTGGGCCACGGCAGACTTGAGGTAGTCGACCTCGTCAGTCGATGCGCGACGTCTTGCGTCACTACGAAGGATGTCATCGCTTATACCCCACCGCGCGGCTAACGGCATCAGGCCGTGAAGCGCCTCGGGTACGTTGTCGGGACTAAGTGTCAATGCTGGCGGCGGCTCATCGGTCCCATAAAATCTGTGTCGCAGTTCTTCCATAGTCATGCATACAAATTCTCGGTCGCGTCGAGTCATGGCCCACACCTCTGTCTATTCAAGTGTCCCTAGA
>CAZBWM010000226.1:0-1943 GCA_964495375.1 uncultured Planctomycetaceae bacterium | reverse complement strand
GCCGTGAAATTTTCATCCAGTCGGGACGAAGCGCATCCCTGACACCGCGCGCTTCGCACGAAAAAAGGAGCGCTGGGCTTCTTACGTTGGGCAATGCAGCAGCGGCCCTGCGGCGCGCGGGTTGACGCGGGGGACGGGCCGCGTTAGCGGCGGCTCACGGTTTGTTCTCGAGCGCGGCCGCGCCTTATACGGTCTCCAATTGCGCGAGGTAGGCGGTGTGGCGGGCGTCACGCTGGTTGATTGCGTAGCGTGGATCGTAGGCCTGGCCGGACTTCAGCATGGCGTAGATCACGCGCAGCAATTGGTGGGCGACCGCCAGCGCAGCCTTGGGTTTGGGCATGCCGCGCGCCACCATGGCGTGGTACTTGCGGCCGAACTCGGTTTGGCCTTTGAGGGCGCGAATCGCGGGCCACGCGCATTCAACGAGCGCTTGGCGCAGGATCGAGTTGCCTTTGGCGGGCTTCCCGCTCTTGCTTTTGCCGCCGGTGATGCGGTTGCCGGGGCACACGCCGGCCCATGACGCGAGGTGTTTGTCGCAGCTGAAGCGCGTCATATCCCAGCCGATCTCGCCCAGAATCAGCGCCGCCGAGGTCGGGCCGATGCCGGGGATGCTGTCGAGTTGCGTGACGGCGTGGCCGAATTCTGGCAGCGCTACGCCCAGCTGGGTCAGCTCGTGTTCGAGTTGGTCGAGTTGGGTTTCCTCGAACTCGAGTCGCTCCAGCAGGAGCTGCACCAGCCGGTTCGCGGACGTCGTGGTGCTTGGCCAGCCGGCCGCGAGCACGATGCGCAGCCGTGCGACTTGGTCCTCGCGGTGACGAATCGAGGCGTGGACCAGCGCCAGCAGCCGCTCCACGTCGCGTTCGCCAGCGATCAGCGCCTTGAGCAACTTCACGCCGCTGACGCCCAGCGCGTCGGACAGCACGGTGTCGAGCCGCACGCCGAACTGCACCAACAGCTTGAGCAGGCGCAGTTTGGTCTGCGTGTGGGTGCGCACCAACGCTGCGCGCAAGCGCGTCACATCGCGCACCCGTTCCTGTTCGCGGCTCGGCACGAAGCTGGCTTTGAGCACGCTCATCGCCAGCAGCGTGGCCAACCGCTGCGCATCGCTGCGGTCGGTCTTGCGCCCGCCGACGATCCGCACATCGCGCGGATTGGCCACCGTGACCGCGATCCCACCGTCACGCAGCGCCCAATACAACGTGCGCCAATACACGCCAGTGCTTTCGAGCGCCAACCGCTGACAGCCGTGCGCGACAAACCACTCGACCAACCGCGGATACTCGGCCGGCAGCGCCTGAAACTCGGCCAACTCGAACCGCTCGCCGCTCGGCGACTCATACCGCACCGCACACACCATCAGCTGCGAATGCACATCGATGCCACCACAACACGAACTCGCAACCGCGCTCGACATGTCGCACCCCTGAACATGGAACCGGAGTTAGAATTCGGGTCGGCGTCGGCAGGGCTCCGCGTCGAACACGTACGGGGTTCGCACCCATGGTCCATCCTACGGGAGGAGGCCGATAAGTCGGGGCACCGCGGGGCGGAACGGAACCAGCTGGTAATCGGGTTTCGATCCAAGCCTCGTCGTTCTCAACCTGCCGACGCCACCCAAATTCGATGGGTGAGTGATGCCAAATGGGGACACGGCGACAACTGAGAATTCAGTCGTCGCCGTGAAATTTTCATCCAGTCGGGACGAAGCGCATCCCTGACACCGCGCGCTTCATCTCTGCTGGTAACGGCTCCGCGCGTGGCGGCCGAGTCTTCGTGTCACTACCGCCTAGCGATTCACGACCACGGCCACGATCAGGGCCACCAAAATCAGGGCGCCAACGGCAATCGCCACCCACGGAATTCCCGCGCCGCCTCGAACGACCTCGGCTTTCGACCCGAGCGCCGTTTCCAGCGTCTCCAACTCGATCGTCTCGGCACAGACC
>CAZBWM010000225.1:0-1960 GCA_964495375.1 uncultured Planctomycetaceae bacterium | reverse complement strand
TCCTGTTTTTTCTGATGATCGAAAGTGTGTCTCCTATTCCTGAGATCTTGCCGAAGTTGGTGAACTCATCGAGAAGCATTGTGATTGGATATCGCATCTTTTCTCTGTCCTCCAAAATGTGGTCGAGGAGGAAATTCATCATCAGCGATCCTATTAGTTTGCTGTCTCGGCTTCGACTTGGAACCGCGATATAGAAGGTGAATAGCTCGTCTTTTAGCTTGGCGAGATCGATGTCCGTTGTTTCGGTGAGCGTCACCATTTGATCCGTCATCCAGGGATTGAGTTTTGTTATCAATCCCGAGAAGACTCCGTATCGAAAATCCGTTTCTCCACTGAGCCTCATCCAGCCTTCGAATTCCATTTGCGCTACTTCTGATGGGCTGCTTCTTAAAACTTTGGCTAATTGATCCGGTCCTGTTAGGAGGAGCCAACGCAGTGCGCCGAAGTGTCCATACTCTGGAGGTCCGGCGGCTGCATGCAGTATCAGCGGGATGAGAAGGAGTTTTTCTGAACGGTTCCAGGTCTGCTCATTTTTCGCTTCACTCGGTTCGCCATTGAGAATTATGAGGTCGGCTAGCTTCTCTGCTAATTGCGCTTTCATTTCCTCGGGCGCCCGCCTCACTCGATCAATTGGATTGATGCGATGAGAAGTCAGGTCTGATGCATTGAAGCAGTAGATTTTGTGACCGGCCATCCTTCGCCATCCGGCTGTTAGCTTGTAGAGTTCGCCCGGCTCGTAGCCGGGCGTTGCCTCCGTAACAACCATGCTGGTTCCGATTCGTTCGACAAGTTGTGGGATAAAGAATCCTCGCGACTTTCCGACGCCGGTCCTTCCACACACCAGAGCGTGGGCATGCGTCCATAGCTCCGGTACTTGAATATATTGATTGTCGTTTGTCCTCCCTATTATTAGTCGTCTTGGGTCGGGTTTCTGTTGAATGTAGCCTGCCGTTTTTAGTTCGTTTGTCGTGCCCCATCGGGCGGCTCCGTATACGGTGCTTGGCTGTTTGTGTATTCTGGCTTCTGATGCCCGTTTGGCATCTTTTTGAAGTTCAATCAGGATCTGGTCACATCGTTTTTGACAATCACTTTGTGTTCCTCCTCCTTTCTTCTCTTCGATTTCGATTGTGACAAGCATGTCATTGCGGGTGGTGCTCCTCCAGCGCACCACTACTCGATATTCATGTCGCCACCAGTCTCGTCCTATTTGCTCGTCGAGTCGCTCGACTGCGAGTATCTGGTCTAGTTGTTTGCTGGCTCGCGAAACCTGGTAGCCAAGCCTGTCGAGCACGTTCACAGCCAACACCGGAAAGTCCTGGACATTTGTTTCGACAATGCCTGAATCATTTACTTTCACGTTCATTACCTCGTAAAGTCAAGTCCGCGATCTCTTTTCTCGCGTTCCTTTTCTTTCTCTTTTCGACGGCGTTTCCGCTCGTCTTTGTTTTCATCAATTGCTTTGTCTATGTCTTCAATCGTTTCCTGATCGCGCGCTTTCTCTTCATGCGTTCTTTCAGGTTTGACGTAGTCTTGATGTTTGTTTCGTTTCGCATCTTCGAGATTGTCTTTCGCTTCTTTTAAGCGGTCTCGGTTATCACGGAGGTCAATCCACCGAACAAGTTCATTGGCGATTGATGCGCCTTGCATAAAGAGTCCAACAACAGGGTTAGACATCATTTGCTGTTGCAGCGGATTTACATAACGGTTTGCGTTGGGAGATGTTTCGGCAGCGCCCTGGCGTGCGAATCGCTCTTTCGATAATTGCAGTTGTCGGTCTGTCACTCCTGCCCATCTTGCTCTATCTGCATTTTCGATCCAGCCTCTCAGCTTTTGATACTGTTCTATCGGTAATCGCTCGGCTTTAGGCTCTCGGAGCTTGTTGTCTAGCTTGGCGAGTTTTTCATAGGAGCTGTTTTTGTCGTACTTTTGTCCTTGATATTCGAATGCCTCCTTTTCTTTT
>CAZBWM010000224.1:0-1973 GCA_964495375.1 uncultured Planctomycetaceae bacterium | reverse complement strand
AGCTACGCGCCGCCGCGATCGCTGGCCGAAGCCAACTCAGTGGGGCCGAAGGGAGCCGAACCCTTACCATTCCGCTTAAAAGGCGGAAGCGCTACCGTTACGCCACGACCCCAAATTGTGGGATGGGCGTATGCGTTTGAGCCGCTGTGCTCTCTGCATCGTTCACTTCCAGTTCGGAGTAGTCCGGGGTGGAGTCGAACCACCGCCGGCGACGTATCAGATCGCTATGCTTCCGTTACAACACCGGACAGTCGGGAAGGTCGGAGTCGAACCGACTGTTTCGTGCTCCCAAGGCACGCGGGGCACCGTTCCCCTTCATCCCGTTCTTTCTTGAGCAGCTCGTATGGGAATCGAACCCATCTCTCCGCCTTGAAAGGGCAGGATCCTCATGCCGATAGACGAACGAGCCATCGGTTTTTTCCGTCAGCGCGCACGCTAAGCGCAAGTGGGTCGGGAGGCGCTCGAATCCTCGTCTCCTGGTCTTCAGCCAAGCGCTATGCCATCTCAGCTACCGACCCAAAGTCCTTCTTCGCCTGCCAGGTTTGTCCCCAGCATTCAGCCAACAAAAAAGGCCTGATGTCGTTGTGACACCAGGCCTTTGCCTTTTCGTCGCATAGTCGCGGCCGAGTGTCACAAGCGCAGTTTGGGCGAGGGCATATTGCCTGCCAGCGAACTGCTCCGCAGCGCATCTTGATGCGCGGAGAAGAAGCCTCGCGCAGCGGAATAACCCGCGGCTATGCGTTCTTGGATCGATCTCGGTCGTAAAAAGGTCATGGTGCTGATACTGCTATGGCAGGTTGCTCGAAGTTTCATGGGCCGGCAGTAGCTGGGGTGACAAACCTGCCCTGCCTGCCGTATTAGACGCCGCTCGGTCGAAAATGGTTCGCGAAGTTCTTTCCGGCACTAAATAAATTGATGCGGAGTTCACCCCAGTCCGCGAGAGGGCAGCTCACGGTGCGACCGAGCGGCCCGCCTCGATTCCGCTCCACTGAGCACCCGTCACGCCGACAGGGCTCGCGCAAACCCCATCGTGGACCAATAGCAGCATTTGGGCAGCGGCCTGCACGGAATGCTGACTATTGGTGGCATGGCCAGTTCGGCGCTGCCGACTTGGCTGGCGCGACGGGATCATGTTTGCCGCGCCGGTGCCGGCGGGGTTAGCATGACCGAAGGCAAGTCGTTCAGATGTTCGCGGTCGGCGACGTGACTGGGCACTCCTTCGTTGCAGCGAGGCTTCGATCCCGTTGTCGCTTTCGATCATCAACTGGAACGTGGAATGGGCACGTGGAGGCAGTCACCGCGGTTCCGAGATCGTTCAACGAATTGAGCGACTGGAGCCCAATCTTGCCTGCATCACGGAATCTGGCGGCGCGCTTTTCAGCTACGGCCACACTATCACGTCGGCGGAAGACTATGGCTATCGGCCTGTGAATGGTCGTCGCAAGGTGCTGCTCTGGAGCCGGGATCCGTGGATCGAAGTTGACTCGATCGGTGAACCCGAGCTTCCCCCCGGACGATTCGTCCGCGGAGTGACGACTACCCCCGTTGGGGCCATCACGGTGATCGGCGTGTGCATTCCCTGGAAGGATGCGCACGTGCAAACGGGCCGATGTAACCGCAAGCGTTGGGAAGATCACGCGGTGTACTTGAGGGCCCTGGCAAGAGTGCTTTCTTCGGCGCCACGGCAACGGCTGATCGTCATCGGCGACTTCAATCAGACAATTCCGCGAACGCGGGCACCCCACGAGATGTACGACCTGTTGACAAGTTCGCTGGACCGCTTGCATATCGCCACGGCCGGCCCTCTTGATGGCATCACGTCCTTGTTTATCGATCATATTTGTCATACCGATGATCTTGGCTGCCGGGACTTGAGTCCACTTGATAACTTCGACACCGCAGGACGTCCGCTCTCTGACCACGTCGGCACGCTCGCTCGCCATGCACTGTTCGATGGCCGGTGTGGATTCGGG
>CAZBWM010000223.1:0-2029 GCA_964495375.1 uncultured Planctomycetaceae bacterium | reverse complement strand
GCTGCGTCATGACGCGGCGCAGCGCGGTCCTCGAAGTTGGATGGCAGAGCCGAGCGTTCGAGGCGGACTGGGTTTTCGTTAGCGACCTAGTGGCCCGTTATGGACAGTCGCGGTTCCGTAAGTTGGAGACGGTGCTGTTTGTGCACAACTGACGTTCGGTGAACTGACACATTCCTTGCTTCTCGCGACAGCCAGCGCGTCGAATGGAGAAGACCATGATCGTCACGATGATCGCCTACTGCCCCACGGCTCATGGCATGGACCTGGGCTATGCCTACAACCAGCTCATGGATCGGTTGAGCGACGATGACTGGGCCTGTTTTATAGATCACGACGCCTGTTTCACGACGCGCGACTGGTACGCGCAGCTAGAGCGGATTGTTGCTGCCCACCCCGAACCGTGCGTCCTGACCTGTCGCACCAACCGCGTCGGTTCAGCCTGGCAGCGGGTAGCTGAGGTCGACCCAGACAATCACTTGATGCAATATCACCGCGACGTCGGCCGCCAACTCGCCGACCGGTATGGTGACCGCCTCGCTGATGCCACGGCCGATTCTCTGATGAGTGGCGTGGTGATTCTGCTGAGCAAGCGTACCTGGCAGTTGCTCGGTGGCTTCTCCAGTGGCTTTCTCGGGGTCGACAACCGGTTGCATGCAAAAGCTCGCGAGTGCGGCGCGCCTGTCTATCTGATGGAAGGCGTTTACGTTTACCACTGGTACCGCGCCGCCGCGAGCGAGCGTTCTGAAGACCCTTCGGTACCGCAGCCTTTGATGCTCCAGTCCGCCTCGACTCTTCGTGCGCCGCGACTTCAGGAGCCAAGTGCGCGAACCGAAGATCAAAAACCGTCCACGCATTCGTTGGCAGCCGTGATCGCGGGATTGGTCCCCGAAACTGCTCATCGCGTTGCCTTACCGCAGGGAGCGGAAGCACTGATTGCCGAGCTGCGAATGCGGCCAGAGATCGAGCTTCTGCCAAAGTCGGCAGAAGAACTACTAAACGGCTGCCGGGCCAACGTTGAAGACAGTGCGCGCGACCCGGCCGACTCAGGGCCGGTCGACTGTCTGGTCTGTGGCGATCTGCTAACGCGTACCCGCGATGCGGAAGCGCTACTGCATCAGTTTGCTTGTCGCCTTCAGCCAGGTGGCTCGCTCGTGGCGGTGATTCCTAACGTTGGCCAGCGCCGGGTCATCGAGGGCCTGTTGGCCGGAACCTGGAGTTCAGGAGATAACTTCAATGGCGCCGTCAACCAACTACGCTTCATGACGCGTCGCGAACTCGAAAAGCTTTGCTTTCGAACGGGCTTGGAACTCGACGCCTGCGAGCCGCTGAGTGATCCTGTTTCCGCATCGCTGAATGGAAGTGGACTCACCGGCACCCTTCCAACGGAGGGCCTATCGCCGCGACTCATCGAAATGCTCGCGACTAGCAAATACGTGGTGCGTGCCAAGGTTGTCGCACGACCACGTTACGAACTCACGTCGATTGTCTTGGTCACGCACAATGAATTGGGCTACACGCATGGTTGCCTGGAGAGCATTCGCGCCCGGACTGACCTGCCGTACGAATTGATCGTGGTGGACAATGGCTCGACCGATGGCACCGTCGAGTATCTGTCCGGGCAAAGCGATGTCAGGCTGGTGGCCAATAAGGTGAACCGGGGTTTTCCAGCGGCGGCCAACCAGGGGATCGAGGCTGCTCGCGGCCAACAGATCCTGCTCTTGAATAATGACACGCTCGTCACGACCGGCTGGCTCGAGCGCATGCTCGACGCGCTGCACGCCGATCCCCAGATCGGACTGGTTGGTCCTTGCTCCAACGCCGTCAGCGGTCCCCAGCAAGTCACGGCCGGCTACAGCGACTTGGCGTCACTCGACGGTTTTGCCTGGGAATGGGGGAAGGACCATGCCGGGCAAACCGAAGCCTGTGACCGACTGGTTGGGTTTTGTCTCTTGATTCGACGGCCCGTGGTTGACTCGATCGGCCTGTTAGACGAGCGGTTCGGCATCGGCAATTTCGAAGACGACGACTA
>CAZBWM010000222.1:0-2043 GCA_964495375.1 uncultured Planctomycetaceae bacterium | reverse complement strand
TGATAATAAGCTCGTATTGCATTGTGGTCGCCTTCAAAGCAAAGGGATGGAGGGCTGGTAGGCATCTTTTTGCCTGCCCTTTATTCGGTTCTGTGTCCGGGTAATCCGTAAGATGTGCCGACGAAGGATGTGCGTCAATCGAGTAATGCGAACGATGCGCTTCGTTCCTCAGCGCATCCTGCGCGGGTTCAACAGTGATACCTACCACGAATGTGGTTATAATAGTAAGTCCCCTTTGAGCCAGCAGAAAGTAGTCCATCAAAAACGCGCTGTGGTACGCGGCAGAACGAATAAGTGTGACCTTGTTTGAACATGATGCGCATCTGTTGCGTAGTTGGCTCATAGCCGATAGCGCTTATTGCGCTGGAATTTACCCGAATCATTTCCATAAGTTTGTGTCCTACGCTGATTTACCGCGTTGTGCCGGTTCAAAGAACATAGTCCAATAATATTCCGCTGCGCCTTCGTTTGTTAAGGGTTTTCTATTAGTCCCATTAAAACCCATGCCCAATGGTTCCATGCAGAGCATGTTGTCGTTTTCTTTTACACTCATGCTTTCGTTGAAAGAATTTCCTTGCTCAAGTCCGGCATAGCTAAAAACTATTGATTCCGTGCCGCCAAATCCAAATAATCTGCCGCGCCATATGCCGCATTTTGATGTTTGCTTTCCATGGAGATAAATTGCCGCTTCAAAAGAACGTGAATCAACTCTTTCAAAGCGTGTGCTTATCTCTGGGTTCCGTTTCTTGAGTTCATCAAGTGAGCCTTCAAAGTAATTGGCGATGAAATTGAATGCTTCCGAAACAAAAACGTCTTTGTCGTGGTCGTTAAAGCTCTTCGGGATGGCTAGGTTGGCTGAGCGGGGCAATGCTGAATGTTGGGGTGCTGCTTGAGATAGGCCGAAATTTCCAGGCAAAGCAGAAATTGGTAAAGTTGTCGCGGTAGTTCGTTTGCTTTGAGCGGACAGCCTTTTAGCGACGGTTTCAATTTTCTTGGTGACTTCAAGAAACGCATCATCTAAGGTTGGGTATTTCTCAACGGGTTTTCCATCTTGAGTAGCAGCTTGGATTTTGCCAAATGGCAAACCACCCCAATAACATGGACGGAGAATAACAGGGATTACAACGGCTTCTTGTCGGTAATGGCGGGCAAGCGCCTCTTTCATTTCAAGGTCAATACAGTATTCGGAGTTGATGAAATCAATGCTTACCAGCAAGAGTATTATGTCCGCGCGGCGCAACTCATCATCAATTTTGTTTGCCCATTCATCGCCCGGGGCAAGGCACCTATCGTGCCATGTTTCTATGATGCCTTGGAGTTCTAAGCTTTTTAGATGCTTTGCAAGTTCATTGCGGTATTTTTCATCGACATGTGAGTAAGAGAGAAATACGCGGATCATGATTTTTCCTTAGGTGGTCTCAATTTCAAAGTCGAGTTAGGGTAGGCAACCGTCTTTTTGCTTGCTCACTGTTTCCGTTGGTTTCGCGTGGGCAAACGATAAAGCCATTTGCTCTCCCTGCGCCCCTGTTATTGTGAGAGTTTAACAGATACGGCACCGGATATTCCTGCTGGCAAGCCATCGTAAATAAAGCCATGTAGGGTGCGCATCGCGCACCTTTTCCGATATTTGGGTTTCATCAAGGTGCGCGATGCGCACCCTACAACTGCAAGCGGTTTAAAGCTTAATCTTTAAGCATGGCGAAAAAGCTTTTGATGTTTATGCCGATTACATCGCATTATGTGGATTCTGGAAAATGTTGGGCAGGCATCTTCCGGGAGGCGGACGTGTTACCCACCAACATACCCCCATGCTGCGCCAATACGCTAACTATGTATTGATTCAAGCTAACCTCTTTTTCGTCGGCTTTTTCAGTCTTGTAGGGTGGGCAAACGGCTTTATCGTTTGCCCACGCGGAATCTCTCAAATCTCTGTAAAATTAGTGGGCAGTAATGTAGGGTGCGCAATGCGCATCCTACGAATTCCCTATCATGCAATCGCAGCCGTCATGGAGTTTGTGGAATGCGGGGTAATCATGGCCTGCA
>CAZBWM010000221.1:0-2045 GCA_964495375.1 uncultured Planctomycetaceae bacterium | reverse complement strand
CGGTGGCGAAATAATCGACCGCACCAAAGTGGAGAACCGCCGCGCCGGTCGGTTGAGCGTCTATCGTAAAGGCGCGCTTGTACCAGGCTGTGCCGCTGGTGTAGCGTAAATCGTCAAACTGTGCTTGCCAGGGCAGCGGCACCTGCGCCTCGCGCCACGTTGCGCCATCGTTCACCTGTTCCGGCGCGGTACGATCCTCCGGATCGATTTGAAACAGCCATGTCCCATCAAGCGACAGGCGTTGCCGAGCATTCATTTTTTTGACTCCGATCTTTTGTTATCATCATTTTGAGTAAGCAGCCTACGCTAAGCGTGGCGTCTTATTATACACAAAACCTAGCATGCGTGTTTTTTACGCGACGTACGGACACGGAATACGTGTCCGTACGTCACCTGTTTACCTATAACCCGCGTTGGGTTATTTTTGTTCCTTACCCTATATTTGTCCTAAGCGCGCCCATAAGGCAGCGTTGACCTGCTCGGCCAGCAAAAAGCGCCGGTCACCGTCTCTGCCGACATTGGTCACCACATATTGACCTGCGTTCCGCCCGATATAATGTTGGAACAGTTTATCCGTTGCGCTGCGCCATTGCGCCGCTTCGGTTGGATCGTCGTGTTGCAACGTCGTCCAGTTGGCTGGGATTTCAATGGCAATTTGGGAAGCATCCGCACCATAATCGACCTGCTGACAGCCGTCATTCACCCGTACAATCGTTGGCTGTTCTGCCAAGTTAACCACATTCGCCTGTGAGCCTTCAGCCAACCGCTGCCGAACGTACGCCGAGCTAACCAGCCAAGTGATGCTAAAGCGCGAGGCGGGCAGTTGATTCAGATCATTGCGGAATGCTGGGTAATAGTCTGGCGTAAAGTCGAAGGCCACGCCGTGGAGCAGGCCAAAATTGAGCATGGCGTTGGGATATTGCAACGGATCAACCGTCCAATTAATGACGTGAATCCCCTCGGCTTGGGCGTTTTCGGCTTGCACCTTTTTGAGCCAGAAACCCAGGCGCAAACCGAAGCGAAATTCGCGGGACCGCCCAACCGCATCGCCAGCCGACTGGGTGGACAGGATCCGGCCGAAGGCGGAACTGTTGGCGTTGCCGTTCGGGTTGGCGAAATGCGGCGTGTTGCTGATATTGAACGATTCGGCGCGGAATTGCAGGTTGAAACGCTCGGTCAGCCTGAACGTGCGGAACAGGCTGAGGTCCACGTTGATCACGCCCGGGCCGCGCATGGAGTTGCGGCCCACGGTCCCGAACCGCACTCCGGACGGACGGGCAAAGGCGCTGGTGTCAAACCATGTGCCGTCGTCCCCGACCAAGCCCAACTTGTTCACTTCGAGTTTCACCTGGTCGGGCGTCTGCGCGTTGCCGGGCATGTTCAACGTCGTGCCCGAGGCGCTCATCATGTACTGCCGGCCCTGGTAGGCGGCAAAGATCCCGTTGGCCTGCCAGCCTCCAAAGACAGCGCTCGAAAAGCCGCCGGTGGCCCACTTCTTGCCGTTGCCGAAGGGCAGCTCATAGACATAGCCAACCTGGAACATGTGTGGAATGTTGTTGGCCGCCGAAGCCTTGTTTCTGTAGAAGACGCTGGAGGCGTTCCAGCTAAACGACGTCCAGTCGCCGTAGTTGGCCATGTCAATGGCGTGCGAATAGGTGTAGGCGGCTTTCAGGAACAGCCCCGCGGCCAGACGGCGATTGAGCGTGGCCTGTAGCGAATGATACGTGCTGTGCGTCCGTCCGTCGAACTCGCGCGTGGTGACCGTACGCCTGAACCTGGCAAACAGCGGCCGCCCAGCGTTGCCGGAACCGGGTATCTGCGAAGCGTTGATGTCCAGGAAGGCGAAGCCGTTAACCGACGCGGTGCCCACGTATCCCACCGAGGCCACCATGGCCGCCGACAGTCTCCGCTCGATGATGAAGTTCCAGGACTGTATGTAACCGCGATGCAGTTGGCGGTTGGCTACCGGATAGCCCATGTCGTTCGACAGAGGCAGCGGAATCCGGCCTTTGCTGATATCCGGACAGCAGATGGGAGGAATGCCC
>CAZBWM010000220.1:0-2077 GCA_964495375.1 uncultured Planctomycetaceae bacterium | reverse complement strand
GTTCATCTACAGTATTCTCCTGAATACTGTAAACAACGCTAGAAATTCTTACATCCAATCCTGAAGAAGCGGGTTATTGGCAAGGAAGACGTCGATATCGCTGCAATGATTAAGAGACTCGGGAACAGCGACTGGGTTCGAGAAGGTCGGGGATTTTACGACGCAAATGATGGCGCGTGCCCGTTCTGCCAACAAGAGACGACTGACATTTTTGCACAAAGTCTGAATGAGTATTTTGACGAGACTTTTGTGAAGGATAGCAAAGCGATCGATGACCTCACAGCGAACTACGTCACTGAAGCGGCCCGGATTCAGCAACAACTTGCCGGAATCATTGCATTACCTTCTAAGTTCCTTGATGTCGAGAAACTGAAAGCAGAGAAGGAATTACTTGACGCAAAAATCACACTGAACAATCAGCGCCTTGCCGGAAAGAAGAAGGAGGCAAGCCAGGTGGTCGAGTTAGAGTCGCTGAGCAACATCTGCACGACAATTCAGAGGCTGATTGACACGGCTAACACCCAAGTTGCTGCACACAACATAATGGTCTCGAACCTAGCGACCGAACGAGCGACGCTGACTGCACAGATATGGAAATTCGTTCTTGAAGAACTAAAAACCGATCTCGCTGTATTCAAGACGGCGAAAGATAACTTGGAAAAAGCCATCGCGGCTATGACGATGCAGATTACAACGGCAACAACGGATAAGGCGAAAAAAGCATCTGAGATATGTGAGTTGGAAAAACAAACCACAAGTGTCCAGCCGACGATTGATGGCATAAACGGTCTGCTATCGTCGTTTGGTTTCCAAGGCTTCAAGCTCGCAAAAGCGGCAAGTGGGACATCCTACAAGTTGGTGCGCTCAGATGGTTCCGATGCCAAGGCGACTTTGAGCGAGGGTGAGAAGACTTTCGTCACATTCCTCTATTTCTACCATCTTCTCAAAGGCAGCGAATCAGACAGCGGGATGACAACTGATCGGATCGTGGTCTTCGATGACCCAGTTTCCAGTCTCGACAGTGACATTCTCTTCATTGTCGGCAATCTCATTAAAGGGTTATTCGACGAGGTGCGGGCTGGAACAGGGCACATCAAACAGATATTCGTTCTCACGCACAACGTATACTTCCACAAGGAAGTCACCTATAGCCCAAAACGGAAAGACGTCGCGATGAGCGAGGAAACATTTTGGATCGTCCGCAAGCTCGGGTTACTCTCAAAAATCGACAAGCACCCGACCAACCCGATCAAAACGTCTTATGAGTTGCTGTGGGCCGAAGTTCGTAAGCCTGAACGCTCCAATCTTGCCATTCAAAACACACTGCGACGCATTCTGGAAAACTACTTCAAAATTCTAGGCGGTATTGAATTCGACCAGCTCTGTGCGATGTTTGAAGGTAAAGAGAGGATCATTTGTAAATCGCTCTGCTCATGGGTGCACGACGGATCGCATTACGCGCAAGACGATTTGTATGTCTCAATTGATGACACGATTGTGGATTCCTACCTGAAGGTCTTCAGAGCGATTTTCGACAAGTCAAGACATAGTGCGCATTACAAAATGATGATGAGCGATGCCTTCGTGGAGGATGCATCTATAGCTGTGACGGCATGAGACAAACTATGAACCATCGCTTAACAACCGGAAGCAGCGAACAGCCCGTCGCTGAATCGGTATGCTAGTCCGGGCACATCCGTTTGCAATAAACACCCTGCATAAGCCAAACGCTGGCTGCAACGGCAAAAATAATCCAGCAACCGCTATTATTCCCGAAGCTTCAACCGAACCCGTGGCGGCCGCTGATGTGCCGATGACGATAGGCGGTTGAGTCCGAGCACGGTGACGCGGTGCGCGCTGTTGAAGCTGGGTGCGCCATCCCGGTCGCGCAGGATGGAGGATACTTTGTATTCCAGCCGTTGCGATTGCGGATCGAAACGGATGTCGTGAATCCAGATTCCGGCGCGCTGCACGCGTTGCTGTTCGCATTCGTTGGTGAGGTCCCAGCCGGTCAGCATCGGGATGGCGTAGTCGTAGGGCAGTTCATTGATGCGGACTGTTTGCGTGCGCACCACGC
>CAZBWM010000219.1:1751-2090 GCA_964495375.1 uncultured Planctomycetaceae bacterium | reverse complement strand
CCCCAACTGAGAAACCAAAGTGGACAGACTGACCGAGCGGTCGTTACGTCGCGTTTGGTGTTGTCAGTAGCGGCTTCTTTTAGCGAACCTGCTGGAAGAGGGCCCCGATCAAGTGCTCTTAGGGTAACCCAGGTAAGGCGTGGGTCAAGGTTCTTTCCGGTAGTTGCTCTAAAGAATGCTCGTCGCGCACGGAAAAATGTGCAGGTTCCCGTACTGCTTGTTCGTCGGCGAAAGGGTCACTTGGCAAGCAATGTGCGAAGCGCGCCGACTGCCAAGCAATGGCACACTTCGGTCAACATGCCGCGCGAGATGAGCACCGCGCGCGCTATTCGGTGTCGC
>CAZBWM010000219.1:0-1741 GCA_964495375.1 uncultured Planctomycetaceae bacterium | reverse complement strand
GAGTCCTGCCGGTCGGCGATCATTTAACCGCTAAGGCCAAAAGCCGGCGACGACTCCCGTCCCTGCACTGCTTGTTCGTCGGCGAAAGGCGTCACCTGGCAAGTACGGAGCGAAATGCGCCGACTGCCAAGCAGTGGCACCCGAGCGAGACGTGGGAAATCCGCGTTACTCGGCGTCGCGCTGGTAGAGCGATTCGCACGCTTCGTGGCGCGTGCCGGCGGCGTCGGTGACCGAAAACTTCGCCGGGCCCCAGAGCGAGACGCCGGCGTGCGAGCCGTCTTTCGAGATCAGATACAGCTTGAGATCGAATTTCGGGCGGCCCTGCTCGTCCAGCAAACGCGGCTCGCTGTGGCGCACCACCTCGCGCAACACGGCCAGGCCCGCCTCTTTGGGTGACTTGCCTTGCCGCATCTGTTCGACGCCTGCATAGCTGGAGAGGTTTTGCAGGTTGGCTTCGCCGCGCCCCGTGCTACCGCAGGAACCGACCTGATTGTCGACGTAGAGCCCCGCACCGATGATCGGTGAATCGCCCACGCGACCGGGGAGCTTGAAGGCCAGCCCGCTAGTCGAGGTGACGCAGGAGAGATCGCCCGCGGCGCTCATGGCCGCCAGATGAATGGTGCCGGTCGGGCGCTTGAAGAACTTGCGGACCTCGGGGTCGAGCTCGTCGTCGGGGGGCGGAATCCAGTCGTCGCTGTCGCTGTGTGTCTGCTTCCAGTAGAGCCAGATTTTGCGGGCTCGCTCGGTGAGCAGGTCTTCTTCGCGAAAACCGTTGGCCCGAGCGAACTCGAGCGCGCCGGCGCCAACCAAGAGTACGTGATCGGTCTCGCGCATCACCAGGCGTGCGACCGCCGCGGGGTTGCGGATGCCTTCGAGCGCGGCGACGGCGCCCGCCTTGTGCGTGGGCCCGTGCATCACCGCGGCATCGAGCTGGACGACGCCATTCTCGTTGGGCAAGCCGCCGAGGCCGACCGTGTTGTCGTTGGGGTCGTCTTCGACGATGGTGACGCCGGCGATGGCCGCGTCGAGCGTGTCGGCGCCGGCCAGCAATTGCTCGTACGCCTTGCGCGTGGCTTCGAGCCCGTTGTCGGACGAGATGGCTTTGATGGGAAATTTTCCGGGTTCTGGGAGCGCCCGCGGCTCGGCTGCCGAGACCGGTGCGGCGCCGCCGAGTGACATGGCAGTCAGTCCGGCGACTCCGCTAGCTGTACCAGCGAGGAAGAGCCGTCGCGAAGTGATCGAGACGTCGGACTCAATCACGTGCTTTCTCCAACTGCTTGTACTTCTCCTGATACTTGTGCCAGAGCTGCTTGTGGCGATCCATCAAGTCGACTTTGCGGCCGGCGACGTAAGCGGCGAGGACTTCGGTGGGTGTTTCCAACGGGTCGCCGTCGGTGACGATCAGCGTGGCGTCCTTGCCATTCTCGAGCGAGCCGAGGCGATCGGCGACACCGAGAATTTGCGCCGGGTAGAGCGTGACGGCCTTCAGAGCTTCGTCGCGTGGCAGGCCATAAGCGGCAGCCATCCCGGCGTGATAGGGCAGATTGCGGACGTTCGAGGCTTGTTCGGCCCCGCTAATGCAGAACTTGATGCCGGCGCCGCGCAGCCGGGCGGGCAGCGTGAACGGTTCGTCGTAGGCGTCGCTGGCGCGCTCGGGCAACCGTTGCACGCCGCCGATAATCACCGGGATGTCGTGCCGCTTGAGCAAGTCGGCGCAGGCGGCCGCATCATAGCCGCCGAG
>CAZBWM010000218.1:0-2106 GCA_964495375.1 uncultured Planctomycetaceae bacterium | reverse complement strand
TTCTGTCCCTCCTTCTGCCGTCCGCGTTATCGCGGCCGATGCGCCAGCAACCGCAGCGCCCAAGGTGCCCGAAGGGTGGCTGCTGATCGAGGAAGACGTTTGGTATCAGTTGGCCGACGAGCCGGACCGGCACTTCCTGCAAGCGCGACTGCACTATTTGCAGAAAGATAAAGAGGCCGCGGCGGCCGACATCCGCAAGGCGACCGCGATGCTGAAGCTGGCCACCTCGATGAGCGAAGGAGACGCCAAGAAAGCGCTACAAGGCTCGATCTTCGAACTCGAGGTCTTGGCGGCCGAGGCCAAGGCCGGCAAGGTGCGTTCGGCCCGCACGCTCGATCGCATCTTCGCGCGGTCTTACGAAGCGCTGGCGGTGCACAACACGCAGCACGCCATCGCGCACTTGAAGAAGGAGGAGCCGGAGAAGGCCGCCTTCCATTTGCGTGCCGCCGCGCGCGATATCGACCACGCCTACGCCTGGGCGGGCGTGGAAGCTGGCGATGCCGCCGTCGCCACGCTGCGCAGCGCCGAAGAGTTCGGCCGCAAGTTGCTCGAGGGGGCGGCCGGCGCCGTACGCGACGCGCTTAAGGCAGGCGCTGCCCTGCACGAGGAGCTCGAAGACCTGAAGAAAGTGCTCGAAGCGGCGAAGTGAGCGGCCGTGTCGCACGCGACAGAACATGGGCTGGAAGCCCGTGCCACGAGGAATCGCCCGCCGCTACGCGCGGCCGCCGGGGTCGATGCCGGGGGGCTCGGGCATCCCTTCGGTAATGATCCGCCAGCTCGCACCCATTTCGCGCATCGCCCGAAAGTCGCGCGGGGCATAATCGATCGCCAGTTGCGGCGTCTGCTGCACGGTCCCCCCTTCGTAGCGCGACTGCATCAAGGCGTCGAGCGCGCCGGTCACCAGTAGCGTGCGCTCGACGGGGTACGGCGCGCGGCCTTCGCGAAAGCACGTTTGAATGGCGTGCGAGAGCGCCTTGAACAGGTTGCGATTCTCCCACGGGCCAACATAGAACGTCGTGGCCTGCGGCTCGTCGGCTCCCTCGGGCAGCACACCGAGACACCAGCGATTCCGCCCACCAACGGCTAGCACCGTTCCGGTGAAACCATCCTTGTAATCGATCAACAGGCCGTGAATGGCGTTTTGGTCCCCCATCAACCGCTCGATGATTTTCTTCAGCCGCGGCTGACCGGGGCCGAGCTCGGCCTGCATGGCAGCTTCAGCCACGGATACGTTCCAGCGCCCTTCGTCGGCGGCGCGCCACAGTTTTTCCCCTTCGAGGAACTGCACGCGTTTGATACCACTCTCACCGCCGGCGCGGGCCTCGACGACCGACTGCAGCACTTCCAATCCGTGAAAGTCGTACGACTCGACGCCGCCGCCGTGAATCGAGACGGCGGTTTTGAGCTTAGTGTTTGGCGTCAACTCGAACTTCGGCCAGCGCTGGGCAAGCGGCACCGAGCTACCGGCCATGAGCGGGAACTTGAGCCGCTGCGAGGTGTCGACCATCTCCTTGGCCCAATCCCAGCGATACGAGAGGTGCTTGTCGTTGAACGTGGGGACCGCGCGACCGCTGCGCTCGTAGACGGCGACGATCTCGTCGAAGAACCGTTTGCGCGGGTACTCGTGCTGCCCCTTGTCGTTATGCGGATAGTCGCCATGCTCGCCGATCGACAGCACTGCGTCGACGGCCAACTCCTTACCACCGAGAGTGAGGGCTTCGGCGATCGTGCCATAAATCGGCACATTGAATTCTTTCGACACCGCGCGGGCCATGTCGCGGTCGGCCGGGAACTGGTCGACGTACATCGAAACCACGTCCATGCCGGGATCGGTCCACTGCCCGTTGAACAGATAGGGCTTGAGGAAGTTCTCGAGGATGACGTGGGCGTGGCTGCGGTAAGTGAACTCGGTGATCACCGCGGCAACCTTGGGGCGCGCGGCGGCAGGCTTGGCCGGATCAGCGGCGGCGAGCGTGCGCGGCTTGGCAGCTAACCAGGCGCCGGCAACGCTGGCCCCGGCGAGCACTGTGCCGGAATCACGGAGCCAGTCGCGACGGTTGAGACGCTGGGCTTGATCGGTGCGCGACATGGCGTTCCCCTGGTGAG
>CAZBWM010000217.1:0-2179 GCA_964495375.1 uncultured Planctomycetaceae bacterium | reverse complement strand
TGCTCCACGACCGACGTGTCCTTCAACCGCGCGAATCTCGCGAAGCCAGGGGGATGGCACAAACGGCCGAGTGGGTCAACGCCCGCTGTCGCAACTGGGGCCTGCGTCAGATGCCGCTTCGCGGTCAACCGAAGTGCCGCATCGTGGCACTGCTGTACGCGATCACGCACAACCTATTAATCGGTCGGACACTTCGCACCGAAGCGAGTCCTTAACGCATCGACAGCGCAGAATGCGCAGTCTCGGCAACGCGGTCGTCTCCAGCATCACGACCGTCTGATGAGCGCGCGTCCCGCAATGGCCCAAGTCGACCACATCCGAAACGCAGTTCCAGCCGGGCCGCCGCAAACAATCACAGCCTCTCCGCGTGATGAACTTCGTCGCGCGGAGCGTGACGACTACATTACGGGAGGACAGTTACCTTTCGCGCCACTGCCCGCCTGCTCCGCCGTAATAAGGATACTTGTCGAATTCATCGCCGCCGCCGGCGATGCGTGGGTCGGCAGTTGCCCGCAGCTCGCTCTCGAGCTGCGCTGACAACCGCGACTGCACTTCGGCAAACGCCGCGTCCCCCGCGACATTCTTCATCTGATCGGGATCGGTCCGCAGATCGTACAGCTCTTCGGCCGGCCGCTTACCGAAACAAAGCTCGTACTGCTTGCGCACGCCCGGCTCGTCGCGATGATCATACAGGTACCGCTTCGTGGGGCCGTTGTCGCAGTCGGCCAGCCAGGCGTTGGGCTTGAACGCCTTTGACGGGTCGGGCGTCCCTGAGGGCCAGCGATCCGGCTTGAAGTTGCGGATATAGAGGAAGTCGTCGCTGCGGATTGCCCGCATTGGGTAGCCGCCGGGCTCGGGCGCCTCCTGGGCCTGCACGTGACGTTCGCGGCCCACCAGCACGTGATCGCGCGCGGCGTCAACGCGCCCCGCCTTCTCGCTTTCCAGAATCGGCAGCAAGCTGCGCCCGGTCATCTGCTCGGGAACTTCGAGCCCGGCCGCCGCCAGAAAGGTCGGCGCCAAATCGGTGTGCGAAACGAAATCGGTGACCGTCCGCCCCGCAGGCACGCGCTTTGGCCAGCGAATCGCCAACGGCACGTGTACGCCGCAGTCGTACAGATTCGTTTTGCCGCGCGGGAAGGGCATGCCATGATCGCTCGTCATCACGACCAGCGTGTTGTCGAGTTCTCCCATTTCGGCCAGCTCTGTGAGCAGCTCGCCGACTTCGCGATCGAAGCGCTGGATTTCGAGGTAGTAATCGGCCACGTCGCCGCGCACGATCGCCGTGTCGGGGAACTGCGGATAGAGATGCACCTTCGCCAGGTCGAGCCCCGCCTTCTCGCCCGAGTGCTGCTCATACGGCCGGTGCGGATCGCTCGAGCCAAACCAGAAGCAGAACGGCTGACCGGCCGCTCGGGCCGCGAAAAACTCGTCGACCGATCGGTATTTCCGCCCGGCCGGATTGCCGCGCCCGGGCCCCCACGACTTGCGATAAGTGCCGACGTGATATCCAGCGTCGCCCAGCAATCGCGGATACTCGGCGAACTTGCCGGCGGGCCACTCGCAGTGCAGGTTGCCGCCGGCTCCCAGTCGATAGAACTGCTGGCCCGTAACGATCGCCCCGCGGCTCGGCGTACACGACGGCGACGAAACGAACGAATGAGCGAACAACACTCCTTCGCGCGCGAGCCGATCGAACGTGGGCGTGCGCACCACAGCGTCGCCATAGGCGCTCGCGTGGGGCCAACCCCAATCGTCGGCAATCGCCAGCACGATGTTCGGCCGCGCCGGTGCATCGGCGGCAACTACCGGCGCGCCAGCGATCGAGAGCGCCATCGCCATCGCGCTGAAAATACGGTGCCCCATCAACCGACCCCCGACATTCATCGTGTGTTCCTGGTTGTGTCGTGCATTTCCTGTCGTGCAGTTTTCTGCTGCAATCCGCCAGCGGTAGCAATCGTACCAGGAAATTGACTTGCCTTCCGGCCTGCAAGGCCGAGTTCCATCAGCCCGGAAGTGTATCGCGATTGCCTGACGACGCGTGGCGGGTGCCACTGCTGGCTTGCCCAGCAGTGCGGGGACGGGAGTCGTTCCGGCATCGGTGTCTGGAACCGCCGAGCTTGCGACGATCCAGAGCCTTGCACGTCGTCGAAGGTGGTTCCTGACACCGTCCCCCTGGCGC
>CAZBWM010000216.1:0-2266 GCA_964495375.1 uncultured Planctomycetaceae bacterium | reverse complement strand
ACCCGACAAGGAATTTCGCTACCTTAGGACCGTTATAGTTACGGCCGCCATTCACCAGGGCTTAAATTCGATGCTTCGTCCTTACGGTCTAACATCTCCTTTTGACCTTTTGGCATTGGGCAGGCTTCACACCATATACTGCGTCTTAGACGACTTTGCATAGTGCTGTGTTTTTGTTAAACAGTCGCCTGGGCCATTTCTCTTCGGCCAGGGTCCGCTCTCCAACGCGAAGTTGGTCACGGCCCCCGGCCCCTCTTCTCCCGAAGTTACGAGGGTAATTTGCAGAGTTCCTTAACGAGAGTTATCTCGCGCGCCTGAGAATATTCTTCACACCCACCTGTGTCGGTTTTGGTACGGTCACCATCGACGACTAGAGATTATTTCTTGGAAGTTTCGCGCTGTACCATCGGTTCCCCCGTAGGTTCCCCTTGTCTGCTATCCAGCTTTACGCTTGCGGATTTACCAACAAGCCCGCCGCTTAGCAAAAAGGACATTTCCATTCGTCCTCATACTTAACTTACTTCGTCATCCCGTTGTCATAGTCTTAGGTGGCGCAGGAATATTTAACCTGCTTCCCATCGCCTACGCTTTTCAGCCTCGGCTTAGGGTCCGGCTAACCCAGGGAAGACGAGCTTTACCCTGGAATCCTTAGGTTTTCGGCGAGGAGGATTTTCACCCCCTTTATCGTTTACTCATGCCATGCATCCTCACTAGTATGCGCTCCAACACTCCTTACGGTATATCTTCGCTGCACATACTACGCTCTCCTACCGCTTGCATATTGCTATGCAAACCCGTGATTTCGGCTCTATGCTTTAGTCCCGTCTATTATCGGCGCAAAGTTTCTTGATTGGTGAGCTGTTACGCACTCTTTAAATGATGGCTGCCTCTAAGCCAACATCCCAACTGTCTTCGAAACTTCACTTCCTTACTCACTTAGCATAGAATTTGGGGCCTTAATCGACGATCTGGGCTGTTCCCCTTTTGACTATGAAGCTTATCCCCCACAGTCTATCTCCTAACTGCCTTCCTGGTATTCGGAGTTTGGTTCCCTTCGGTAAGCCGGTAGGCTCCCTTGTGGATCCAGTGCTCTACCCCCAAGTCGGTTTTGTTAAGGTTAACCCTAAAGTTATTTCGGAGAGAACAAGATATCTCCAAGTTTGATTGGCCTTTCACCCCTATCCACAACTCATCCAAGGCTTTTTCAACAGACACTAGTTCGGACCTCCACTCGGTGTTACCCGAGCTTCATCCTGGTCATGGATAGATCACTTGGTTTCGTGTCTACGTCATATGACTAAATCGCGCTATTCACGCTTGCTTTCGCTTCGGCTCCGGAACGGATGTCCCTTAACCTTGCCATATAACGTAACTTGCTGGCTCATCATGCAAAAGGCACGCCGTCAGCCATTCTCCTAAAAGGAGCATAGGCCTCCGACCGTTTGTAAGCTGTTGGTTTCAGGTTCTATTTCACTCCCCTAACAGGGGTTCTTTTCGCCTTTCCCTCGCGGTACTGGTTCACTATCGGTCATCAATGAGTATTTAGCCTTAGAGGGTGGTCCCCCCAGATTCAGACCGGATTTCCCGTGGCCGGTCTTACTCAGGTACCAATCTCGCCGAATTCCTCTTTCGCTTACGGGGCTATCACCCTGTATCGCCGGCCTTCCCATGCCGTTCTGCTAGATTCCTTCGACTTTTATGACTGGCCCTACAACCCCAGAAATAGAATTTCTGGTTTGGGCTCTTCCCACTTCGCTCGCCGCTACTATGGGAATCTCTTCTAGATTTCTTTTCCTCTGCCTACTGAGATGTGTCACTTCGGCAGGTCTCGCTTCAAGTACCTATGTATTCAGTACAAGATGATGGAATATTACTCCCATCGGGTTTCCCCATTCGGAATTCTTCGGGTCGATGCTTTTTTCCAGCTCACCGAAGCTTATCGCAGGTTAACACGTCCTTCTTCGCCTATTGATGCCAAGGCATCCACCAACAGCCCTTAGTAACTTGATCACAAGACTTTCGTTACTAATATGAGCTTTGTTCTTAAGATCTCTCTTAAATTTTCGCAGTGCTTACACACTGCTTTCGCCATTATAATGTGATTTATTCTTCTCAAGCGCCAATTTTTATCAGTGAAATTTAAGTAGTTGATTAAGATCAACTTACCTTAAATATATTTACTGCGTACCTAACTGCTCTTGCGAGCAATTAGTATTGCGCTTTCTTGAGATTACATTCTTTAACTTACGACTTTCAAGATAGCTAT
>CAZBWM010000215.1:0-2326 GCA_964495375.1 uncultured Planctomycetaceae bacterium | reverse complement strand
GACCTGGGACTCGATTCACTCGCCATCGCGGGCCTGATCGGCGACTTAGAAAAACACACGGGGATAAAGCTGAGCCCTAAAGTCGCGCTCCAGCAGCCCACCATCGCAGCGTTGTCCTCACATATTGTGGCAATACGATCGGTATCGGGGTAGTGATCAGATGTGGTGCGTTGTGAGCGGTGTGCGAACGCATCGCAAGTGTGTGTGCACATCCTTACATGGACAGAGTAACAGCAGTGGCCACGCTACGCATGCTTGATTTAGCGACAACACTTGATGAAGCGTTCGCGGGGCTACCTGACTGCGTGGACGTGCCGACGGCATCGGCGGTGCTAGATCGTTTGGCATTGAATTTGAGCGCTGCGCGAGAGGTCTTGGGCGCAACCGCTTGGCGAGCGGCCGTATCTATCGCGCGTACTCATGCGCTCCGTGAAGTTCTGTTCGAGGATCCACTGACATGTCGCTCTTTTCAGCAACCTCGTGGCTATCAAGGTGACGCCGAGCTCATCGACCTGATTTACGAGGGCGAGCCCGGTCTATTTGGCATGAAGCCGACAACAACTCGCGGGGCCGCTATCTATTCCTGGTCGCACCAAGGAAAAGCGCCGAGTGCAGTACGACAGCGGCGAAAGTTTCTAGGTTGCTACTTAGACCGCGAGGCAGCTCGCTTCCGACATCCTCGTGCCCTCTCGGTGGCATGTGGGCACTTGCGGGAAGTCGAATGTTCAGAGGCGTTTTACGCCGGGCACTTCGGAGAAATTGTTGGCATCGATCAAGATCCCCTCACGATTGCAACGGCCACAGCACGCCACAGTCGTACTTGTGCGAAGTTTCGTCGAGCAGGTGTGCAATCGCTGCTTACGGGCAGGGAATCACAGGGGCGATACGACGTAATTTGGTCGGCCGGTCTATTTGACTATCTCGACGATGATATTGCTCGTCTCTTAGTGCGACATCTGTTCTCGATGCTGGCTCGAACCGGCGTGCTGGTGATTGCAAATTTCCTGCCCGACATTCCCGATGTTGGCTACATGGAGCTTTTCATGGATTGGTGGCTGAATTACCGGTCGCAGGAAGAATTGCAACGCCTAGTACTCGGCATCGATCATGACAATTTGGCGTCCGTCGACTTCGTGGACGACGGGCAATCGCACGTAGGATATCTGATCGTACGGCGTACATGAACGCCTGCCGACGAGACACAAGTGCCTGATTGAGTTACGTTCCACATGGATATCAATCGAGTGAAACTGGCGATTAACGACGAGGAACTCCAAGCGATTTTTCGCTTCCGTTATCGCGTGTATTGCGAAGACAGTCGTCGGGATCGACCCGGTCTGGATCATCGCCGCGGCCTGTTCGTCGAAGAGCTCGACGACTCGGAGGCTTTGCAATTGTATCGAACCGCAGCAGAGTCCGTAGCCGGCGTTTTTCGGCTGAACATGATAAACAGTGTGGCGTTCACCTCAGAACTGGCGTCGTGGCTAAATGTCGCACCTTTCGCTGCGCGCTGGAAAGTCGATGCGTTGGCATACGGCTCTCGGTTGATGGTTGATGCGTCAAATCGCGACAGTCGTCTGGGCGGTGAATTATTGGGTTCCGCGCTTCGGTGCTTGCATGATCGCCGTGTGCGATTCGCGTTCATGTACTGCAAACCGCGACTGAGGTCGCTCTACGAGCACTTTGGATTTCGGACGTGCGGTGAAACGTTTGTGCATCCGGTAAGCGGTGCGAATGTGCCGCTTGTGTGCGCGTTGGGCGATGTCCGGCACTTCGAGCGAGTCAACTCACCAGTGCTACCGCTAGCTCGGAGCTTTGAGCTAGACGACCAGGCTGCCCAGTGGATCGATGCGTACCTCGGCGTGCACCGTCCGGCATGTCTTGAAGTCTCCTGACAGTGAGGGTTGGAGCCCGCATGGCAACCATTGACGTTAACTATCTGATGGAGGATCCGCGCGAAGCGGCGAGGCTCGCGGAGAAAGTGCGCCCGGACGAGTGGGTCGACCGGTACTTTGCCACCTACCTGAGCGCCGTCGGATCCTTGCTTGATGTTGGCTGCGGCCCTGGCGTGATGCTTACGGCGATCTCGCGACGTTTTCCAGGCATCGCGCTGACGGGACTCGATGGCAGTGACCGTCGGCTCGCGGTCGCACGCGATAACCTCTCAGGCACCGCTGCCCGACTACTGCATGCCAGCGCGACGGAAATCCCGCTCGAAAGCAATTCGGTCGACATGGTCGTTTGTCGATTGCTCCTGGAATACCTTGACGACCGCGAGCAAGCAATCGCCGAAATGGTTCGCGTCGTCAATCCTGGTGGCCGTGTC
>CAZBWM010000214.1:0-2342 GCA_964495375.1 uncultured Planctomycetaceae bacterium | reverse complement strand
GCGCGGCGAAATTCTTGCGCGTGTTACACCAATTCCAACCTCATCTTGTCACATCGTCGTCCTCTACCCACCAGCTAGCGAACTTGTGTCGAGACCAATGGGCGGAGCCCGTGGCACCCGCTATTCATTCAATGGTTCTGACAAGCGAACCACTACTCATTTTTTCGCTATACCGTGGGCGGGCGCGCGTTGGCACGCCTGGCGATTGACCACCACCCAGCCGGGGCTCGAGTGCCCCGTCGTTTCGCCCCCCGTGTTATAGTAATGCCCGTCGGGGAGAGCCCTTCCTAAACCCACCCCACCGGATCGCCACGGCCATGCACAAGCCCGCCGCACCATCGCAAAACCACGCTGACGGAAACTTAGATCTTCGATCGACCCGCCGGCAGTTTCTCGGCGATAGCGCGGCCACGTTGGCGGCCGGCGCCTTCGGCGGCGCAATCGCCGGGCCACTTGCCAGCTCGCTTGTGCCGCGCCGCGCTCGAGCCCGCGATCTCGGTCCCAACGATCGCATTCGCGTCGGTGCGATCGGCGTCGGTGGCCGCGCGTCGTTGCTCTTGGATCAATTGCCCGAAGCCGGCGAGATCGTCGCGCTGTCCGACTGCAACCTGCCGCGGGCAGAAGCCTTCAAAGCCCAGCGCAACGGCGCCTGGCCCGTCTATCAGGATTATCGCCGCGTGTTGGATCGCGACGACATCGACGCCGTGATCGTGGCCACCGGCGACTTCCAGCGCGTGCTCCCCTGCATTCACGCCTGCCAGGCCGGCAAGGATGTCTACGCCGAGAAGCCGCTCACGCTTTACATCCGCGAAGGGCGGGCGTTGGTCGACGCCGTTCGCCAGCACAAGCGCGTGCTGCAAGTCGGCTCGCAGCAGCGTTCGATGGCCATGAACCGAGTGGCATGCGAGCTCGTCCGCTCCGGCGGGCTTGGCAAAGTGCTCGAAGTCCGCGCGATCAACTACACCGGGCCCGAAGCGTCCCCCACCTTCTACCCGCCGGAACAGCCTATGCCCGAGGGCTTCGACTGGAACGTCTGGCTAAACCAGGCGGCCGATCGCCCATACAACGGCGACTGGATGGGCTGGATGCGCTGGCGAGATTTCTCCGGCGGCGAGATGACCAACTGGGGCGCCCACGGCATCGATCAAATCCAGTGGGCCCTGGGCACCGATGGCACCGGCCCGATCGAAGTGCGTCCCCTCTCCGGCGGCCCGAACGGCGAAGTCGCCATGAAGTTCGCCAATGGCGTGCCGGTCAATTTCGTCATCCAGCCCGGCCGCGGTCCGATGGGCGGAGCGATCTTCGTCTGCGAAAAAGGCAAGCTCGAGATCAACCGCAACAAATTCAGCTCGAACCCGCCGGAGATCGCCGTCGAGCTGAACAAGCAGGTCGACGTCGCCGAAGAAGAGCGCAAATGGAGCGACGAGCTGGCCCTCTGGCAGGCCCGCTGGCACATGCAGAACTGGCTCGACTGCATGCGTTCGCGCGAGTTGCCCGTGGCCGACGTCGAGATCGGTCATCGTTCGGTATCGATCTGCCACCTGGCGAACATTGCCCGGGCGATCGGTCGGCCGCTGAAGTGGGACCCTGCCCGGGAGCAGTTCGAAGGTGACGACGAAGCGAATGCGCTAGTCGACCGCCCGCGCCGCAAAGGCTTTGAACTGCCGACGGGGTGAGGCGGACGCGAACCCTCGCGTAACGTAGTGCGTTCACACTAACCCGCCGCGCCAGCAAGGGGCCATAGCAAGTTTCGCGCAACGGGTTACCACAACGACACGACGGCACAAAGAAGCGAATTCTGTTAGCCGCGGAGCTTGCTCCGCGCGCTAGCTCGCGCGACGCGGCTTCAAAGCCAATCGCGCAAGTTGCCGCGCTGCGCGAGCTAGCGCGCGGGATAAATCCCGCGGCTAACAACGACGGAGCCGGATCATGCGCATCCGCGAAAACGCCATCGGCGAACCGATTCTCGCGAAGCTCACGCAGCTAGCCGCCAGCGCTGAGCGCTGGGCGGAGCACTACGCGCGGCTGGCCGAAGTAGTCGCCCTGCTCGAATCGCTGCTGACTGACGAGATGATCGGCGCCGAGATCATCGAACGTCGTCCGCCCGCACTCCTAATTGTAGGCCGTGCCGGGCGAGCGGTCACCGTCCGCCCCGATCGCCACGACGGCTCAGCACAAGCCGCTGCCCCGCTCCACTTCCGCGTGAGAATCGACCGCGGCGAGAACGAACTCTCCGACGAACTGCGAATCGCCGAACCGGCCGCCGCGGCCGCAAGAATACGAGAGTCCTTGACCGATGCGACTTCTTGACGCTCGCCGCTAAACACGATCGCCGTGCTTCG
>CAZBWM010000213.1:0-2366 GCA_964495375.1 uncultured Planctomycetaceae bacterium | reverse complement strand
CTGCTGGGCCAGCGCTCGCAGCCCCACGTAAAGCATTCGCTTGGTCATGCCGTAAGTGAACAGGCTGTCGATCGGCAGGCCGGCCAGAAAGTTATCTTCGACCAGCGGCAAGCTCGGATCGTACGCGCAGCTCGTGCCGATCGCGATCAGCTTGGCTTGCGGTTGCGACTGCGACCACCAGCCCAGCACCGTGGTGTTGATCTGCTGGTTGTGGACCCACTGCTCGCCGGGGTGGCGCAGGCAGAAGTCACCCGCCTGAGTCCAGGCGGCCAGGTGATAGATCTGGTCGAAGCGCGAACCGTTGAATTGGTCGAGCGCGTCGGGACGCATCAGGTCGGCCTCGCGGCTGCCGAGCGCCGTGACTGTGTGGCCGTCGGCCGCCAGCCGGCGCACCAGCGCCGAGCCCATGAATCCAGTTCCGCCCGTGACGAGGATCTTCATGCGTACACATCCTGCGGAATCACGGGGAAGTAGAACTGCACGCCGCGGTCGAGCAGATGCCGGTTGTTGGCCAGAATCTCCTGCCGAAAATTCCAGGCCAGCACGTAGTAAATGTCCGGCGGGTTTTCGATCTCATGCTCGAGCACGACCGGAATGTGCTGGCCGGGCGAGAACAGCCCCTTGCGCAGCGCGTTCTTCTCCACCAGGCAATCGAGATACCGCGTGCCGATGCCGAAGTAATTCAGCAGCGTGTTCCCTTTGACCGGCGCGCCAAACCCGTACACCCGCTGGCCGAGCCGCTTGGCTTCATCGAGAAACGCGAGGTTCTCCTCTTTCATCTGCTCGATGCGCACGGCGAAGTCGCGATAAGTCTCCAGCTCGTTGGCGCTGGCTTCCTCTTCGGCCGCTCGCAGCGCTTCGAGCCTTGGCGAGGGCTGACGCCGCCCTAGGTGCCCGACGTAGGCAATCACCGAGCCGCCATGAATCGAAGCGATTCGCGCGTCGAACAGCCCCAGCCCGTGCCGATTCAGCAGCGTTTCGATCGTCCGCAAGTTGTAGTACAGCAGGTGCTCGTGATAGATCTGATCGAAGGCCAGGTTGTCGACGATCCGCTTCATGTACAAGAACTGCACGACGAACACACCATCCGCGGCCAGGCATTGGCGGATGCCGTCGGTCACCGAGTGCAGTTCTTCCAGATGAAAGAACACGCCAGCCGCGTTTACGACGTCGAACTTGCGATTCAGCGAGCAGGCGACATCGAGATTGAAGAACTCGTTGAGCGTGTCGATGCCGGCGTCGTTGGCGATGCGCGCCGTGGTTTTCGACGACTCGACTCCGAGCACTTCGTAGCCCAAGTTACGAAAGTGCTTGAGCTGGGTGCCGTCGTTTGAGCCGATATCGAGCACCGACTTGCGCGGCCCACACGTCGCGGCAAAGCGTCGATCCACATCGCCGGCCACATCACGAAAATGATCGCTCAACGATCGCGTCACACCCGACAGATAGGTGTGATCGCCGAACATGATTTCCTTCTTCACCGTGAAATCGAGCTGCGCCGTGCGGCAGTCGGCGCACCACACCATGCGCAGCGGGTACGACGGCTCGGTGCCGACCTGCTCGGGCTTCAAGAAGTGATTGCACCACGGCTGCATGCCCAGATCGACGGCGGGCTGCAAGTCGGTCGAGTCGCAGACGCGGCATTGCCGCCGCGATCCTGTCGTGGGCTGAGCGGTCTGGTTCATGGGTCGATTTCCTAACCGGAGGGTCGCGGGTCAATTTGACGGTCGGCAAGTGGCAGCCAGCCGGCGTGTCGCGGGATGCGGTTTGTTAGCGATTTCAATCGTCGTTGTGGCCACCGGCCGCGGGGCTATAGGTCAATGCGTCCTGGCCATTGCCCTGCCCATGACTGTGGCCGTTTCGGTGACCATTGCTCGCGCCCGAGGCGTGTGTGTGAGCCAGCTCGACGCCGGTCATCGCGGGCATGCGGTGGAAATGGGGCGCCGGCACACGGCGCGCGTGCCGCAGCGCGAGGTGGAAGCCCAGGCCCATTTCCTCAGTCCAGTCGCCGTAGCAGTGACCCGAGCCGCGCACCCAATCGTGTTTGCCGATCACGCTTTGTTCCGTCGCTTCGAGCCCCGCCTTGGCGAATTGTTCGACCCACCACTCGCGCGGCTTGACCGTCACGTGATAGACCCAGCCGTGCTTTTCGTCGATGTCGAGGAACGTCGCGATCGAACAGAACAGCCAGCCATCGGGGGCCAGGTGCAGACGAATGTTCTCCAACAGCGTCGGCAATGTTTCTTCGGGGATGTGCTCCATCAATTCCCAGGCGGTGATCGCGTCGAACTGCATCCGCGCGCCAGTCACGCCGTCGCGCACGGCGAACGGCTTCGTGACGTCGCAGGTGTGCAGGTGATGGGGAA
>CAZBWM010000212.1:0-2430 GCA_964495375.1 uncultured Planctomycetaceae bacterium | reverse complement strand
AAGAAGCGACGCCGAACCACCCTCCAAGGCCGAACGCCCCACAACCAATCCCGGCGAAAGCCGGGACCTTCACGCGTTATGTGAGATGACTGCTTTTGACCCGGAGCGGACGTCACGGCGGTTTGCCGAGGCTCAGACATGTGCAGCAATCCACAAGCGCTACATTGTGTAGCGCTGGCAGCGAATCAAAATTTGTGGTCCGTGGACCTGTTCAACTACGCGTTGGTGGCGACGGCGGTCGGCATGACCGGTGCGCCGGTGCTCCAATGCGGCGGCGAGGTCAGGACCTCGGTCACGACCACGCTCGCACAGTTAGGGCCGCAAGGTACCACTGGGGAGAACAGCACCGACCTATCCGGCGGAATGATCTTTGCCGTAACCCTGACCTTTCGGGGAGCCTGTCGGACGGCAGATCGCATTTATTCTTCGGCCAGGCCGGCGCCGCGCGCAAGAATTCCCTTGCCACGCCGCCCAAAAACGCTAGCGGACAGCGAGGAGGGTGATCAATGCGCACCACATGCAAAAACGTGCCAGCTCGGCACGGACCCGTCGGGGGATCTTGCGCCTCGTACTTCTGCCGGGACTGTCTCTCGCGTTGGTGGCGACGGCGGTCGGCATGACCGGTGCGCCGGTGCTCCAATGCGGCGGCGAGGTCAGGACCTCGGTCACGACCACGCTCGCACAGTTAGGGCCGCAAGGTACCACTGGGGAGAACAGCACAGGTCGGATGGGTTGGGTGAACCGGCAGGACCCCTAAGATACATGTCCTCAGATTTGCTGAAGAAGGTTCGAGCTAAGCGCAACCTGGAGTCTGCGTGGCGGGTGATTGAGGAAAATGTCCGCACCTCGAAGTCAGAGCATGTCCGTTCCGAGATCGAGACGTTCAAGGAGGATGTGACCGGAAATCTCGAGCGTCTCTACCGCGGCTTGCTGCGCGGCACGTTCGAATTCGAGCCTGCGAAGGGGATAGCAATCTCAAAGAGCAAGCCTGGCGGTGGTAAGAGAGGCGATATCAGGCCAATCGTCCTTGCGACAGTCGAGGCGCGCATCGTCCAGAGAGCCATCCTCAACGTCCTCACCGAACTTCCGCAATTCGCTCACTGTGTCGACAGCCCCAACAGCTTCGGAGGCATGCGGAAGTCCGAGCAGCGGTCACTCTCGGCCGTCCCAGCGGCAATCAATGCCGTTCTGCAGGCGATAGGTGACGGCGCATATTTTGTTGTTTGTGCTGACATCTCCGGCTTCTTCACGCGGATATCCAAATCCGAAAAAATCGACGATCAAGAGTTCATGGCATTTTTCGACAGCGCGATCCGCGTAGAGCTTGCCAACTTGGCCCAACTCCGCGAACACGCCAACAAGTTTCCCATCGAGGATCTCGGCGTTGCGCAGGGCAATTCCCTTTCGCCCTTCCTCGGCAACATTCTGTTGCACGACTTCGATCAAGCCATGAATGCCGGAGACTGTGACTGCAAGCGCTATATCGACGACTTCATCATTCTAGCCCCGTCGTCAGCCGCCGCCGGCGCCCGCCTGCGAATGGCCAAACGCCTGCTTGCAGATCACGGCATGGAACTGTCGACCGGTAAGTCACATGAAAGCCCCGTCGACGTGCGGCAGAGCGCGTTCGAGTTCCTCGGTATCGAGCTCACCAACGGCCTACTGCGTCCCGCGCGCAAGGCACAAGAAAAGCTACTCGCAAACGTCAGGGCGGAGTTCGACAAGAGCGCCAAAGCGTTCGACACTTACCGCCGGGACGGCCGCCTTGAAAGCGACCTCTCGCTCGTCGCTACGCTACGTCGGGTCGATGGCATGGTACAAGGCTGGGGCAAGCACTACCGCTTCTGCAACGATGAGAAGTGTTTTGCCCGGATCGACGAACTCGTGGACGAGCTTCTGGCGTCCTATCTCGGGCGGTACGCGTCGGCGCGTGAGCGTGGCCCGCAAGAAGGGCGACGTAAGCTGCTTGGAGTACGGCGGTTAGATCAAATCGAGCGACAGCCGTTTCGTTGGCCCAAACTGCTGAGCAAAGTCGCCGCGTAAATTTCATCGTGTATGTTGCGGAATGTCCGTTTCTGGCCCCAAGCGATAACCACCCAGCAAGCGCACCGTGTCGTCACCGACGCGTGGCCAATTCATCGCCAGCGCTTGCCCTTAGAGAGACCAAAACGCGCTCCGATCAGCACGAACAGCATCATTCCGGCGGACGCCACGAAGCTCCAGGGGCGCGTAATCGGAGACGGCCTTCGCGTTCATACCACATCGGAAGCGAAGTGACCGAGCCTGTGACGCCTTCCCCTGATAAGGCGTGTTCGAAAGAAAACGCGATCGCATCTGCTCCTCCTATTGTACACTACAATAATTATTGTAGTGTAGGTGTATGGATGAGAACCAGGCAGTAACCGCCCTTGCCGCGCTCGCGCATCAGCA
>CAZBWM010000211.1:331-2524 GCA_964495375.1 uncultured Planctomycetaceae bacterium | reverse complement strand
TCCGGGCATGTGCAGCAGTTATTCGGTTGTAGCTGGCACTTTGCCTGCTGGCTTGACCCTCAACCAGAGTACAGGGATGGTAAGCGGGACACCAACGAATGGTGGTACCTATAATTTCACGATCGGTTGTACCGTCAGTGGCGGACAAAATGCGGGCCAAACAGCGACGAAAGACTTTATCATCACCATCTATAATCCCGGGCCAACCATTGCCAACCTCGACCCCAATGCAGCCATCGCTGGTGGTGCCGCCTTTAACCTGACGGTCAACGGCGCCAACTTTGTAATGGCATCGACGGTGCAGTGGAATGGGACGAATCGCACCACAACCTATGTCTCGGCCACCCAACTCAAAGCAGAAATCGTAGTGACGGATATTGCGGCGGTGCGTACGGCGAATGTGACGGTGGTAAACCCGGAACCGGGCGGTGGGACATCTGCGTCAGCCACCTTTACAATTGTTAGCTACACCTTCACAGGTTTCTTTCCACCGGTTGATAATCCACCCGTGGTCAATGTGGCGAAAGCCGGCAGTGCTATCCCGGTCAAATTTAGCTTAGGCGGCAACCTGGGTTTGACCATCCTGGCCGCAGGCTATCCCGTCTCACAAAAGGTGACCTGCGATAGCTCTGCTCCCTTGTCGGACATTGAACAGACCGTGACGGCTGGGAGTAGCAGTCTGACGTACGATGCCGCCAGTGGTCAATATATCTACGTCTGGAAGACCGACAAGAGCTGGGCCGGCACCTGCCGCCAGTTCATTGTACGCCTCACGGACGGCACCACTCATAAGGGCAGCTTCCAATTTAAGTAAGGCAGGGCTTTCCTGCTAGTGAGGAGTGCCGATCAATCAGCACTCCTCACGCTCCCCTCCAAACTTCCTTACTCTCAAATACGGGTGGGCAGATACCCCTCTGTGTTTATAGTCCTGTGACTATTTATCGTAAAATTATAATTTTCATTTAATAATTCTTATATAACGTGAATTCGATATAAGCAAGGGAAAGCAGAATCGAAAAGAGAATCCGAATCGGGTAAGATAGAGGTGGACACAACCATCTTCACCAGAAAGGATTCTCCGATGGATATTGTACCGTTGTTCTGCGAAATTGCCGATTTCTGTGTGAGCTTTGAACCCGTGTGGCGTGCGCAAGCCTTGAGCGTGAAACAACGCCAACGCCCGACGACAATGCATTTGAGTGAAGTGCTGACGATTCTGGTTTGGTATCATCGGATCGGCTACCGCGATTTCAAACGTTACTATACCGAATATGTGCAAAAGGAGTTGCGCTGGGCGTTTCCGCGGCAAGTCAGCTATACGCGTTTTGTGGAACTGGAACGGGATGCCTTGGTGCCGTTATGTGCCTACCTGCGCACGCGGCTGGGGCGCTGTACGGGCATCGCCTTCATCGATTCGACGCCGTTGGCGGTGTGCCATAATCGGCGCATTCCAAGCCATCGCGTCTTTGCCGAGCAAGCGGGCCGCAGCCAGAATAGCATGGGCTGGTTCTACGGCTTTAAGCTCCATCTGGTCATCAACGATGAAGGCGAGTTGCTCAATTGGTGTCTCACCCCAGGCAACACCGATGACCGCGTCCCGGTGGGCAAGTTGGTCAAAGGCTTGTGGGGCAAACTCGTCGGCGACAAAGGCTATGTGGCGCAGCCGTTGTTTGAGATGCTCTTCGCCCAGCACCTCCAGTTCATCACCAAACTGCGCAAAAACATGCGCAACCAACTCGTGCCCTGGCTTGATAAAATTCTCTTGCGCAAACGCGCCCTCATCGAAACCGTCAATGACCAACTCAAGAACATTTCCCAGGTTGAACATACCCGCCATCGCAGTTTCAGCAATTGCCTGGTCAATCTCGTCGCCGGGCTGATTGCTTATACTTTTCGTGAGAAAAAGCCTTCTTTAGGGCTACGTGCCCACGCAAAGCAAGCCTTTCCGCTCGCTATTTTCTAGTCCGCTTACATCGAACTCACGTTATATAAATGACTTACATCAAGCCTACTCAACCGGCATCGGTGCTGCCCAGCTTTGCTGTCGTGTGCGCCAACTGCGCGGCCTGCAAAATATTGCCCAACAACACCACATTGGTCATCGGACCCGTGCCGCCCGGCACCGGCGTCAACAGTCCGGCGACTTCGGCCACGCTGGCTTGGTGACAATCGCCTTTCAGGCCATCGGCGGTG
>CAZBWM010000211.1:0-321 GCA_964495375.1 uncultured Planctomycetaceae bacterium | reverse complement strand
CCGCTTACATCGAACTCACGTTAGCATAAGTGTTTGCATCCTCCCAGGTGATGTTAACCACCGGATGCTGGGCATAAGCTAAGTCGCTCCAGCGCGTGTCATTAGGCGGCAAACACACGTTCGCGTCTACACAGCGCTTGTACTGGTCATTCGTCACCTCAGTTTGCATGAGCCAGAAACCATCCAAGATCACCATATGTTGGGGTCGCTCAGTTGTAGAGGCCGATGTATCGGTGATGCTCGATCCCATGGTGAATGCACCAGGGGGAATCCAGACATAGCTTGCGTTGTCTTTCGGATTGATGCGCGAGGTTGGCTGTG
>CAZBWM010000210.1:0-2540 GCA_964495375.1 uncultured Planctomycetaceae bacterium | reverse complement strand
GTTTCCGCGATGCGATGCCGGCGGCCTCTTTCTTGGTCGAAGCGCCGGCGACATTGGTCTTCGTCGCCGGCGAATAGCCGAACTGCCGGCCGAGTTTGTCGAGCCGGTCCGCCGCTTTGTTGCGGATCCCGACCAGCGGATGCTGGTAAACATTGCCGGCGTCGCTCTGCGCAGTCCGGCTCTTGAGCTTCGCGAGCTCCTGCAGGGCAAACACGTACTCAGCCCAGGCCTCGCAGAAGAGAACGAGCGGCACACGGTAGGCGCGATCGATCAAACCGCGAGCCGATAGCTCGGCAATTTGGCGGTGCCATTCGGCGAGCGCTTCGCCCTCGAACCAGTCGGGCGGATCGGGCGCTCCATCGATGGGCGCCGGCTCAGCCGCCCGCGACTTAGCTCGAGTACTTCCGCGCAATGCCAGGTCGGCGGCGCTCTTGCGATTCGGCCCCCTCGCCCCCAAGCCACCCCCCCCTATGAAAACCCGGCCAAAAATGTGCGGCATGGGGTCGCGGCTAACCGACCCCTGTAACATATCTTTTTGACCCCCCCTAGCCTGGGGGATCGTTGGCAGCGCTTATTGTTGTCGCTTGCCGTGCCAATGCTCCTTCGCCGTGCGGCTATCGTGATGGCGTTTGCAGCTCGATTTCAGGTTGTCGAGCTCGTAGGCCAGATCGGGCCGCTCACGTCGATCCTTGGCATGGTCAACCACGGTGGCAATCGTCTTCACGCCTTCCTGCAGGCAGTACTCGCACAACGGATTCGCTCTCAGCTTGATCGCACGCAGCTTGCGCCAACGCTTGCCGCTATAGAACGAATGGTCTGGTGCACGCTGCCTGTCGTAGCGCTGACGCCTTGCTCGTCGATCGCCGGCGGGGTGCCACGTCTTAGGGAGGTTGGGCATTACTCAACCCACCAATGCACGAACTGCGTGCCGCTGGCGGCCCGAGCCCAAACACCTGTCTCATCACCACCGTCGATGTCACGGCTCAGCTCAAACGATCGCTCTTCGCCTGCATCCAAAGGCCAACCACAGTTCGCGTTCCCCTTGGTGCCGTTGACGGAGCCGCTGTTGCCCGCGTGCACCAGGTCGGTGGCGTCGATGTTGGAACGCACGAGCAATCGCCTGGCCCAGTTGGGCAGCGGCGCCGGCACGATCTGCTGAGGAGTCGTGCCGAGCGCCACACTGCCGCTGTATCGAAAGCGCTTGGCCAAGGGCTGCTCGACCCAGTAGCCACTGGTGGCCATGCTGCCGGCGACGCGCACCAGCTTGCCCCGTGGGATCTCCAGCACGCGGCCGCCGCCCCAATCGAAGCGAATCCCGGGCCCGTTAATCGTCCCGACGTCGATAATCTTGGGCGCCGCCAGAAACGGATTCGGCGTCACGCGCCAGATCCAGCGCCAACCGGCAAACACTTTGCTGACGATCGCCGGCCGCCGCATGACGTCGACCTCGTCGAACGGCGCTTGCGGTTCGGCCTTCGCGCCGGCAAACCCGACCAGCTCGTCGCGCTCGGCGATCAAATCGACGAAGCTGCGCAGGTGAGCGATCTTGGCCGCGTCGGTCCAGTCGTAAAATGACACGTCGCACTCGGCCAGCGTGGCGTGCAGCACGAGCTCGGCCCAGCTCCGCAAATCGCCGGCCGCGCCGAAGATCGTGCTGGTCGCATCGGGATCGCTCAAGTACTGGTAGCGGCCGACCGTGCTGGCCGCATCGAGCGACTGGATCTGCGAAAGATGGGCGACCAGCATCCGCCACACGCGCTCGGCGGCGGTCCCCGCGGTACCGCCGGTCCCTACCTGCTGGCTCAACGTCGGCCAGTGCCAGCGCCACCACTCGGCGATGAAGTCGGCCCCGTAGGCCGCAAAGCTGTTGCGATTGCCGATGGCCCCGCCGAGGCCGTACGGCGGCGCATACTTGGCCGCCGCGCTCACCACGGGGCGCGTGCCGACGGCGACGAACCCCTGATCGTAATCGTGCACCGTGCAACTAAAGCGATCGGTGATCTCGGCCGCCACCGGGGCCCACTTCGCCACGTAGTCGGCCTTCAGGCAGGCGTCGACGGCGAAGGCCCGCTCGTCGGTCTGGATGTTCCAGTTGGCGAAATCGTCCCACACCCCCTGCGCCAGGACCGGTAAAAAGAAGGTCGTGCGCAGCGTGCTCCATTCGCTGTCGCTGAAGATCGTGGTCCAGGTCTCGCCCCCTTGGCTCGACGAGCCACCGAACCGCAAATTCCAGAACGAGTACAACCGCTCGACGTCCAGAATCACCTCGTCGACGAGCTCGTGCCCGTGGCCGGTCCCCAGCAACGCTTCTCCTTGGGCGAGCAGCGCATCCCAGAAGGCGATCCAGTCGCTGCCGGAATCGAGCATCGCGGTTTGCCACGTGTTCATTCCCAGGCCGCGGCGGGTGGCCGTGTCAAACTCCCGTTCGAACATGGCCACGCGGCCGTTGGCGGCGCCGCCGACCACCGGCACGCCCCACGCCGGACCGTTCGGAGCGCCGATGTCACCCATCTTGATCGCCCGGCAGCCGGCCGGCTTGG
>CAZBWM010000209.1:0-2545 GCA_964495375.1 uncultured Planctomycetaceae bacterium | reverse complement strand
CCGCGGTTCGAGCCGGTGGGCGCTTGTGGCTGGTTTTGGGTTTTCCCCAAAGCACCCGCGAGCCCCTTCCGCCGTCGCCCTCGCATCCACCGCCACCCTCTGCTGCGGTTGATGCGATGGGCAGAGGCGCGAAGGGGCGGCCCCCTTGTCGAGCCGGAGCAGCCGATCAATCGTGCTGTCCCTCGGGTGGTTGCTTGTTCGATTCTGGCTTGCCTCGCAGTCGATAGCTCTTGCCGGTAATCTCCAGGATGTGCGCTTCGGAGAGCAGTCGATCCAGAATGGCCGTAGCTGCCGGCACGTCACCGATTAACTTGCCCCAGTCCTCCAGCGGCCGATTGCTGGTCATGACCGTGCTTTTGAGTTGATGCCGTCGCATGATAATCTCGAACAAGTACTCGCCCGAGCGCTTCGGCAACTGTTTAATGCCCATGTCGCCCAAGATCAGCAGATCGGGCTGCAGATAGCGGGCCATCACTCGATCGTGCCCCTCGAAGGCTTCGTCGTGCAACAGATCGCGCACCGCGTCGAAGATCGAGCGATAGAGCACCGTGTAGCCAGACTTGGCGCAAGCCAGGCCGATGGCCTGTGCCAAGTGGCTCTTGCCCACGCCGGGCGGTCCGACCAGCAGCACATCTTTCTTCTGCCGCACGAAGTGGCCGGCCGCCAGATCGAAGACCGGCTTGCGCTTGATCGAACGGTTGAAATCCCAGTCAAAATCCTCCAAGGTCTTCGTCTCGCGAAACGAAGCTGCCTTCACACGCCGGGCGATTTGGCGTTCCTGTCGCACCGCCAACTCGTCGGCCAGCACCAGCTCCAAGAACTCGGCGTGCGCCAGGCGATTGGCCTGCGCTTCCTGGAGGCGGATGGTCAGCGACTCGGCCAGGCCGCTCAATCGCAGTAATTTCAGGGCCTCAGATAGTCTTGCATTCATGGATTGGTTCTCTCTCTACGGAACTCGGCGAGGGAAGCGAGTGAGTAGTCGCTCAACGGACGGATGATCGGGTGTTCGGCGAGGAACTCGAACGACCGCTGTTCGCGAGTCTGTCGTTTCAACAGTTCACGCAGCGCGCGGAGTCGATAGGCGCCGTGCGACAGAGCGATTTGGCAGGCGCGTTCGAGCTCGACAGCCGGGTGCTTGCCGGCCAGGGCTTTCAGCCCTACCAGCACGCGCACTCCCTCGACGCCGCGGGCGGCAGTCATCGCTTCGGCCCACCCGCGCGTTTCAGGACCGATCGCCGCCGCTTGCCGCAGCAGGGCATCAGTCCCGCGTTCCACGGCGGAGATCTTCTCGCGTGGGATATGCCCGGCCGACGTCCGAAACCGGCCGGGCTCCGCCTTGGCATGCACCGCCAGTGGCTCGAATCGCTCGTTGTACAGCCGCACCAGGCGGGCATCCCACCGCGCCCACACGCGTCGTCCCACATATTCGGGCGGAGCGCTGTAGAACGCGCCTGCTACTTCCACATGGCCATCGCGATGTACAGCCCGCTGTGCCTCGCGGTAGCTGGGAAAGCGCTCGATTGGCAGCAGGCGCAAGCTCGGGCACTCGCGCTCGAAGAGCTTGCCCACCTGCTGTTTGGTCGTGCCGTGGATCCGCGTGTCGGCGACCGAACGCTCCCACTCCTCGAGAAAGGCGTTCTGCTCGGCCAGGCTCGCGAAGGTGCGCCCTTTGAGCCCGTTGTTCTTGACGTACTTGACGCTCGATTCAACTTTCCCCTTGTGTCGTGGCGTGTAAGGACGAGTCGGCAGAATCGCCGTGCTGTAGTGCGCGGCGAACGCCCGCAGCTTCGGATGAATGTCAGGATCGTACCAATCTGCCTGCGGCACGGCCGCCTTCAGATTGTCGATCACCAGCCGCTCGACCGCGCCACCGAAATGATGAAAGGCGTTCTCCAGGCAGGCGATGAAGTTGTCGGTAGTTTGGCGCCAGACCGCTTAGCTATACGCCTTGCGACTGTGCGACAGCACGATCCGAAAGATCCAGGGCCGACGACGCTTGCCGTCGGGAGTGATGACCCAAGCGCCTGTACCGAAGTCGACCTGGGCTTCTTCGCCCAGCGGCGTCTCAAGCCGGCGAAATGGCAGCGGTGTGGTGCCGGTGAGCTTCGCCACGTAGCGCCGCTCGCTCCAATAGCTCATCTGGGCGCCACGCTCGGCGAGCAAGTCCTGGTGGATCCGCCGGGACGAGAATCCCGCTTCGAGCTTCGCCAAGATCACCGCATGAAACTCGCGGCAGACGCTCTTGCCAACGAACGGGGTAAACTCGCTTCCCGGATCAGCTGAACCGGTGGGCGCTGGTGGCCGGTTTTCAGCGGCGGCGCGGGCAGGGTACTTGCCCACCGTCTCCCGATGGACACCCGTCAGCCGGGAGATCTCACGCCGCGAATGACCGGCTTTGTGGAGAATCAGAATCGTATCGATCGTGGCCATCGTGAGGCAATTCGCCATCGTAGGACTCCTTCAGCATGGGAATGCTGAAAGCTACGAGGTGAATCACTGCTCCTAAGAATGGCCGGTTTTCAAGCGCCCCGAAGTGGCCGGTTAT
>CAZBWM010000208.1:0-2749 GCA_964495375.1 uncultured Planctomycetaceae bacterium | reverse complement strand
GAGAAGAGCATGTCTTCACCGTTCATGAACGTGGGGTGCGCGGTGAAGTTGACCAGCACCGCCAGCGGCCGCCCTTCGGCCGTGTCGATGCGGGTGACCGTGAGATCGTTATCGGTCACGGTGCCGCCGCGGCGATTGCGATTCCAGCCTGCGATCGCGTGAGTCGTCGTGCCGACCGATACGTCGACGAGTTGCCGCTCGGCCTGCCGCACCACTTCCACCAGCCGATCGATGACCAGCGTGTGGACGCGCGCGTTGTAAATCCCCAGTTGCGGAATCTGAAAGGTGTTGAGCGGGTTTAGCGCGTTCATCTCGATGCTGGTATGCGAATGACTCGGCAACAGCATGAGTTGCCCGGCTGTCCAGCCACCGGAGAGTCGCTCGACGAGTTCAGGTTTTAGGTTCGGTGGAAAGCCGACGATGTCGACCGTGACCAGCGCGAACTTTTTCTCGCCCGACGAAACGACGAGCGCCTTGGCGAAGATGCGGTCATGCACCCCTTCGGCGGGGCGATTCATCCGCTCACCGTAGCCACCCAAGGGAGCGTTGAAGTCGAGCGGCGGGGTCAAATCGACGCGCGCCACGCCGGCCTTGAGCTCGGCGGCACCGGCGGCAGTGGTCGGCGCCAAGCACGCGGTGAAAACTAGTAGTAGGGTGAAGAAGATCGACTTCTGGAAACGTACCGCTACGGGGGACATGGCGCACCTGCTTCTTGAGGAAAGCCGACTCCGCGAGATTGTAGTGTGGCGGGAAGCAGCAAGCGACCAGCGGAGTTTTTGGGTGCCTTCGCGAAGCGAAATCGCGGACGCTATCGAAGGGCCAACGGTGGACAACGGCGCGCGCCAAGCGCAGACTGCTGGCAAATCAACGGTCTCGCGATCCCGTGAGCTCCGCAATCACTGATGAACCGAAGATCGAGGACCTCTATGTTAAGTCGTAGCTGCTCGCTGCTCTGCTTGGCCGTGGCCATGCTGGGGATGTCGACTAATCTGGTGCAGGCGCATCCGCCTGGCAAGGGGCACGAGCACGACGACGAAGCGCACGCCACGCAACCGGGCGCGACGCTTCCGCAGGCATTGATGTTGCCGGCGATGGAAGGGGCCAAACCGTGGTCCGACAAACCGATCTTGAACGACCCGAGTCGGTTCCACATCGCGATCATGACCGACAACACGGGGGGACACCGCCCTGGCATTTGGATGAAAGCGGTCGAGCGCGTCAACTGGATGCGTCCCGAGTTTGTGGTGTCGGTCGGCGACTTGATCGAAGGCTACAGCACCAATCGCGAGGAGATCGAGACGCAGTGGAAGGAGTTCTTGGGCTTCATCGACAAGCTGGAGATGAAGTTCTTCTTTGTGGCCGGCAACCACGACGTTTCCAATCCCACGATGCACAAGATCTGGCGCGAGCACTTTGGGGCTGAGTGGTACTCGTTCGACTACAAGGGGGTGCATTTCGTCTGCATGTCGTCCGAGGATCGCGAAGACCAGATCGGCCCCGATCAATTGGCCTGGCTCGAGCAGGATCTGGCCAAGCACGCCGCGGCGCGCTGGACGCTATTGTTCATGCACAAGCCGCTCTGGACCAAGGCAGAAGCCGCCACGGTGGCTGGCAACCCCGATACGACGAACTGGAAAAAGGTCGAGAAGCTGTTGGGAGATCGGCCGTTCACGGTCTTCGCGGGGCACGTGCATCACTATGTGCAATACGACCGCAATGGCCGCAAGTACTATCACCTGGCAACGACCGGCGGCGGTTCGATGCTGCGCGGCGTGCCGTATGGCGAGTTCGACCACGTGACCTGGCTCACGATGGAGAAAGATGGACCGCACGTCGCCAACCTGTTGCTCGACGGTATCCTGCCCGACACCGTGGTGACGGAGAAAGGGATCGCCCGCTTTCGCGAGTTTCTCGCGAAGACGCAGATCGAAGTCGCTCCGATCTTGATCGGCGATGCGGTCGGCCTGGGGGAGGGGACGATTCAGGTTCGGCTCACCAACGGCTTCGACGCGCCGGTCGAAGTTCGTGGCACGATCGAAGGCTTGCCGCTGCGAGGGCTGACCGTCGACCCGGCGAAGCTGGAGCTTGTCGCCGCGCCCGGTCAAACCTCTGAGCTGGCGGTGCGCATCCAGTTTTCGGAGCCGATCGAATTTCCGCATTTGGCCGAAACGCTGCTGACGGCGCGCATCAAGACGGTCGGCGACGGCCCGGAGCTTTCATGCGAGCGGACCGTGCCGGTGGTGATCGATCGCAAGTTCGCCTGCCCGACCGCGACGCTGGCGGCGATCGATGGCGTGCTCGAAGAAGCGTTCAGCCAAGAATTGTCGACGAGCGACCATCCGCTGATTGTGGGGGCCGCCGAGACGTGGACTGGTCCGGATGATGCCTCGCTGACGTTCGGTATGGCGCACGACGAGAAGTTCTTGTATCTGTCGGCGCATCTGCACGATGAGCGCATCGAGGCAGGGGACGCCATCGAGCTGCGGCTCGATGCCCGACCGCTCGATCAGCGGCGCGGCGATCCGCGGCTGATGCGGGGGACGTACGCGTTTCGCGTGAGTGCGCCCGACGCGGACGGGAAAACCAAGCTCGACGTCACCGCGTTTCGTGGTGGCAAGCCGGTCGAAGGGGTGGTCGCGGCCGGCAAGCGCACCGACGAGGGTTATGACATCGAGATCGCCGTGCCGCTGGCGCTCGTCACGCAGTTGCAGTCTGCTCCGTGGCATAGCTATCAGGCCACGGTGATCGT
>CAZBWM010000207.1:0-2773 GCA_964495375.1 uncultured Planctomycetaceae bacterium | reverse complement strand
CGTGGCCGCCAAGCGGGTCGATCTCGAGTACGACGCCGCGGGCCGCATCACCAAGATCAAACGCCGCGACGGCCTGGCCGACGGCGCCACGATCGTCGCCGAAACCACCAATACCTACACCACGGGCAGCGTGTCCGGCTACCTCACCAAGATCGAGACCACCAATAGCAGTTCACAAGTCATCGCCAAGTACGAGTACACCAACGATTACCTGCGCGGGCGAGTCGACAAGTTCAAAACCGGCGTCGGTTCCGCCGAGCACACGACCACCTACCAGTACGACACCACCGGGCAACTGATCTCAGCCGACGACGACGCCACGACCGGCGTCGAAGAGAGCTTCGTCTGGGACCTCAACGGCAACCGGAAGAACCCGGGGGATTCCGTTCCCACAGCAAATCTGCTCACCACGGCGGGCGGTATTCGGTACCTCTACGACGACGAGGGTAATCTTGAAGAGGAACAAACGGCATCCGGCAACGTTTTGCTGCGGAGCTTTGACTGGGACTACCGCCAGCGGTTGACCAAGGTCACCAACTATGAAACCGGTGGGCAGATCGACAAGACGATCGAGTACGTCTACGACACGTTCGATCGTCGCGTTTCGAGCAAAGTCACCGACTACACCACGAACGGCTCTGGCGTCGCGGTCGCCGGCACCCCTGTCGTGGAGACCTACGTCTTCGATGAGGGGGCCCGTGGGATTGCGGCTCGCGGCGACATCATTCTCGACTTCGTCGATAGCGATGGATCCGGCGGCAATGCGGCGGCGGTCAGCAAGCGCTACCTCTGGGGCCAGGCCGTCGATCAGTTGTTCGCCCAGGAAGATGTTGCCGGCAAGGCCCTGGTGGACAGCGACCGCTACCTCTGGCTATTGCAAGACAAGCTCGGCACAGTTCGCGACGTGCTCGATCGCTCGGGCACTTTGATCGCCCGAGTTGAGTACAACGCCTTCGGCGTGATCACGAGCGTCAAGAACGCCAGCGGCACGCCCGTCGCGCTCCCCACGCGGTTCACGTTCACCGCGCAAGAATACGACCCGATCACGGGCAACATCTGGTTCAGCAACGGCCAGGGTCGCGGCCGCTGGTACAGCCCGACGCTCAACCGGTTCCTACAGCCGGACGAACTCGGCTTCGCCGCCGGAGATATGAACCTCGGCCGCTACGTCGGCAACAGCCCAACGAACGCGAGCGACCCCAGCGGGCAATGGGAGTGGCCTTGGAATTGGAAGTTGAACCTCTATGAGCGAGCGATGGGTTCCTACGACCCAGATTACAAGGAGCGAGTCGACGAGAACGGACAAGCCCTCGATTACACACATATCGATCCCTTTGTTCCATTTCACGAGAATCAGCGCCGCGGTGACTGCAGCACGCCGTTTGACTCAAAGTATATTGGCGCTCAACGCGCCGAAGGCCAAAAACTTCTGGGGGATCTTCAGCTCGGCGCCGCCGCTGTTGCAATTACCGTCGGCAAAGAGTTGATACTTTCGCTCGCTGGCGCCAAGGCCGAAATCGTTGTGGCAAGTGCCGCTGACGACTTGGCGCGCGGAGCCCTTAGGGTCGCGGTTAAGATCTACAATGGCTTTTGGAAATCGGCGACGACTAAGACGTTCGACCTCGACCCAGCGGATGTACAACGCATCATCAATTGGCTGAACAAGACGAATTCGAAAAAAACTCATAACATTGACGATGCAGCCGCGTGGGTGCAGAAGCACTACGACGACCAATTGGCGGCAATGCGCCAAGCCAACGCGACTCCAGGCTGGCGATCGACGCAGACAGGTAAGACGCGTGGCAATGCGGAAATACTCAGAAAAAACCTTGGGCCACAACTCGACGATTGCCACCAGGCGCACCATATTGTGCAGAGCACAGATAAACGGGCAGCAGCTTCTCGGAAGCTACTTGATGACTACAACATTGACATAAATGATGCCAATAATGGTGTCAGCCTCACGCAGACCCAGCACCAACAGAGTGGGCTGCAAAAGCGAGGCGCAATCAATAGTGTAAGAGACCGGCTGAACGCTGCCGAGGCTCGAGGCACAACTTGGCAGGAGAAGCGCAATAACATCATTATTGAGTTGGATAAGATCGGCAACGAGATCAGATCGGGTCAATTTCAGTTCCGCGAGTGAGAGCGAATCTTGAGGACACAAATGGGCGATCTAGCGCGAAAAGCCCTTGAGTTTTGGCCGGACTCAGACCGGTACGATACGATCGAGACGGTATCTCTGGACGAAAGTCGTCAATTGTGGGCTCATTTGCACACCCATAGATCCATCAGTGAGTCATGGACACCTGTTGCCGTGGAATTTGATACCCGAGGAAAGGCATCCGATTTCCCGTGCCTGAACTTGAGTACTCCCGTTTTCACAGCGCGAGCGTGGGCCGCGCTCGCACCGCTTTTGAAAGGGCATGCCGAGGCGCTTCCGCTGATTTGCGACGAGGTCGAACTTTATGCTATCAATCTTTTCGACGAACTCGACTGCCTTGATTTCGACAAGTCCGAGTACAAGTGGGAGCAATGGCCAACTGGCCCTGCATGTCGCGTCCGGCACTATGTACTGCGTCCTGAGGCCATTGCGGGTCACCCGATGTATCGAATCAAGGATGTGTTTGCTGGACCTGTGTGCGTCTCGCAAGAATTCGCTGATGTGTCCAACGCGGCCGGGCTGGTAGGTGTTAAGTTCCGCGACTTGCCCTGATCCGCCTGATCGCCCCCGATCCCACCACGCTCGGTGGTTCCGGCGGGCCGGTCACCG
>CAZBWM010000206.1:0-2793 GCA_964495375.1 uncultured Planctomycetaceae bacterium | reverse complement strand
GCCTTGATGCTGCCGCTGGCCGACAGACTCACCACCATCGCGCGAATCGCCGCTTCTTTGCTGTCTGCCTTCAACTCCGGCACAATCGCCTCATTCACCACGAAGTCCGACAACTTCATGCATCGCTCCTCAAGACTCGGATCCCGCAGCACGACCCTGCTCACTCCGCGGCAGATCGCGACGGTGATCCTGGATTTTCTCTTTGTATTTTCTGATCTGATGTTCCATCTTGTGCAAGGCCAGATCGAATGTGGGTATGACGTCGTCGCCCGCCTCATTCGCGACGAAATTATGCTTGTGCTCGGCATCGACCAGAACTTCGACCCGCACCCCGCCGTTATCGTACGTCACCGTCACGTTGATCGCCGTCACCCGTTCGAAATACGTCAGCAACTTCTCGGCCTTGCGTGTGATATACTCCTGCTGGTTGCTGCCGATGTGTCCATGCTTACAGGTAATGGCCACTTGCACGACGCCAGACTCCTTCTTATCTCATTGTGCAGACACCGTCTGCGCTGGGTTTTGGCCCGCGACGATCCGAGGCAGGCCCGCGGAAAGCGAGTTTAGCCGAGGCTCCTTTGCTTTGCCAGCCACGCCCGGCGAGTGTGAGCCGGTTGCGGTGAATCGATGATGAAGCGAGAGTTGGAGTTGCGCGATTGGTCTGGAGGAGGTTCTCCCAGCAGCCTGCGGAAATCGGGGTTCGACGGTTCCTGAGACCTGAAATTCCTGGAATTTTCGACCACCTGCGGGCTTGTGCGGGCATTAGTTGCTGTGTAGAATCGGCACTCCTCGATACGACCCGATTCACGGAGGAGCGCCTCGCGATGCGGATTCACGTCAGTCAGCCGTTATTTGCCTGGGAGTGTCTGGAAGACAACCCTTCGCTCAAGACCATCCGGGATTTTCTGACTGCGATCCCCGATGGCGCGCTGCTGGAAAGGCTGAGACGCCGGCGCGGCAAGGGACGCAACGAATACCCGGTCGCGGTGTTGTGGGGCACGCTTCTGCTGACGATTTCTCTGCGGCACACCACGATCGAGCAGTGCCTGGCCGAATTGCGGCGTAATGAAGGGCTGCGACGTTTGATCGGGATCGAGTCCGAAGCAGCCGTGCCGAAGAAGTGGAGCATGTCGCGGTTCCTGGTGGTGCTGGGGCAAGAGCCGCACCTCTCGGCCGTTCGGGCCATTTTCGACCAGATGATTCGGCGTCTGGGAGACGTCGTGCCAGATCTGGGGCGGCGCACGGCCGGGGATTCAACCGGGCTGTCAGCACGTCGGTCGGAAGCCGTGAAGCAGAAAATGGCTTCTCTGGGCGAAGAAGCCGTTCCTGGCGAGCACGGCTTGCCGCTCCCCTCCGGGGGACGCAAGGAATACCGGGATGACGCGGGCAAGGTCACGAAGGTTCTGGAGTGGTTCGGCTACAAGGGACACCTGTTGGTGGACGTGAAGCATGAAGTGATTCTGGCCTGGCACATCACGTCGACCAAAGTAACCGACGGCGACATGATCGATCCGCTGATCGAACAGGCGAAAAGCAATCTCCCCAAGGACCGTATCGAGACGCTGGCCTACGACAAGGCCGCAGACGATACGGCGATTCACGAACTGCTGAAAGACCACGAGATCAAGCCGGTGATCCAGATCCGCTCGTGCTGGCAGAACCAAACGGAAAAACTGGTTCCCGGACAGGAGCGCCGCGGCAACATCGTGTACGACGAGCCGGGCACGGTGTTTTGTTACGACACGACGAGCCAGCCGGCGGTGAAGCACAAGATGGCCTATACCGGACACGAGCCGGAACGCGGGACGCTGAAGTATCGCTGTCCGGCGAAACACGAGGACTGGTCCTGTCCGATGTCTTCGATCTGCAACGCCGGAAAGTCCTATGGCTTGACCGTGCGCGTGAAGCAGGAGACTGATCTACGGCGATTTCCGCCTATTCCGCGGGCAACGAAGAAATTCGAGCAGTTGTACAAGGGGCGCACGGCGGTTGAGCGAGTCAACTCGCGATTGAAAGTCTTCTGGGGAACCGATGATGGAAACATCACCGGCGCCCCCAGGTTCCACGCCTACTTCGGCGCCGTGATGATCGTCCATGCCGCCTTCGCGACCCTTTTGGCGTCAGCTCCGCGACACGGCGGAGTGCTGGGGCAGACGAAGCTGTCCACGATCAGCCGCGCGCTTCACGAGAAGCTGGCCGGATAGAGCGACCTGATCGCCGATTCTTGCGAGCGATTCGAGGCGCCATGCGTTCCCGGTGCGCGCAGGTTGCGCCCAAACCCTCTGCCGCCCGCAAACCGCCAAGCGTTGTGAGCCCATCGCGCCCAGACGCTGCGCCCCCGATCCCTCTCAGCCCTCCGAATCGCCGCCCTTTCGTCATCTTGACATCGCGCCGCCGCTCTACATCGCAACCGGCTCGCCACGGTTCGGCTCTCCGCTACAGCAATGGTTGAACTCTCCGCTGAGCCCGGTACTTGCGGTGCGACAAACCGCTTGACATCCTGCGCGCTCCGCCGTAAGGTGCAACATCTGATTCGACAAGGTGGCCAAGCCTGCGCGAGTCGACCCAACGAGGAGGCCGGGCAATGCGCTACAGCGGGGACGCATCTGGCGCCGAGTTTTCCAAGCGGCTGGTCGATGGGGACGAGTCGGTACTGGGCGAAATCATTCGCGTCTACGGCTCATCGGTCGCATCTTCGCTCACAAAACGCTATCACGGTACGCTCTGCCATGAGGACATTGCAGACGCTCTGGAGTTGGCGCTTGTGTGCCTATGGCGCCGTCGCAAATACTT
>CAZBWM010000205.1:0-2831 GCA_964495375.1 uncultured Planctomycetaceae bacterium | reverse complement strand
CAATCACTTTCTCAGCCACCCCTTTGGCGGATGCGGGGTTCTGGCCGGTCACAAGGTTTCCATCGGCCAGGCTGTTCGGCTGCCAGAGGGCAACCTTGTGGAAGATCGCCCCTTGGTTGGTGAGAGCCGTTTCCAACTCGAAGGGGACGTCGGCTTTTGCGTAGTTCTCTTCTTCCTCGTTCGTGAACGACGAGACGTTCTTGCCGTCGAGCAAATAGGCCCCGCTAGTAAGCACGACGTTCAGCAGCGAAACCGGACCATGACAGACGGCCGCCACGACCGCTCCGCGCTCGTAAGTTTCTTTGATTACCTGCTTGAGCAGCGGATGCTCGGGCATATCGGCCATCGGCGCCAAACCTCCGGGGACAAAAATGGCGTCGTACTGACCGACATCGACGTCAGCGAGTTTTGCCGACTTCAGCATGGCAGCCCAACCCTTGCCCACCAGGAAGGAGAGATTGTCGGGATCGTCGGCAAGGTGCAGCGCGTCGAGAAAGGGGGGCGCACCGGTCAGGCTGGCGAAGTCGATCTGATAGTTCGCGCGGTCAAACTCGGCGTAAGGATGCGCTACTTCCGGCAGATAGATGCCGGTGCGCCGCTGGCGCGGACCAATCGCGGACGTATTTGACGCGATAATCAGGACTTTCTTCGGCATTTGAACTCCTTCAGCAGCCGGGGCTGGCAACGCTGGCTCGTCGTGTGGAACCACAGCGAACTATTGTCGGCGATGGGACCTTATTTCACCACGGCGCGGGTGTGGAAACGGGAACCCAGGCCTCTGACGTAATGAGTCGCGTCCCGATTCTTGCCCTCCGTTCCCTGATCGGGCGCGGTGCTCGCGTATAGTGGCCGCATGAAACGTTGGACATATTCGCAGGACTCCGGGCTGCTCGCCTTTCGCTGGCTGGTGCTGGCGGCCCAAGCTGCGACGATCGCCATCACCTGGCCGCTGTGGATGGTGCGCGTTGATCCACCACTGCTTCCGGCAATCCAGTGGCAACTGCTGCCGGCGGTCGACTGGCCACAACTGTTGGACTGCGTGCAGTTTTCGCCCGGTGCGTGGCTGCTGGCATCGCTCGTCGTAACGCTCGTGCTGCCGCGCACGGGGGCGGCCTTGCACGTCGGACTGCTGGTTGTGGCGATGTTGTTGGATCAGACGCGGATGCAGCCGGAGGTGATTTCGCTGGGGCTATTGTTGCTGGGGACGCTGCCGGGAGACGGCGCGCGGCTGGTCGGTCGTGCCCATCTGATCGCGCTCTGGTTCTTCGCGGGCTTCCACAAGCTGTTGAGCCCGGAGTATTTCACTGGCGTGATGCCGGCGATGTTCGGCGGCGACGGGACGAATCCCGCGTCCACTTTGCAACTGGTGGCGCTGCAAGTGCTAGGGGGCGCGATGGCAGCCGGGGAGTTGTCGCTCGGTGTGCTCGCTGTGGTGCCGCGCACGCGACGGGCATGTGCGGTGGCCGCCTGCGCGTTTCATCTGCTGGTGCTCTTGTGGCTGGCGGGCAAGATGCAATGGAACCCAGCGGTCTGGCCGTGGAACCTGGCGCTGGCGGCGGCCGGCTTCGCGCTGGTCTGGCCTTGGACGACGAGCCTGGTGCACGACCTGCGGGCCGCGCGGTGGTTGCCACGCGTGGCGGCACTGCTGCTGTTGGTTTCACCGCTGGGATACTACTTCGGCCTGGTCGATCCGTATCTGGCGCATTGTTTGTACACGCGCAACGTGCCGAAAGCGCAGCGGCTGACGATCGGCGGGCCGCAGCCGCTCGATACGTGGAGCGCGCTGCGAGTCCCCTTACCGCCGGCGCATCGCATTCTGGAGCAGTATTTTCAGAAGACGGCGCTACCGAGCGAGCGACTGGTGATCGACGACCCGCGCTGGTGGGCGCAGTATCGCGGTTGGGGGCATCGAGAGATTAGGCCGCGGGCGGGGGAACAAGCGCCTGAAGTACGTTTCGATGGTGAAGGCGGCAAAAATGAGCACGGGCGGAGCCCGTGGCACCCGTCAAAGTAATTGACGAGCCTTTGTGCCGGGGACTAACGTCACAGGGATGACCAACGAGTTGAGGAAAATCGAAGGCGACGCGGCCGGCCAACCGAAAGTGGTTGTGCTCGCTGGACCCAATGGCGCCGGCAAGTCGACGGCGGCCGAGCGCTTGCTGCGCGGTCCGCTGCGCGTCGACGAATTCGTCAACGCGGACGTGATCGCCCAGGGTTTGTCGGGGCTCGCTCCAGAGAGTGCGGCGTTTGAAGCGAGCGCCATCATGCTGCGACGGCTACATGCGCTTGCGCAGCGGCGCGTCAGCTTCGCCTTCGAGACCACGCTTGCGAGCCGCTCACTGGCACCGTGGCTGCGGGCGCTGGTGGCTTCGGGCTATCATTTTGACCTGGTGTTTCTTTGGCTACCCAACGCCGAGGCGGCGATCGCCCGGGTGCGGGATCGTGTGAGCCGTGGCGGCCACGACGTGCCGGAAGCGACGATTCGGCGGCGTTATGCGGCGGGGCTGCGGAATTTCTTTGAGATGTATCAACGTATCGCCACAACGTGGCAAATGGTCGATATTAACAAGAATGGTTGTAGAATTGTCGCGGGCGGCAGTGGCACGCGAATCGATCGCATTCAACAACCGACGCTTTGGACGAGTATTTCGCGAGGCAACTTCTGATGAGCCACGATCCCGTAGAGAGTGCGGGGATTGTCGATGCGGCACTCGTCATCGCACAAGGTGACGCCGTCCTCGCCGCGATTCAGGCCGCGGTCGACGACGCCATTGAAGCCCATCGCCGCGACGGCGACCCGATTGTCGTATGCGACGACGAGGGGAACGTGC
>CAZBWM010000204.1:0-2862 GCA_964495375.1 uncultured Planctomycetaceae bacterium | reverse complement strand
AGAAGGCGCCGGCCGAGCCGAGCTACACGTCACGGCTCCTCAAGGCCAAGCGCGACGTCTGGAAGAATCGGCCCTAACGCGTTTTTGCCCTTGTTTGCTTCTTTAGATTCCTGGAGGCCCCTTCGACTCCCGCATGAACTTTCTTCTCACCAACGACGACGGCATCGACGCCCCCGGCCTGGCCGCATTGGCTCGCGCGCTTGAAGGACTCGGCACCTTGGCGACCGTCGCCCCCGATCAGCATCTTTCCGGTTGCAGCCATCAAGCGACGACCCATCGCGACCTATCACTCTCTTCACTCGGCGGCGATCGACATGCCCTCGATGGCACGCCAGTCGATTGCACTCGTATTGGGCTGCTGCACGTCGCGCCAAAAACCGAGTGGGTCATCTCGGGCATCAACGCCGGCGGCAATCTTGGCGCCGACGTCTATCTCTCGGGCACCGTGGCGGCCGCCCGCGAAGCGGCGCTGTTGGGGCGCAGCGGCATCGCCGTCTCACAATACGTGCGACGCGGCTTGCCGCTCGATTGGGAGATGGCCGCCCGCTGGACGCGCTCGGTCGTCGAGACGCTGCTCGCGCGCTACCCACAAAGTGGCGCCCTTTGGAACGTGAACCTGCCCCACTTGGAACCGGGGAGCCCTGCGCCCGACGTCGTCTTCTGCCAGTTGGACCCGCATCCGCTGCCGGTGCAGTTCATGACGACCGAAAACCGTTTTCGCTACTTCGGCGTCTACCAGGATCGGCAGCGCATGCCAGGGCACGACGTGGCGGTTTGCTTCGGTGGCGCAATCGCCGTGACAGGCCTGCTGTTGGGATAGCCGCAAACGCGCCAGAATGAAAGCACCGCCGCGCCAACGCGCGCTTCACAGTGTCCACGTCTGAAACAGCTTCTCGCGGAAAGCATCCCATTCGGCGGTGCGGCGCGGGCGGCCATCCTGTGCGACCAACTCGGAGACCCACGAATCCATCCGCCGCAGCCGCTCGGCCAGAATGCCGATCGTGTTGTGAGCCAGCTTTTGCGCGGCGGTCGATCGCGCTTCCACCAGCGGCGCGAAATCGGCCCACTCCAGCGAGACCAGCTCTGCGGGGGTGACCGCTCGCACGTCAGCCGCTCTCGGCACCGGATGAAAGAAGGAGATTTCTCCGAAGTTCTCAAACGGCTCGAGCGAGGCCAGCACGACTTCGCTCGTCTGCCCGGCCATGTTCACGCGGCGATACACCTCGCACCGGCCCGCCACGACGATCCACAGCGTGGAGGTGACCTCGCCTTCGCGCACGATAATCTCGCCGGCTGCGCAGTGCTTCGGCCGGGCGATTCGCGCCAACTCGGCAACCTCGGCGTGCGACAGCCCTGCCAAGAGGGGCGCTTGCGCGAATCCGTTGTCGAGCTTCACCGAGTTCTGCATGGCAAATCGTCTTGCGTGGCGTCTCGGTTAGCTGGGAAAAGGTCACGGACACCATTTTCCGCGCGGCGATCAGCCAATCCCGCCCAACACCGTGGCCCTGCCGACTCGGCTGATCCCCAAAATATACGCCGCCGTGCGCAAGCTCACCTTGCGCTCGTGCGAGACTTCCCACACCCGCTCGAACGCTTCGGAGAGAATGTGATCGAGCTCTTGGCGGACGCGATTGATCCCCCAGCTATAGTGCTGCCGGTTCTGAACCCATTCGAAGTAGCTGGCCGTCACGCCTCCTGCGTTGGCCAGAATGTCAGGCAGAATGATCGTCCCGCGAGCGTCAAGCAATTCGTCCGCTTCCGAATCAATTGGGCCGTTGGCTCCTTCGATGATCAGGGGCGCCTTCACGCGCGATGCGTTGGCCGCCGTGATCACGCCCCCCAAAGCCGCAGGAATCAACAACTCGACGTCGAGCTCGAAGATCTTCTCGGCCTCGATCCGCTCGGCGCCGTTGTAGCCCGCCAGGCTCCCTTCGTGTCCCAGCGCGTACTTCAGCAGGCCGGGCACATCGAGCCCCTCGGGGCGATAGTACGCGCCGCTGACGTCGGCCACGGCCACGATGCGAAAATCGGCCTCGTGCAAAAACTTGGCCGCGTGCGAACCGACGTTGCCAAAGCCCTGGATCGCCACGCGTGTGTCGGCTGGCTTACGCCCCAGGCGCCCCACCAGTTTGTACGCGTACACACCGACGCCGCGCCCCGTTGCTTCTTCGCGACCGGGCAAGCCATGTAGCTCCACCGGTTTGCCGGTCACTACGGCCGGGCTGAAACCGTGGTACTTCGAATACTGGTTGGCGAACCACGCCATCACGTGCGCATTGGTCCCCATGTCGGGCGCGGGAATGTCAACGTCTGGCCCAACCAGGTCGTGAATCGCGTCGACGAACTTCCGCGTCACCAATTCGAGCTCATTCGTGCTGAGTTGCTTTGGATCGAGCGCGATTCCTCCCTTGGCGCCGCCATACGGCAAGTTCATGACCGCCGTCTTCCAAGTCATCAGCGCGGCCAGCGAGCGCACTTCGTCGATGTCGACCTGCGGATGGTAGCGCAGCCCCCCCTTCATCGGCCCGCGCGAGTTGTCGTGCTGCACGCGGTAGCCGAGGTAGGTCGTCAGCTCGCCGTTGTCGCGCTTGATGGCGACCTGCACCTGCACTTCGCGGTTGGGCGTCAGCAGCAGACGCCGCATGTTCTCGCTCAGGTCGATCAGATCGGCCGCGCGATTGAAGTAATGAGTCGTGGCGTCGAAGGCGCGCATCGGGGTCGGGCTCGCATGTGCTCTGATCCGGTGGCGCCGGCCGCCTCCCTCGGTCGAATCATAGGCGGACCCGCGCGCAGGCTCAAGGCGAGTGGGCCGCTTGCCGACGTGGTGGGCGCGCCCTAAGCTGATTGCCGGTCGGCGGATCG
>CAZBWM010000203.1:0-2993 GCA_964495375.1 uncultured Planctomycetaceae bacterium | reverse complement strand
GGCGTAGCTCAGTTGGTAGAGCGCTAGCTTCCCAAGCTGGATGTCGAGAGTTCGAATCTCTTCGCCCGCTCTGTTGAACACCCGTTGTCAGCAAATGACAGCGGGTGCTTAGTCCTGTCACTGGAGCGAATTAGGTCGTCCCACTTCTGTTCGTACCTCCACTCGTGGACGTCCTGGCAATTGTCTGCGGCAGCCTCAGATTGACTGCTTGAGTCTGACGTTGGTGCCAACCGGGGTGCCAACCGAATCTCGCTCCTATCGCGTTGTGCATCAGCTCCGGCCACTTTCGTAAGCTCGGTGGGTGGATCAGAGAGCGGTAACTTCGGCAGCGCATCGAGGGCGGCTTGCACGTCCAACAGCCGCGGATCGGTGTAAACGTTCATCGTCAAGTCGATGCTGGCGTGTCGCATCGCAGCTTGCGCCGTGCGGGGCGCCACGCCTCCCTTGCTCAACAGCGTGCCGAAGCTATGCCGCAGCGAGTGGACGTCGAGCGTGCGACCTCGGTCGTCTACTTTGGCGATACTGGCGGCCTTCAAGTCGCGGTCGAGAATTCGGATCAATCCAGTGGGCACGCGGAACAACTTACTGTCGGCCGACAGCTTCGCCGGTATGCCGGTGACACGCAACCGTGCGGCATCCTGCGCCTCGGCAAGCTGGTCGGCCATCCAGCGGCGCAGGTCGTCAGCTAGATCGCTACGCAGGGCAATCTGCGAACCTTGGCGGTTCTTTTCGTCGGCCGCGTGCAAGACCGCGTGCGGATGCGGCCCGTCGAGCACCAACTGGCCAACACTCAGCGAAGCCAGTTCCCCCTTCCGCAGTCCGGTGAGCACCAGGGCCTTGTAGATCAACGCCCGTTCGCGCCCTTGCCGTTCGAGCCGGGCGACTAGCGACGGCTTTTCTTTCAACCGCTCCCGCGCCCGTTCGGTCGCCGCGTCGAGCGTGTCGTATTCGAGGGGTGCAATAGTCCAGGTGTCGCGCTTTCCCTTGCGATGGCTCGCATCCTTCCGCAGCTTGGACCTCCCATATTCGGCCAGCGGCCGGCGCCGGGCCACGTCGAGCAATCGCGCCAGTTCGGCCTCGGTCATTGACCGTCGCTTACGTCGGGGGTCTGATTCTTCGTCGGCCTTCGCCACCTTGGCAAACGGATTCATCAGTAGCCGGTCGGTTGCCAGACACCAGTTGCAGAATGCCACCCAGCAAGCGCGGTGGATATTGCGGGTGCGGGCGCCCATGCCTGGCTTCCCCGCCTTGGTCGGCTTACCGCGGGCCACCAGCCAGCGTTCCAGTGCGTCGCGGTTCAAATCAACCAGCAGGCTAAATCCACAGTCGCTGGCAATGCGCGTCAAGCAGCGTTCGACGTTGTCGCGGTGCATTGGCGACGTGCCTTCGGCTTCCAACTTGGTCAGGTAAGCGTCGAAGTGCTCGGCCAGCGGCATTGTCTGGTGATCGATCACGGCGTCCTCGCCGCGACTGCGAAGTCCCGATCGCACCTTGTCGGCTCTCTTCTCTAGTTCGGCAAGCACGTTGCGGGCCGCCTGCTCATCCCGGCAACCTGTCGACACGTACTGAACATGGCCATCCGCATCGCGGTACTTCGCGTAATAGGTCGACGTCTCAATCAAGAGTCGCGGTATACCAGCATTCTTGCCCTTCTCAGGCGTTCTCACCGGCATGGTACGGACACGCCCTCGACTGTCGGTCCAACGAGCTAATTGGCGATCCCGACCACGGACTTTGCGGACGAATAATTCGGCACCGCTCGGTAGGGGTTTCGTTACGAATTTCTTGTAAACAGATCCCATGATAGATGCCTCTGGATGGACGGCATTCGTAGACTAGCACCGTCAATCATCGGCTTCCTGCGGCTGTGGGCAAGGCCTGTCAGGACGAGAGTTAATCTGGTCTAGCGATGTCCTTCCGTGTCAACCGCTGTCAATGCCTAACCGTGTTCTCACATGGGGTATGCTTCAGCGTAGAGACTGCGCACCTGCCCAAAGACGGCCAGGCTGGTCATCATCAGGTTGCGCGAATCGGAGATTCAAAATGTCCGTGCGCAACTTTTCGACAAAGATGTCACGATGACGAAATCCACCCGCAAATTGATCGAACAGCTCAAGGACTCGATCGCGAACTTCGACAGCGCAGCCCGACAGCGGGCTCTCCGTATCGAAATGTACTACAACGTTGGCAAGGTCGTTCGCCAATTAACTGAGACAGAAGACGGTCGAACGGCGATCGCCGAACTGGAAGAGATGGCCGAAATCACTCGCAGTGCCGAGTGGCTGTACCGAGCTCGAAGCTTCGTGAGCAAGTACCCACCTGGCGAGTTCAAGGCACTGATGTCGCAGGCCGAAGCGACAGATTTTCTTACGCTGCCCCACGTGTTGCTGACCTTGAGGCTCGAGCCGGCGGAACGGGAAGCCATGCATGAACGAATCATCGCGCATGGCTTGTCGGCGAGCGAGCTGCGGAGCCTGTTGCGGAGCAAGCACCACTCGCTTCGTCCGGGCAGCGGTCGACCGATCTCACCTCCCAAAGACCGAACGGCCGCCTTGCTCCGGCTGGCGGCAGAAAACGCCCGCTGGCTCAGCCGCGGCAGAGTTCTTGAAAAAGCCGTTGGTACCGGCGTGAGGAAGACGTCCAATGGCTACAAAAAAGCCACTCGAAACTCGCAGGAAAAACAGCTAGCCACTCAGCTCGACCAGATCGTCGACCTGGCCAATTCGATCAAGAAGCGGCTGTCAGCACGATCTAAGTAACACGGCAGGCGCTAGCCTCAGCCAACTAGCCCTGCGATCTCCGTAACATCAACCGCCGTCCCCAGCGCCCGCACGGCGTCGCCACCTTCGACTCGCTCTTTGCGAAAGATCGTCGCTTGGAACAGAAACCGCCTCAGCTGACCGTCGCGGCGCCGGATGCGATAGACGGCTCGAAATGACTCTTTGCCATAGACCAGGGCCTCGCGAACATCCCGCTGGGCGTTGAACCGGTCG
>CAZBWM010000202.1:0-3047 GCA_964495375.1 uncultured Planctomycetaceae bacterium | reverse complement strand
AAGGTCAGATCGTTAGTCATGCAGAGCCCTTACGTGCAAGCACTTCGGTTCACCCAGCCCTAGACTTCAGCGCCGGTGCATGGGATGGTGCGCACGTTTTGGTACCGATTCTAGGTACTTACAGGAAAGTGAACTGATTCCGTTCACTTCTAACTATCTCAACTGCAACTAGAGTCAACAAAAAAATGAAATTAACCGGCGCCCATGTGGCCGCAGCGAGGGAACTGCTTCGGCTCAGTCAGAGCGAGCTGGCCAAGATTGTTGGTGTAGGCGTGTCCACGATCGTCAGATTCGAGAATGGCGTGATGGAGCCGCACGCATCCAACCTGGAGAAAATCCAGGCGGAACTCGAAAGGCGGGGAATTGAGTTCACGAATGGGGACGGAGTGGGTGTTCGGCTGCACTACGCAAAGGCGGCGGAGTTCGCGCGAGCGGAGCAGCAAAACGACTCCCCTCGGTAGACAGACAATGGGTCGAGCGACTGGGGTGCAAGAGGTTGGCCGCGCTTCGTCCGGAGGCGACCCCAACTTTTAACCGCCCTACGCTAGTCCACCCGCCGAGCCCAGACGGGTATTTCGCAATCCCTTCAATCCTTTCCCCGGCTACTCACTCGGCAAGGGGAACAATCTTCTCCGGTTCCCGACGGAACCTTCCTTGCTGTGTGCACTGCCGTGTAAGGCGATCACCGTCGGCAAAGCAGCCTTTTGCCGGTCTGGGGGAACGCTCTGCGAACTGGCAACGCAACGTCAGGGCTGATGCTGGTTACTGAAGTCCTAGCCGCGCCACTGGTCGACTTAGCTCTTGAGCTCACCGACGGAGACAACACCGATGATATCATGGCGAAAGAGTATCCACTTCGTTCTCGTAGGCGCCTGCGGCTGCGGTGAAGGTTGGCCCGAGCAGAACTGAGCGTCCGCACGATGGACTTTGGCGGGGACGGAGCGCTGGTTTCCATCGGTGTAATCCTGAAAAGAGCACGGCATACGGTTGCGCTGGCCTCGGAGATTCGTATTCCCCGAATGCGGAGAGCTGCGCTTGGATAACCCGAAAGTAGCTACATCCCTCAGCGACGGTTACGAGAGCGAAGTTGATACCCCTTTCGGAGCGATATCCGGTTCGCTTAGCGAGCGATACCGGGCGGCGCCGGCAGGTGTGACTCACGCAGTGGTGGCTGGTAGGCCCCATCTGCGCTTGGATCTCCGACCCCTTATGGCCGCGCGATTTGCCGCTAGCGGGACTGATTGAGCAGCACACTCACGTTGTTGCTAAAGACGTTGGCCACGACGAGATCTGGTCTTCCATCGTTGTCGAAATCGCCCGCCGCGAGCGATCCGGGGCCATTAATTACCGCAAGGCTGATGGGGGGACTGAACTCTCCCAAGCCTCTGCCGAGCAGGATGCTCGTATCGTTGCTCAGGATGTTGGCAACCGCGAGGTCGGTCGTACCATCGCCGTTGAAATCTCCGGCCACCAGCGACTGCGGGGCATGGCCGGCCACGTAGGCGGTGGCGGCGCCAAACCCGCCCATGCCATCACCAAAGAGCAAGCTGACGTCGTTGCTGGTCGCGTTGGCGACAGCGAGGTCGAGCTTTCCATCTGCGTTGAAATCTCCGTTGGTAATCCAGACCGGATTGATGCCAGCCGCCAGGCTCTTGGCCGGGCCGAAGCCCCCCGCTCCATCGCCCAGCAAGACACTTACGTCGTTGCTCTTGTCATTGGCGACGGCGAGGTCGGGCTTTCCGTCCCGGTTGAAATCTCCGGTCGTCAGCAGGAATGGCTCCTTGCCAACCGCAAAAGAGGTCGCGGCGGCGAAGCTCCCCAGCCCGTTGCCGAGCAGCACGCTGACGTCGTTGCTCAGCTGATTGACCATCGCCAGGTCGAGCTTCCCATCGCCGTTCCAGTCTCCCGCCACGACCGAGTGGGGGAGGCTGCCGGTCGGAAAATCCGTCGCGGCGGCGAACCCTCCGAGCCCGTTGCCGAGCAGCACGCTCACCGAGTTGCTTACATAATTGGCGACCGCGAGATCGGGCTTGGTATCGCCGTTGAAATCGCCCACCGCCACCCCGTGAGGAACCATGCCGACGGGAAAATTGGTAATCGGGCCAAAGCCGCCCTGACCCGTACCCAGCAGCACGCTGACATTATTGCTATTCGTATTGGCGATGACCAGATCGAGCTTCCGATCTCCATTTAGGTCGCCCGCCACCACGAAACGGGGATTGGCGCCAACCGGGAAGTTGGTGGCCACCTGAAAAGCCGTGCTGTGTAGTACCGCCAGGTCGGGGGTACCAGCAGTCGTCATGTCTGGCGCAGCGCAGGGATTCATGTCTGTAGCGACGCTCGGTGGAGTGCTGCAGCCGATGTGGAACAGCAGCCAGACCGCCGCCGTCATCCTGAACCCACGGTGCTGGGTAGGGGGTAGCACGATGTCATGGGGCCGCTGGGTTAACGATGTGGCACCACGTTCGACGCGATAGGATCGATGAATCGACGGCATTCAGACCTCCCGGGGTTCTTTGTACCCCGCCATGAAAATCGAAAGTTCTACTAGGCAAAAACTCGCTGCGGTGGCTGGTTCCTAACGCAAGGGATGTGCCATCGCCGCCCGCGGCTAGACCTGAGCGACGGCTTCCGGGCTTCGTCGGCGCCGCGCCCGATCCCCGTTTCTAGCCCGCAGGGCCGACAGTGGCAGCGGAACAAGTCGGCCACCTAACTGGTACCTGGACGAAACCGGCCAGCCGGAAGGACCCGCGATTCCTGCCGCTTGTCGGCGCCGTTGGTACTGACGGGCGGTGACAGTTCACAACGCGGCTGGTTGAGCTCTGTGCTGCGCAGTCCTGCCACCGGCTACTTCGAGCGCGTACTCGCCGACGTCGACGGGATCGTTACCTCGACGACGGCTCGGATCGCGCCGGCAATCCGGCCGGACGTCATGCCCCACGGCGAGAGCGATCTTGGGCTTACCAGTTCGATGATGCGCTTTGTCTTCCCATCGAATCCACCCGCTGGCGAGGCTCTGGAGCAAGGGGCCCGGAGCATCGGCGCCT
>CAZBWM010000201.1:0-3087 GCA_964495375.1 uncultured Planctomycetaceae bacterium | reverse complement strand
GCGACGAGCAAATAACGTTCCCCGCGACCCTGACACAAAAGAAACTACAGGCCCGGGGATTCGTGAACTTGAACGGTTCGAGCTTCGACTTGGTGTTGATCACCGAGCCATTTCCATTGGCGAACACGTTGCCACTCAGATCGATTGTTAAATCGAACTCTTGTTGACTTCCGTTCACATTGCCCGGTCGAATTACTGCCCGAGCGGGCGCAGCCGACACGACTGCCACCGCCAAAACGACAAACGCCGCACAGCCGCGAACTGATGCGCGTTGGAACATTACTTTTGCCCTTTCAATTGGTTCTTCACTAGCGACTCGCTTGTAAACAATGAAGCCGATCTAACGCTTGCCGCGCCGGCGGTGTACCGTCACTCCAACCACGGCTGCCAGGCCAATGCCCAAGAGCACAAAGCTGCCAGGCTCGGGAATTAGCGGGGCCTCGAGATGGTACTGCACTCCGATCGTCAAGCTGGCCGCCAGGTCGATCGTCGACGAGATCGTCAAACTCAGCACGTCAGTAATGCTGGTCGTGAGATTCGTGAGCAGCGAGATCGGAATGTTGAGGTCGATCACGCCGTCCAAGTGGATTTTCGGCCACCACGGGTAATTCGTTATTTCCCACGACCCGTTTAGAGTGCCCGGCAAGCTCACTTCCTGGCTGCCGACCGGTACCTGCAGCAAGCCGAACACCACGGCCAGCAGGTTGTCGACATTGGCGGTCAGGTCCCCTGGCACCGAAAAAGTACCGCTGAACGGGCCACCCAGCACAGTGGCTGGGCCCGTCTGGTCGAACCGCAGGCCGGCCAACGTGCCAGAAACGTCGATCGAGATCGACTTCAAGAGTGACACGGTGCTGTTGGTAGTGAGGAAAATCGTGTCGAGGGCGAAGTCGGCCGTTTGGCCATTGAGCAGATCGACGTCCAGATCGTTGATGTCGACTAAGGTATAACTAGCAAGGTCGATCGTCGTGCCGTACGGGACAATCGACTGCGGATCGGAGCTGATGGCGATCGGGCCACCGTACAACGCGAGCGGATGATTCAGCGGGTTCGTGAACTTGAACGGTTCCAGCTTAGCCTTGGTGTTGATCACCGAGCCATTGCCGTTCGCAAAGACGTTGCCCGTCAGATCAATCGTGGCGTCGAAGTCCTGCTCGGTGCCGATGAAATTGATCGGGAATGTAACGGCCTGTGCGCGACTCGAGGTCCAGAGTGCACACGCCAGCACCAGGCATCGCGCGGCCGCTGGCAGGACGCCAGTAGAGTAATTGCGTAGCGCAGATCGCGCATTGAAGGGATGTTGTCGGAGTGGTGGACTGCCCTTGATTCTTGACTGCATTAGCGACTTGCTTTAACTGTTAGTCCGCAATCCATGAACCCCGCGCGCCACCAATCGAGCACACGCTACGCCGGCGAGCGCTGGCACGCCCACCGCTGTCGGCACGCTCTCCGATGAGCGGCCTGCGCCGTCCGGACGATTAGCGTTCTTCTACGCGAAAACCGGCCGATTTGCCAGAAAAAACTGAGGCGCCAGGTCGCAAATCCTGGCTATTTGCAGCCTGAGAAACGGCTTCTAAGGAAACCCGCAAGGCCGCCGGACAACGGCGATCACGAGCGCGAAGGCTTGGCGGGAAGCACGATCGTCACCAACAGCGACGACGTCTCCAGCGCGTGCAGCGAGTGTTCGCTGCCTCCTGCCAGATACAAGAACGATCCGCCCGTCAGTTGGTGCTTAACTTCCCCAACACCAAACTCGACTTTTCCTTCAAGGCATTGGACCGTGATCTCTCCGGGCACGGCATGCGGTGGCAGTGTTTTGCCGGCCGCCATCACGATGCGGATGACTTCGAGCGACTCGGTTTTGACGATCGTCTGCGTCTTGGTATGGGCCAGCGCGGCGCCCAAGGGTCGCAGGTCGATCACTTGCCCAGCCTGTGCGTGAGGGAGCGCCATCAGTCGGTCCTCCGATAAGAGTGCCCGGTTTTCAAGCCCGCGACAAACACCACGAGCGCCACCGCGCCCAAAAAGAAGATCGTGTCGCCGGGAATCCGCAGCCAGCGCAGCGTCTGCATGATGGGCATCTGCATCAGTTCGCTGCTGCGGGCGTACCAGTAGCCCTTCTCGACCGAAGCCCACGTCTGCATGAGCCCCACTGGCAACAAGCTCAGCACGCACATGGCAAACAGTCCGACGTTCATCGCCCAGAACGAGAAACGCAGTAGCCCGTCTTTCCATTCTCGAGCGGGAATGAGCGCCCGCAGGCAGACGAGCATCAACCCGATGCCGAGCATGCCGTAAACGCCGAAGAGCGCCGCGTGACCGTGTACGGGGGTCGTGTTGAGCCCTTGCATGTAGTACAGGGCAATCGGGGGATTGATCATGAAACCGAACAGGCCGGCGCCGACCATATTCCAGAAGGCCACGGCCACGAAGAAGTAAATCGGCCACTTGTAGCGCCGCACCCACGGCGTGACCCCCGCGCGGCGCAGGTCTTCGATGGCATCGAATCCGACCAAGGTCAGCGGCACCACTTCCAGGGCGCTAAACACCGATCCCCAGGCGAGCGCCACCGTGGGCGTGCCGGAGAAATACAGGTGATGGCAGGTGCCGATGATGCCCCCCGAGAGAAAGATCGTCGCCGACAACAGCGCCGACGCGGCCGCGATACCAGGGCGCACCAGTCCCAGCCGCATGAAAAAGAAGGCGATGACCGTGGTGGCGAACACTTCAAAGAAGCCTTCGACCCACAAATGGACGACCCACCAGCGCCAGTACTCGACCATCGACAAATGGGTGTGTTGCCCCCAGCTCAGGCCGGCGCCGTAGAACAACGCGATGGCGGCCGTCGCGACCAGCAGCAGCGTGACGAGCTGCCTTTCGTTCCCTTGCTGTTTGGTGGCTGGCCAGATGACACGAACCATCAGCACGAGCCAGAGCAACAAGCCGACGAGCAGGGCGATCTGCCAGGCGCGACCTAGATCGACGTATTCGTATCCCTGATGCCCTAAGTAGAAGGAGACAGTGTCGGACATCTGATTGTGGACACTCAACAGTTCACCAGTGAGCGAACCGACTACCACGACCAAG
>CAZBWM010000200.1:1189-3100 GCA_964495375.1 uncultured Planctomycetaceae bacterium | reverse complement strand
AAGCAGGCATTTTTAATCTTAAGGAAGAAAAAATAGCATGACTTTCTTCCTGGTCTTCCCCTGCATCTGTTATCAGCAGGGCAACATCAGCATCTTCTAAACTGCTCTTTACAGCCTGCATCATTTTTTCGTGCAGTTTGTATTTGGGTTCAATGATGCCCGGCGTATCGGAAAAAATAATTTGATATTGATTAGAAGTAAGAATGGCTTTGATACGATGGCGGGTAGTTTGCACCTTGGGTGATACAATCGCCATCTTCTCTCCCATCAATGCATTCAGCAAAGTGCTTTTACCTGCATTGGGTTTACCAAAAATATTTACAAAGCCTGACTTCATTGTTTAATAAATTTTAAAAAGAATGAATTTGAGTCCAGGTCTGTAATTACAAAGAAGGAGGAGGTGATCAAATTCATTAGCTTTTGCTAAGAATAAAAAAGGCTCTTACGAGCCTTCATCATTAGTTGCGAAGACTGGGATCGAACCAGTGACCTTCGGGTTATGAGCCCGACGAGCTACCGCTGCTCTACTTCGCAGTGCAAAAGTAGGGCAATGCAGTTTTGCTGCCAAATAATATACATTTGTTTTTAAAAATAATTTTTATGCACCCACTTGTAGTTCGCCTGATACCATTACTGGCATTGAGTTTAAGCATTGTATCCTGTGGAAAAAAAATAAAACAACTGCAGGATGAAACATACAGTCGTCACCTGCAGGAGCATGTAAAGCTTACGATTTTGAGTACACCAATACCTGACGATAAAGGAGAACTGAATCTTTTATTATTGAACGACGGACAGGATGCAGCGCAGCTACATTTAAAAGAAACCTTAAGTGATCTTGTAAAAAAGAAAGCCATTCAACCATTGGTGATTGTTGCTATTCATGCAAGCGATCGGGAGCAGGAATATGGCGTAGCAGGATATCCTGATTTTAAAAACCGTGGTAGCAGAGCAGATAAATATGCAGCATTTATTGATAATGAACTATACGCATACGTAAAAAAGAAAGTGGGTGTAAGAAAATTCAAATCAGTGGTGATAGCAGGTTGCTCACAGGGAGGCTTATCCGCTTTTGATATTGCATGGAACAATGCTGACAAGATTGATAAAGTGGGCGTTTTTTCGGGATCATTTTGGTGGAGAGATAAGGACACAAGTGCTCCGGATTATTCAGATGAAAGAGACCGCATCATGTTAAACTACATTAAATCTTCGAGAAAGCGGCCACACCTGCAATACTGGTTTTATGCCGGGGCAAAAGAAGAAACCAGCGACCGTGATAAAGATGGTGTGATTGACGTGGTAGATGATACAAATGATTTAATCGCATTGATCAAATCTAAAAATGTGGCTTCTCCTTCTGATATTGTCTATAAAGAATCTGCAGATGGCATGCATGACTATGCAAGCTGGGCAAAAGTGTTTCCGGAATTTTTATTGTGGGCGTTTGGTAAGTAAATGGTTGAATGGTTTTATTGCTTTATTGTTAGATGTACTTAAGAATGCAAAAAGCTTTTTGAAAAAAATATTCCTTATAAATGGGTGGTTTAATTGTTTTATTGCTTAATTGTTGATAGGTAAATGCTACCAGAACTCTTTGCGAGTGGGTCATTTTCTTTGCCCGAAGATCAAATTTCATTTTTGTTCAAGTGCAGGAAGCAATCAAGAAAAGAAATAAATACTATCCAACCATTTAATCATGCAACAGTTTACCCATTCAACACTTCAGCCATTTATCCTTTCTTCTTCACACTGCTTGCACCGCTGCTATGCAGGTCTCTTATTACTGCATCTCCTTTGTAAGAAATATCGCTGGCGCCACTGGCATGCACATTCAATTCCTTGTTTACAGTGATATGGATATCTGAAGCACCACTGGCATTTGCAGTACAGTTTTCTGTAACCAAATCA
>CAZBWM010000200.1:0-1179 GCA_964495375.1 uncultured Planctomycetaceae bacterium | reverse complement strand
AGTGCAGGTGTTAAAGCGCTATTGTTCAAAATATTAAAATCACTGGCTCCGCTTGATTTGATGGTCACGTTGGTTGCTGTTCCGTTAATGGTAGCATCGGATGCGCCACCCAATTCAATTGAAAAATCTTTCACCTTCACGGCACCCTTAAAATCACTGGCACCACTGCAATCAATCCTTAAAAGAGGCACATCAATTACACCCGTAACACGTATATCGCTTGCACCTGAAGCCACCAGTAATTCCAGATTTTTGAATGATACATAAGCTCTGAGCTTTCGGTTTTTCCAGGAGGTAATTCTACTGCCATCAAAGTAAATTTTCAAAACTCCATTTTCAACTTCTGTCTTGATATCATTCCTGTATTCTACCTCCGATGCACTTACAGCAACGGATTCCGTTTCATACTGTGAAAGATACAAATCAATACCGCCGGATACCTTGATTGCATTAAAACTTCCATTTACAGTTCGAGCTTCTGCATTATTATCATCTATGATCGTTTTTTGAGCAGTAGCAAAAAGCACTGTCAACAACAGGAAGAATGAAGAAAATATTTTTTTCATTGCTGATTGATTAAATAGTTATTAATCGGCCTTTTTAACTACACCGCCGCTGCTTACATCCAGATCCCTGATTACTGCGGCACCTTTATACCTAACACCGCCCCCACTGCTTGCTTTAGCAGCTAATTCTTTTGACACCATTACCCTTGCTCCACCACCGCTGCTTGCCTTTGCTTCACAATAATCAGAGGTAAGATCGAATCCCTTAAAGATAGCACCACTGCTCACATCTACTTTTAATTTGGCAGCTTTTCCGCTGATTGAAATTTCAGAACCACTGCCCTGGTCGATGGCAAGATCGTCAATATTCACTTCTCCATCAAACCTTGAGCCGCTGGAAAAATCCATGGTAAGCACAGGCAGTTTTAAAACACTTTTTGTAAACACATCTGCACCGGAAGAGCCATCAAGCCGCTGCAAGGTTTTAAAAGAAACATAAGCTTTCAATTTTCTTTTATCTGTATTTATCCAGGAAATTCCTTTCGAATCGAAGTAAATATGCAGCGTACCGCCCTGTACTTCTGTTTTAAATTTATCCAGGTATTTGGGATCAGATGCACTTACTGCAATTGATTCTTCATCGCTTTGCGTAAGATACAGTTGAATACCGGAA
>CAZBWM010000199.1:0-3106 GCA_964495375.1 uncultured Planctomycetaceae bacterium | reverse complement strand
GTCCCCGGAGCGGCCGTGCTCCCCGTCGACCCGCCACCCCCGGTCGAGGCCGTGCCGCCCGACCCGGACGACGAGCAGGCGGCGGTCCCCGCCAGCGCGGCGAGGGCGAACGTGATCGGCAGCAGTCTGCGCATGCGCGCACCGTACTGCTCGACGCCGACGACCGGACCGAGGGCGAGGGCGAGGGCGAGGGCGAGGGCGAGGGCGAGGGCGAGGGCGAGGGCGAGGACCGGACCAGAGCCGAGGACCACCCGAGGACCGGGCCAGGGTCCGAGACGAACCGGGTCGGCGGGCCCACCGGGACGCGCGACCGGAGGCCGGCCCAGGGCCAGGGCTACGGTGGTCGTCCACCTCGTGTTCATCCGGGGTGGACGACGGGGAGCGACGGGGGACGCACGATGGCCGGCGACGACGGGCACGCGACAGGCTCCGGCGCGGACGGCGACCCGACCGGCGGCACACGACGACACCGGAACCCGCAGCCGAGCCGTCGCGCCTTCCTCGGCGGCGCGGCCCTGGCGGGCGCCGGAGCACTGTGGGCGCCGCTGCTGTGGACGCCGGCCCGGGCCAACGCCCTGCGATCGGTGTCGGCCTACGCCGTCGACCCCACCGGCACGACCCTGGCCGAGACCATCGTGCGCCAGGCCGCCACCGGCTACTCCCGCCTGACCACCGCGCCCGGTTGGCCCACGGTGGTGCGCACCGACCTGGCCACCCCCAAGCCCGGCCGGGCCGACACCCGCACGCCGCTCGCCTGCATCGCCCACCTCACCGACATCCACGTGGTCGACGTGCAGTCGCCGGGTCGCGTCGAGTTCCTCGACCCGTTCGGCGATCCCTTCAACGCCGCCTTCCGCCCCCACGAGGTGCTGACCACCCAGGTGCAGTCGGCGATGGTCCGCCAGCTCAACGCCATCGGCAAGGGGCCGATCACGGGACGACCGTTCGACTGCGCCGTCTCCACCGGCGACAACATCGACAACCAGCAGCACAACGAGCTCGAGTGGTTCCTGACGCTGCTCGACGGCGGCACGGTAAGCCCCGACTCGGGCGCGGCCGGCGTGTACGAGGGCGTGCAGACCCCTGCGTGGAACGACCCGCGCTACTGGCACCCCGACGCCGGCACGAGCGACGTGTTCAAGACCGACCACGGCTTCCCCGACATGCCCGGGCTGCTGCAGGCCGGCATCGCCGCCTTCTCCACGCCGGCCATCGGGTGCCGGTGGTTCTCCACCTACGGCAACCACGACGGGCTGGTGCAGGGCAACCTGCCCACGTCGCCGCCGCTCGACGACATCATGACCGCCGGCATGAAGCCCACCGACCTGCCGCCCGGCGTGTCGGCCTCGGCGTTCCTCGTCGCCATGTTCACCAAGGTCACCGAGGTGCGCGACCAGATCCTGTCCGGGGCCTACCCGCACCAGGTCATCACGCCCGACGCCACGCGGCGCACGGTGTCGCCGAAGGAGTGGGTGCAGGCCCACCTCGACTCCCCCGCCGTGCCCGGGCCCCACGGCCACGGCTACACCACCGACCACCTCGACGCCCCCGGCGTCTTCTACGACTTCCCGATCGCTCCCGGCGTGCTCGGCATCAGCCTCGACACCGGCGGCTACAACTCGGGCACGCTCGGCCAGGCCCAGATCGACTGGCTCGAGGCCAAGCTGCGGTCGGTCAGCAGCAAGTGGTTCGACACCGGCGGCAACCTCGTGCGCCAGAACGTCACCGACCAGCTGGTCGTGGTGTTCTCGCACTTCAACCACCGGTCGATGAAGGGCTCGCCACCCGACCCGGCTCGGCCGAACGAGCGCCGCTACGACGGCGACGAGACGCTGGCCTTCCTGCACCGCTTCCCGAACGTGGTCGCGTGGGTCAACGGCCACCACCACAGCAACGAGATCCAGCCCAAGGTCGACCCCTCCGGCCGCACGCAGGGCTTCTGGGACATCAACACGTGCTCGCACGTCGACTGGCCCCAGCAGTCCCGCCTGATCGAGCTGGTCGACAACGGCGACGGCACGCTGTCGATCTTCTGCACCATGGTCGAGCACGCGGCGCCGGCCACCGCCGAGCTCGACGATACGTCCGTGCTCGGCCTCGCCTCGCTCAACCGCGAGCTGGCCGCCAACGACCCGCAGTCGCCCCTCGACCTGCACCTCGGCACCACCGCCGACCTCAACGTCGAGCTCGTCCTGCCGGTGCCGTTCGCCCTCGAGGGCATCGCCTCGACGACGACCACCACGACGGCACCGGGAACGGGTGCGACCACGACGGGCGGCACCGGCGCCGTCACCCCCGCCTTCACCGGCTGATCAGCTCAGCGCCGGCGAACCCCTCCCCACTCCCCGCTCCCTTCTCCACTCGAACTTCCTGCGATTCTGGGGCTTGGTGCCTCGAAATCGCGGAAAGCTGGGATCGGTGCGACGGCCGCGTCGGGATCGGCACCACTCGCCGGCGCCCGGTGGCGGTCGACCTCAGTCTCCCGTCGCCACCGAGTACCACCCACCCCCGAGGTCCATGCTTCGCCACGGCCGGGCCGGTGCTCGGACCAGCGTGCACTGCGCGAACCAGCCGCAGTCGCCGGCGATGCCCACCACGACGGTGCCGTCGGGTCGGACGTCGACCCACTGCGCCTCGTACCCGCCGACCGTCGTCGGGGCTGGGGCCGGCTCGCCCGGCGTCCGGCTGGTGGCCGCCCCGGCGAGCTCGTCCAGCGCCGGCCGGCTGAGCGCGAACCGGGCCCGGGTCGGGAGGTCGGCGCAGGCCGCCACGTACGCACCGAGCATCAGGATCGGCACCACCACCAATGGCAATGGCGATCCACCGCGGTCCGACACCAGTCGTGACACGACCATGGCCCCCCAGAGCAGCGTGAGGAGGAGAAGGGTGGCCCCGTCGACGAGGAGGGTCATGAACGAGCCGCCGCCCGGACCAGCGATGGTGACGAGGATGGCGCCCAGGGTGACGGCCCATGCGCCGACGAGCGCCCAGGCCGACGACATCCGGCCGAGGGCCCACAGCACCGCGGTCGTCGCAGCCACGGCGAGCAACGCCAGCCGCGCCACCAGCAGGGGCAGCGGGCCGCCGAGGCCGACGACGGCCAACG
>CAZBWM010000198.1:0-3109 GCA_964495375.1 uncultured Planctomycetaceae bacterium | reverse complement strand
ATGGCAACGTGGCCAACCTGGCCGACGCCGCCGCTGTCCACGATGACAACCTCAGCGGGACGGAGGCGGGCGCGTCGTTCCAGTTCGATGACGACAACGAGGTGCGCAAGATCGGCTACCTCGGGCGGAAACGCTACGTGCGAATGACGATCACGCCGGCCAACAACACCGGCGCGGCGCTGATCTCCGCAATGGCGATCCTGGGCAGCGCGCGCGTGCTGCCGAAGTCCGACCAGACGGCGTAGCGTCGCGGTCGCTGCGGCGGCCACCAGCGGTTCGATTCATTTTGCAGGTTCTCACGAGGTGCCACGATGACTGTCAACGCCCTCAACTACCGCGAGCAGGGGGGCGCCGTCGATCACGTGGGCGGCCGGCACATCATCGACTCGGGCGGCTCGCGAGAAATGGCTGCCGGCGGCGTCGACAGGCTGCTCGGTGTCAACATGCCCGCGCAAGTCAGCGTGACGCCGGCGGCCGGCAGCTCGAACGTCAGCGAGCTGACCTTTCAGGTCAAGGACGCTGCGGGCAACGCGATCGCCCGCGTCTTCAACCTGCTGATCTGGCTCTCCGACGCCGCGACAGGCGCGGGCCTGACGGGCACCAGCGCCTCGGGCGCCGTGCAGGCGAAGGCCGCCAGCGGCGTCGACTTGGCCACGCACAGCGCCAAGAAGTGCCTGCTCGTCCAGACGCTGGCAACCGGGGCCTACACCCTCTCGATCACCGACACCGCCAAAACCGGTTTCTACCCCTGCGCCCAGCTCGGCGACTTGCCCGTGCAAGTCGGCGCCCAGTTGGTCGCGGGCAACTACGGCGCCTAGTGCGCCGCCAAACGGAGCCATTATGTCGCGCGACGTAAAGCAGGTCTGGGTGCGCATGAAGGTGCCCCTGGCCAGTCCCACGTTTTCCGCCAATGCCGGCGCGAAGATCGAGGTCGACGAGGACTACGCCCGCGAGCTCGTCGAGCAGCAGGCCGCCGAGTACTTCCAGCCCGAGGGGAAGGTCGGCAAGCCGGCCAAGCCCGCCGTCGAGACCAGCGGCGCCGCGGCCGCCGGCGACGAAGGCAAGCCGAGCGGTAAACCGGCCAAGCCGAAGAAGCCGGGCAAGGGCAAGCAACAGCGGAATGATCCGACCGAGGTCGAGACGCGCGTCGAAGCCGGCGAGCACGTCAGCGGCCAGACGGACGAGGCCTCGGCCGACGGCGCGGAAACCGAACCACCGGCCGAGTAGGCCATGCCGACCTGGAAACAAACCGTCGCGCCGGCCGGGGAGCCGCTGACTACCGACGAAGCCCGCGAGCACGTGAAACGCACGTCGCCGGTCGCGGACTTCGAGGAGCGGCAGTTCCTGCGGTTGATCGCCGCGGCCAGGCGGTACGTCGAGACACGGCTGCAGCGCCAGTTGGTCACCGCGACCTGGGAGCTGCAGCTCGAGCATTGGTCGATGCGCGAGTGCTCGGTCACCGACGCGCACCGCGTGATGCAACCGTACGAAGCCGTGGAGATCCAATTGCGGCGGCTGCCGGTGCAGTCGCTGGGGACGATCACGTACGTCGACACCGCGGGGGTGACGCAGAACCTGGCCGGGAGCGATTACCAGGTCGATCTGCGGGGCGAGCCGGTGCGGCTCTGGCCGGCCGCGGGGAAATGCTGGCCGGCCGCGCGGTACCAGCTCGGCGCGATCACGATTCCGTTCGTCGCCGGCTACGGCAACGCGGCGGCGGTACCGGAAGGGATCAAGGAGTACATGCTGCAGCGGGTCGCCTGGTGCTGGACGCATCGCGGTGATGACGACGGCGCCAAGATGCCGGAATACCTCGAAGGCCTGCTGGATGAATTCGATTGGGGGGCACGATGAAGCGCTTGCGTAGTTTGGCCGTGTGGTTGGTTGTCGCCTCGCTGTTGGCACTGCCGGTCTTCGCGACCGACATATCGGTCACCGCGGCCAACGTCCAGATCGGCTCGAGCGCGCAAACGACCGACGGCACGGCAGGCGCCTCGATCACCGCCGGCCAGCTCGTTTACCTCGACGCCACCGACAACAAGTACAAGCTGGCGGATTGCGACCTTTCCGTAACGGCCGCGACGGTGAAGGGGATCGCGCTGCATGCGGCCGCCAACGGCCAGCCGCTACGGATTCAACACTCGGGCACGATCACGATCGGCGGCACCGTGACCGTGGGCACGATTTACGTCGCTTCGGCGACGGCCGGTGGCATCGCCCCGGCATCGGACCTCGCGCAGAACTGGCGCACGACCATCGTCGGCGTCGGCAAGACTTCGTCGACGATCGAGCTGCGAATTTACGCTAGCGGCGTGGCGGTTCCGTAGGCCGCGATTCGCGACGCTCGCCCCATCAATTCCGAGAGACCGTTTTCATGAGCACTACCAAAATCAACGTCGCCCGCGCGCTCTCGAAGCCCGGACGCGTGATCTGGCCAGGCAAAGGGATCGAAGTGCCGATCGCGGAAGCCCGCGAGCTCAAGGCCAAGTTTCCCGCGGACGTCGAGCTGCTCGATGCGCTGCCGGATGACGCGGAGGTTTCGAGTGAAACGACGAACTTCGAGCATCGGCAAGCGGACCACGCTAGCCACGATCGAGAAACTGCAGCTCCCACCGAAGAACAACTTCGGGGAGAGGGAGCCGACGTTTCAATCGGCGGGCCAGTGGTGGGTCGCCGTTCGCGAGCTCCGCGGTAACGAGCTGGCGGCCGCGGCACAACGCGTGGCCACGGTGACCCACGAAGTGAAGGGCGACTTTCGCACCGACATTACAAGTCGCGATCGCCTGACCTTCGACGGCCGCGTGCTGGAGATTAACTGGGTGGACAACGTCGATCAGCGCAACGTCGAGTTGCGCTGCGTATGCACCGAGACGATCGAGTGAGGCATGCCGGTAGTTTCGCTACGGCTCGAGGGCTTCAACGAGTTGCTGCAGCAGCTCCACCAGGTGGAGGCGGCCCTCGAGCACAAGCTCGCGCAAGAGGCGGTCGAAGCCGGTGCCCAAGTTGTGCTCGCCCAAGCGATCGCCAACGTGCCGGTCGACGAAGGAGTCCTGAAATCACAACTGAGAATTAGCCGGCCCCGCAAACGCAGTCGCAGCCGGGCCGCGGC
>CAZBWM010000197.1:0-3133 GCA_964495375.1 uncultured Planctomycetaceae bacterium | reverse complement strand
ACGACTCCTCGCAGCTCGACGTGCACCTGCGACTGGCCGAGCACGCCGGCGCGATTTACATCGACCTGGGGGACGACGCCTGGCGCGCGGTCGAGATCGACGCCTCCGGCTGGCGCGTGATCTCCGACCCGCCGCTTCGCTTCCGCCGCCCCGCGCAGTTGTTGCCACTTCCACTGCCGCTGCCGCCAAATGAATTAACCGCAGAGGTCGCGGAGTGCCGCGGAGAAGACAGCGGTATCCAAAAAGAGATCCCTGAAGTCAACCTCCCGGGCGTTCATGATTTCAACGACAACACTGCCGAGCCCAGCCGTACTCAACCTCCGCGATCCTCAGCGCCCTCCGCGGTAAACAGCATTGCCCCGCCCGCGCCGGCAGCTCCCCTGCTCAACTGCTCACCGGATCCCTCCGCCTCGGGTGCCGCTGACACCTTTTCCCCGCCGACTCAACCTCCGCGATCCTCTGCGCCCTCTGCGGTAAACAGCATTGCTCCGCACTGGCCTGGCGTCTTACGAAAATTCCTCAACATTTCCGACGATCATTGGCCGCTGGTACTCGGCTGGCTCGTGGCCGCGCTCCGCCCGCGTGGTCCGTACCCCGTCCTCTGTTTGCACGGCGAGCAAGGCTCGGCCAAAAGCACGGCCGCGCTGCTGCTGCGGTCGCTCGTCGACCCCAACGCGGCCCCGCTGCGTGGCGAGCCGAAGGAAGTTCGCGACCTGATGATCGCGGCCACGCACTCGCACGTTCTCTGCTTCGACAATCTGTCGCGGCTGCCCGACTGGCTGAGCAACGCGTTGTGCCGACTGAGCACGGGCGGCGGTTTTTCCACCCGCACGCTGTACGAGAACGACGTCGAGACGATTTTTTCGGCGAGCCGCCCGAGCATTCTGGTCGGCATCGACGAGCTGGCCACCCGCGGCGACCTGATCGACCGGGCGGTGCTCGTCACCTTGTCGCCGATCGACGCCGCGCGGCGCCGTCCTGAGGAAGACCTGCTGGCCGAGTTCGACCTGGTGCGCCCGGCAATCTTTGGCGGCTTGTGTACGGCCCTCTCGACGGCCTTGGCGAACGTGAAGACCACGAAGCTCTCGCGACTGCCGCGCATGGCCGACTTCGCGCGTTGGGCGACGGCCGCCGAACCGGCGCTCGGTCTCGCACCGGGCGAATTCTTGCGCGCCTACGAACGAAATCGGGCCAGCGCGCACGAACTGGCCCTCGAAGGTCATCCGCTCGTGGCGGCCTTGGAAGAACTGCTGGAAGATCGGGACGACGGTTACTTTGAAACCTCCGCGACCGGTTTCCTGGATGCGCTCAAAGCGCTGACGCACCGAAAACACCGGCGTGACAGCGCCTGGCCGAAAACCCCGCGTGCGTTAAGTGGAACCCTCCGCCGCCTGGCCCCCGCCCTCCGCACGATGGGCATTGATGTGCGCTTTGAACGCCACTGGGACCACGACCGCACGCGGGTGATTTCAATTCGCAGACAAGAATCTTGAAGTCCTGTGTGGCGCGCAGAATTGTTCAACCCGGCATTGGTCGCTGGCAGTGAGGAAGTGTCAGGGGGCTGCGCCGGCCGCGAACGGATTGACGACGGCAATCCCGTCGTAGTCTTGCCCGGCATTCAGATCCTCACTGAAAACCGCGCTACAGCCTAACTGCCTCGCCGCGGTGAGGATGGCTGCGTCCCAATAGGAAATGCCGAATCGTTGCCTGGCATCGATCGCTGCAAACACTAAGTCGCAGGAAATAGGGCAGATCGGAAACGCCGCCAGCGAATGTAGCACAGCCAGCGCTTCCTCGTGGGTCATTCGCAAACGCTGACGGGTGGCCGCTACCGCATAGAACTCCTGAAGAACTTGCGCACTGAAGGCGATGTCTGGACGGCTCAGCACCGCTCGCGCCGTTTGTCGCTTGCCTTGGTCGTCCGCAGCATTCGATGCGGCGTAGACGAGGACGTTGGTATCAACGAAGTACGTCGCGGTCATACAACTCCTCGCGACGCAACGGCCCGACTGACTCCGTGTTGCGGGCCTTATCCAGCGCGGCGAACAGCGTGGCAACGCGATCCGCCGTTGCCGTGGTTTGACCGCCATTCGACGCAGGTTTAATTGTGACCTCGACTTGGGTTCCCGGCTCGAAGGGCACCCCCGATACATGGACCTGGCCGGCAGCCTCAACGGTGCTGGTCGTTTCAAACGGATTCATGGCAAGGGCTCCTCAGCAGATCTACCCCATTGTTTCCGCAAACTGGTTCGCGTGCAAATGTTGTTGCCCGCCCAGTTAGTAGCCGACGCATGTCCCGAGTTTCTCTGCGATGTGCGCGCCTCCAAGACTATAAGATATCCCGCTATGCAGTCAGCCCGCGTTCGACAGGTATGCTGCAGTGATCTGGCGCCATGCTATGTTGCAGCCACCGGAAAATACTTACGATCGTTCGCGAGCGTGGTCGTCTAGAAGCTAGGAAAGTTGGGGTCGAGAAATGGCGTTTTCGTTTTTGGACTTAGCCTACGAGGTCCTCAAGAAGGCGGACCAACCCTTGACGTACCAGGAAATGTGGCAGGTAGCTGAGGATACCGGCGTGGCCAGTAAGGTCGGGACGGTCGGGAAGACTCCGTGGCAAAGCCTTGGTGCCCAGCTTTACGTTGATGTTCGCGACAACGATTCTTCGAAGTTCGTCAAGGTCGGCAAGCGCCCCGCACGCTTCTTTCTGAAGGAACGAAAGCTCGAGATCAACGAAGCTACGTTCCTCAAGATTGAGCATGCGGAGACTAAGCTGACGAAAAGTCCGCTGAATTATAAAGAGCGCGACCTTCACCCCGTGCTTACGTACTTTGCCTTCGCAAACCCGTCGTTCAATCGTGGTAGGGCGGTAGTCACAAAGACCATTTACCACGAGAAGGCGAAAAAGGCTGGCTACAGTGAGTGGACCTATCCCGACATGGTGGGATTCTCAATCCCGCTTGAAGATTGGCAGCCCGACGTGATCGCGTTTAACGAGCTATCGGATCGAAATGCACTAACGATGTTCTCATTTGAAATCAAGCGGCGGTTGAATAAGGCCACGTATCGAGAAGCTTACTTGATACCGCCCCATCGGTTCTGTAAATGCTAGCACCGCCAGGTGGCGGGGCGTGTG
>CAZBWM010000196.1:0-3322 GCA_964495375.1 uncultured Planctomycetaceae bacterium | reverse complement strand
GTACCGGATCGCGGTCCTGCCGTTCTCGGTGAGCGCCGAGCCGGACGGGTTCCTGCTCCGCTAGCACCAATGTACCTGGCGGTTCTGACAACAGTGGGTCAGTGCCGCGCCTCGAATGGGCGCCCCCAAGGCACCCACCAAAATACTCGCCTGCCGGTGCCAAGTCACGCGCTTCGGCAAGCGGAACTCCTTAGAGGCTCCGTGGCCCCGCTCAATGCGATCGGTCAGGGTCGTTCGCTCGTGGTTACACCGGTAAATCGCCAACCCTTGCGCACTCGGTAGCAACGATCGCGCTCGTCAAAGTACACGGGCACGCCGGCTGCCGTCGGCACTTGTAAGTCGCGATAAATGGTTCGCTCCGAGCAACCCAGCTCAGTCGCGATTTCTTGCGCACCACGCCGGCGAGGGCTCTGAATTAGTTGCAGCAATCGCAGCACGCGGGCTAGCCGTTCCGTCTGACGTGTTCTGCGTTCGGCATCGGCGCGCTGGTGGCCGTTGGCCGACGGTTTTTGTGGCCGCATCTTCTGCCCCCGCTGTTCCCGACTTCGAGGTAAGCGGCAAGAGTCTAGCGAGTGCGGCTGACAGCATTGGGTCAGTCACCGTCAACTTATTCTTCGGCGCTGCTCGGTTCACGAACGGAGCGCCTTCTTAAGCAATTCTCTCGTCGCGACTGACCCACTGCTGACGCGACCTCTTCGTAGCGTTGTTTTCACATCCTCGGTGGGCATAGGCCGCCGCCACGACGGCTAGGGGCATTCGTGCACCTCCCTGATGCGCTGTGCGGCGTGAGTGGGCAGTCCATCACGTTGGCCGTCGTTTACTTCACACCACCAGGGGTACAGAGATGATGCGCGCACATTGCGCTTTGTGCGGCTGTTTGGCGATCGCCAACGCCGCTTACGACGGCAGCTTCAACATCGTGGCGACCGGCGACTCGAACACCACAGGCTATGCACCGGTTCGACTGACCTTGGCCATGCAGGCCCAAGGTATCAATGGCACCGGCTACTCGATTGCTTCTGGGGGGGCCACGGCGCCGCTCTACGTCGGCGATCAGCTCGACACGAATCACAAGCCAGAGCCGGCATTCCACAATCAAGCCGAGGAGGCGATCAACGGCCCGGTTTATGGCTTCGGTGCGCCATGGACCTACGGCTCGGTGATCGAGGACAACCCAGAACCCGACGCGGTGATCGTGATGCTGGGGACGAACGACGCCATTCAGGCGGCGGCTGGGAATTATCTGGCCTGGCCGACTTATCAAAGCAAGATGGCCAGCGTGTTTGAATACCTCGCGAACGCCGAGACGCCGGGCGGCAAGCGCCCCGACGTGTTCATCGCCACGCCGATACCGCTCTTGGCGACACAGTACGCCGCGGCGGATGCCTTCATCGAATCGACGATGGCGCCGTGGCTTCGCGAGCAAGCGGCTTATTGGCAAGGCACCGGCGCATCAGTTCACTTGCTCGACATTCGCGCATTGATCCAGCAGCAGCCGGCTGGCAAGCTTGGTACGCCGACGGCATTCACCTCTACGGCGCGAATCAGGCCGGCTATGTCTGGCTAGCCGAGACAGTCCTGAATGCCGTGCTCGATCGGCACGCCGGGGACGCGAACCTGGATGGCTCAGTGGACGGCCTCGACTACACCGCCTGGGCCGACAACTTCGGTGCATCAGGCGGCTCGGGCAATTGGTCGCACGGGGACTTCAATCACGATGGGATCGTCGATGGTCTCGACTACGTGCTCTGGGCGGATCACTTTGCTGTCGGCTCGGCCGTAGTCCCGCGACTAGCCGTGGTGCCCGAACCATCGGCGCTCGTGCTTGCTGGGCTTGGTGGACTGTTACTGGCTGCCACAGCCAAAACTCGTCGTAACTCTAGTTTTAGGTTGGACTTGCCTTGCCGGAACTGCACCTAAAATCTTGCACACATCGCCGAGATCAGTACGCTGATCGCAGATGCCCCGGCCTTTGTGCTGAGGCGTTGGCTGGTCGATTACTGCCCCGTCGACCAGCCTTTTTTTATGCGCTGGCTCGCGCTGGCCTCGATCTGCCCACGCTTAGCACTCACGTCGCCGAACGGGGAAGCTCCCGATCGTTTGTTGGCGGTCAGCCGGCAGGTCCGCTGAGGCGCCGGTTCGCCATCGGCCGGCTCTTGGCGCACTTCGATCGCCAATCGACTGTGAGCCGGTTCTTCATCTCGACCGGTCCCCCGTTGCGGCGTGCGTCCAGCGTGCAAAAGACCTCGGCCTAGCTCCGCAAGTTGACCACACTATTTACCGCGGGCTATGCTCGGTGCATTGCCGCGTGGACCATTGGGCTCACGCGAGGCAACACAACAGAATGTGCTTTCACCGACGGACTCCGATAGGAGCAATTGACGATGACCGTGGCCCCATGTGGCCATGCTGACAATTTGAATTGACGCGCGTGCGTCAAGTTACTGCTTTCGAGAAAACCGCGAACCTGAGCCCTCGGGCTCTTGAACCAAAGAAGCAGTGCTTGGACCGCGCTCCCCGCAAGGGAGCGTCGGCCAAGTGCTGTTCTTTGGTGCCTCTTCGCGGAGGTTCTCGGAGCGGCCTTGGATCGGCGCTCCTTTTTTCTTTTTGCAGGGTGGAGTCAATGCAATTCTCTTCGATGGCGATACGGCCAGTTCTGCTCGGTCATTCCTCGCTCGCAACGTATAGCGTGCTCAGTTGCCGCGTTGCTTGCATCGCACTGGTGTTGGCGGCGCTAATGACAACCGCGGGATGCGGAACTGCAGGCTCCTCATCGTCTCAATCGTGCTCGGGTAACAAGGTCGTCTGGCGAGGAGAAACAACCGGCTACCAGGGTGAAACCGTGTGTGCGACGACCGGCACAAAGAACTCCCCATAGTGCCGACGATTGAGGCATGCTGCTAGCTCTCGGAGTTTAAGTGCAATCCCAGGAGTCGACCCGTGCGTTCCCTTCCCTCGGTGCTCATTTCGGCGCTTGTCATATTCGCACTCATTGTCTTTATATCGGGGGCATATCTCGCCGGGAGAGGCTTGACTTCTGGAACTGCAATCCATTCGCAAGGCCCGACCACTGAGAGCTTAAAGCGGCTCAACGACCTCGCGACTTTACGCGTGACCATCTCGGACGTGTTAGTGGGAGAAGATTGGCTTCATCAAGGCGCCTATCTAATCAAAGGTGATGCGATTCTCGCGGTCAGCTTGGACCAAGCAATTTTCCCAGGTGAAGGAAAGGACGTCGGCAACCGCCGAATTCGCGTCGTGTTACCACCGCCATACGTGCTCACGGCGCGTGTGGACCACGAACGAACAAAAGCCCGGGATG
>CAZBWM010000195.1:0-3355 GCA_964495375.1 uncultured Planctomycetaceae bacterium | reverse complement strand
GGAAAATAAACGGGGTAAACGCGGTGGGTCTGGCCATAGTACCGCAACCAGGTGCCAACAATGTGCAGATCGCTGATGAATTCAATAAAAGACTAAACCAGATCATCAAGGCCAATAAATCAGATATTGAACTGAAAGTGATCCTTGATAATACCATCAATATCCGCAAATCGCTGGAAGAGGTAAAAGAAACGATGATCATTTCGTTCAGCCTGGTGGTACTGGTAATCTTCCTCTTTTTCCGTAACTGGCTGATCGCTTTACGTCCGCTGATCGATATTCCTATTTCGCTGATCGCTACATTTTTCATCATGTATATCGCCGGTTTCTCCATCAACATCCTCACTTTGCTGGGTATTGTACTGGCAACAGGACTGGTGGTAGATGATGGAATTGTGGTAACGGAAAATATCTTCCGGAAGCTGGAAGAAGGGCTCCCTATCCGCAAAGCGGCACTGGAAGGAAGTAAAGAGATCTTTTTTGCGGTTATTTCTACCTCTATCACACTGGCCGTTGTATTTCTTCCGGTGATCTTTCTCGAAGGTTTTGTGGGAAGGTTGTTCCGCGAGTTTGGTGTAACCCTGGCGGTGGCGGTATTGATCTCGGCCTTTGTATCGCTTACCATTACACCGGTACTGAATGTGTACCTGAGTTCTGAAAAAGCACATGAGGGCTGGTTCTACAAAAAAACCGAACCCTTTTTTGTGGGTATGGAAAGCGGGTATAAACGGTTACTCACCGCCTTCATGAATATACGCTGGATGGCATGGATCATTGTACTTGCCTGTGTAGGTATTATCGTACTTGTGATGAGTACGCTGCAAAGCGAAATTGCTCCGATGGAAGACAGAAGCAGTATCCGCTTTACCGTTACGGCGCCTGAAGGAACCAGTTATAACGCCATGCAAAGAATCTCTGATAATATTTCCAATTTTCTGATTGATTCTGTTCCGGAGAACGATTTTGTACAGGCACGTACACCCGGTGGTTTTGGTCCGGGAGGAGCGGCTAACTCGGCGGCACCAAGGGTAGCACTGGTAACGCCGGATAAAAGAAAAAGAAGCCAGAACGAAATTGCCAACGACCTGCAGAAAAAACTGGGTCGCTTTAATGAAGTAAGGGTGTTTGCCATACAGGAACAAACTATTTCTGTAGGTTTTGCATCGAGAGGGTCTTTGCCTGTTCAGTTCATTTTACAGAACCAGGACCTCGCCAAACTGAAAGCCGTGATCCCTAAATTCCTGGATGAAGCCAGAAAGGATAAAACTTTCTCCAATGTGGATGTAAACATCAAGTTCAATAAACCGGAAGTGCAGTTAACCATCGACCGGATGAAAGCGAAGGACCTGGGCCTCTCTACGGCCGATGTGGTAGCTACCATGCAGTCAGCTTTCAGCGGTGGAAGGCTGGCTTATTTTATCATGAATGGTTTTCAGTATTCAGTGGTTGCACAGGTAGAGAGAGAGGATCGGAATAATCCGAATGATATCAATAACCTTTATGTAAGAAACAATCGCGGAGATTATATTCCGCTGAATGCAGTGGTTAAAATGGAAGAAAGCAGTAACCCGGCCACCCTGTATCACTTTAACCGTTACAAAGCGGCCACTATTTCGGCCTCGCTGGCCGAGGGTAAAACCATTGGAGATGGTATCAAAGCCATGAACGAGATCGGTAACAAACTGCTGGATGAATCTTTTCAGACTTCACTCAACGGTCCATCAAGAGATTATGCGGAAAGTTCTTCCAACATTGTGTTTGCCTTTATATTGGCACTATTACTGATTTATCTGGTACTGGCGGCTCAGTTTGAGAGTTTCCTCGATCCGTTGATCATCATGTTAACCGTACCACTGGCACTGGCCGGGGCTTTGCTGAGCTTGTATCTGTTTGACCAGACCCTGAATATTTTCTCGGAGATCGGGATGATTATGCTGATCGGGTTGGTGACGAAAAACGGGATCCTGATTGTGGAATTTGCCAACCAGAAACGCAAATTCGGCCTGCACAAACGGGCTGCAGTGATAGAGGCAGCTACCCAACGTTTGCGTCCTATTCTCATGACGAGCCTCGCTACTTCACTGGGTGCATTGCCTATTGCCCTGAGCCTGGGTGCTGCGGCTACCAGCCGGGTTCCACTGGGTATTGTGGTGGTTGGCGGTATCCTGTTCTCGCTCGTACTTACCTTGCTGGTAATTCCTGCGGTGTACAGCTTTATTTCCGGCACACATAGGGCGAAGCATATTGAGATCACCGAATAAGTGAAAAATCAAAAGTCAAAAGTCAAAAATGGGGTGCCTGTTCTGTTTTTGACTTTTGACTTTTTTATTTTGAATTCCCCCACCTGATTTTTATCATACTAACTCCATTCTTCTCTTGTTACCTTTGTATCCTTAATCAAAGATTATGAGTAAATCTATTGCTGATATCCGGAGAGATTATATGATGCATGCCCTGAATGAAGCCGATATGGCCGATAATCCCATGGAGCAGTTTGCCCGCTGGTGGGACGATGCGATCAGGAGTGAGATAGATGAAGTGAATGCCATGACGCTGGCTACGGCCACATTGGGTGGATTACCTTCTGCCAGAATTGTGTTATTAAAAGGGTTTGACGAACGCGGTTTTGTCTTTTTCACCAATTACCATAGCCATAAGGGAAGGGAGATGGAACAGAATCCACGCGCTTCGCTTGTTTTTTTCTGGAAAGAACTGGAGCGCCAGGTGCGTATTGAAGGTATGGTTGAGCGAATCCCGGAAAAAGAAAGCGAAGAGTATTTTCAATCCCGCCCCGCAGGCAGCCGTATTGGTGCCTGGGCATCGCCGCAGAGTACTGTAATTGATAACCGCGACGTGATAGAAAGCAATGTGAAAGAACTGGAAAAAAAATTCAGCGATGGTGTTATACCGCGCCCGGAACATTGGGGTGGGTATGTAGTAAAACCGGCCAACATTGAATTCTGGCAGGGCCGGAGCAGCCGCCTGCACGACCGGGTGAAATATGTGCATCAATTAGGCAATAACTGGCATATGGTGCGGTTGGCACCCTGATGTTTTTTTCGGTGATGTTTATTTTTTATTTTATTTCCTTTACCACTGTTTCCATCAATAACCGGCAATCGGGATCAACTACGAATTGTACCGGTTTACTGTCAGCTGCTATATGCAATATGGTATTCTTCTGATTAACCGGAATCTGTGAGCGTATTTTTTTGCCCCTTTCATCTATGCGTTCTACTTCCAGTGCTAACGAAAAATCGCTACTGGTTTGCTGGGTAATGGTCATGTCTATTTGTTTCATTGGCGCGTTATAGTTCCAGCTAATTTGCAGGCTGGGGTTTTCGGGCCTGTATAA
>CAZBWM010000194.1:0-3413 GCA_964495375.1 uncultured Planctomycetaceae bacterium | reverse complement strand
GCCAGCGGCTGGTCCTGGTGACGATCAAGGACCCAACCGGCGCCACGACGACCAAGACGGTTGAGTACGCCTACGACACCTTCAATCGGCTCGTCTCCAAGAAGGTGACTGAGTACTCGGCCGGATCGCCGCAAACGCCCGTCGTTCAGTACTTCGTTCACGATGAGGAGACGAAGGGCTCGGGCGCCACTGGCTCGGTAGGTGGCGGCATGTCTCCCTCTCCCCTCGCGGGAGAGGGCCGGGGTGAGGGGGCATCCAGTGCGGAGGGGGCTCGCGGCGATGTGATTCTCGAATTCTTGGACACCGATGGCGCCGGGGGCAATGCGCCCACCGTAGCCAAACGGTTCCTCTGGTCAACCGCGGTCGATGAACTCTTCGCGCAGGAGGATGTGACCAAATCGCTCGCCGCGACGGATCGCTTCCTCTGGCTCTTGCAGGACAAGCTGGGCACCGTTCGCACGGCGCTCAACCGCGATGGCACGGTCAACGCGGTGCTCGACTACGACGCGTTTGGGCGGTTGACTTCGATCACCGATGCCAACGGCCAGACGTTGAGCGTGCCGCCGACCTACTTTGGCTTTACGGCGCAATTCTATGATGTCGACACCGGGCTGGTGTGGTTTAGCGACGGCACGGGCCGCGGGCGTTGGTACAGCCCTGTCTTGCAGCGCTTCATCAACCGCGACGAACCGCTCCTCCGCGACGGCCCGAACCCGTATGCATATGTCCACAACAGCCCGACAAACGCGACGGATCCGAGTGGGCAAGCAGCGGAGAGATTTGTCGGAAATCTCTGGTACACGGAGAAGCAACTTCGCGAAATGGGGTACACCGACCACTCGATCAATTACTGGAAACGGCATGGCTACCGCTTCGGCACCACGCGCTGGCAGGACGCGCTTGGGCTTAAGGAGGGCAAGTACACGAAGGAACCGTACACGTTCAAGACGGGTTGCGGTGATGAGGTACAAGGGTATCGCGTTGTAGATCTTGAAACCGGAAAGATCTGGTACGCGGTTCCGGAAGACGCATTCACGTGGAAGAACGGTCGGGCGCCGGCAGTTGGAATAATTCAGAAGTACAAAGAATGGAAGGAGGGACCTGCAGAATTTACGGGTGCCAAGCGCGCGGGTTACTCATTCTATCGCAGCTATTCGGACGCGGTGTACAACTTGTCGGGCGACGATCGCATGGCAGCGATCGCCATGATCGCGGGCGTGTACGGACTCGGTGGCAGCGGGGCGCGAGCAAGCAGTGCCGTCAAGCCGTTGAATGGGAGAGCACGGCCGCCGGGCTTTGGGCGAGCATGTCCACCCAAGCCAGTCCCGGCCGCGATGGGTACTCAACCGCGAACGGGATCCTATGGGGCACTGCGCAAACACCTCAATCCAGGCGAGCAGGCAAATCACCTGAATCAACAAGGCGCCTATGGTAAGATCATCCCGAAGAATCAAGGCAGCGCTGTGGGAATGCGTGGAGATGCGATCAGACAACCTGGTTCGCCACATTATCGTTTTCATCAGTCGATGGAGCGATTCTGGGAACCATACAGAAGCGGCCCGTTGCGAGGCCAAAGACCGACGAATGCGCAATATGGCCAAGCCCTGGAAAAAGCACTTGAGGCGGGCGGCTTCTCGCGCGCCGAATCGCAAGCGTTAGCTGCCGAGGCGGCTGCGCAGCGCGCCGCCTTCGGACTGCAACCAGGGGATCTGGTGCCACAAATCCCAGGACGACTAAACCAGGTGCCCGCTCCGACATTTTCCTTCTGATTTGGTGATGTTCCATGCACCCACGAACCGCTGACGCGCTGAATGACCTCGACCAAGCCGACTGGTTTTCTCGGGTCGGGGTCAAGGATACCGAAGTGGCGATTGTGCTTGATTCATGGCCGGATGCCATCGAGCAATGCAGCGACCTGGAGTGGCAAGATCTTGGCATCCATGCCGCGAATCAACTGTGCGAGCGGATACTAGAGCGTTCGAAGGAGCGTTTTCAGCGCTGGAACGACATCTGCATCGAAATGAAGAAGACCACCGAGCCGTTTGTTCGCAAGAAAATCGCGGCGGTCGTTCGAGAGTTCGAACTGCCGCCCATTTTCGAACATTCGGTACAATGGGATATTCTGCATCTCTGCATGGAGGCGGAATACGCAGACGTGTTTCCGCCCGCGTACTACGCCAGCCAGGCTTACTGGTATGTCAACGGGCACTTCCCCTGTGGCTGGCAAGGAGACTTTCCCGACGGCATGCTGATCATCTATTAGAACATCGACAACTTAAGCACGCGCAACTCGCGCTACACGTCCCTTTAGTACGTGCCTGCACGTCAGGTGCGACTACCGCCAGCGGCTCACCAAAGTCACCAACTACGAAACCGGCGGGCAGATCGACAAGACGATCGAGTACATCTACGACACGTTCGATCGCCGAGTTTCGAGCAAGGTGACCGACTACGCCAGCGGCGTCGCCGGCACCCCTGTCGTGGAGACCTACGTCTACGACGAAGGGGCCCAGTCCCGCGGCGACGTGATTCTCGACTTCGTCGATAGCGATGGATCCGGCGGAAATGCGGCGACGGTCAGCAAGCGCTACCTGTGGGGCCAGGCCGTCGATCAGTTGTTCGCCCAGGAAGATGTCACGCAGGGCCTGAGCGACACGGACCGTTACGCGTGGTTGCTTCAGGATCGACTGAACACCGTGCGCGAAGTCTTGAACCGCGACGGCACGGTCGCCGCGCACATCGACTACACCAGTTTCGGCGAACTCGAATCGGTCACCGACGCCAGCGGCTCGCCCACCGCATTGCCCACGCGCTTCACGTTCACCGGGCAGGAGTTTGATCCCAACACCGGACAGTACTGGTTTAGTGACGGATCGCGCCAAGGCCGGGTAATGAGCCCAGGCATGATGCGTTTCATCCAGCCCGACCCAGGTGGATTCATCGACGGAATGAACCTGGTGGTCTATGTCCACAACGGGCCAACGAACGCGAATGATCCAAGTGGGCAGTTCGGGTGGACGAATGTTTGGGGAGCCGTAAAAGCCGCGGGCGGAGTTGCCCAGGTCGTTGGCGGCGTCGCTTTTGGAATAGCGACAGCCGAGACGGGTGTTGGCGCGGTGATTGGCGCGGCGGTCGCACTCAAGGGGTTGGACAATGCGTGGGCCGGAATACAACAATTGGTCAACGGAGAAGAAGTCGATACGATAACAAGCGATGTTATCACCGAAATCACTGGCAGTGAGATGACGGGAGATGTTGTTGACTCCCTTTTAGACATCGCCACACTTCCGATTGGTGGCCCGCCAAGTGCGCTATCGAAGCTAATTCCTGTCGCAGTAACCGCAACATCGAAGGGCGCATTGTCTTGGTTCAGCGTGAATCGGAATTAGCGGTTTGAGGTTTAGCGAGTTAAC
>CAZBWM010000193.1:0-3479 GCA_964495375.1 uncultured Planctomycetaceae bacterium | reverse complement strand
GGCCGGCTTGGCCGCCAGCGCCGCGGCGATCTGCGCCACGCTCAGGCCACCGGCGCCGATAATCGCCAGGCTGGCCGACGCCGAGCGGAAGACTTGGATCGGCTGTACCAGGTTGGCGCGGGCGTTGGCCGTGGGGTCGTAAGCCAACAGCCGCGTGTACTGGTTCTCGTCAAAGAACGTGATTTTGGTGATCACCCGCGGCCCCGGATGAATCGGTGGTAATTCGTCGACGAGCGCCCAGCCGCGGCCGTCCTCACTGTCGGTAGCCGCGTCGATGAATGCCGCGCGGTCCGCTTCGTAGCTCGCCTGCAAAAGCGGCCGCACCTGGTCGGGGCGCCGATTGCTGCTGAAGACGCCCCCCGAATAGCGATAGGGTGACGTAGAAAAATACGAGCCCGCGCCGCCGTTCCAGCCCCAGACGGTGAGGGCGCCCTCGGCCGAGTAGTGGCTGGCGATCGCCGGCACGCTCGCAGCGAGATTGGCGTAGACGAGCACGAGCGCGGCCTCGGCCGCGGTCATCCGCGACCAAACGCGTTCGAAGGGGACGTCGGCGATGGCAGAGTTGCTCAGCATGGTGGTCACTTACTCAATTCGCTAGACGGACAACTGCATGCCGGGCAAGCATCCATAAATCCTGGGTCGTGCGCACTCATCACATTGCGGCTACCGTGGCAACGCTCACAGTTCTCTGCTGGCGTGCTTTCTTCGGCGGCCAGCTCAGGCCGCGCGACCGACAGTTCCATGCCGGAGTCGAGCACCAGGCAACGATGCCCTGGGAACTGTCCTTCGACGAGCTGGCGAATGTTGGCCTGCCCTTGTTCCGAGATCCGCTTGGCCAGCCGCACGACGAGTACATCGTTCGGTTGCACGCGCAGCACACGCACCTCGAGCAGCTCGATCCCTTGCTCGGTTGGCGAGGCCTCGGCGTCGTTTTGAGGCGCCCATGTACTGGGTACCATGCTTGCCTTTCGGTCTGAAGCCTGAAGTCTGGCGGCTGTTCGCTCACGTCTGCCGATTCCACGTGCCCGCCCACTGGCCGGCCAGGTAGCGTCCGATCCGGTTGCGATACGCCACGCCGGGATCGGCATTCAACAACAAAAACTCGCCGACGTGCCCCTTGAACTTGGTGTCGTTTGCGGCAGCCGGCCAATTGATGGTGTTGCCGGTCGTGGCCTGGTTGCCACAGGTGACTTCGGTCTCCGTGCCGCCATTGATGCTGCCGTAGAGCTTCCCGCCGGCGTGCCGCCAGCAAAGGATCAAGATCGTGCCGGCCGGCACGGCGACGTCGCAGTTCTTGGCGCCGCCGCTGTCGGTGATCGTGAACCGCACCGTCGGCCCGCTGGTCAGCCACTGCACGGCGCTGCGCACGGTCGAGCCGTTCCGCAGCAGGTAGGCGGTGTTCGCCGGGCTGTCCGGCTTCACGACCAGGAAACCGCAGCGGGCGCTGGCGGTGTAGTAATCCCCGTCGGGACCGAGCGGGAAAAAGTCGCCGGTCGAGAGGTTCGCCACGCCGTCGAAGTAGACCATTCGCCGGCCGTTGGGTGCTGCGCTGAGCTTCAACGGAGGTCGATTGCCGGCGCCGGTCGTTAGACCTGGCAAGCTGATCGCCGGGCTGTTCCACACCCCGACCGGATCGTTATCGGCCAGCGCGCGGGCGCCGCCGGCCGATTGATCGAGGCAATCCCGCCGGTCGGCCTTCCACCAGCCGGTCAGTCCCCGCACGCGCGCCGGGTTGAAGCCGGGCGAGAACCGCCGGGTGCCGTCGGCAATGCCGTTACTGCGATGTCTCATGTCGCGCGACATATTTTGCTATTGGACCTCGGTTGAAGGATCAGCGGCCAAGGCGATACCGGCCCTTTTCGCAGCCAGCCGACGCATGCCGCGGTTGACCGACTTGTTCCAGGCACGCTTCGCCGCGGTCCGCAACTGCGGCGTACGTAACAACCGATCGAGGGCGATCACGTCATCCGCGCGCAGGCTCGGCGCCGTGGCGTCCGCCGGCACGCGATCGAACAGCGCTCCGATTGCGGCCTGCAGCTCTTGCTCGGAACGCTGGGGGGTTGGCGTCATCCGCGGCCTCCGTTGGACTTCTTCTGTTGGGCTTGCTGCCGACGGTTTTCCAGGATGGCGCGAAACCAGTCGGCCAGCTCGAGGCAATGCCGATCGCTCACCCAGCCGGTCAGCCCGATCACAAGACAACAGGCACGGTCGCTATCGCGATGACGCAGGAACCGCAGCACATCGAGCAGCAGATCGCACAGATCCCGCATCGCTTCCCCTTGCGCTACTTCGATTCGACGTGCGCGTACTGCGTGCCGCTGGCGGCCACGGCCCAGATGTCCGTCTCGCTGCCGGCGTCGACCGATTCATTGACCTCGAACTCGCGCGCTTCCCCAGGGTCGAGCGGCCAGCCGCAATTCGGGCTGCCCAACGTCCCGTTGACGCTGGCCGAATTGCCGACGTAGATCCGCGCGGAATTCTCGAAGGCCGCGCGCACCAGCACGTAGCTGCGCACGCGGCCGACGTCGGCCGCGATCAGCCGCGCGGGGTCCGTCGTCACCTCGGGCGAGCCATGATTGAATAAAGGCATTGAGGCCTCCGAGTTGAATTCATTGAGCCACAGAGGGCGCAGAGGACACAGAGGGAATCTTCGTCAAGACACTTTGGTACTCGATGGTGATGAGATCAGGGCGCCACTCGACGACGACGCGTCCGCCGTGCCGGGCTACGTGAACGACCTTGCCTTCACTCGCAAAGTGTCGCACTCGATCGCCTACTTGTAGCCACACTTGCTCGGCCGTGGTTTCGTCGATTGCCCCGCCACCCTGCAATCGCCCCACCCAATACTCGGTCCCAAGGAACCCCAACAGCGCGCCGGTCAGCAACGCTGTGAAAACGACAAGGCTCGGTGAATTGTTTGCGCACCGTGGGTTGCGAGAGAATGCCAGCGACGACAATGCGAAAAAACCTGGATTCATGCAAAAACTCTCTGTGTCCTCGGTGCCCTCGGTGGCTAACGCTTGTCTCCGGGCACCAGCTCGTCGAGCGTTTCGGCCAGCCGCTCTTCGTCGGCCGCCTTGATCATTTCGCCGGCCGCGGTCCGCCGATCGTGCTGCCGGTTGTAAAACTCCGCGAGCTCCCACGGCCGCGGATCGTCCCGGTCCGGGCGACGATCCACTTTCGGTACTGGATCGACCGACACCTGCTTGTTCGCGCACGCGATGCAGGCGCCGATGACTCGCTTGTCGCAGAGCTCGCAGCGACGTATCCCTTCGCCGATTGGGGCGATCTGCCGCCGCTGGGCGACCCGCGCCACCGTCTCTCGATCGACGCGACACTCGTAAGCGATCTGCCGGTGCGACAGGCCCGCGCGCAGCAGCCAGTCGATGCGATCCTCGACGTCGGCCTGGAGTCTCCCCTTGCGCATCAGCCCCTCCGGCGCGGTTCGTCGAAGTGCCGCAACGGATTGGGCAGGTGTT
>CAZBWM010000192.1:0-3521 GCA_964495375.1 uncultured Planctomycetaceae bacterium | reverse complement strand
TAGTCGCCGCGCCTGTCGAAGCGGCGCCCTCGGTCACCACGTTCGCCCAGGCGAAGACCGCCGACATGGTCTTCAAGGCAAAGCTCCGCAAGATGGAGTACGACGTGCGCATGGGCAAGCTCGTCGAGGCGGAACTCGTCAAGCAGCGCTGGTCCACGATCTACCGCCTGATCGTGGATCGCGTCCTGGCCTGGCCGAACCGCCTGGCGCCCGAGGTAGCGGCGCTCACCGACGAGCGGCAGGTGCGGGAAACGATCCTGCGGGAGGCGCGGGCGCTGGTGAACGACCTGCGCGCCGACGTCCAGTATGCGCGTTGAAGAGATCCAGATCCTGGCGGCCGACGTGCTTGCGCCGCCGCCCGATCTGACGGTATCCGAGTGGGCGGATCGGAACCGGCGGCTGTCCTCGGAGTCCGCGGCCGAGAAGGGCGAGTGGCGAACGGACCGCGCTCCGTATCAGCGCGCCGTAATGGACGCCATGGGCCCGGCCAGCCCCTACGAGTCGCTGGTGATGATGTGGGCGGCGCAGTCGGGCAAATCGAGCCTCTTGGAGAACTTCCTCGGCTACATCATCGAGCTTGATCCGGGGCCGGTGCTCTTGGTCGAACCCCGCGAGGTGGACGCCGAGGCGTTTTCGAAGGACCGTCTGGCGCCTATGCTGCGCGACACGCCGTCGCTCGGCGGCAAGGTGGCGGATGCGCGGTCGCGCGATTCGAACAATACGATCCTCCACAAGAAGTTCATGGGCGGCAGCATCACGCTTGCGGCGGCGAACTCGCCGGCTGGTCTGGCGATGCGCTCGATCCGCTACTGCCTGCTCGACGAGGTGGACCGCTATCCGGCAAGCGCCGGCAGTGAAGGCGATCCGGTAAACCTCGCCATTACGCGCACGGCGAACTTTTGGAACCGCAAGATCGTGCTGTGCTCGACGCCGACGACCAAGGGCGCTTCGCGCGTCGAACAGGCCTGGCTTGAGTCGAACCAGCAGAGCTACTGGGCGCCGTGCCCGTATTGCGGAAGCTTCCAGGTGTTGCGCTGGGAAAACCTGATCTGGCCGAAGGGCGCGCCGGAGAAGGCCGAGTACCGCTGCGAGCATTGCTCGGCGCTCATCGCCGACTGGCAAAAGCACGGGATGCTGCGGGCGGGCGAATGGCGACCGGCGCGGCCCGAGGTCGCGGGCGTTGCCGGGTTCTGGATCAACGGCCTGTACTCGCCCTGGCGCAAGTGGGGCGCGCTGGCGAAGAAGTTCCTCGCCGACAAGCGGTCGGTCGAGACGCTGCGCGAGTTCGTGAACACGGTGCTGGCCGAACCCTGGGATGATGCGGCCGAGACCACGGTCGACCAGGCGACGGTGATGGCCCGCCGCGAGCACTACCGGGCGGCGGTGCCGTTCGGCGCCGTGGTGTTGACCGCCGGCATCGACGTCCAGAAGGACCGCCTGGAGTTGGAACTCGTGGGCTGGGGGCGCGGCGAGGAATCGTGGTCCGTCGAATATCGCGTGCTTCCCGGCGATCCTTCGGGCGCGTTGGTCTGGCAGGAACTCGACACGTATCTGGAACGCCGCTGGCCGCATGAGACGGGAATCTCACTCTCGGTTTCGGCGTGCTCGATCGATTCGGGCTACGAATCGCAGGCGGTTTATGAGTTCTGCCGAACGCGCTATCACCGGCGTGTCTTCGCGGTGAAGGGCAAGGGCGGCCCGTTGCCGGTATGGCAGCGGAAGCCCACGGCAAAGAACATTCGTGGCGAGAAGCCCTGGATCGTGGGCACCGACACGGCGAAGGAAACGATCTACGGACGGCTCAAGAACCCGACGCCGGGCACGCCGGGTTACTCGCATTTTCCGGCGGACCGCGGGGAGGCGTATTTCGAGCAACTACTTGGCGAGGTCCTGGCGACGACGTACTCGAAGGGCCAGCCCAAACGCGAGTGGCGGCCGAAACCGGGCGTGCGCCAGGAGGCCCTCGACGCGCGCGTCTACGCCTACGCCGCGCTGCGGGCGCTCGTCTCGATGGGCCTCTCGCTCGACAACGAAGCCGACCGGATACTGGCTATAAATCAGCCCCGGCCCGTTCCGGACGACGACACGGATCGCGCCCGCTGGATGGGAGATCGGGGAAGGAACTGGTTATCGCGATGAAGGTGCGAAGCGAACCGCCGGGCGCTCGCGGCGCCTGGGAGTATCTGGTACTCAGCGGCGAGGCCGAATCGCCAGCGATGCTCGCCGAGTACGGCGCGCAAGGGTGGGAACTTGTCGCCGTCGTGCGCGAGTTCGGCACCCGCGCGACGTTCTATTTCAAACGGCGGAAAAGCTGATGCCCTGGATCCCACAACAGCTTGATGCGATCGAAGCGGCCATCGCGAGCGGCGAACTTACCGTGCGGTTCGGCGACCGCACCGTGACCTATCGCTCGATGGACGAGCTCCTTCAGGCGCGCGGTGTGATCAAGGAAGCGCTGGCCGCGGAAGCCGGAACGGCCACGGACCGCTTCAGTTTCGCTCAAACCTCAAAAGGATGAACTGGCTCGATAAAGCGATCGCCTGGGTGTCGCCCGAGACGGGTCTGCGCCGGATGCGCGCGCGCCGCGCGGGAGAACTCATCCGGTTAGCCTACGAGGGCGCCAGGACCGACCGGCGCACCGGCGGCTGGATCACCACAGGCAACTCGGCCAACGCCGAGATCGCCGTCGCGCTCTCGAAACTGCGCGAGCGGTCCCGCGACCTGGTGCGCAACAACGCCTATGCCGCGCGCGCTGTGGCCGAGGTCGTCGGAAACGCGATCGGCACAGGGATCACGGCCCAAGCGCGGAGCGGAAAGCCGGAGGTGGATCGCGCCGCAAACGCAGCCTGGGCGGCCTGGATGGAAGAGTGCGATGCCGACGGGCAGCTTGATTTCTACGGGCTTCAGGCGCTCGTGGCGCGAACCGTTTTCGAAAGTGGCGAGTGCCTGGTGCGCTTCCGGCAGCGGCGGCCCGAGGATGGTTTCACCATTCCGCTTCAGATCCAGGTGCTGGAGCCGGATTACCTCGATCAAACGAAAACGCAGAAGACCGATACCGGCTACATCATTCAGGGCATCGAATTCGACCTGGTCGGCCGCCGGATCTTCTACTGGCTCTACGGCCAGCATCCCGGTGATGTGGTGCAGACTGGCGTGCGCGGCGGCGCGGCGCTGCAATCCATCCGCGTGCCGGCGAGCGAGGTGCTGCACATCTATCGCAAGGACCGGCCCGGCCAGGTTCGCGGCGTGCCGTGGCTCGCGCCCGTGGTGGTTACGCTGCGCGACCTCGACGAGTACGAGGAAGCGGAACTGGTCCGCAAGAAGATCGAGGCGTGCTTTGCGGCGTTCGTAACACAGCCGCAGGGACCGGATGGCCCGGCGATTGCACCTGCCGCGCCGGACCCGGCCACCGGCAAGCGCGTCGAAAGCTTCGAGCCGGGCATGATCGAGTACCTCAAACCGGGCGAGGAGATCACGTTTGCTTCGCCCTCAACATCGGCAGGATACCGCGATTACGTCGC
>CAZBWM010000191.1:0-3584 GCA_964495375.1 uncultured Planctomycetaceae bacterium | reverse complement strand
GGCAAAGCCTACGAGCCCGACGAGGAGAACCCGATGATCGGCTTCCGCGGCGCGAGCCGCTACTACCACCCGCGCTACCAGGCCGGCTTTGCGCTGGAGTGCCAGGCCGTGAAAAAAGTCCGCGACGAGATGGGGCTGACGAACCTCAAACTGATGATCCCCTTCTGCCGTACCCTTGAGGAGGGCCGCCAGGTTCAGGCCGAGATGAAAAAGCATGGCCTCCAGCGCGGACAGAATGGGCTGGAGATTTACGTGATGTGCGAAATCCCCAGCAATGTGATCCTGGCCGAGGAGTTCGCTGACATCTTCGACGGCTTTAGTATCGGGTCGAACGACCTCACGCAGTTGATCCTCGGCGTGGACCGCGACAGCGAAATCGTCGCGCCGATTTTCGATGAACGGAATGCCGCCGTGAAAAAGATGATCGCCCAGGTCATCGCCGTCTGCCGCGCCAAGGGGCGCAAGATCGGCATCTGCGGCCAGGCCCCGAGCGATTACCCCGAGTTTGCGCAATTCCTCGTCGAGCAAGGGATCGACAGCATCTCGCTTAACCCCGACACGGTACTCAAAACCACACTCGCAATTCTGGAAACCGAGGCCACCTTGAATGGTGCCTGATGCCGCTGAATTCCTCGAAGAATCAGCTCGCCAGGGTAAGGCACGCACCGAGGCGCCAGCCGGTATGACCGAGAACACGAATCATGGGTTGGTTACTAAAGGTACTGGCTAGCTAAACTGATTTACTACCGGAGGGAAACAAGATGACCGCCTGGATTGTCGTTTCGGATGGCAGCCGCGCAAAGCTGTATACGACGGAACTCCCCGAATCCAATTGGACGCTCCTGCAGGAATTCGATAATCCCGCAGGACGAGAACCTTCGAGGCAGATCGAAGACGGCGGTCCCCCAGGACGCGGGCAACAGGGAGAATCCCAAGGTGGGCGACGAACGGCGTTCGAGCCCCGCACGTGGCCTAAGGAGGCCGAGACGATCCGGTTTGCCCAGCAGCTTACCGACTACTTGGAACAGGCGGTCGTCGTCAATCGATTCGACCACGTGACGCTCGTGGCGCCTCCCCATTTTCTTGGACTTCTCAAAAAATCGCTAGGTCAGCAGACGGGCAAGCGATTGCGGGTGACGATCGACAAGGACCTGACCAGGTACGAAGCCGCTGAGCTGCGCAAACGACTGACAGACAAAGTCTTTAATCCGGACTCCGGCGGATGATGAAGATGCCGGCTATCCGTGCATCATTCTAAGGTACGCAACGAATCATGAGCGAAACTCTTGCTCAAGTCTTGATGGACGACTTTGCCGGCTCCACGGGCCTCACGGGGAAAATGCCGCCGCGCCGGTATCTGTGGACCGATGCTTTCGGCGTCTGTAATTTCCTCGGACTTTACAGACAGACCGGTAATCAACACGATCTGAAACTGGCGGTCGACCTGGTTGACCAAACGCATCACATCCTGGGGCGGCATCGCCAGGACGACCCGAGACGCGGGTGGATCAGTGGCTTGTCGGACGAGGAGGGGGAACTTCAACCCACGCGTGGTGGTCTACGCATTGGTAAGCGACTGAACGAACGCGGACCGCGCGAGCTACCAGATTCGCGCCTGGAGTGGGACCAGGACGGCCAGTATTTTCACTACCTGACAAAGTGGATTCATGCCCTGTATCGCTTGAGCCGCGAAACAGGCGAACATCGCTACCTGCATTGGGGTATTGAGCTCGCCGCGACCGCCCACAGCGTGTTCACCTACGAGGTCGCCCCTGGCGGCCCTAAGCGGATGGTTTGGAAGATGAGCATCGACCTGAGCCGTCCGCTCGTCACCTCGATGGGGCAGCATGATGCTCTCGACGGCCTGGTCACCTATCTGGAATTGGAAGCCGCCACGGGATTGAACGCGGCGGAAAGCGCGGCCCTGGACACGCCGATCGCTGATACGATCGCGATGTGCCAAGACGCCCGCTGGGCCACTGACGATCCGCTTGGTATCGGCGGCTTGCTCGACAGCGCGACGCGCCTTGCTCAGTTGGTGTTCGGCTACGGTCTGGAACGTCGTGCATTGCTGCGTCAGATCCTGGTCGAGGCCAACGTGAGCCTTCAGGCATTTGGTCGCTCGTCGCTGCTCGAAAGACCCGCTGAGTATCGCCTTCCCTTTCGAGAACTAGGTCTGGCGATAGGGCTTTACGGACTGCCACAAATCAGCATGCTGGCAAAGGAAGAGCACGAACTCGGGCCCATCATCGACGGGCTGTTGCGTTACAAACCCCTGGCCGATCGGATCAGGACGTTCTGGTCCGATCCTGCCCATCGTCACGGCAGCACTTGGATGGACCATCGCGACATCAACACCGTGATGCTCGCCACGAGTCTCGCGCCTGAGGGGTATTTATCGCTGTCGGCCAGCGACGTCTGAATCACTTCTAGGGCCGGTATTGCCAAAAAAGTCGGTGCGTGCCAGACAACGGCAAAACGCAGGTGTGGAAGTGAAAACCCAGTCTACGCATCGCGCTTTTTTGATACGACTGCCAGCCATTATCCGTCATGAAACTCGAACATGATTTCAAGTCGAGATGCGGCATCTGCGGCCTGATTCGATCTGGGTGGCAACTCAGGCCAACGATTGTCGACCAGCTGCCGGCGATTGGAGAAGTACCCCACTACTCTTCCCGATCCAGCACTTGAACCATCGGTACTGCTCGCACCGTAATACCGTGTATGAGAACCTCCGTCACTACGGCCGAGCGGAATGCTCGCCGTCGCTTGGCCGTGGCTCTCCTAACAGCCCGCTGAAGTATTCGCTGCCGAGGCTCGGCAGGATGGCCACGCTCGATCGTCTTGCGGGGCGTGCTTGACGTGGATGGTAGAGTAGGCCACGCCCGCTGACGAGTCGTGATGGGAACCGCGGGCGTTTACGTACGGAGGCCCACGGTGAATGCGTCGAAGTACTTCAGCACGTCGCCCCACACGCTGTAGATCGAGCGGTGGCACTCGTCGACGACGATTGCGTCGAAGAATTCTGGCGGGAGCTTTTCATTATAGACGATTGGCTTGGGCGGCTTTTTGAACGCCCCGGGGCCCTCGTAGCTGGAGCGCTCTTCGTCTTCCTCAGCTAGCTCCGGCGCACCGGTCAGCACTGAGTAAAGGCGCTGAATCGTCGTGATGACGACCTTGTTGACCGGATCGAAGTGGTTGGTCCGGGGGAAACTGGTGACGTACAGCTTGTCAAACGTGTGCCGCTCGCCCGGCGGCTGGAACTGCTGGAACTCTTTGAGCGTTTGCAACCCGAGGTTCGTGCGGTCGACGAGGAAACAAATGCGGCGAGCACGAGCGTATTTGATAAGCCGGTAGGCAATGTTCGCGGCGGTGAAGGTCTTGCCTGAGCCTGTCGCCATCTGGATTAGCGCCTTGGGCTTCGCCAGGGCGAGCGACTCTTCCAGGTTGTTGATTGCCGTGAACTGCTTGGGCCAGAGTCCCTGCGGCGACAGTTCTGGCATTTGCCGAAGCGACCCGCGTAAGGTCGTTTCGTCTTTGACGAGCTCCAGCAGAGTTTCGGGGCGGTGGAATTGGAATACGTT
>CAZBWM010000190.1:0-3666 GCA_964495375.1 uncultured Planctomycetaceae bacterium | reverse complement strand
CAACACCCCAGTGATAATCGCCGCGCTTTGCTCCGGAGCGCTCGCCGAACTGGTTTCTTCGTCGACACGCACGCCCGAGAGCGACGACCGCGTCAGGCCAAACTCCTCAGGCGTCCACTCGTGCGATCGCGGTGTGCCATCGCCAATTTCAATCACGTCGGTCGTGGCGGCCACGGTTACCTCGTCGAGACCATCGCGCCCGGTGACGACCAGCGCATGCTCGGTGCCCAATAGTTCGAGCGCTTCGGCCAGCAGCCAACGCCGCTCGGGTTTGCCGACGCCCAGCAACTGGTACTGCGCGCCGGCCGGGTTCGCCAACGGGCCAAGCAGATTGAAGATCGTCGGCATTTCGAGCGTGCGCCGCACGTGCGCCACATTCTTGAGCGCCCCGTGCAGCAGCGGGGCGAAGCAAAAACAGATGCCCAACTCGTCAAGGCAATGCTCCACCACTTCGACGCTCGCTTCGACGTTCACCCCGAGCACGGCCAGCACATCGGCCGAGCCGCTGCGGCTCGTCACACGGCGATTGCCATGCTTGGCCACCGGAACGCCTGCCGCGGCGGTGACGAGCGCCGCAGCCGTGCTGATGTTGAACGTGCCCGACGCGTCGCCACCGGTTCCGCAGGTGTCGAGCAATCCCGGCCGTGCCGTGCGAATCGGCGTCATGTGGCGTCGCAGGGCGAGCGCGGCTCCGGCCACTTCGGTGACCGCTTCGCCTTTGAACGCCAGGGCCGAAAGAAACAGCCCGATCTGCGCATCGGCGACCGTGCCGGCGATCAACTGCTCGATCGCCGCTTCGGCATCCGCCTGCGAGAGGTCGCTTCCCCCGACCACGGTGCCGAGGATTTCGTCGAAATCAGCCATGCCTTGAATACCGTATGGTTCGTGAAAAATCTTAGTTGTCAGCTCGCGGGCTCAAACTTGCCATCGGGCGGCGAGCCCTTTAGAATCCGCGAGAACGTTGCCGGTCGCAAGGATGCGAGGGGGTCGATCACGACCATTATTATCCCTCGAATTCGACCACAAGGCGGCCGCGGAGGTTCGGCATGCCGCGCAAAATCATCTTAGACGTGGACCCTGGTATCGACGATGCCGTGGCGATGGCGCTTGCGCTGTTCGATCCACGCCTTGAAGTCGAGGCCGTCACCGCCGTGGCCGGCAATGTGGGGCCCGAACGCGCCACCCGCAACGTGCAGGCGATCGTCGAGCAGTTGGACCCGCCCCGGCTGCCGCGCATCGGCAGTGCGAGCGAGCCCGACAATGGCCTGCCGGCCGACACGCGTCATATCTTTGGCGCCGACGGCCTGGCGAACGCCAACTTCGAGGTGGCCGAGCTGCACCACATGCACTCGTCGGACAAATTGATTTCCGACGTGGTGCGGGCGTTCCCCGGCGAGGTGACGATCGTTTGCCTGGGCCCGCTCACGAACCTGGCCCGCGCTCTGCGCCGCATGCCCGACCTGGTCGATCAGATTCAAAGCGTCGTCTTCATGGGAGGCACCCTCGGCGGGCCCGGCAACGTGACGGCGGCCGCCGAGTTCAACGTCTACTGCGATCCGCAATCTGCCAGCGAGGTGTTTCGCGCGCCGGTCGCCAAGACGATCGTCCCGTTGGACGTCACGCTGCAAGTACTGATGACCTACGACCTGCTGGATCAGCTTCCGCCCGAGGTCACGCGCGTGGGTCGGTTGCTGCGGCGGATTCTTCCGTTCGCCTACCGCACGCACCATCAGGTGCTGGGCTTCGAAGGGGTCCATCTGCACGACGCGGTCGCGCTCTTGTGGCTGACCGAGCCCGACCTGTTCACGACCACGGCGCTGCACGGCGACGTGGAAACGCGCGGCGACATCACGCTGGGGGCGACGGTCTTCGATCGCCGGCGGCCGACCGACTCGCGGTCGAACATGGACGTGATCACCGAGTGTAGCGCCGCGGTGCTGCGTGAGCGACTGGCCCGACGAATCGTGCAACTGCGCGAGTCGTAATCAACATCGCTAGCGAGGGCACGATGGCTTGGCGCGAGGCATTCGCCGAAGTATTTGGGCTGTCTATTCGGCTGATCGGTCTATTCTGGGTCTTCAATGGCGTCAGATATTTAGCCGGCATTTTCAATCCAGCGCATGAATGGAACCCGCTACTCTATCTGACGATAGGGTTGATCTTCTTGGCGGTTGGATTGATTAGCATCTTCTCGGCAGAATGGGTTGTCACGCGCTCATACCGTAATGGGACGTTGAGGCCGACGATCGAGCCGCCCAAAAGCTGAGATTCGCACCCCGCGAGCAGAATCGATCCGTGCGGCAGTTCACCCCTTCGGCTTCAGCAGCTCCGCCATTTGCATGCCCAGCGTGTGGAACTCTGAAGGGTTCGACGGCGAATGGGCCAGCCGCACGTTCTCGTCGCTGCGCGAGGCGTCAGGATCGACCGGCATGCAGACCTGGTGATTGCGGATGTTGTGTACCCCGTAGAAAACTTCGATTTCCCATTTGCCGTTGCGCTCGACTTCCTGACGGATCTCGAAGGCCGCCTGGGCCGCGTTGATGCAGACCGCCGTTTCGATCAGCGCCTCGCGATAGCCGGGCATGTCGCGGGCGTCCGGGCCCCAGACATCTTTGATCGCGTTGGCCGCCTCGCGCACCGCGACAAAGATGCGCTGCACCAGCGACCGCAGCATCGGCGACAACGACCGCGACCAGAACTTCAGCGGCCGCAGATAGGCGTCGACCGCGCCGGTCACCGCGCCGCAACCGCTATGCCCTAGCACGACGACCACGCGCACGCTGTCGCTCAGCGCGTTGACGGCAAAATCGACGCTCCCCATGCAGACGTCGCCGAGCACGTTGCCGGCTACGCGAATCACGAACACGTCGTTGAAGCCCTGGCCGAAGATCATCTCGGTCGGCACGCGGGCGTCGGAGCAGCCGACCACGACAGCGAACGGCGCTTGCTTGGGCATCTGACCTGCCGAGCGGACCATGCCGACCTCGAGCCCGTTGCAGGGCACCAGGTAGCGGGGCTCGCCATCGCTGAAGGTCAACGTGCGACAGCTTTCCATCCAGCGCGAGAAGAGCCGGTTGCCGTCTTCCAACACACGGCGGGCGGCATCGGCGTCGCGCGGCGGTTCTTTGGCCGACGGGTTATTGGGATCGAACCGATAGATGTAGTCGATTGTGTTCATGGTGCGGGGTGGCCGAGGGGGCGGTGTGGTGGAGGGATCGGTCGCGTGCGGACTCCGTTTAGCGGCGCAGCAGACTTCCTTTAGCGGCGCACCTGAAATATAGCTTGCAGTACTGCTTGGGCCATTGCGTCGGGCCATCGCCTCCTACGAGCCTTGATGATGGTCGGTTAATGCACGGTGCCCGAAGGCTTGTGGGCGCTGCCCCCCTCGCGAACCTCGCGGATACCGTGCTTGTCGAATCGAACGGGTCTTCTTATCGGCACGGCGGAAACGCTCGTCGGGCGCGCTTGCCGAGGTTCTCTTCTCGTGCCGTGGGCGTCTTGCTCGGTAGTGCGGGAGCGCTGCACCTGTGCGATGGGCCGCTTGCCCGCTAGGGCTTGCCGAACCTATATTGTGACTGTGGCGGCCGATCGCGAGATTACCGCCCGCCGCGGGCGTAGCTCAGTTGGTAGAGCGCTAGCTTCCCAAGCTGGATGTCGAGAGTTCGA
>CAZBWM010000189.1:0-3671 GCA_964495375.1 uncultured Planctomycetaceae bacterium | reverse complement strand
CGCCGCGGCGGCGGTCGCTCGGGTCGCGGTGGACGGGGCGGCGGCGGCCGCGGGCGCTCGTCGGGCGGTTGAGCCGCGGTTGTAGGCCGGCGATCGCGCAAAGGTGCGCTGCGCCATCAAGCGCCAAACTAACGAGCGCTGGCCAGCGCTCGGTCAATGGTCACGGCCGCCAGAATGATGCCGCCGATAATCACTTTCTGCATGGGGTCGCTGACTCCGGCATAGACGCAACCATTGCGCAACAGCGTCATCGTCACGGCGCCAATCAACGACCCCAGGACACTGCCGCGTCCGCCGCTCAAGCTGCCGCCGCCGATGACCACGGCCGCGATCATCGAAAGCTCAAGCCCCAGTCCAGCCGTCGGGCTCCCTTGGCTGTTCAGGTCGTTGAAGTCGAAGATGCCTGCCAGGGCCATGAACAGCCCCACCAGCGCGTACACCGCCACCTTGACGACGGGGACGCGAATGCCGCACAGCCGGGCCGTGGCTTCACTGGAACCAATGGCAAACACGTAGCGTCCGAAAACCGTTCGCGACAGCACGATCGCCAGCACCACGCCGAGCAGCAGCACCAGCCAAACGCCCGTCGGCAAAAGTTGATAGCTGTCGGCCACCGGGCGGTCCAACAAGGTTCCCAGCCAGGCGGGGGCATCCGCCTGAATTTTCTTTTGTTCCGAGACCCATTCCGCCACGCCGCGAAAGGCCAGCATCGTGCCCAGCGTGGCGATAAAAGGCACCAGCCGCAGGCCCGTCACTAGCAGCCCGTTCACAACGCCCGCCGCCAGCCCCACCGACAGCACCAACAGCACGGCAAGCGGCGCTGGCCAGCCCTGTTTCAAGCTGACCGCTAACGTGACCGAGCAGAGCGCGAGCACCGAGCCAGCCGAGAGATCGATGCCGCCAGCGATGATCACGATCGTCATCCCCAGCGCCCCCACGCCGACGATGGCCGATTGCTTGGCGACGAGCGTCATCCGCGCGGTCGTCAAAAACGGAGTGGGCTTATCAAGGGGCTTTTGCAGCGCGGAGAAAATTCCGCCGACAACCAATAAGCCGATAAACGGCGCCACGAGCGACCACAGCCAGGGCCACGCATGCGCCGAACGTGGCTGCGTTGCGTCGGGTTTCGATAAGTCCGTACGTGCGGTCGACAAGGAGTAACCCGCGTTCAGGTGAACGGTCTAGGAATTGGCGGTCACCGCGACCTGAGAGACGCTTCCCGTCGCGGCGTGCATGATTGTGTCTTCGGTCCAAGCCGTCGTCGGGCGGACATCAATCAGCCGGCCCCGGCACATCACGCCGATGCGATCGGCCACGCCCAACAACTCCGGCAAGTACGAGCTGACCAGGATAATGGCCTTGCCGGCGGCCGCCAACTCACCGACGAGGCGATAAATGTCCGCCTTGGTGCCGACGTCGATCCCACGCGTCGGTTCGTCCAATAATAGCAAGTCGGCTTCCTGGTGTAGCAGTCGGGCGATGGCGATCTTCTGTTGATTCCCACCAGAGAGTTGCCCGATCGGTTGATCTGGTCCGGCAGCGCGACAGGCCATGCGGCCAATCCAGTGGCTCGTAGCCTGACGGCGGGCACCGAGACTCAACAGCCCGCCACGCTGATAGGGTTTCAATCGAGACAACGTAAGATTGTCGGCAATCGATAGCTCGAGCGCGAGCCCTTCGGCCTTGCGATCTTCGCTCACCAGGCCGACACCGCGGTCGATGCTCTGTCGCGCCGATCGCCCGAGTGGCGACCAGCCCGAGAACGTCGCTACACGCACATCGCCGCGCTCGACAGGTGCCAGCCCGAAGATCGTCCGCACCAGTTCGCTGCGTCCGGCGCCGACAAGTCCGGCCAGCCCCACGATTTCGCCGCGTCTCACCGTCAGATTCACATCGCGGGGCGCGGGGCGGCCGCTCAAATCTCGCAGCTCTAGCAACGGCGCTCCTGCCGTGTGCGGCACATTCGGAAACATCTCGTTCAGGTCGCGTCCGACCATCGCGCGGACGATCGTGTCGAGCGACGTGCCCGCCAGCTTGCCGGCAGCCACGCTTTGTCCATCACGCAGTACAGTATACGTGTCGCTAATTTCGGCGACCTCTTCGAGAAAATGGCTGATGTAAATCACCGCCAACCCTCCGCGGCGCAGTTCGCGGATGACGTCGAACAAGCGCCGCGTGTCCTCCTCGGTAAGCGAGCTGGTCGGCTCGTCGAAGACGATCACTCGGGCCTGCCCGACCAGCGCTCGGGCAATCTCCACGCGCTGCTGCGCGGCGATCGGCAATCGCCCGACGGGCATGTCGAGCGGGATTTCATCGCGCGACAATCGGGCCAACGCCGCGCGGGCGGCCGCGCGCGCTTCTCGCGGTCGCAACCAGCCAAAGCGACTCCGCTCCTGCCCGAGCAGAATGTTCGCCTCGACCGAGAGGTCGGGCGCAAGGTTCAGCTCCTGATAAATCATGGCGATACCGCGCGTGAGGGCGTCGGCCGGATTGCGCGGCGCGTACGGCTCGCCGGCCAGCGTCATCTGCCCAGCGTCGGGGCGATGGACGCCGCTGAGGATTTTCATCAGCGTCGATTTGCCAGCACCGTTCTCACCGATCAGCGCGCGGACCTCGCCAGGCTGCACCTCGAGCGACACACCGGCTAGCGCCTGCGTGGCGCCAAACCGCTTGGCGATCGAGGACATGGTCAGCAGGGGCATCATTTACCACCATCTTGCAGGGCCGCACTCATGGACAGGTCCACCATCTTAGCTATGCGCTGGAGATTCATTATCTCGACCACAGGCGTCGCCGCAGGTCGCCACACCCCTCCCCAATCAAGTGTTTGGGGATTTTGCGTCAGCAGCGTCAGCAAGGCGAGCTTCGTCGCCAGTCGGTTTTATAACGCATAGGTCGTTCGGAACTTCGAGCGAATCGCCCGATCCTAACCTGCTGACGCAAACGCTGACGATGCTGACACACTGAGCCATTTGCTGACGCAAAACGGGCCACGCCCTCTCCCCTCGCCCCTTGCGGGACCCGCACGGACTGCTTAAAGGTCCATGCGAAGGAAAACAAAGGGGTTGGGGGTGAGGGGGCTTCTCCTTGTCCCCAAGCCTCAGATCTCAAGTCTCACGCCTCCTCTGCAAGCTCTTCCGGGATTTTGCGTCCGAACCGTCCGAAGGTTTTGATATTGAATCCGAACTCGAATAGTCGGCACAGCTTGGGGCGATAACGTCTCGCGGCCTTTTGCGTCCGATCGATCGTCCGACGTGCGTCCGAAGGCGGCGTTTTGCGTCCGAAGCCTGATCTTTCCTGTCGCCTGAGGTCTGTAGCCTGTGGCCTGTTCTGAACCACGGATGACACGGACTGCACGGATAATTGAAACGAGTTTCGGCTCATCCGGGTGAACCGCGAAATCCGAGGTCAACAGGATCTCGATTTTTGATTCACGCGACGAGTCGTGCTTAGCGCTTGGTCATCGCGGTGTTGTTGTGGTGACTCTCTATGCGCCGCATGTTCTGGCGTCGCGCAAAACGGCAATGCATCCACAGAAGAACGCCGAAGGACACAGAAGTTTGATCGGTGATGCCGTTGGGCGTGGCCGCGATCGTTCTGTGATCGTCTGCGCCTTCTGCTGATGTATTCTGTAATTGTTGGCGCGCACGGCGAGCGGGCTCGCGCCAAGC
>CAZBWM010000188.1:0-4027 GCA_964495375.1 uncultured Planctomycetaceae bacterium | reverse complement strand
GGACACCAGGATTGGCAGCTGTTGTTGGTTCATGACGGACCGAACCGCCAGGGATTATCCCAGCGGTTGCGGAAACTGGCCGATCCGCGGGTGCGTTACTACGAAACGCCCGAGCGCATCAATGATTGGGGGCATTCGCTGCGGGCCCTGGCACTCGAGAACATTGCCGAGGAGCCGATCCAGGGGGACTACATCGTGATCACCAACGGCGACAACTATTACTGTCCCGGCTTTACGGAGCAGATGTTGGCCGCCTTCGATGGCAACGCGGTTGGCGTTTACTGCCGAATGTCCCACAGTCATCGTCGTTGGGCATTGGTCGACTCGCGACTGGACTTTCAATTCATTGACTGCGGCTGCGTCATGACACGGCGCAGCGCAGTCCTCGAAGTCGGCTGGCAGAGCCGGGCATTTGAAGCCGACTGGGTTTTCATTAGCGACTTAGTGGCCCGCTATGGACAGGCGCGGTTCCGTAAGTTGGAGACGGTGCTGTTTGTGCACAACTGACATTCAGTGAATTACTAGATTTCTTGCTCCTCGCGACAGCCAGCGCGTCGAACGGAGAAGACCATGATCGTCACGATGATTGCCTACTGCCCCACGGCACACGGCATGGATCTGGGCTACGCCTACAACCAGCTGATGGAAAGGCTCGGCGATGACGACTGGGCCTGTTTCCTAGATCACGACGCCTGTTTCACGACGCGCGACTGGTACGCGCAGCTAGAGCGGATTGTTGCTGCCCACCCCGAACCGTGCGTACTGACCTGTCGAACGAACCGCGTCGGTTCAGGCTGGCAGCGGGTGGCTGACGTGGACCCAGACAATCACTTGATGCAATATCACCGCGAGGTCGGCCGCCAACTCGCCGACCGGTTTGGTGACCGGCTCACCGATGCCACGGCTGAATCTCTGATGAGTGGCGTGGTGATTCTGCTGAGCAAGCGCACCTGGCGCTTGCTCGGTGGCTTCTCCAGTGGCTTTCTCGGTGTCGATAACCAGTTGCATGCAAGAGCCCGCGAGTGTGGCGCGCCTGTCTATCTGATGGAAGGAGTTTACGTCTATCACTGGTATCGGGCCGACGCACGCGAGCATTCCGAAGACCCTTCGGTACCACTGCCCTTAATGCCTCAGCGCGTCGCGAATCCTGACGCGCCGCAATGTCAGGAGCCAACCGCGCGAACCGAAGATCAAAAACCGGTCACGCATTCGTTGGCAGCCGTGATCGCGGGATTGGTCCCTGAAACTGCTCGTCGCGTTGCCTTACCGCAGGGCGCGGAAGCGCTGATTGCCGAACTGCGAACGCGGCCCGAGATCGAGCTTCTGCCAAAGTCGGCGGAAGAACTACTAAACGGTTGCCGGGCTAACGACGAAGACAGTGCGCGCGACCCGGCCAACTCAGGGCCGGTCGACTGTCTGGTCTGTGGCGATCTGCTAACGCGTGCCCGCGATGCGGAATCGCTTCTACATCAGTTTGCGTGTCGCCTTCAGCCAGCTGGCTCGCTCGTGGCGGTGATTCCCAATGTTGGCCAGCGCCGGGTAATCGAGGGCCTGCTAGCCGGAACCTGGAATGCCGGAGATAGTCCCGCGGGCGCCGGCAATCATCTGCGATTCTTTACGCGCCGCGAACTCGAAAAGCTTTGCTTTCGGACCGGCTTGGAACTCGACGCCTGCGAGCCACTGAGTGATCCTGTTTCCGCATCGCTGAATGGCAGTGGATCCACCGGTTCCCTTCCAACTGAGGGCCTATCGCCGCGACTCGTCGAAATGCTCGCGACCAATAAGTACGTGGTGCGCGCCAGGCTCGCCGCACGGCCACGTTATGAGCTCACGTCGATTGTCGTGGTCACACACAATCAATTGGGCTATACGCATGGTTGCCTGGAGAGCATTCGCGCCCGGACCGACCTACCTTGCGAATTGATCGTGGTGGATAACGGCTCGACCGATGGCACCGTGGAGTATCTGTCCGGGCAATCCGATGTCAGGCTGGTGGCCAATGAGGCGAATCGGGGTTTTCCCGCAGCGGCCAACCAGGGGATCCAGGCCGCTCGCGGCCAACAGATCCTGCTCTTAAATAATGACACGCTAGTCACGACCGGCTGGCTCGAGCGCTTGCTCGACGCGCTGCACGCCGATCCACAAATCGGACTGGTTGGTCCCTGCTCGAACGCGGTCAGCGGTCCTCAGCAAGTCACGGCCGGCTACTGCGACTTGGCGTCGCTCGACGGTTTTGCTTGGGAATGGGGGAAGGACCATGCCAGGCAAACCGAACCCTGTGACCGACTGGTTGGGTTTTGTCTCCTAATCCGACGGTCCGTGGTTGACGCGATCGGCCTGTTGGACGAGCGGTTCGGCATCGGCAATTTCGAAGACGACGACTATTGTCTGCGGGCAGCCCAGGCTGGCTATCGGGCCGTCATCGCCCGCGCCGCGTACGTGCACCATTTCGGTCATGTGACCTTTCGCGCCGCCGGCGTCGACCTTAACCATCTGTTGCGTCAGAACGAGCAGCTCTTTCACGAGAAGTGGCGTACCAATGGATCGAGCCATGGCCGTTCACTGGCAGCGGCCTCGGCGGCAACATCGGTCCCAGCGCCACCACCAGTGCTAGCAATTAGCCGAGCTGACAGCGATGGCCTGCGATTGGAACTCCGGCAGCTCCGTCTCTCGCTGGCGCTCATCGCGCGCAACAACGAAAACACGATTCGGCCCTGCCTCGAAAGTATCCGTCCCTGGGTCGATGAAATGGTCGTTGTTGATACGGGCTCGACCGACAAAACGCCGGAAATCGCCCGCGAGCTGGGAGCCCGAGTCTTTCACTTCCCTTGGTGCGACAACTTCTCGGCGGCGCGCAACGAGTCGCTACGTCACGCGCGGGGCGAGTGGCTGTTCTGGATGGACTCGGATGACACGATTGACGCGGTCAATGGCAAGAGGCTGAGGCAACTGGCCGACGGGCTCGATGCGACCTCGCCCTTGGGGCATGTGATCCAGGTGCACTGTCCTGGGGCGGGAGCAGACGGTTTGCTGGACGTGACGGCGGTGGATCACGTCAAGCTGATTCGCAATCGATCCGATCTCCGCTTCGAGTTCCGCGTGCACGAGCAGATCCTGCCGGCCATTCGCCGCGCCAACGGTGAAGTTGCCTGGACCGATATCTTTGTCGTGCACTCCGGCTCGGACCATTCGCCGGAAGGCCGGCGCCGCAAACAAGAGCGCGACCTACGTATTCTGAAGCTGGACCTGGCCGAACATCCCGACCATCCGTTCGTGCTCTTTAACTTGGGCATGACCTATGCGGACATGGACCAATACGACACGGCCGTCGATTATTTGAAGCGCTGCGTCCACGTCTCCGGACCGGACGAGTCCCATTTGCGCAAGGCGTATGCCCTACTAATCGGCTCCCTGATGCAGATTGACCGACTCACGGAGGCGGACGAGGTGTGTCGCGCCGGTCAACAGCTGTTCGGCGACGATGCCGAGCTCTGGTTCCGTCGGGGCATCCTGGAACATCGCCTGGGCCGCTTGCCCGAAGCGGTGAAGGCCTATCGCCACGCGTTGGCCAATCGGGGTGAGCGGCATTTTTCGAGTATCGACCGGGGGATTGTCGGCTTCAAAGCCCGCCACAACTTGGCGCTGGTGTTCGAAGATGCCGACAACTGGCTAGAGGCAGAGGAGCAGTGGCGCCTGATCGTCTCCGAAGTTCCCAGCTATCGCGACGGCTGGCGGGGTTTGGCGGACAATCTGCTCAAGCAGCGGAAGTTTGCGGCCGTACAAGAAGTTGCTAACCGCCTGGCATCGGACCGACGTTTGGCGGCGGAGGCCAAACGAATTGAGGGCCAGCTCTACCAGGCCGGCGGCGATTGGTCGGCTGCCCGCCGCGCCCTCGACGAAGCCGTTCGCGCCGAGCCGGATGATCTTGTCTTGGTCCGCACGCGGTGCCAGTTTCTCTTCGAGCGCGGGGCCCTCGATGACGCCGAACAGGCGCTCAAAGAACTTGCCGAGCGCGACCACGCGGACT
>CAZBWM010000187.1:0-4044 GCA_964495375.1 uncultured Planctomycetaceae bacterium | reverse complement strand
GTCGGATCATGACCTTCGGGAGCTGGGAGAGCTGCCCAATCGTGTCCTGTTCCGGATCGAAGAGGTCGGGTCGCACGAGACGCATTAGGCCGAAGAAGCCGTAGTCCTTTCCGCGATGCGGGGTTCCTGTGAAGAAGAGTAGAGAATTAATCTTACCCCGTTCCTGGAGGTCTGAGACGAGGCTGTACGCCAGCGTTTCGCCGGCTCTTTCATCTACGCTCAGATGATGGGCCTCATCAACGATGACTAAATCCCAGGGATCGGCGTCGAGGAGCCTTTGCCGAGCGCCACGACGATCACCTCTCAACGTGTGGAAGGACGCGACGACCATCGAAGTGGTCGCCCAGAAATCGCCGCGCTGCGTGTCAGCCTCCGTGACGTAGCGCTGGAGCCGGATGTCGAACATGTCCTTGAGACGGAACTGCCACTGAGGAACGAGTTTCGCCGGGGCGAGGATCATTACCCGGCGCACTCGCCCGGAGGCGATCAGCGGCATGAGAACCAGGCCGCACTCGATCGTCTTACCCAGCCCCACGTCGTCGGCGACAAGCCAGCGGAAAGGCCACTCTTGGGTTACTTTGCGGCAAACCCACAATTGGTGGGGAAGCAACTGGACGCGCGACCGCGAGAAGACACCCCATTGGTCGTTCACTGACCGAACGGCGAGAGCCTGCGCGCGGATGAGCGCATCGATAGGGTCGGCAGCCGAGCCTGCTCGAAGAGCCGAGTGGAGCGACGGTATCTCGACAAGTTCGCCAGTAAGGACCTGCTCAACATTCCCGCCGAAGCGAACGATGACAGTGGCGCCCATATCCACCACCACACGCCCGTTTCCATGTCGCGGATGGTGAACGGAGACACCCGCTGCCAATTGTCTTGTGTTTGTCATCCGTTAGCTGCCTCGGCCTGAAGCGCGTCCTCGGTGTCCTGCTCCTGTCCCCAAAAGTCTGGTGGATCGCGGTCGGTCGTTTCGAAACACTGAGCCAAGGCCGCCCTGTTTTCATCTCGGGTAATCAATTGGAACGGAAGGTCCAAATCGCCATCAAAGCGAGCTCGATCACCACCTATGTGGCTCGTTACGAAGTCGTAGATGGTCCGGCTCGCTTCCTTGTCCGCTCGCTCACCAATGTCTGCCCCAAGATCATTCAGCAGGGCGCGAACACGCTGGGATGGAGCCCAGCCATATGGAGCCATAAGACCCTCATCGCGTGACTCGTACACGCCGTGGCGTAGCATCTCACGGATCATCCAGTTCATACCGATGCCGAGAGAACGGTTTATCGGCGCAGCGTCGATGCAAAGACGCATTGCCGGTGCCCAATAGCTCGGCTGCAAGGCGCCATTTAGTGAGATGATGCCGTGGTCCTCGATGATTCTAGGCAGCTTGAGGGCAATTTCCCGGTATTCATCCAGCCATCGGGCGAACACATACAAATCAACAAATGTACGTCGCCATCGAAGGTATCGCTGATCGAATTGTTCTGGCGCACTCCAGCGTTCAAGCCGTTCAAGCCATGATTGTATATCATCGGGTGGTCGCGACTCGGCGAGTTCTAGCCACCAGCCTTCTCGGTATCCAGCCTCGATAAAGCTCTTGTGCTGTCCGTCCTGCGCGAAGCCAAATGATTGAAAGCAACCCAGGGCGAACATGGTGAACCACGTTGCACGATCAGTCGCTTCCCGAAGCTCCGACGGTGAGAAGAAGTCCGGATATGTTCGCTGCGAATATAGGGTCCGAAGATCAGTTCCTTCAGAACTCCACCATCTATGGATCGCCGTCAGAACCGCTTCAGGCGCAGGTGGCGGGGGCGAAGTGGCCGGCATGGGTAGGAACGCGTCACGGCCCTGAAGAGCGTAGAGGAGATCGTCCTTCTCCTTTTCCGTCCAGCCTGACAACAAGTGACTGATCCGCAACTGCGAAGCGGGCCAAGGCAGCCAACTGGGCCGATCGCGCCGAATCTCTTCACCCAATTCCCGGCCTTGGCGACCCTCGGTGACGTATCGGAGCGCCGCCGTCTGTCGGTCATGGTCCTCGGCAGAAATTTCTGCCACCCACAACGCGAGATCACGCGATTGAGGGCCGAAGCCCGATCGTTCGCGGGCAACTCGAAAGAACTCAAGTGCCGGGCCGGTATAGCGCTTGTCGAGCAAATGCTTCGCAGGCGCGAATGCGCATAGTCTGCGCTGTTCGCTGTCGTCCGCCGCATCAGTATGAGGAAGCTGCGCCACGCGCCAAGCTCCATCCTGTGCGAGGAACAATGCCTGCCTGGAAATGTCTAGAATCTCATGGAGTTCGTTGTCGAGCGGCGTTTCCCGAATCGACTGAGGCGTAACGCTGCGGCCAAGGGTTTGGGCCAACTCGGAATCGATACGCTTTTCTTCGCCGATCTGGCGACGAAGAAGGTTCGAAAAGCGAAGCGGACGGGTGTTTCCGAAGCCAAGCTTTCTTAGTTGCCCAGCTACCTCGGATGCGATGATCCGATTTTGCAACTCTGTCAGAGTAGGCCAGTCCCGCACCTTGGAGAGCGTGTCGGGGTCTGACAACGCGCCATCAGTGTAATGGTCCGCTTCCGATGCCCGCACTAATGAATCGAACGGGGACGGCAAACGCGTCGGTACGACTTGGCGCTGCCCGGCGAGACACCCGTATCCATGCCCGTCCACATGCAGATGTCGGGCGAGGTCGTCGTCGAAATCCGGCGCGAGGACGTCGAACAAACGGGACCAGAAGATGTTTTTCGCCACTTTCTCGGAGGGATCGAGGTCTAGGCTCTTCGCGAACTGCGACCAGTCGGTTTCCGCAAGATCGTGCAGTCCCAAGAGGCGATCTCCGAGCGCGCGACCCAGCTTTCGGAACCTCAGCTGCCGGTCGGCGATCGAGCCGGCCAGCCCTGTCCGCCCGGGATCGACCGCGAAAGGACCATTGAGCAACCAGCCGGAACGCACCTCCTCCTCAAGCGGGGCGAGATTCCAAAGGCGCCTGAGGTCATCGGGGAACGCGCGGGGACCTGCGGCGTCGATACGGAGCAGGAGACTGTATCCGCCGGAGAGATCGAAGCGCAATGCTCGCTCCCTGTGCGGGCCAGAGATGGAAACGACACAGATCGTGTTCTCGTCGAGGAGCGAGGAGAATACGCAATCGACGCTCATCGAAGCGTCATCGACAATCTCGATGCGTCGGATGGCGCGTGCGAAGGCGGGCAACCAGGTCACGGCGGTCCGGAACGCTCCGATGGCTTCGGTGCCTTTGGCCGCGGTCTCCGTCGAGAACGGAATGTCGATCACCGTTGCCTTCCGGCCGCCGGGGCTCTTGCGATCCTCTCCTACGTCGATTCCTTCCGTCCAGGCCGTCGGCAGAAATCCGCCAACTGTGCGCAGCGCGATGAAACCGCTGGAGATCCCGACGCTGTCAGACAACACATGGACGCTCTTGAAGCCTAAGCCGAACTTGCCGGTCAGATCGTCTCCCGGCCGCTTCTCGGAGAAATTCATCAGGAGCATGTTGAGCAGGTCACGGTCGTGACCGAGACGACGCCCTTCTTCGGCGTCGCGTCCCAGATGGTTGATGGGGCGGCCCCAATGGACGACGCGAAATCCGCCCGAACCTTCCGAAGACAGTTCGACGCGGAAACAGGCGTTCGTCGCAGCTCCGTCGTGCTGGCGGTAAGCGTCGTCGGCATTCTGGAAAAGCTCGAAAACAACGCGACTGGCCGAATATCCGAAATCCCGAATCTTGCTGCGGACGGCGGAGAGCAGCTCGACTGACAGATCACCATCGGACACTTTTTGCCAAAGCTCTGCCTTCAGCTCCTCCATCTTGTGCGCCGGCGCGGACAGGTGATGAAGGCGGCTTTCCTCCGCCTGATATTCGCGTAGCGCTTTCTGTGCGCGATATTCGGTAGGAAGCTTCAGCTCAGCAAGAATCGTGGGCAACCGGTCGCGCAGCAGCCGTTCGGTTTCCTCGATCGTCGATTGATCAACTTCGACCGCCTTGTCCAGCATGCCCTGCAACGCCGCCCGTTGGCGTTCCATGCCGAGCCACAG
>CAZBWM010000186.1:0-4110 GCA_964495375.1 uncultured Planctomycetaceae bacterium | reverse complement strand
ACTTCATTTCCAACAGCATTGACCTGAAGGTCTACCGAGCGATGTCGACGATCGCGGGGGATGAAGGACTTTTGCCCCCAAACGAACGATGAACGCGCAGGCGGACTGAGGTCGCGGTTTAATCTTTGTAGAATAACTCTGCGCACCTCTGCGCTCTCTGCGGTAAAACGATTTCTACCGCGGAGGACGCTGAGGATCGCAGAGCGAATGTATCAAGCGAGGTCGCGATGAAATCCCTGACTTACTTATCATTCCTGGCATTGCTGATCACCCTCACCGGCTGCGGGCCATCGAAGAGCGAGCAAGCCAAGAGCCAGGCGCTGGCCGAGATCAAGCAATCCAATGCCGAGCAGGGCGAGGCGATCAAGGTCCGCTGCGCGCAACTGGGGGCGGCCGCGGCGCTGCTGCAAAGCCCCGCCGTCACGGGGGACTTGCCGGACGGCGTCCACTTCGAGATCTATCCCGAGTTTTACAGCGGGGGTCCGTGGGAGGAAGCGGCCAAGAGCCACACGGCCGATCAGACGGTCCACGTCGCCGTCGTGCGTGCGAACGACCTCGACACGTACAACTCCGACGGCGTGAAGAACCAACCGGCCGACGATCTCACTTTCCTCTGCCGACCGCTAGGCTTCTACTTTGACGTGCTCAGAGTAAAGAAGGCCCTGACCAACCCGAGCGAGTTTGACGACGTCGAGAACTACCGCCGGCTGCGCAAGCTACTGTTAAGCACACGCTATGTGCTGGCCCTCCAGCAGCTCGATTTCCAGAGCGGCTCGCTCGAAGCGGGGAGTGGCGCCAGCGTCTTCACGCCAGGGCATGTCGCCTTTCGCGCGATTTTGATCGACCTCGACGGGCCGGCCGTGCTGGCCATCGCCGACGGGGAGGCGACCAACAGCGACGAGATCCACACGCAGTATCGCTACCAGGACGATGGCTCCAACGCCAAGGACGAGGCCGCCCGCAAGGCTGCCGAAGACGAACTGCGCGAGGACCTGCGGAAGAACGCCTTCGCGGCGCTCGAGCAAACCTTGCAGTCGATGGTCGCCGGGCCGGGCACGCCGGTCGACCAGCAGTTGGGCCCCGACGGCAAACTGCATGATGTATCACCAGTTGATACCAAACTCGACGAAGGCCCCGTGGACAGTAAGCTCGAAGCAGCCCCCGGTGAGGCCCCCATCGACAGCAAGCTCAGCGACCCGTTTCCTGGCGACCCGAGCCCCGACACGAAGGTGCCGTGAGGGTGGAGGCTTGCATTGCGACGAATTCGTTGCACATGCTGAAAGCGTGGTCATGCATGGCGCGCAGGTGAATCGATGTGGCCGCTTTCGCGACAACGAACGTTCGGCTGGCCGGAAGCACTTGTTCTCTTGGTGCTAGTGATCTTGGGATTCTCGTTGTTAGAGCCCGCGATCATGAACGCCAAAATGGCGGGCAAACGGGTGCAATGTAAGAACAATCTGGCACAGATCGGCAAGGCGCTGCAGTTCTATCAAAGTCAGCATGGCAGCTACCCGCCGGGGACGATCTATAGTCTGCCGATTTTGCCCCATGATGGGACCGCAACGCTTGCAGCGGAGGGCTTCCATCACACAGGCTTAGCCTTGGTCTTGCCACACCTCGAAAAAGACTATGTCGTGATGGTCAACACCACACGTCCGTGGTACGAGCAAAAAACGAGAATCAATCAGGCGGCGATCCCCGTCTTCATCTGTCCGTCGAACAGAAAGCTCCCTGAAGTTGATGAACCATTCATGGCGGTCGTCGGGCAACTTATTGGGCACGATCTGGGTCAGCGATTTGGGCTGACCGACTACTTGTTCTGCAAAGGAGTGACCGATGCCTGGTGCCTGACGCCGGGCAATGTGAAGCCCTGGAGCGACATCGCCCACAGCGACTTCACGGCGGTTGCCCATGCCGAGCGCGGCATGTTCGATATCGCCTTTCCGCCGAGCGACGGGCTGGCTGGTGGCTCGTTTATTTGCAAGCCTGGCATGATCACCGACGGGGCAAGCCACACCTTCATGATGGGCGAAGGAGCGCAGGGCCCCGACTTTCCGATCACCACGCCGGGGCGCCTGACCACCAACAGCGAGCACGAGAAACTGCCGCACCCTTACGACGCGACGATTCACTTTCCCATCTATCAGGCCTGGATGCTGCCGCCTAACACCAGCGAAGGGGTGGAACGCGAACTGTACCTGGGGAGCGTGTTAGGCTGCACGCTCGAGCCCTTGAATCAGTCGCCGGTCACGCACACGGTGATCGAGACCGATCCCCGCGATCTGTTGAACTGCCGGCCGAGCCTGGATTGGGATGGCCCCGCTGGCCCGGCCCCCGGCGGCGGTGTCCACCGCACGAGCAACTTCCGCAGCGCTCACAAAGGGGGCGGGCATTTTCTCTATGCCGACGCGTCGGTGCAATTCATCGATGACGACATCGACCTGAAATCCTACCGCGCGATGTCAACCATTGCCGGGGCGGAGCCGGTCGCGGACGAATGAGACGCGACACAAAGATGTGTGGTGTTGCGCAAGGGTGGCCCAGCCGCTTGCCGGCTGGGTCGCGCAGCGACAAGATGCACTCTGAAATCGACGAGGCTAAAGCGGGTCAAGTGGCATGAATAGATTCTTGTGGCTGCGCCACCCGGCTGCGAGCAGCCGGGCCACCCAGATCGAACCGTTAACGGCGCCAACGGCAACCGACGAATGGCCTCACCGACTGACCGCCACGCCGGGCGCGTCTTCCACTTCGACGTCGGGCCGCGCGCCGGTGTCCATCAGCAGGTAGCCTGCCCAGAAGAACGGGTGCTCCGCACGCAGGCGATCGACGCGGGTGGCGGGGTCGAGCCGTGGCTCGCGCGCGGCGTCAAGTGGCGCCGAACGCGTGAGCATGATCGCCCGCTGCCACGCTTCGGTCGCGGAAACGTACGGCAGCTCCTGGCTGAACTCGCGCGATAAGTCGAAGGCGGTTTGACCGGCCACGCGCCATCGGCTCAACAGCACCGTGCGAGCGCCGGCCGCCATCAGCGAGGTCGTCGCCAGGAACAGATCCTGACCATCGAGCGCGGCGTCTTGATCGCGCAGCGAAGTTTCCGCGGCCGTGTGGAAGCCGGGAAGCACCAGTTGCTCGGGCCCGTGCAGCGGAAGCTGGACCCAGGTGAGGAGCGACTCGCCTCGGCTGGCCGCGTCGGACGCCAAAGGAGACCAATCCAAGGGCCCCCCCGCGCCGGGCGCGCGCTCATCGAGCACCACCAGGCGGCGGAACAAGCTGCCGATTGAGCCGGTCGTGGCATCGGGCTGTTGACGAATCGGAATCAGATCGGGGACGTCGCGGGCCATTTCGGTCGCCATTTCGACGGCCGTCTCCAGTGAGTCGCGCGGGAAGAGCTTACCGGTTAACACGCCGGTCCGCCCGCCGATCGAAGGCGACAGCGTGCCGGCCGTGGCCAGCCCCAACGTCGGCACGTAGCGAATGCGCATCCGCTCGCCGAGCGGGCGGCGCCCGGCGCCGTTGCCGCCGATCGACAACAGCTCGAAGGGGACATACCAGAGCGGCCCCTCGGGCACGATCACCAGCTCGTCGAGATCGAACTGCGCCGGAGCGTTGGTGGGCGACGCGGCCAACAGCGTGGTCAGCAGCTTCTGCCCGATTGCGTGGTATGAACGATCGGCCAGGTCGTTGGCGCCGATGAGTTTGTTCGGTCCGTATTGCCTTAGCGCTTGCAACAGCTCGATCACTTGCGTGCGCACGCGATGCGTGGGGCCAACTTCCCAGCAGACGAGCCCTTCGCGCGTAATCGAGTTGGCGTGCAGCACGCCAGAGGCCTCGAAGAACGACAGCACGGCCTGGCGATCGGCCAGCGACTTGCGCACTTCGGCGGGATCGGCCAAGGGCGGGAACACCCGGCTCGAGGGCTCGCGGCGCAGCGAGATTTCGCCCAACAGGCTCTCTTGCGTGGCGGCCGACGTGGCCAGCTCGCGCAGTTTGCCGCCGAGCGCGATTCGCGCGGCCGCGTCGTCGAGCTGCAGCGGCTGGCGATCGAGCGCTTGCCGGATGCCGGCGGTCTGCAGCGACAGTTCGGCGTAGTCGGGATAGCGCGCGAGAATAGTC
>CAZBWM010000185.1:0-4277 GCA_964495375.1 uncultured Planctomycetaceae bacterium | reverse complement strand
CAGGGTTATGCTAACCCCGCCACCGGAACTTCCAATTCCATACGAAGCAAGACAGGATGAACGCCTGTCGCTCGAGAGTAGGACCGTGACGACATTTTCCGGGTGAGAGTTTTTCGATGTCCCCCATGTGCCTTGAAATCCCTCCGTCGCCGCTCTCCCGGCTAAGGCAACCGCCACGGCACGGCTCAACGATTGAAGCGCGAACGGTTCCACTTGGCGATGTTGTTCACCCGAGCGGCGAATGCTTCCGCCTCCCCCACCTGGTGAAGGTGCCTGTAGTCGACGTAGTAGACCTGCCGGTCGGGCAGTTCCAAGCCCCGGCCAGGAACACGCCAACTATGGTCAATCGCGCTGTTGTAAGTGATCGTGCACTTGTAATAGGCGTGATGCAGGCGCGCGGGCCCAATCAGCGGATACACGCGGACCGGATCGGTGTATTCCGCCATTCGTTCCAGCACCATGCTGGCATGCTGCCATTGATCCCAAGTCGGCTGCACGAGGTCGTTCGACAATCGACTAATCACGAGCGTACGGTACACTTCCTCGGGCGCTGGGGCATCCAGCAGCGGCGCGGGTCCGCCTGCTGTCATTGGTCCGGTCATTGTGCAATCCGGATTTTTCCAGGGAGCCCCCCACCCTCGGAATCCTGAAGCCGTGTTTCCGCTGCCGGGCCGTGGTCCCTCGGCCGACGCAACCATGTCGACCAACAGCGCTCCGACTGCCAAAAGCACCAACCTTGCTGCCGCAACGACAACCCGGCGCTGCATGGCTTGCTCCTATTTCGGGAAATGCTGACCACAAGCCGAAACCGAAGTATCGCCAGAAAATGGACAGCGGGCCACGCCAATCCACGCGTGTTACGCGCCGCAGTCGATTCCCCCCGCACTGGCATTAACGGAGCCACGTTTAGTGCCACTCTCGACCGTCGCCGGGCCATCTGCGCGGCCAATCCAACCCACAAGGCTTTATTATGCATTAACTTGCATTCATCGCATCCCGTGTATCTTGCGGTCTAATCAGCCGGCCTCCGCCCCCCCTGAGGTCCGAGGACCCCGCGTGGTATATTCGAGGTTTCGCAACGGCTCTGTCCGGGGGGGACGCGCGTGCCTGCTGCACCCGTCATTGAAGTCACCAATCTCACCAAACGCTTTGGCGACGTCACCGCCGTCGACGGGGTGTCGTTCGCGCTGGCCCCCAACGAAATCCTTGGCCTGTTGGGGGCCAACGGCGCCGGCAAAACTACCACCCTGCAACTGGTCCTTGGCCTAACGGCCCCAACGTCGGGCAAAGTCCGCGTGCTGGGGATGGACATTCAGAAAAAACGCCGCGCCATTCTGCAACGCGTGAATTTCTCGAGCGCCTACATTTCGCTGCCGACCAACCTCACCGCCTGGGAGAATCTGTTCGTCTTCTCACGGCTGTACGGACTGCGGGAGCCACGCCAGAAGATCCTCAGCCTGCTCGAGCGGTTCGAGATTCCCCACGTGCTCCATAAGGTGGTCGGCAGTTTGTCATCGGGGCAGATCACCCGATTGAACATCTGCAAAGCCCTGCTGAACGACCCCGAGGTGCTATTCCTCGACGAGCCCACGGCCAGCCTCGACCCCGACATCGCCGAAAAAGTGCGGGCGACCCTGCTCGATATCCAGCACGAGCGGCACCTCAGCATCATCTGGACCTCGCACAACATGCCCGAGATCACCAACTTGTGTGATCGCGTGATCTTCCTGGCGCGTGGGCGGGTGGTGCTCGAAGGGGCTCCGCAAGAGATCATCGAGCGCTCGCAGGCCAGTTCGCTCGACGAAGTGTTCATCAGCGTCGCCCGCAGCGACGAGCTGCACGAGCCGCCGCTGGCCCCACGCCCGCAACCGGCCGGCGCCGGGAAGTAGCCACAAACAAATCCATCATTCGGAGCGTGAAACCATGTGGCTGCGAGTGTCCGGGCTGGTGCTGCGATACCTGTATCTGTACCGCCGCAGCCTGGCGCGGGCCGGCGAGATCGTCTTCTGGCCCGTCATGGAGCTACTGGTCTGGGGCTTCCTGACCACCTATCTCGACGAGCTCTCGCCGGGCCGCCCGATGGTCTACCTGCTGGGCGGCTTGATCTTTTGGGACGTGCTCTATCGCTCGCAACAGGCGATCACGCTGGCGGTGACCGAAGAAATCTGGGTCAAGAACCTGCTCAATATCTTTCTCGCCCCCGTGAGCATCTTCGAGCTGATGCTGGCCACCTGCATCATGGGCATCATCAAATCGATGATCACCGGGGTCATCCTCAGCGCGCTGGCCCTCTTCTGTTATTCGTTCAACATCATCAATATTGGCTGGCAGTTGATCCCGTTTCTCATCTGTCTGCTATTGTTCGGCTGGGCGATGGGCATGTGCACCATGGCCCTGGTGCTGCGATTTGGCCAGGCCGCCGAAGCCCTGGTGTGGGGCGTGCCATTCTTGATTCAGCCGATCTCAGCCGTGTTCTACCCCGTGTCGGTGCTGCCGCCGTGGTTGCAGGTGATCGCCAAGATGCTGCCGTCGACCTACGTCTTCGAAGGCATGCGCGAGGCGCTCAATACCGGCCGGGTCGACATGTCGCTCTTGGGCCTGGCGCTATTGCTGAACGCGGTGTACCTGGTCGCGGCGGCCGCGTACTTCGCCTGGATGTTCTCACGAGTCCGAGAGAAGGGCTACCTCACGCGGCTCGGCATGGAATAGGGAACAGGCAACAGGCAACAGGCGACAGACCTCAGGCTACAGGCGACAGACTACAGACCTCACGACGGCTTCCCCGGTTTCGAGAACGGGCTCTCCGTCGCTGGGCAATCGCCGAAGCTGATGCCCAATGCCCGGGCCGCTTGAACCGCCGAGCCGTGCGGATCGACCGTCCGCAGCCGGCAAATCGCGTCGGCGATCGGCACGCTATCGATGTCCGGTGGCTCGTAGCAAACCATCTCGCCGAACCGCCGGTGATGCACCAGCCGCACGGCATGCGCGCCGAACTGCGTGGCCAGCACGCGATCGAACGTGGTCGGCGGCCCGCCACGCTGCAAGTGGCCGAGCACCACGCAGCGGGTCTCGCGCCCCAAGCGGTTCTGCAGCTCCTCGGTCACCAGCGCCCCGATGCCGCCGAGCCGCACCTGCCCGCCGGCCGACGCCTCTTGCACGACGAGTTCCCCCTCGGGCAAGTGGGCCCCTTCGGCCACGACCACCAGCGTGAACTTGGTGCCGCCTGCCTCGCGATCGAGCACCTTGTGGCAGACATATTCCCACGTCCACGGGATCTCAGGGATGAGGATCACGTCGCCGCCGCCGGCAATGCCTGCATACAGCGCGATCCAGCCGGCGTGCCGCCCCATGACCTCGAGCACCATGATCCGTTCGTGGCTGGCGGCCGTGGTGTGCAGCCGATCGAGGGCGTCGGTCGCGCAGCTCAAGGCGCTATCGAAGCCGAACGTGAAGGCCGTCGCACTCAGGTCGTTGTCGATCGTTTTGGGCACGCCGACCACCGGCAGACCGTATTCAAACAACTGCTGGGCGATCTCCAGCGAGCCGTCGCCGCCGATGCAGACCAGCCCGACGATGTTCATCTCGTCGAGGGTCCGCCGCACGCTGGCCAGCAGCTCCGGCTCGATGGCCACCTTCTCGTCGACGCCGCGCTTGCCGACAAACCGGCCGCGGTTGGTCGACCCCAAGATCGTGCCGCCTTGGGTCAAGATGCCGCTGGTGTTCCGCTTATCGAGCACCATGCAGCGGACTGGCTCGACGAGCCCTTCGTACCCCTTCAAGAAGCCGACGCAGCCGTAGCCCAACTGCGTGGCGCTTTTGACGGCCCCGCGGATCACGGCGTTCAAACCAGGGCAATCGCCGCCGGCCGTCAGAATGCCAATCGAAGGAGTTTTGCTATTTTGGGGCATGGGGGGCAGTTTTCAGTGATCAGTGTTCAGTTTTCAGTTCTCAGTGTTCAGTTTTCCGAGGCTCGTGGCTAGACCCGCCTGTCCTCGAGCCTCAGGCCTCTTCTATAAACTCTTCCGGGATTTTGCGTCCGGGTGCGTCCGGGTATTTTGCTATGCGACGCTAAATCGATTAGAGAGCACAACTTGGGGCGAGGGGGCCTTGCGGAGTTTTGCGTCCGGGTGATCGTCCGGGTTGCGTCCGGGTGGGGCGTTTTGCGTCCGGGTGGCGACCATGTCTTCTCCCCTCGCCCCTTGCGGGAGAGGGGTTGGGGGTGATGTCTTGGTTCAGCGTGAATCGGAATTAGCGGTTTGAGGTTTAGCGAGTTAACG
>CAZBWM010000184.1:0-4295 GCA_964495375.1 uncultured Planctomycetaceae bacterium | reverse complement strand
CGGTTTTTGGTGGGCCCATCGCGAAGCGGTGGAAAGCGCCGAGCCCTATCTGCGGCAGGTGGTCAACGAGGCGCCGCACTACGAGCGCGACAAGCGGGGCCGCAAAGTCAAAATCTTTCGCGTGATCGACAACCGCACGGGGAATCACTACCTCGACTGCGAGGGGTACGCGCTGGCCGCCGGTGACATGGTGGTCAATCAGGATTGGTCGGCGGTGCTGGCGCTGGCGCAGGCCGGCGTTGCGCAGCCGGTGGCGCCCCAGCAACCCGCGCGCGACGATCGCGAGGTCGCGCCATCGCGGCGATTGAATTTGCAACGCCGCTCGCCAGGAGGTGCCCGGTGATGGCCAACCCCGGCGATCCCTGCACGTTCGGCAGTTGCGATGGTCATTTGATCGTGTACGACTCGCACGTCGTCGGCGAGACGCGAGTCCGCTACCTCTGGTGTAGCGAGAAGAAAGCGGCGCACATTCCCGACGACAACAAGCAGCTCGTGCCGCTGAAATACGCGCCGGTTCGTCGCAACTTGCAGCGATTGCAGCAGCGCCGCCGCGACCGCCGTTGAAAATCGAAAGTTCGATTTAATTACCACGCCTGGTAATGGCAGCGCGCCGGATTTTCCTAGTGCACGGGTAGGCTGGCCCGCATGAGTTTTGGCTTGCCACCAACTGCCGGCGGGACCGACGAGGAACTGCTGGCCTGGTGCAAGGATGCGATTTTCAAAATCACCGCAGGCGGACAAGCGTACGGCTCTGACGGTCGCTCACTGACGCGGGCGAATCTCAAGGAGCTCCGCGACCTGCGCGAAGATCTGGAAGCGCGGATCGACGCGGCGAGCGGAATGGGCATCCCGTTCAACGTCGCCGAAAGAAACATGGGCAAATCGTGACCCTGCAGGTGGTGCGCAGTTGAACGAGGTTCAAGAGCAAAAACCCGACGCCAACACGTTGCCGACGAGCAAGCTCGGCGCGTGGCTCGACGAGTTCGCCTACCAGGTCAACCCGGCCTGGGGCGCGCGGCGGGTGCTGGCGCGCCAGGCATACCAGCACGCCAACCGCATCCAGCAGCGCTACTTTTCGCGGGCCTACGACGGCGCCGGCGTCGATCACAAGCGGGGGAAGAACTGGATTGCCAGCCGGTTGTCACCCGACTCGGCGCTCGAGCAGGATCTCGACACGCTGCGGCGCCGCTCGCGCGACCTGACGCGCAACAACTGCTATGCGGCCGGCGCGATCGACAGTTTCGTCGACAACGTGGTCGGCGCGGGGCTGACCCCGCAACCGCGGCTGGACTTCGAGCGGCTGGGGATCAGCGAGGAAGCTGCCGAGACAATCAGCGACGAGCTCGAGGAAGTCTTCGACCAGTGGCAGCACGGTTGCGACCCGACCGGCACGCTGGCCTTTTTCGAGCAGGTACGCCTGGCGGCCCGCAACTGGGCCGAGCTGGGCGAAGCGTTTTTAGTCTTTTCGGACCAGTCAAGCGCCGAGCGGCCGATTCCGCTGGTGCTCGAGGTGATCGAACCCGATCGGGTCGAGACTCCCCCGCATCTGTCGGGGAGCAAGAGCGTGCGGCTGGGGATCGAGCGCGACGACCGCGGCAAGATCGTCGCCTACTGGATTCGCACCACGCACCCGGGCGACACGGTCGACGTCGATTTCCGCTACGAGCGGGTGCCGGCCAACCGCGTGCGGCATCTGTTCACGGTGCACTACGCCGGCCAGTCGCGCGGCGTGCCGTGGCTCACGCCGAGCATGAACAAGCTCAAGGACGTGGCCGACTACGACGAGGCGGCGGTGATCGCCGCGCAGACCGAGGCCTGCTTTGCCGGCATCGTCACGACGAACAACTCGCAGACGATGGCGATCAACACCTCGACCGGCCAGACGGCCGCCGGCATCCGCACGCAAGAAATTCAGCCGGGGATGATCAACTACCTCGACCTCAGCCAGGGTCAAGACATCAAGTTTGCCACCCCCAACAAGCCGGGTGGCCAGTACGGGCCGTTCCTCGAAGTCTCGCTGCGGGCGGTCGCCTCGGGCATCAACTGGTGCTATGAGCTGCTGGCCAAGACGTGGGGGCGGGCGAATTACAGCAGCGTGCGGGCGGCGATGCTCGAGGTCCGCAACACCGTCAAGGCCCGCCAGCGGATTTTGATCTCGCGCGTGCTGTGCGCGGTCTGGCAGAAGATCGTCGAGGAAGCGGTGATCGTTGGGGCCTGCTCGATCGACCCGACGGCTTTTAAAGACGACCCGTGGCCCTGGTTCGCTCATAAGTGGGTCGCGCCGGGCTGGGGCTGGATCGATCCGGTCAAGGAAATCGCCGCGGCCCGCAATGCGATCGAAGCCAATCTCTCGACCTACGAGATCGAGATCGGTGCGCAGGGCGGGGACTGGTACGACGTCTTTTGTCAGCGGGAGCGCGAGAAGCGCGTCGCCGAGGACAAAGAGATCGTGCCCGGCCCGGCACCCGGCGCTGGCGGCACGGCGGACGGCAACCCGAGCGACCCCGACGCGCAGGCAGTCGATGCGGATGGCGAACCTGTGGAAGATCCGGCCGACGCCGAGGCGGTGCCCGCATGACGACTGCCACGGTCGACAAACCGAAACGGACGTGGTTTCGCAGCGACCCCGCCAAGGGGATCGCGGAAGGCGAGACGCGCGTCGATCGCGAAAAGGGAATCATCTACGGCTATAGCGTCGCCACCGTCGGCGAGGCCAAGGGGCACGGGATGATGCTCGACGCCAAGACGCTCGAGCAGATCGTCGAGCTGGGGAACAAAGCCAAGCTCGGGGTTAAGTCGCGATTCACGCACCCGGGATTGAGCAGCGACGGGATGGGGAAATTCCTCGGCCGCTCGAAGAATTTTCGGCTCGACGGCGACCGCGCCCGGGCCGACCTGCATTTGTCGAAGGTCGCCGACTCGTCCCCCGACGGTTCGCTCGGCAGCTACGTGCTCGACCTGGCCGAAGAGGATCCCGACGCGTTCGGCAGTTCGATCGTGTTCGACGGTAAGCGCGAATACGTGCTCAACGAGGATGGCACGCGCAAAACCGACAAGGAAGGCAACCCGCTCAAGCCGCTGGTGCGCGTGAGCAAACTGCACGCCAGCGACATCGTCGACGAGCCGGCCGCCAACGACGGTTTGTTCTCGGCCGAGTCGATCGACTTCGACAACCTGCCGGATGCGGAAGCCCGCCAGGCGACCGCCATCCTCGACAAGCTATTCGGTGACGCCACGCCCGCCGAAACCCAATTGCGCGTGGAGAATTTTCTCAAGCGTTACTACGCCAACAAAGGAGTCGACATGTCGACGGCCACTGAGACGAAAACGGGCGAACCGGCCCCCGCCAACAAGCCGGCCGATCCGACTCCTGCCCCGGTGACCTTCACCGCCGAGCAGCTCGCGGAGAAGGAAAAGGCGGCGGCGGAAGCGGCCCGCAACGAAGCGCTGGCGGCCGAACGCAAGCGCGTCGACGACATTCACTCGCTTTGCGAGCTGGCCCGCTGCCCGCAATTGGCCAAGGAGTTCGTGGCCAAGGGGCTCTCGCGTGACGAGGTGCAGACCAAGCTCCGGGAGAAGATCGGCAGCGAGAACCCGCCGGTCGGCGACGGCGGTGGCAGTGCCGGCGATCCGAAGCCGGCCGACGAGGACGCCAAATACAAGGCCGAGTACGCGGCCGACGCCAAGCGACTCAAGGCCATCGGGATCAGCGAAGCCGATTACGTGTTCTCGCGCCGTGTCGACGACGGGCTCGAGGAGCTGCGGCCCAACTCGTATCCGAAGCTGGCCAGCTAGGGCCATTCGTCAACACGATTGGGGCAGTCACCAAACCAACCACCAACTGATTTGAGAGCAAAACCATGACGGCCACTGCCGCGAACCTGCTGATGCGAGCACGCAACCCGGGCGACCTGATGCCGTTGCCGGCGATCACCAACAAGGTGTTCTACGAGAACACGATGGTGTTCGTCGACGCGTCGACCGGCTACGCCACCGACGACGACAACGGCGGCGCCAACATCTTCTTTGGCGTCAACAAAAACTATCTCGACATGACCGGGCTCACCAGCGGCTCGCTGTCGGTCGAGTGCTACCAGAGTGGCGAGTTCGAAATGCTGATCGGTTCGAACCTGCAATCGGCCGTCGGCGACCCGGTCTATGGCATCAACACCGCCCGTGGCGTCCAGCCGCGGGCCAACTGGTCCAAGGGCCAGATTTCCGAGCATCAGGTGGCCGAGGCCCTGGCCTGGTTCGCCACGGTCCCTGACGACGCCCTGAAGATCGTGGTCTGTCAT
>CAZBWM010000183.1:0-4393 GCA_964495375.1 uncultured Planctomycetaceae bacterium | reverse complement strand
ACCCAGGGTAGCTCGCAAGCTCGCAACCCTGGGCTGAACGCTGTAATCCCTTCGGGATAAGTACCAGGCGCCAGGTCGTATGACGCAATGCGGGCCTGCAGTTTTGATCCCGTTCACATCGCTGACGGGCAACCTCTCAGCATTTACGCCGCCAGCCGGCATTCGTGGACAACACTGCCCGCAATCCGGCATTCATCGCGCCCGCCTGTAACAACCTGCTGTTGCCGCGCGGAGCAAACCGCGGGTACGTTGTCGCGCCCGGCGGTTGTGCACTTCTCTTTCGTGTCCAGCGTGGAGGCTCGGCATGTCGCTCACGATACAACGTTGCCTGCTGTTCGTGGCATTCTGCGCCGTCGTCGGTCTGATCCCCACGCGCAGTATCGCGCAAGAACCTGAGCCGGCATCCGAGCCCGCTAGCGCGACCTACGACGCGCTGCCCGCCGGCGGCGACCTTGCCAAGCGTGCCAGCGAGCTCAATGCGTACTTGAAGGAGCACGCCCGCGGCGCCGAGATCAAGGTCACGGTGCTCGGCCGGGGGATCGTGCTGTCGGGCGTGGTGCGCGACGCGGGGCAGCTCCGGCGCGTTGATGAACTGGCGAAGCTGGTCACCGATCAGGTGGTGAATGACTTGCGCGTCGCCGACCCGCAGCAGTTTGTCGTCGATCTCGAGTTGCTGGAGATTTCGCATACGGCAATGCGCGCGGCCGATGTGAAGTTCTTTGAAGGAGCTGACGCGAAAGACAATATGAAATCAGTGCTGCCGGCGTCCAATGTCAAGGTTGACAATAGCGACGTCGAAGCGGAGTCCTACGCCGTGGGTACCCATAGCGTGCGTTTGCATATCGTCGATCAGGGTGACCCGTTGTTGAAGTATCTGGCGTCGCTCAAACAGCAGAAACTCGCCAAGGTGCTGGCCGAACCAACCTTGGTGATCGTAACAGGAACACCAGGCCAGTTTCGCGTCGGTGGCGAGTTTCCGATCCTTGTGCCGCAGAGCCTGGGCACGGTTTCGATCGACTACAAGCGGTACGGCACGGAGATTAACGCGCTCGCAATCGAACAGGACGATCACAAAATTCGGCTCGTGATGCATCCGCGCATCAGCGTGATCGACCCCCGTCGCTCCGTGACCATCAATGGCACTCATGTGCCAGGCTTGCTCGTTCGCGAGTTCGAGTTTGCCGGCCTGCTGAAGCCCAATCAAACAATCGTGGTGGGCGGGACGATCCGCGACGAAGAAGTAGAGAAGGTCGTCAAAGGGGCCGCCGGCAAGCCAGCCAAAAAAGTGCGATCGACAAACATTCTCGAACTGGTGATCATTGCGCGAGTCGAAAAAGTTGACGCGCAAGCCCCCGCGACGGCCAAGCGACCTGCGCCTGCCCCCGCGCCGCCGGCACCCAAGTGATCTGCGCGTCAGTCGCCCGGCCGCAATCCCCTACGTCGTCAGAATGTCGTAGATCGGCTGACCACCGTGCGCGATCGGGATCGGGCGATTGACCTGGTCGGGCAGCAGTATCGCTAGCCTGCATTTCTCACCAACTTCGTGGCGAGCGGAGTTAAGTGCTTGGCTGGCAAGAAGCAGGGTGCCGATCGACCGGAAGCGTATTGCTGATACCCTGAGGATCGAGACGCATACTGCGACGAAGCCAGCCAAGGACTTGGGCTCCGCGCAGCAGATGGCTGGTGAGAAATGCGGGCTAGATCGCTCCCCAGCCATTCGTTGATCGTCGCGCAAATGTTCCCTTCGGCGGCGCGGACAATTTGCGACGAGTGTCTCCAGCGACGAGCTGCAAGTCGACGGAGCGCCCTAACTGGCAATCGGCGCCCAGGGCAGTTGGGGCCGTGGCAAGACATGCGGCGCCGCGCCCTTGGCCAATTCGGCGATTCGCTTGGCCGCCGTGGCGACGCTCGCCGAGGTGCCATGCGCTTCGAGTCGCAGATGCAAAGTGCGCGACTCACCGCCGGCTAACTCCACGACCCGTTTTTGCGCTTCTTCGAAGGGTCGCTCGTTCGGCAGATTGACGCCGGGCTCGAGGCCGGTCACGTAGCCGTCGGCCGCGGCCTGCGTGCTTTTCCAGAGCGTGAAGTAGGGGAACTCACGCTTCGAGAAATGCAGGCTGACGCCGCGCTCGGCCCGCGCTCCGCGCAAGAGCACTTCGGTTTCATCCGTCGCGCCGGCCGCCAGATCGAGGAAGTAGACCTGCTCGGTAAAGCCCGGTTCCTCGGGGCCATAGATGTTCCAGTGATCGACTCCATCGGCCGCTCGTGCCGTCCAGGGGACGACGGTTTTCGCCGGCGCGACGATCTCGGCCCCCGGCTCCAGCAGCGGCTGGCCGAAGTTTGTGTGATATAAGAGCTCCATCTGACCAGGCTCGGCCGAGAGATTGGTAACCGTGTCTTCGATGCGGAGCCCCGTTTCACCGGCGCGGGTGCGCAAAGTCGAGGTGAGCCGGAGCTTGCTGTGATAAAGGCAGGCCTCGTCGACCACGCCCGTCAGGCTGATCTCGCCGTTGTCGATCGCCAGTTCGAGTTTCCAGGCGGGCGTGTTGCTGATGCGGCCATGCAGCGGATAACGGAGGCGGCCCTGTTCGTCGAAGACGGGGCCACCGTTGGATTCCAATCCGCAGCGGCACAGCAGCTCGTCGAAGCCACGCAGCCAGCCAAGGCCGCTGGGCTCCCAAAGGTTGACGTTGCGCGGATTGACCGGCCCCGGTACGGGGGCGTTCCAACCGAGTTCGAGATCGCCCAGAGCCGCGCGCCACAATCCCATGCCGCGCGTGGGCAGCACCGTGCAGCGAAAGGCGCCGTTGTCGATCTCGACGACGTCGACGCCGTCGCGCAGGCCGCCGCGCAGGGTGCGCTTGGTGACAGAACAACCGGGAGCCAACTCAGTCAGCTCTTTCGCCGTCAGACGCAACTCAGGCGTATACGCATCGCGCGAAGTATCGCACAGAATCCAATTTTGGCGCGCCATGGCAATCTAGCTCTGTGCCGATCGGTTGCGGGAAAGCTATCGACGTCGCGTGCTCAGTCGCCACGCAGCCGCAACGCGTGCTGCGTCAGCTTTTCGCGAACTTCGTTCAAGCTCGTGACGCCGAAGTTCTTGCATTCCAGCAGTTCGTCGCCGGTGTGCCGCACCAACTCGCCGATCGTCGTCAGACCCAAGCGGATCATGCACTTGCGGGCACGCACCGAGAGGTTCAGATCGGCGATCGGCCGACCCAGCAGGGCCTGCTCGTCGGGGGACATGGCCTCGGGCTCGTAGACCGTTTCGGTGCGCGGCTTCTCGCCGGCGAATTGGCCCAGGCTCAAGCCCTTGGAAGCCATCATCTCCTTGATTTCGACCAGCGAGGTCTCGCCGAAATTCTTGCTGTTGAGCAATTCGATTTCGGTGACGATCGTCAAGTCGCCCAAGGTCATGATGCCCATCTTTTGCAGGCAGTTGCGACTGCGGACCGACAACTCGAAGTCGGTGACCGGCACGTTGAGCATCTGGCTGACTTTGTCGCGGCGGCGTTGGGCGTCTTCATCGAAGATGACGTCGCCGGTGACGTTCACGTCTTTGGCGAACAAGCGGGCCCGCCAATGATCGGGAAACACCTCGAGCACGCGCTGGAAGCAGCTCATGGCGCGATCGAACTGATTGTGGTCCTCGTAAAGAATGCCGAGGTTCATCAGCGCGCCCAAATGCGGCGGGAAGCGCCCTACGCTGCGCTCCAGGTACTCGATCGCCAGGTCGTCGTTGCCGCGGCGATCGTTTTCGAGCGCGGCACCAAACAGCGCCCCCGCGTGCTGCGGATCGCGTTCGACGGCCTTCTCGTATAAGGCGCACACTTCCGCGGGGTTGCCTCCGATGGCGGCAATCGTGGCGCCGCGCTGATAGAGGTATTCGGCCGTTTGTTCGACGGCGCCGGACAGCTTATCCAGCACTGCCAGCGCGGCCTGCGGATCGCCGCCGCAGCGCAGCGCGTCGACACGACCGAGCGCACACTCATCGGCGGGGTACCCGGCCGCGGCGGCCGCGTCGTAAGCCTTGATCGCCTCGGCGTAAAGCTGGCGCGCGATCAAGCACTTGGCCTTGTAGAACTGGGCGAGCGGACCGCCGTCCGACTCGTTGAGATTTTCAGTCGCTTTTTGATATCGGCCCAACAGGTACAGGCAGACGCCCAATCGCAAGCGACTGGCCGGCGAATGGTCGGGCTTCAGTTCGAGCTCCTGCACGGCGTCACGCAAGGCGCGAAAGTTGGCCGTCCCTACTGCCAGGGTGTCGCGAATCTGGCTGATGGTTTGCGGGCCGAACGGGGCGTTCGACAACACCAACTCTCTGAGATCAACCTCGGTGGCCAATGCGGGCATGAACGGGGTTCTCCTTCGCGAGACGACTTGCGAGTGC
>CAZBWM010000182.1:0-4402 GCA_964495375.1 uncultured Planctomycetaceae bacterium | reverse complement strand
ATGCCCTGTTTGACTTGAAGAGCCGCACGGGTCTCAGTTTCACCTTTGAGGAAATCGACAAAATCTTGGAAGACTGTCTTGATGTTGCTCGGAAGAAGTATCGCCGATGATCGTGAACAGCCAGCCGGATGGCAGATATTTTCTCGTGGCCGACGGCAAGCGGATTCCCTTTCGCATTGAGCGGCGCAAACGGAAGAGACTCGCGATTACGGTGCATCCGGACTTGCGACTGGAAGTGGTCGCCCCCGCGGATAGCAGCGCGGAACAGGTGCTGTTGCGAGTGGAAAAACGAGCCGGCTGGATTCTGCGACAGCAACAGTACTTTGAGAAGTTCTTGCCAACACATCCGGGCTCGCGCTACGTTTCCGGTGAGACACACTTGTACTTGGGCAGGCAATATCGGCTCAAGGTGCACATGGCTTCGACGGAGTCGGTGAAGCTTGTGGGCAAATTCCTGCATGTGTGGTCGAGTGACCTCGAGGACACCGGCCGCAATCGATCGTCGGTCGAACGTTGGTACCGAGAACACGCCGAACGAGTGTTCCGTCACCGGGCCGACCTTCTTCGGAAGCAGTGTCGAGCTCTGAAGCTCTCGCGGGAACCACGGCTCGTGCTTCGAAGAATGCCCCGTCGCTGGGGAAGTTGCACGAAATCGGGCAACATTCTTCTAAACGTCGATCTTATCAAGGCGCCGATTCACTGCGTGGACTACGTCATCGTTCACGAGTTGTGCCATTTGCAGATTCACAATCATAGCCCCGCGTTTTATCGGCTGTTGAGCCGATGCCTGCCGGACTGGGAGAGGCGGAAGCGAAGGCTGGAAGAGTTCGTACTGTAATAATCCAAACTGTGCCTGGATGATCCACAGAAAACCCGGCGTCGACACTTCCTCTCCCGCGGCGACATGCCGCACTTTGACCAACTACTCGAGATCGGACTGCTGGCTTGCAGTCGATAGCCCGATTGCACAGCGACCACCACGCTCACGAACTATCGATTCTGGACCTAGGAATCTATCATGCCAACCGCCGAATCTGTCGTCGAATGGCTTGAACATCATGACGCGCTGAGGATCGGGCAGAGCCCCTGGAGATCGCTTGCCGATGACGAAGACGCGTATCCAGTTGACTTCAATCGGCTATTCCCAATTCGGCGAGGTTCGCAGAAGGCGATGGACCACGTGGAACCCGAGGAAGACTGGCTCGTCGGTCTCGATTGGGCTGAGGAGGTTACCCGAAACCCAGAAGGTGAGCTCACCGACTTCATGCGAAGATTGGATGAGGCACTTGGCGCTAGTCCACCGACATCGGATGATCGCGACCGTGTCGCGCACGATCTTGGATGGGATACGTGTGCATGGTATCAACCGATGCATTTCTTCGGTAACGCCTGGGGCATTTTCATCAAACGTGAGTGCATCCTTGAGAATGCTATTTGGGTGGCCAGATTTCTCCCGCGCGGCTTGCGCCCCGACTTAGACCTTCGCATGGCGCTGATTCGATCAGGATTCACCGCCCTGTTCCTCCATGAGCAATTCCACCATAAAGTCGAGACCTTGGGAATCCGCTTTCACGTTGTGGAGAACAGCTCGCGTTACCTCCCATACGTCGCTTCGGTATACAAAGCAACTTTCGGAACCGATGACAATCTAGAGGAGGCCCTGGCCAACGCAGATGCTTACTCGAGGGCACAGACAGCTCCATATAGCAGATGGATGGGTGAGCGAGTCACGCGTGCGCTTCGCGAATACTTGCGCTGGCGATGGCAAAGCGACCCACCTGGGTATCGGCTGGCCGGCAACTATGTTGGCGGACAATCGCTGAACCGAGGAATCGCGCTTTTGCACGGCCAAGTGCAAGAGGCCGTTCGCCAGCCACATCGAGACGCAAGGGATTGGACGCTTGCGACTCGCTTGCACCAAAGCATGTTCAAAGTCACTGATCACATCTGGGAAGTCGTGCCGACTAACCAGCAGCGATCATTGCTTCCGCGTGCGAAATGGCCGGCATCCATTCCCAGTCGCGACATGGTCCGACTCGCCGAGGCTCACGGGTATATGGTGAAACCAGGCGCTGGAAAAGGTTCGCATATTGTGCTCAACAAACCGGGAGCGCCGCCGCTCACCGTCCCTGGCAACCGTCGAGACCTTTCGCCAGGTGTGCTGAAGAAGTTGCTTAAGAAACTAGGGCCATACGGAATCAGCGATATTCCCGACCTTCGAAAACAGTTGCTATAGATGCCGCTATCGCCCGGTGTCATTCGACGCTTGAAAACGATCGCCGAAAGACACTCATGGTGGCTGTTTGCTTGATGTCGATTGGACAGGCCGCGTTTCAAGCACGATTCGTCGTAGGACACGTGGCCGACGCTGGTCACGCTGAAATTAGAAGATGGCGCCATCGTCGCCGCAACCTGGGCAGGCGCGCCGGCTTAGCTGCACGAGATATGCTCGCCAGTACTCCGCCTGGGTTTCGGCATTCCCAAGGTTGGCGGGCTCGCTGGCGTCGGCGTGCGTCGGGCTTTTGGCCGCCGGCTCTGCGGTCGTTTGTTGACTTTGTTGTTGCGTCTGTCGCCTTGCTGGGCGACTTTGGGCATCTGTTGGTTTTGCGGGTGGCATCCTGCGTTGTCCTTCGTCTCAATCTCTGCTGATGATCAGTTTGCGTTCGCCATTTCCAGCGCCGATCGCCAGGCGTGCTGCTTGAGGGCTGCCCCCGACCCGAACCACTGGGATCGCAGTCGCCGGTCGGCGCGCTGCAGGTCGGTGCCGCCACGGGTGGGCCTGAGGTGGTCGACGAACTCGGTCACGGCGTTGAGGGCCGCCCAGGCGGTGCCGCGGACTTCGTACGCGTCCTGGCCGCGTCCTTCTTCGAACAGCCGGTGGAGCTGTTCGCGGGTGTTTTGCGCCCGTGTCGTGCTGCCGATCGCTGGGTCCGGGTAGAGGGCCTCGAAATAGCTCGCGAGCTGGTCCGGTGTCGGGTAGTAGCTCGCCAGCCGGTTGATCTGACCCTGCAGGTCGTCGTAGAACCGGTGGGCAAAGCCGAGGACGCGCTGCGCTTCTTGCACTTTCGCTGCCAGGTCACCTTTGTGTTGGATGGCGATCCCCTGCCCGTGGCCTCGTCGGTCGGCGACCGCCAGCGTGTTGGCACACACGACTCGGATCGGTGTGAAGAAGACTCGCAGGGCCGAGCTGCCGTCGTGTGAGTTCGACAACAGCAGGTATTTTTCGGTGAGGTCGTCCGTGCCTTTCACCCGCAGGTGGCCGGGTAGTTTTGCCAGCATCCAGATGCGCTCGCCCTTCCCGAGCGCGCCGGCGGTGTGGTAGCGCAGGCCCCCTTCGGCTACGACCGCGTCGAGGAACTCGAAGCATTCGTGGTTTTGGATCGGCACGTAGTTGTTGCCGACGACGCCGAGCACGCTGTGGCTGTCGGCGCGGACGACAGCTTTCCGCTGCGGGACCGGCAAGCCGTTCGTGGTGGCCAGGGGGTTGAGCTCGACTTGGTAGTCGAGACCGGCGGCGCTGATCGCTTCGGTCGCCGTGGCGGGGTTGTCCAACTTGGTGCCGAGCCGGTGCCACGGAGTTTCGCCGTGGTAGAACATTGCCGTGCGGCCGTTGGTGGTGGCGAGGTCGTGAGCCATCGGGGGGCACTCCTTGCGGGTTTTGTTGCTGCAAGGAGTACCCCGGTGAGATGTTCGACACGGGCAAAGTTCGCTCGAATGGAACCAGAGGTCGGAATGGGAGGGCTTTAGCTGCGGCAGCAATGTGCATCAGTGTGTCGGACGAATGGCACTTAGATATCGGCAAGTCGTTGTAGGATTGCACGTTTGGCTTCGTGGCGTGGTTGCATGAGGCGATCGTACGGTATGGGTCTTCGTTTCTTGAGTCGAGGCTCAAATCGATCCGGCCGGTTGCCGACGCGGTGGACGACGATGGCGTCGAGCATGCGGCCGTAGAGTTGCAAGGGGCAGGCAGATCCGCGATTTCCTTGGAAGTCGATGAGCGGCTGGAACGCTTCCCGCGTCTGTCGGACCGACGCAAACTATGACTGGGCGACGAATCGCGCGTATATCTCTGTGTTTCGACGTTGGAACCAAGTGGGATCTGCGGTTCGATAAATACGAGGTCTATCCTCTCCGTGCACGAGGAGTGCTTCACTCTGGTCGAGGAACGCGAGCCTCGCACATCGATCATCTTCGACCGATTTCGACCGCAACGTCGTCAACCACGTGCGTAGCGGCCGCAGGCGAAGCGAAAAGAGCCGAAGACTTCGCTCGATAGTGCGTCAACTGATGTATCGAATTGGTGGCTTGCCCGCCAATGCCGAGAAGTCGTACAGAGTTGTCTGCGGGAAGAGGAATGGGGCGATGCTGATCGGGAGTTTTTTCGGATTATCTCGGCGGGGCT
>CAZBWM010000181.1:0-4638 GCA_964495375.1 uncultured Planctomycetaceae bacterium | reverse complement strand
GACGTGCCCCATCGATGGGCGTCCGCCCCCCATGTGTCCGCCGCCGCCGGCGCGGCCACCGCCGCCGCGCCCGCCGCGGGCGTCGGCAGTTTCCGCGCAGGCGATCCAGCAGGCGCTGGCCACGACCGCGGCAAGCCCCAACTTCATGGTTATTCTCATGACGTGATTCCTTGCAACGTGATTCCGTTGATCGAGTGGGCGCTATTTGCCGGCGGCTGGTGCACGGCGCGTGACGGTAATCTCAAAATCTTCGTCCAGTGTGTCGCCGACCACGCGATCGGTCCCCTCGATGGTGAAGTGGTCCTTGTCCTTCGTCGTGATATTCAACGTGGCCGTGGCGGTCGAGCCGTCGGGATTGACCGACGAAGACTTGATGACGACGCCATCTTCGACGACGGTCCAGGCCCCTTCGGCAAAGCCACCGTCGGCATCGAACAACCAAGAACGAAATCTCCCCTGCGAGGGGTCCCAGCCGATGCGCTGTGTGGAAGTGCGCGACGAGCCGTCGGCGGCGGTCATCTGATAATCGCCGAGCAGGTAGTTCTTGTCGTCGGACCAGCGGTAGGTGATGGCGACCTTGCCGTCGGCCCCTTCGTTGATCCACTCGCCGACGAGCCAGGCGAGCGATTGCAACTGATCGTGAGGAGTCGGCGCCGGATCGTCGGCAAAATCGCGGAACGAAGCGAGCTGCCAATCGCTGTCGGTCTTAGCCCACACGGCGATGTAGCGGAATTGCGCTTTGACGGTGCCATCGGCGGTCGACATGGTGCGCGTTCCCTCGTCGATCGCGATCGGCCCGACCAGACGGATCGATTCGATATCGAGCGCGAGCTTCGCGCCGGGGAATTGCGCAAAGAACTTCGCGAGCACGTCTTTGATTTCGACGGGGCCTTGGAATACGGTGCCCGCCTCGGTGATTAATTCGCCGTTGGAGAGGAACATCGCGGCGACTTCGTCAGCCTTGGCAGCATTGAAGATTTCGACGAGATGCAGGGCACGCTTGCGGACGGCCTCGGCCTGATCATCGTCAGCGCCCTGGGCAGTCGCGGCAGCGCACAACACGGCCAGGCTCATTGCACACCATGCCGCTCGACGAAACAGCCCGGTACTCATCGCAATACTCCTTGTTGAAACACCGATCTGGCGGTGCGATATCTGAAAACGTCGACAGCGGTCGAACACGTCACCTTGAGGTGAGACCCCCGCGCCCGACAAAAACGGATCTGCCCAATTACAAAGCCGAATTGCCCTGGAATAGCGCCCGCTAGCATCCGGCGGCGCGAGTGCCGCGTCCAGTAGCGCCGCGCCGGAATGCCAAACAAAAAAACGGCCGACCACCTCCTTCTGGGGGACAGCGCAAAGTCGATCATGCCAAGTTTATCTTAGGAAGCCCCCCCGATTCTTCCCGTGGATTGCGCTGGCAACGACACGGACCACCTGGTCTTCGTCGATCATGCGATCCGGCTGACGAAACTCGTCGGGCGTAAGTCGCACGGTGTCGGGCGACAGCTCAAGGCGGGCGGTCTCGATATCGCCGCCGTAGAAGTGGGCCAAGAACGCCAGATTGCCAAGCGGCTCGGCGACCGAGGCGAGCAACTCCCGCACGTCGCCTCGCGGCCCCAGGAACGACGGGGTCTTCTTGGCGTGGGATGCGGTCGCTTCTAGCGCGCGGTCGATCTTGGCCGCCGACCAGCCGAGCTTCTCGTATTTTCGACGCGTCCGCGCTTCAACTGTTTCGGGAGTTGTCGCGCTCCGTCCGTAGTAGAGATCGCAAGAGCACATTCCACTGGTGAGCACGAAGGTGCAATTCGTCGCTCCCATGTGTCGTGTGACGTGTGGGTTGTTCACGCGACCGAGTGCCATGCCGCGGGGAACTGCCTGAACAAGCGCTTCAATGCCTTTGGAATCCACGCCAATCGTCAAGAAGTAACACATGTGAATGATCGCCGGCAGGGCGCGACTTCTTAGGCTCAACTCCCTAGCCGCCAGGGCTCCTCTCCCGCGCGCCGGTGCGAACCTCTCCGACCGTGACACGGTCTAAAGACAAATGGTTCTCGATGGAGTCTGGCCCGACGGCTGCATGACCGCAGTTCGTGCCCTGCGATGTGCCCAACCATGAAACCCGCGACGAAAAACCAGTTGTCCGAAGACGCATCGAGCGCCGTCGCCGCCTCGGTTGCGCCCGAAGATCTGCGTAGGGGGGACTTCGTCGCCGTGCTGAGCGAGGTGATCGAGCTACCCTCGTTTCTCTGGACGGAGACCTTGACCGGCACACAGGACGAAGTGATTCGCTTGTGCCGATTGCCGACAGGAGGTCGCAGCCCACTAAAGATCAAGGCGATCTGCCTCCCCTTCGTGTTCGTGAAATCGCCAGGCGATGACTACCAAACGATTGACATCCGACTGGCCCGGCTGGTGCGCCTGGACAAGGAGTACGCGAAGACCGTTTGGAAGCGCATGCGGGCAAAGCGTCCGAAATCAATCTTCAGCTTCTGAGCGCGGATCGCCCGGGATGGTCGGCGCACTATGGCGTCACTCGCCCAATAGCCTGCGGGCGCGGCGGCGCAAAGCATCGCTCCCCGATTCGAGGAGAGACTCACGACGACTGTCACCGAGCATCGTCGCGGTGACGCGCTTCGCTTCCACGGCATCGAGCAGCAGCGCGCGGCGATGAGGGCTCGCTCGTTTTGCCGGCCACTGCAGCGGCGATTTACGGCGGCGACATCGCCTTCGAGCCCGCCCCCAAGACGCCAGGTTCGAAGGAACGATCGCCGGCACGGGGGGTTGGGATCGCTACGTCAAGCTTCGCGCGGGGACCATCGACCTTCGCAAGGGATACGGGTGAGCCTGGCGAATTGTGCGGTGCCGCTGATCGATCTAGGATACGGGCGGAAGGGAGCTTCGGCATGCGCGGCCATCGTCCCACACCACATATCGCCGTGATTGGCGGCGGATTTGCCGGCTTAGCGGCTGGCTATGAGCTCACCCGACAAGGGGTGCAGGTGACCTTGCTCGAAGCTGCACCCACCTTGGGAGGGCTCGCCGGTAGTTTTTTGATCGGCGATCAACTGCTCGAGAAGTTCTACCACCATTGGTTCGCCCATGAGGAGAGCCTGGTCCAACTCATCGAAGAACTTGGCGTCGAAGATCAGATCGTTCCGCGTCCCTCGAACACGGGTATCTACTACAACAAGCGGATCCATCGCCTGACTTCACCGTTGGATCTGCTGCGCTTCACGCCTCTTCCATTCGTCGATCGCTGCCGGTTGTTGTGGCTGGCAATTCGGAGCCGCCAAATCAAGGACTGGCGTCCGCTGGAAGAGCAGACGGCCGCCGAGTGGATCATCAAGCTAGGGGGCCGGCGCGTCTTCGAGGTAATTTGGGAACCGCTGCTACGCGGAAAATTTGGTCCTTTCGCTGACACGGTGAGCGCCACCTACCTCTGGGCAACTCTCAACATTCACGGCGGACAACGCCGCAGGCTGAATGGCACCGAGCAGCTTTGGTACTACAAAGGAGGTTTCGGCGCTCTCGCTCAACAATTGGCCGAGAGAATTCAACAGGCGGGTGGCGTGATCCGAATGTCGGAGCCCGCGGAACGAATTGAAATTGCCGACGGCCGCGTCGAGCAAGTGTGGACGAAAAGCGGCCCGCTGGCCGTCGATGGCGTGATCGCCACGATCGCGTTGCCCTTGGTTGCGGACTTGTTGGGAAATCAGGTTGCGCCAGACTATCTGGCCTCGCTTTGTCAGATCGAATACCTGGCAAGCGTTTGCCTGGTGCTCGTACTTGATCGCAGTCTCTCCAGTACGTACTGGTTGAGCGTCAGCGATCCCAGCTTTCCCTTCGTCGGCGTGATTGAGCATACGAATTTCGAGCCGCCAAGTTGCTATGGCGGTAAACACATCGCCTATCTTTCCAAGTACGTAGTGCCCGCGGACAGCATGTACCGCATGAGCAACGACGAACTCGTCGAATTCAGTCTTCCATACATCCAACGGATGTTTCCCGATTTCCGGCGCAATTGGGTTCTCGACGCGCACGTGTGGCGCGGTCGGTGGGCCCAGCCGATCGCGGTGCGAAATTACAGCGCCATCGTGCCGGCCAATGAAACGCCAATTGAAGGACTCTACCTGGCCAGCATGGCGCAAATCTATCCCGAAGATCGAGCGGTCAGTCGATCGATCCGCGAAGGCCGACGAATTGCCCATTTGGCGATCGACCGCGGGCGTTGCGCGGTTGTGAACAAGTAAATTGGAGGAGCGGGCCTGGGCGGCAGACACTCAATGACTGACGGCCACAGTCGAGCATCCACAAGCAACCAGGCGGACGCCGCGTTGAACGGTTGTGCCACCCACTCGCAAGACCTGAGGTAGGTTCCAAGAGAGCGCTGACGAAAAAACAGGAATGTGCCGGCCACCGCGTCTGGCCGTGAACGACGGCCGGCCGCTGAGTGCTCAGGTAGTGGCAACGAGGATACCCGCCGCGGCCAAAAGCAGTCAGCGCAAACGAAACACCTGCAACCAGCCTTGGGCAGCGGGTGTCTAAAAGTGGGCGATACAGGACTCGAACCTGTGACCCCTAGCTTGTCGAGCTAGTGCTCTAACCAACTGAGCTAATCGCCCTGCGTGGCTGGCC
>CAZBWM010000180.1:0-4662 GCA_964495375.1 uncultured Planctomycetaceae bacterium | reverse complement strand
TTTCGTCTTTGACGAGCTCCAGCAGAGTTTCGGGGCGGTGGAATTGGAATACGTTACGACTGCGGGCGTGTGGGTCCATCCAGTTCGTAAACTGAGTGACGGCGCCGGTTGATTCGTACTGAAACGGAAGCGGACGGTGCCACGCGGGGAGCTTAGCCGCGAGGCCGTCGCCGTAACTCGCTGACTGCCCCTCGACGCCAGTGAGCGTTGTGCCAACGGGTTTTGCCTCAACGACGCCCAAAGCCTTTGCGTCGACATAAAGCAAGTAATCGGCCGGCCCGTGGGCGCCGGGGAATTCAGTGACCGCCAAGCCTCGTCCCGCGGCAAGGTTCATCTCCTTCCAAGCCTGCACAATCCATCCGGACGCCATCAGTTGGACGTCGATCTGTTGTCGGGCTTCTTGTTCAGGAGTCATGGCGAATTGTCGCAGAGAAATGCAGGGCTTACTCAGTCGCGAGGTGAGGCAGCATGGACGCACATGGCGTAGACCACCTGATTGATGTCCGATGGGTGTGATGGTCAAAGATCAACGACGCGACTGAGTGGATTGTCGATTGATGCGACGTGACCGAATTTGTCATCACAGTGCAAGCATAGTGCAGACATGAGTTTCTTGCGCGTCGTAATGGTAGGCGCTGTAATCATTTCCGAAGTGTGAGCGGTTCTTTCGATTCCCGCCGCCTCACTTTCGGCGGCTCAGTCTACCTTCCGTCACCCGATTTGAATCAATTCTGGACTCCGGTCAATTTCCCGCCGCCCGTTTTTTCGAGCCGGAGTTTGTCCCGGACAGCTAAAGAAAACCGCACGCTGGCTTCCAACGAGCGGACAAGAAAGCCCGGCCGTGCCGCCCTGCAGCCCCTTGGCCGGGGTGGCTGCCGGAGCAGCTTGGGTGCGCTCCCTGCTGGGCAGGAAGCGTCGGCCACAGGACGACACGAGCCGGGGTTTGTCAAAAATCGTTGCGGTCCCACCGCAACGTGCGTCAGTCGAATGGGCGGGTAGAGCCACCGCACTCTTGAAACGCCCGCTGGCGTTCGTTCAGCCACTCAGCGCTCGACCAGGTTTCGATGCGCTCTGCTGTGACGAAGACAGCTCCTCCTCGAAACTCCCCATCGCGCATCTTGGAACACGACGCGCACCACGACAGGCTGAAGCTGGCGTGTGGTCGAAACCGCCGCAGAAACGACTGAACCAAACCTACCACGGCCTGGGAGCTACCCGACTCGATGGCATAGAATTTCAAGCAGCGGCCCACTGCGGGGTTGGTATAGAACTCGAACTCAAACCAGCCGCATTCTTCTTCGTCAAAGCGCTCGTCTTCGCCTGTCGGAAGGTCGCGGTTAGTGAGCCGCTCGACGAGCCACGCTTCTTCCCGAGGCGTTAGCTCCGCGAGCGATTCGGCGAACAGCAGATAATTGTCAGCCATGGCCTCCCTCCTGTGGCAGTCCCTGGAACGCTGCCTCGCTGGTTGGTGTTGCAGGGACTTCAAACGCGCTCGGCCATAGGTGATCGCAGACGCCCAAGAGCAGGCATTCGCCGTCGGCCGAAACTTCGACGTGCTGCGAGTCCCAGTCGACCTTGGTCTCATCTGCGTAGTCGTGGCCACCGTCGTCGGCGGGCTGCACGAGCGCGTAGCAAGCCAGCCGTTCGACAATGGCCCGCACCTCGGCGCCACACTTTGGGCAGGCCGGCACGTCGAAACGAAACTCGGGCATGTTGGGAACTCCGGGATTTCCGGCAAGGCAGTTGTTTGTCGCCGATCTGCGGCGCCAGACTCACGTGGGCGCTGGCTCGTGGACGCCTGCCGGCTTAATGGCCAGCGCCTCGCGCTCCAGCTGGGTCGGCTCGTCCGCCAGCAATTCGCCCACCTTGGTCCAGAGCTCGCGGATCGCGGCGCTACTTGTCGCCAGCCACACGGTATCGATGAGCCGCTCGCGCTCCTGGCGCAGCGCCAGAATGCGGCGGCCCACGTCATGTTCGGCCAGTAGTCGATCTTCGTGAACGGCCTGCCGCCGCTCGATCGCCTTGTCAATCTCGCGACAGCTGGCGTAGTCGTTGTAGCTAGTGTCGAGGGTCTCGATGGGGACACCGCGCACACAGGCCAGCATGGTGCGTTTCACCAGCATCTCCCGCTGCCGGAGTTCCTCTTCCTGTTGATCGATTCGCTGGACTTCCGCATCGAGTTCCGCGATGCCGAGCGAGGCAATCGCCTGGCAGCGGGCCTGCTCCTTGATCCGTTCCAGCAGGCCCTGGTCCTCGGTCGTGATCGCCTCGATTTGCCGGGCGATCCGGCGGTCGATGCGGTCCTTCCAATGCTCTTTCTCGGTAACGGTCAAACCGGCCATAAACGGCCTCCACTTTGCAAAAATCGGGTTGGTGCTCTGACAACGATTCTCACGGCCGAACGCTGGGCTACTCGCACCAGCGCTGGCAATGCGTGCTGCGAAACTCGCAGCTCGAGCAACCCAGCCCGGGACGAAACACGAAGCGTCCCGTGTCGAGCGCGTCGAGGTAGGCGCGAATCACGGCACACAGCCGCCGCAAGTGCCGCTCCTCGCGCGGACCATAGCGGTGGCACTCGATCTTGGGGGTCTTGGTCTTGGTGAGGTTGCGGATCTCGATCGCCCCTTCCCGTTCGGCCGCATGGTGGCGAAACAAGTAGCTGTAGCTGGAGAGCTGCACTTCGTGCGTGATTTCCAGCGGCGCGCCGCCACGTGACGAGGTCTTGAAGTCGGCGATCGTTGGGCCCTCGGTTGCGGGGAGGACCAGGTCGATGATCCCCACCAGTGGCAACCCAAAATCCTCCCCGGTCTGTGGGTCGACCAGGGGCGCTTCGATGGCCGCTTCTACGGCCAAGGGACGCGGTTCGGCGGCAGGCACTTGCGCCACGTAGGCAGCCACCAGTTTTTGGGTCTGCTCGTAAGCCGTCTCTTCGTCGGCCGTGTCGGCAAACTGCACCCGTTCCTCGTGCATGGCTTGGGCCCAGTCATCGTCAATCCGCAGAGCCAGCTGCTCGGGTTCGATTGCCAGCCCCAGTTGCCGATGACGGTAGTAGCCTTCCAGGGCGGCATGCACCCGCTTGCCGATGAACAAGGCGGGACTGACCGGGCTTTCGACCCCGTCGACATACCGCAGTTGAAACGCCAGTGGGCACTTGAGCCACAGGTTCAAGCGACTGGCGCTGACGTAATCCCAGACGCCGCCGGTGCGCTGCGACGCCTGCTGTCGGGTGAACAGTTCCGGACTCATGCGGCCGCTCCATTGAGCGCCGCATCGAGGTCGATCCGACCCGCCTTGATGTCCTTAAGGACGTCGATCAGGCCGCTGGCGTCGAGACTCGCCAGGTCGGCCAGCGGCTTGTCGAACATCCGCTGCGCCAGGGTTTCCAGTCGGCGGACGCCGACGCCGCGAATCTGGCCGGCCAACTGCCGGGCATAGTCGAGCTGCTTGGTGGAGGCCCGCTGGGCGCCGTTGCGCTGGCCGTTTGCGTGAGAGTTGCTGTGACCGTTGCCGTTGGCATGCGGCTCGGCATCACCGTTATGCGAGTGCCGACTGCCATTGGCTTGGCTTGCGTGCTGTTGGTAGCGGGCCAGTTCGTCGTTCACGGCCTGCGCGCAGGCCACGTAAGCGCGGCGCACCTGCTGGTGAAATCGCTCCAGGTCGTTGTCGAGCAAGCTGGCTTCGAGCTCGACTTCGACGTGGCAAGTGGCTCCCAGTGAGCCGTAGTCGGGCTGGCCAATCTTCTTGGACAGCCCAAGCGAGAGTTTTAGAGGCATTCTTTGTGATCTCCTGTGGGGAAGCGGGACACGAGTCGGCGGTCGAAGTCGCCGAGCGTTACGGCTCAGGCGTCGATCGACTGCAACTGGCGCAGCGAGGCCAGCGTGCTTTCGACCAGTCGGCTCTGGCGCTTGTTGCGCTTGATCGACGAGACGAGCTCGTTGGTCTTCGAGAGTGCATCGCGGAGCACGCCACGCAGGGCATGCGCCTGCTCGAGTACCGTGGCCGTGTTCGCGGCCGTGTGACCGTGGGCCGGGTCGTTGGTCTCATGCGCCGAGCCGTTGGCTTCGCCGTTTTGCAAGGCGTGACCGTTGGCGCTGGCATGGCCGTTGCCGCTACCGTGTTGGTGGTTGCTGTGTTGGTGGTTGCTGTTTTTCATGCGGTGGTTGGTTCCTAGACGTTTGGGGATTCTGCCGACGTGCGAACCGTTGCTCGCTTGACCCGCTTCGCTCGACAGGACACGAAGGGCGTAGGCGCTGGGTGCCGCGGCATCCTCGGCTGCCAGTGGCATCCAGAGGTACTGCCGCGGGCCATCCACGGCCAACAAGGGTGACGAGTCACCGAAGAACAAGAACTCGCGAAAGCCGAGCCTCAGCGCTCGCGCCACGAACAGCCGACTGGTGTTCACTCGTCTGGGCGAACCGCTGTAGAACGAGCCGCTCAGCACCAGGTCGGTCGGTTGCGGCTGGTCGGTCGACTTGCCGCGGACGATCACTTCGCCGTTGAGATCCAGCGTGACGGGGAAGTTCACTTCCTGATCGCCGGGCAGGCAGCCAATCCGTGCGGCCAGGAACCGCGCGTCTTCCGGCGCGAGCTCGACACGCGAGGTCGCTCGTTCGGCGATCGGCCAGAGATCGTCGGTTTGGGGGAACCGTCCTTCGCTGTCGA
>CAZBWM010000179.1:0-4739 GCA_964495375.1 uncultured Planctomycetaceae bacterium | reverse complement strand
GACCACCCTCGCCGCGCCGAGTGCCCTGGCACTAACTCCACTGCTAGGCATTGCTGCCTGGCGCGGTTGGCGACAGCCGAGCGCCGCGCACCAGTTTTTGCTGGCGATCGTCGCAATCGCGATCGTCACCTTGGTGCTGCACGACACGCCGCTGTTGGCGTACGGACTGGCGATCCCGCTGCACCTCGTGTGGCTGGCGGCCGTGATCATCGCAGCGCGGTTTGCCGGCCCGTTCGCCCGCGCGCTGCGCTATGCGAGCGCTGCCGCGCTAGGGCTGGCCGGCATCTTGGCGCTCGCCGGGCGTGAGCCTCTTTTTCCCGATATCAGCCAGCTCGCGCGACTCACCTACCTGGCGGCGGCCATGGCCGCGGCGGCGCTAGTCTGGTCGACCACGCGCCGCCGCATCTACCTGACCGTCGGCATCATCAATCTTTTGCTGCTCCTGCTGGCCTGTAGCGTGCAGATGTACGAGATCCTGCACTGGCGGGTGGAAGGCCTGAAGCCGCTCCTTTGGGGCGTCGCCTTCTTTGTGCTGGCCGTGGTGATCAGCTTTGCGAAGGGCGGCGTCTGGCAGTCGCTGTCGGCCTGGGCCGCGCGGCTCGGCCCCGCCGGCGGACAAGATGGTTGACCGCACGATCAGTAGCGCCGGGGATGGGAATCATTCCGGCATCTTAAGGTTGCCCAAGTAAAGGTGTCAGGAACCTCTTCCACTGCGCGATTGGGGTGGCTGGCGCTCGATCTGAAAAGGTTCCTGACACCTTTTCTGATTCGCGCTCACCCAACTACGGCTGCTGCCGCTTCTCCTGCCAGGTGGCATATTCCGGCGACTTGCTGAACTCCGCGAACACCGGCGTGTCCGACAAATCGTCGGCGAAACGAATTCCTCGCTCGCTCTCCAGCACCGTCATCAGCCGCGCGGTCTCCGCAAAGTCCTTCTGCCTCATCGATATCTCGACCAGCGCAAAATAGGGTTGTACGACTAGCGGAGCACCGGCAACCGCCGCCTCGAAGTACTTCTTGGCCTCGTCGATCTTGCCCTGCACGAGCGCCATATTCGCGCGAAACGAATTCAAGTACGGGTCTCCCCCTAAACGCTTGTTCAACGATTCGACCGAAGCCAGGCACTTGTCGAAGTCCTTGCGCAGAAACGTGGCGTCGATCAGCATCAGGTCGCCCGCGGGATCGTTGGGAAACAGCTTGGCAAATTCGTCGAGCGCGGCCAGATAGAGCTTCTCGTCGACGTGGAGTGACGCTTGAATGCGCGCGATCGAGAGCGATTTGTCCGCCTGAATTTTGGCGGGCAGTTTCGCGTACAGGTCGAGCACCTGTTGATAGTTGCCGCTGAGCGTCGCTCGATGCAAAGCGCCGATGGTGTCGATGTGCTTAAGATAGTTTTGATCTCCCTCGACGAGCCGCGAGACGATCGACTGCTTCTGCGACGCCAGGATGTTCAACGCGCCCCGCCGCAACGTTTGGCTCATCAGCTCGCCCGACACGAACACGTAGAGGTCGGTCACCTCGACGCGCCCCTGGGCGTCTTTGACCAGCAACAACTCGTGATAATTGAGCGCCCCCTCCGAAGTCACCAACCGCAGCAGCGCGCGAGTGCGCCCCTTTCCGGTGCGCACCCACAGCGGCAGGTAGCTTCCCTTGTCTCCCATCGCGCGCACGATCGCGTTGGGCAGGTTCCCTTCTTCACTAACTCCTTTCAGCAATCCGGCCGAAATCTCCGCATCGACCGGAATGCCACGCAGCGCTCGCGCGACCAGCTCCTCCAAGTTCAGGTGGTCCTGAAAAAACTCCGGCTGGCGGGCGTTCAGCGTCTTGGACAATTCCTCGACGAACTGGTCGAACTCTGGTTCCACTTGTTCGCCTGCCGGCCGCGCCTCCTTCGGCTCCACGGCCAAAGAGAGCTGTGCGAAAAGGCCCAGCAAGATCAACGCGAACCATTGCGAGCGCCGCATGAGACCACCCCTGATGTAGGAAGGAAACCGACCGCATTCAAGGCGCATTATCGCCCTACCGCAGGGTTCCTTCAAGCAAATGGTGCGTGGCGGTTGTCGTGGCCTGTTGTTGCGAGCAGTCCCGGCAAAATCACCGCGCGAACCGCGATGCGTCGCCGTCGCGCCGCTTCACCGATGTCATGGCGCGCCCGCGTGCTGGCAACAGGATCGTGCGCCGCTGCGCGACAAGATCGCCTCACCCCGGCGGTGCCGTTTCCGCCGCCACGAATCCACAGCTTTTATGCGCGCCATCGCAAAACGGCTTGCGCTGCGAATGCCCGCACCGGCAGAGCGCCACGTTTGCTTTCGAAGGGTCGATCGGGAACGGCTTTCCCTCATGATCGACGACCATGACGGGCCCCTCGATCACAAATGGCCCATTCGGTCGACAACGAATCACAAGTGACATGAGTGTGGTTCCTTTGCGCATTCAGATCGGATTATTTGAAATCTGCGTGCAATCTATCGAGTGCCACCCGCTTCGCCAGTCCATGGGCAGCTTGCGGTTGCCCCGCGCGCCGCATTAGCATCGACATCGTGACGTGCCGCAAACGCACTCCCTTGATCCTCAACTTCAACACACACTCGATACAAGGACGTTCCTTATGAGCTCCGCCGAAGGCAATCTCCAGCGCCTGCTCACCGGCACCTGGATTTCGCAAATGCTCTACGCCGCCGCCAAGCTCGGCCTGGCCGATCATCTGGCCGGCGAACCCATGGCCGCCGAAGACCTGGCCCCCGCCGTCGGCGTGCAGGCCGAACCCCTCTATCGACTGCTGCGCGCGCTGGCCGGTGAAGGCGTGTTCGCCGAAGATGAGCACCGCCGCTTCTCGCTCACGCCGATGGCCGAGCTGCTGCGCAGCGACGTGGCCGGCAGCAAGCAAGCGATGGCCATCATGCTCGGCGAAGAGCATCATGCCGCTTGGGGACAGATCCTTTACAGCTTGCAAACCGGCAAGCCCGCCTTCGATCACGTCTATGGACAGCCGATCTTCGACTACCTGGCCGGCCACCCCGAGGCGGCCCGCGTGTTCGACGCCGCGATGACCGCCGTACACGGCAGCGAGACCGCCCAAATGCTGGCGGCCTACGATTTCTCCGGCGTCAAAACCCTGGCAGACATCGGCGGCGGCAACGGTAGCCTGATCACGATGGTCCTGCAGCGCTATCCGCAGCTCAAAGGCATTCTCTACGACATCGATCACGTTGTCGCCAGGGCGAAGCCGCGCCTCGAAGCCGCCGGCGTGGCCGATCGCTGCCAGGTGGTCGCGGGCAACTTCTTCGAAAGCGTCCCCGCCGGGGCCGACACCTATCTCATGCGGCACATCATTCACGATTGGGACGAAGCTCGCTGCATCCAAATCTTGAAGCACGTTCGCGCGGTGCTCCCGGCCGGCGGCAAGCTGCTGTTGATCGAAGTGGTCGTGCCCACGGGCAACGAACCTTCGTTCGGCAAGTTGATGGACATCAACATGATGGTGCTCCCCGGCGGCAAAGAGCGCACGGCCGACGAGTACCGCGCCCTCTATGCAGCGGCCGACTTCAAGCTCTCGCGCATCGTGCCGACCGCAGGCGCGATGAGCCTGATCGAAGGCGTGGCCGGCTGAGGAACGGACGAAGATTGACTTCTCCGCACGCCCCTCTCCCCTTGTGTGAGAGGGTAGGGTGAGGGGTTCTAGAATTCGGAAGTTGTTCTTCGTCCGTTCCCAAGGGCTTGGTCGCAGGCCGGGCAGCGGTGAGGAGGTCGTCGCCCCGCGCGCGACGCGGCCTCTGTGTTGATGCATCAGCCGCGCAGCGGCGGCGGCGCTTAGCCGCTCTTGCGTCAGCCCCGGAGCGCCGGGTGCCACTGCTGGCTTGCCCAGCAGTGCGGCCTTCGCGCGAGACCGCATTCGCCGCGCAGCGGCGGCGGCGCTTAGCCGTGGGTGCCAACCCACGGAGGCGTATCGCGTATGGCCCTAAGCCGCGCAGCGGCGATATTGCTTTACGCGCGACGGGAGACTCACCACAACGACACGACGACACAACGGACCCAGAGTTTCCTTCCCCCGCGAACCGCACCTCGGCCTGCAAGGCCGGTTCAACGAGCCCAGCCCGCAGGGCTGGGTTCCCGATCGACGAACAACCCCCGCCCCTGTCCGGGTCGGTCATTCGCCCCGCCACCGGGCGCTTCGCAAACCCTCGCGTCGGCGAACGGTCCCCCGCGCTTCGCCCTCCCCCTGCTAGCCCAACCCGTCTGCCGCGTTCTACAATCGCTCCTTGCACTTGTTGACTGCACCATCGATCGGCACCTTCGACGCGCACCACCGACGCCCCGCCCCCATGTTCGAGCAAGCCTTCAAGAACATCGACGTTGTCCTCCGCCGCGAGGCCGGCTGCACCACCGAGCTCGATTACGTCGAGCAAACCTCCTGGCTGCTGTTCCTGAAATACCTCGACGCCCTGGAGCAGGACAAGGCCGACGAAGCCACGCTCGAAGGCCGGCGCTACTCCTTCATTCTCGATAAGCCCTATCGCTGGGAAACTTGGGCCGCCCCCAAAGACAAGTCGGGCCAGCTCGATCACAACCGGGCCGTCACCGGTGACGACCTCGGCGACTTCGTCAACCGCAAGCTCTTTCCCTACCTGCACGGCTTCACGCGCAAGGCTTCCGGCCCCAACACCATCGAATACAAGATCGGGCAGATCTTCGGCGAGATCAAAAACAAGATCCAGAGCGGCTACAACCTGCGCGAGATC
>CAZBWM010000178.1:0-4858 GCA_964495375.1 uncultured Planctomycetaceae bacterium | reverse complement strand
CAGCGGCGGAAGCCAAACAAAGGGCACCGTTGGTTTCGCGATATCTTGTCCCCGGCGCGATCCTCTGCGGATTTCTCGGCATGCTCGTCTGGGCAGCTCGCGACAAATTCATGTCCTCGATTCCGGTCACGGTTGTGCCGGTGATCGTCACACGCGCCGAGGTTCAGCAAGCGGGTACACAGCTTTTTCAGGCCGCCGGCTGGATCGAGCCACGTCCGACGCCCATCCTGGTGTCTGCACTTACTGAAGGAATCGTCGCCGAACTCCTTGTCGTCGAAGGGCAAGAAGTCGAACCCGGTCAGCCGGTCGCTCGGCTCATTGATACCGACGCCAAGCTGGCACTCAATCAGGCGAATGCGGGGCTTGATCTTCAGAAGGCGGTACTAACCAACGCCCAGGCCGAATTGCAGAGCGCAGCGCTACGCGTCAAGCACCCGGCGCACCTGCAGGCGCTGGTCGCCGAAGCTCAGTCCGCGCTCGCCAAGGCAGAGGGTGACCTCGCTCGGCTCCCCTTCCAAATCACGGCCGCCAAGGCGCGCTCGGAATTCACCCAGCGCGATCTGGAGAACAAGGAGTTGGCGGGTGAGGCAATCGCCGGCCGGGCATTGCGGCAGGCTCAAAGCGATTACAACGCTGCCGTGGCGCAGCTTAGCGAGCTGAATGAACGGCAGCCGCGTCTGGAACAGGAAGTCGAAGCGCTACGCTCAAGACAGGAGGCGCTCACTGCCCAGCTTGAGCTCTTGGTCGAAGAAAAACGTCAATTGGCTGTCGCCGAGGGCTTGGTGCGCACCGCGGAAGTCTACGTCCAGCAGGCGGAGCTCACCGTGCAAGCTGCACAGTTACGCTTAGCACGAACCGCAATCAACTCTCCCATTCGTGGTCGCGTGTTGGCGTTGGTCACCCGGCCCGGCGCTCGCGTGATGGGCTTTGACCCGCTGGGCGAATCAAGATCGAACACGATCGTGACACTCTACGATCCGCAGCAGTTGCAAGTACGGGCCGACGTCCGGCTGGAAGACGTTCCGCTGGTCCAGCCAGGTCAGCCTGTGCAAATCGAAACCGCATCGGTCAAGACTCCGATTCGTGGCGAAGTGCTGCGCGCTACCTCTCTGGCCAACGTTCAAAAAAATACCCTGGAGGTCAAAGTCGCAATTCTTGATCCGCCGCCATCGATTCGCCCCGACATGCTCGTCTCCGCGACGTTTCTGGCTCCTGAGCAGTCAGGCAAGGAACCGGCCTCGGAACAACAAGAACGTCTGCTGGTCCCTCGGCAGCTTGTGCAAAAAGTCGGACAGTCGCAGGCGGTGTGGATTGCCGATGCCAATCAGACGGCACGGCTCAAGCGAGTACAACTTGGCCCGGCCGGAACCCCCGATCTCGTCGAAGTTCAACAGGGAATTACGCCCACCGATCGTTTGATCTCTGGCAATCGGGAAGTCCTCAAGGAAGGCACGCGGATCACGATCACCGGAGAGGATGTCGCGCTCGGCATCTCGAACGAGACCGCACGTCGCTAGTCCCCGGCACTCGCGCAAATCAGCTTTTGAACTTTAAGGAACAACGATGGCACTGGTTCGCGTCCGCAATCTCACGAAGCGATTCCACAAGGGGGATGAAACGATCACCCCCTTGGACGATGTCGATCTAGACATCGAGCAAGGAGAGTTCGTCGTGCTCATGGGACCCAGCGGCACTGGCAAAAGCACGCTGATGAATCTAATTGCCGGCATTGATCACGCCGAGAGCGGCACAATTCATGTGGGCGATACCGAGGTGACCAGCCTGTCGCGCAGCCGCTTAGCAGATTGGCGTGCCGGCAATCTTGGCTACATCTTTCAGACTCATAACCTCGTGCCGGTGCTAACGACGTATGAGAATGTCGAGTTGCCATTGCTCTTGCTTCCCTTGTCGCGGGCCGAGCGGCAGAAGCGAGTCAATCTGGCGCTCGAGTTGGTCTCCCTTAGCGACCGCGCGAATCACTATCCACGCCAGCTCTCGGGCGGGCAAGAACAACGTGTTGGCATCGCCCGCGCAATCGTCGCCAGCCCACAGCTCATCGTCGCCGACGAACCCACCGGCAGCCTCGATGCGTCGACGAGCGAACAGATTCAAGTGCTGCTGGCGCGATTGAACCGCGAACTCGGGATGACCATGCTCTTGGTAACCCACGATGAGCATGTCGCCGCGATCGGTTCACGGCAACTACTGCTGGACCGAGGGAAGTTCATCGACTCGGCTGCGCCTTCGCTGTTGTCCAAGACCGCTTAGATTTGCCCGCGGCGAATATTGCCACGCAACCAACAAGGCTTCGTCACAATGCTCCGCTTTGCTCCCTATGTCTTCAAAAGTCTGTGGCGACACCGTGCGCGAAGCCTGCTGACGGTCAGTGGCGCGGCCGTGGCATTGTTTGTGTTCTGCTTCGTGGGTTCTGTCCAGCAGGGACTGGAACGCCTTACCGAGGATGATGACGCGCAGCGGACCCTAATTGTCTTTCAGGAAAACCGGTTCTGTCCGACGAGCAGTCGGCTTCCGCTGGACTATGCCAGGCAGATCAAGAAGATCGCCGGAGTATCGGACGTCATTCCGATCCAGGTCTGGACCAATAACTGCCGCGCCAGTCTCGATGTAATCGTCTTTCACGGAGTGCCCGCCGCGCAACTTCGCACGGCGCGAGCGCTGCGGTTGGACGATGCCAGTTGGGAAGCGTTCGCCAATCGGCGCGATGCGGCTATCGTGGGGCGCAATGTAGCGCAGCGTCGCAACCTGAGCGCGGGAAGCCAGTTCTCGATTGGTGAGATTTCGGTGCAGGTGGCCGGCGTGTTCGAGTCGCCTATACCGGCCGAGGAAAACCTGATCTACACGCATCTCGACTTTTTGCAGTACACGCGAGGCCTGGATGCGGCTGGCCTGGTCACGCAGCACGAAGTCCAACTGGCCGATGACGCCGATCCGGGAGCCATTGCCCGCCAGATCGACGAAGCCCTACGTGCCGGGCCTGTCGCCACGACAACACGACGCAAAGGCGTCTTCCAAGCCAGCACGCTGGCCGATCTCGTGGATCTGATCGGTTTTGCACACTGGCTGGGCTACGCGTGCGTAGCACTCGTGCTCTCGCTCGTGGCCACCACCACGGTCATGTCGGTGCAGGATCGCATCCGTGAACACGCCGTTCTGCAAACGCTCGGGCTGCGGCCAACGCGAGTATTCGGATTGATCGTCAGCGAAAGTGCTCTGTTGTGTTTCGCAGGGGGCGTCTTCGGAACCCTGGCTGCCATGATGTTCCTGGCGTTCGGCGGCATGGCGATCGGCGCCGAGGGCGTCACGATCGCCTTCCGTCCATCGATCCTGCTTGCCCTGTCGGGCTCAAGTGTATCGCTGCTTGTGGGTCTCGTTGCCGGTGTCATGCCGGCCATCCAAGCGGCCCGCGCCCCGATCGTTGCCGCGCTCCGGCAGGCCTGAGCAGGCGCACCGCAGTGTCTCAGAGGCTACCACGAGGAGGCTAAGGGCACTTGTGCGCGGCCTGCCGGTCGCTTCGCCAAGTCCGCCGATGTAGGCTGCCGGGTTCCAAATCCAAGATGCCAGGATGCAGTCCATCACAGCGATGGGGGGAGTTCATGCCAACGATCTTCACTGACATGAAGCCTTGACTGAAACCTGTGCGTTATCGCGGCGGGCGGTAAGTAACTAGCGGTTAAAGATTTACGGTTACCCCGTCTGAGTGGCGTGTTTTAGCGCATTCCAGTAGGTTCATGGTCATGAACTAGCAGGAATACGGGAAGCCTTTCCATCCATGTTGAGGTGAGAGGCTGTCAAGCTCGGACCGCCAAATCCGGGCCAAGATTTTCGCGGAAACGCGAACGAACCGGCCGCTAAGTAGATCCCAACACGGTCGCCCGGCATAGTGAACTCCCCGCGACCTCTTGACCCCCAGTTAGGCGAGCGACCCGCCGAGTTTTCAGAAGTTACGAAAAATAAGGCCTTGCGCCTCCCCACGGTTTTCAGAGTTTGCACCGATTCCGCGGTTTTTGTGCTGTTCTCTGAATAATCTCGGAAGGCTAACACCTTGGTCTGCTAGACCGCCGCTTCGACGCCCTGGTACAGCGTGCTCTTGCTCTGGATCGTAAATGCGAAGTGGCTGTCCGCGTCGACGGGTAGCCGTGTTTTGCTGGCTAACAGCTCCATCGGGGCGTCGCGGGCCGAGCCCATTTAGTCGCCGCGCACGGCCGAGATCCGATCGGCATACGCGAATTCCTCGTCCACCACGGTGCCATCGGCCTGTAACACGGGGCGCCTGCGCTTCTCGGTCAATCAGGCGTTGATCAGTTCGACCCGCTATTCGTACGGCACGTGCGTATCTTCAGTATGTCGGCGATGTCGTTCTGCTGATTCGCCACGAATGCCCACGTGTCGTCGCCCCGCCGCGCCCAGTCGATGCCCAGGCCCCGCACGTCCATGCGGATTTCCTTAGACATCGGGCGGCCGCACGAAAGCAACCGTTCTCGAGAGGCGAAAGTGCCAGACTCGATCGTGTCTTCGAGGTAGAAGTTGCGTTTGATCTCGGGGTTCTCGCGGCCGTACTGCCGTAGGAGACCATCGTAGGTCCCACCGGCTTCGGTCTAGATCCGCGGCTCACGCTCGGCATCGCGAAGGCTGGCTTTGATAAGCAAGCCGCGGCAGCACCGCCCGCAGCGGCAGTCACTGCACGCCGTGTGGTTCTCTTCAAGGCACGGTTCGCACTCGTCGGGGTCGTGTTCGCCGAACTCGTCGAGTTGGTGCTCCTTCATGAGGGCGATTCTACGCGTTGGGCTCCTTAGCATCACCTTCATCCTGCCGAGGCTTTTTTGTTTTCGCTGAGCCG
>CAZBWM010000177.1:0-5069 GCA_964495375.1 uncultured Planctomycetaceae bacterium | reverse complement strand
TGCGGCGAATGTCCTGGAGGTATTCGCCGACCTCGTTCCTCCGACGGGGGCGCCGTCGCATCGCTGGCCGCCTCGGATCGCAGTCGGGTCGTCGCGGTAGGCCGCGCCGACGGGCAGGTCGAGTTGTATCAGACAACAACCAACCAGCGACTTTTGACATTGCCGCCTGCTGAGCCAGCGCCAATTACCGCGCTCGCTATCGCTCCCAAAGAAGACGCGCTGGTCGCAGCCACAAGCGGCAGCCTGGCCAATAGCACAATCGATTTGCACTATCCCGAAGCCACGCTGGCCAGCCTGTTCTTTCCGGTGTGGTACCAGGATTACGACGGCCCCACGCACGTTTGGCAATCGTCGGGCGGCAGCGAAGCGAACGAACCAAAGCTGGGGCTCGTGCCCTTAGTATTCGGCACGCTCAAGGCAACGTTCTACTCCATGCTGTTTGGCGTACCCATCGCGCTATTGGCGGCCGTGTACTCGAGCGAGTTCTTAGGGCGTCAAACCCGCAGTCGAATCAAGCCGACGATCGAGCTGATGGCCAGCTTGCCCAGCGTGGTGCTCGGGTACCTGGCCGCGTTTGTCCTGGCGCCGCTGGCTGCTCGCTGGTTGCCGCAGTTACTCACGGCGTTTTTCGTCGTGCCGTTCACCTGCCTGCTTGGCGCGTACGTTTGGCAACTCTTGCCGCAGCGATTCTCCGTTCGCTGGCGGCATAAGCGGTTCTGGTTGATCGCCCTGACCTTGCCGGTGGGCTATCTGCTCGCGGGGCTGGCCGCGCCGACACTCGAGCGATGGCTGTTCGCCGGCGACGTGCTGCGCTGGCTCGACGGCGGAATCGGCCGCCCGGCCGGCGGCTGGATGCTGTTGTGCGTTCCGCTGGCATCGCTGGTCATGGCCATTCTCATGGCGCGCGAGGTGCGGCCCCGCTTGCGAAGACTGACCGCCGATTGGGACTATGCCCCTTGTGCGGTTTTGGACATTGTCCGGTTTCTGATCGGGACGTTGCTGGCCCTCGCGGGCGCCTGGCTCGCCTCGTTGTCGCTCGAGTACGCCGGCCTTGACGCACGCGGTTTCTACGTCGGCTCCTACGTGCAACGCAACGCGATGGTCGTCGGGTTTGTCATGGGCTTCGCCATCATTCCCCTCGTCTACACGCTCGCCGAAGATGCGCTGAGCGCCGTTCCCGATCACTTGCGCAGCGCTTCGCTCGGCGCGGGGGCAACCCCCTGGCAAACCACGATCCGCATCGTGATTCCGACCGCAACGAGCGGTTTGTTCTCGGCCATGATGGTTGGCCTCGGTCGCGCGGTCGGCGAGACCATGATCGTGCTCATGGCCGCCGGCAACACGCCGCTAATGAAGTGGAATGTCTTCGACGGCTTTCGCACGCTGTCGGCCAACCTCGCCGAGGAGCTGCCCGAGGCCCACCAGGGGAGCACGCACTTTCGGGTGTTGTTTCTCACGGCCCTGGTGCTGTTCGCCTTGACGTTTTTGATCAACACCTTGGCCGAAGTCGTACGGCAGCGGTTTCGCCGTCGGGCGGTGCAGTTATGAGCACTTCCTACCTGGTTGAGCCACCGGCCCCGCCCCGCGCGAAGTCCAGCCGCTCGCGTCGCGCGCGGGCTCGCACTTCGTTGTTGGCACACGGCGAGCCAATGGTGTGGCTTAACGGCGGAGCGCTCGCACTGGCGCTGATCATGATCCTCGGCATGTTGTCGTTGATTCTGGCCCAAGGGCTCGGCACCTTCTGGCCGCAGCCGCTCTACACCCTTCACACGCTGGACGGAGCCGAACACATCGGCGAGCTAACGCGAGCCGAAGCCCATCAACTGAGTGTCGAAGAGCTGGCAGAGCTTCGTCCACGATCGAAACTGCATGCCCAGCTCGAGGCTGCCGATCGCTGGACGCGTCGCACACAGATGCGAACCGCCGACGGCTTTGTCTGGGTCGACGATCTCAACGTCACCAAAGTCGAGCGGCCCACTTGGGGACTCGTCATCGAGCGCCGCGAAGGGGGGCGCTGCTATGGCGTGCCGATCGCGCTGATTCAGAAGTCGACGGACGCGCAGAGCCACTCAAAAGCGCCGGCGACCGTTGGCAATGCTCGACCCGACGAAGTGTGGCGCACTTACCAGACTGCTGTTGCCAGTGACGCCGAAGCACCGTACGAAGCGCTAAGTTTGGCAACGTCGGACGGCAAGTCGACGAACGTTGACTTGGCGAACATCGTGCGTGCTTACCCGGCCAATCAACTGAGCGCTGTCGGCAAGACGGGCGTCTTTGCCAGCCGCTGGTGGGAGTTTCTGTCGACTTCACCTCGCGATGCCAACACCGAGGGGGGCGTGTTTCCCGCGATCGTTGGCACCGTCGTGATGACCTTCTTCATGTCGCTGGCGGTCGTCCCCCTGGGGGTGCTAGCCGCGCTCTACCTGCGCGAGTACGCCAAACCAGGGTTGCTCGTGAGCCTGGTGCGGATCGCCGTGAACAACCTGGCCGGCGTCCCCAGCATCGTGTTTGGCGTATTTGGCTTGGGTTTCTTTTGCTACCTGATGGGGGCCTCAATCGACCAGCTCCTGTTCGCCGACAAGCTGCCGAGTCAGCCGACTTTCGGCAAAGGTGGGCTGCTCTGGGCGGCCTTCACGTTGGCGCTCCTGACACTCCCCGTCGTGATCGTCGCCACCGAAGAAGCGCTCGCCGCGGTCCCCGGCTCCATGCGCGAAGGTTCGTACGCCTGCGGCGCCAGTAAATGGCAGACGATTCGCCGCATCGTGCTCCCCCGCGCGATGCCCGGCGTGATGACCGGTTTGATCCTGGCGCTGGCCCGCGGCGCCGGCGAAGTTGCCCCCTTGATGTTGGTCGGCGTCACGAACCTGGCGTTCGAGCTGCCGGTCGACGCCAGCTTTCCCTTCGTCCATCTCGATCGAAAGTTCATGCACCTCGGGTTTCACATTTATGGCCTGGGTTACCAAAGCCCCAACAGCGAAGCGACAAGGCCGTTGGTCTTCACGACGACGCTGCTGTTGATCGTGCTGGTCGGCGTGCTGAATCTTTCGGCGGTCTGGCTGCGATCCCGACTGCGGAAGCGATATGCATTGAGCAAGTTTTAGCGGAGTTAGACGGCTGCCCCGATACCACCAACGGTCGATATACCGTGTGCCTATATTACCTGTGGCACACCACGTTTGAGAAAAGCAACGAACACGGACCGCGGACATCCGCGGCTGTCGACTATCAGGAGCACAACAACGTGCCGACGACTACCCTGAACGTGCCTGACGCGACGCCCGACCGACCGCTGCCCAAGGATGCCACGAGCACGACGTCGGCCCCAGCTTCGGCCGCGTCACCTCCCACGGAATCCCGCGAAGCAATGCGGGGCCTGTCGCGCAAGAGTGCCGGTCGGCTCGAAGCCATTTCGCGCGGCGAGGCCGTACAAACCGAAGATCACGCGGGTGTCACGCTCGATGAAGCGGTGCTCGAGGTCGACCGATTTTGTCTTTGGTACGCCAGCAAGCAAGCTCTGTTCGACGTCTCGCTGACAATCCCACGCGGCAAGGTCACCGCACTGATCGGCCCGTCGGGCTGCGGCAAAAGCACGCTGTTGCGCAGCGTCAATCGCATGAACGACTTGATCGACACCGTCCGCATCGACGGCGCCATGCGCCTCAACGGCGACTCGATCTACGATAAAGGGGTCGACGTCATCGAGCTCCGCAAGCGTATGGGCATGGTCTTCCAGAAGCCGAATCCCTTTCCGATGAGCATCTACGAGAACGTCGTCTACCCGCTCCGCATCGATGGCCAGCGCAACCGCGCGCTGATCGACGAAGTGATGGAGCAAAGCCTGCGCGGCGCGGCGCTCTGGGAAGAAGTCAAAGATCGGCTCCACGAATCGGCGTTGAGCCTCTCAGGTGGCCAGCAGCAGCGGTTGTGCATTGCTCGGGCGATTGCCGCCGAACCCGAGGTATTGCTGCTCGACGAACCTTGCTCGGCCCTCGATCCAATCGCCACGGGCAAGGTCGAAGACCTGATCAGCGAGCTCCGCGGCAGCTACAGCGTCTTGATCGTCACGCACAACATGCAGCAAGCGGCCCGCGTGAGCGACTACACCGCCTTCATGTACCTGGGGCGCGTGATCGAATACGGGCTGACCCCCACCGTGTTCACCAACCCGCACTGCAAAGAGACCGAAGACTACGTCACAGGCCGCTTCGGCTAAGCGCGGCGTCGAATCCTCCAGTTGGGTGCCACTCAACGCCGTTAGCCTTAACCTTCTGAATCGTGCCATATGGGTGGCCCAGCCGCTTGTCGGCTGGGTCGCGAAGCGACAAGAAGCCCTCTGAAGTCGAAGTGGCTGATTTGAACTGCGCGGCATGAGTAGATTCTTGTGGCTGCGCCACCCGGCTGCGAGCAGCCGGGCCACCCGATTAAATGGTTAAGGGCGTTGGGTGCCTCTGCTGGCTCGCAAAGCAGTGCCGATCTCGACCGAGCACTGCATCACTGAACACTGCATCGTAGCGCCCAATCGCGCGTCAACTCACCGTCGCCGCGCGAGGCGATACCGCGGCCGCTCCCACGCGTAGCGGCGGCGCGCTCTGGGCGTCGAGCGTCAGCTCCTGCCGACGCACATTGACGTGCGCAGGGGCTTCAATCCCCAGCCGGACGCGGCCCCCCCGCACCTCGATTACGGTCACCCGAATCGCCGTGCCGACCATGATCGCTTCACCTTGTTTTCGCGACAGCACCAGCATCGGACTCACCCTCCGGGCAGATACAACACGTTGCTTGGCAAAGAGACCGCAAACCTCCGCCAGGTTCGCTCCGCACGAATAGGACTCCTACACGACGCAAGTTCTGCTAGCACTGCCGGCATCGTACGGCCCCAGCGTGAACGGCCGATGAAGCCGCCGCGCAAAGCTGGTGAAGCCTGCTCGGGTGTTTGCTCACGAGGGGGTGGTGATGCCGCTTGCTGGAATTCGGGTGCCAGGCTCCGCCCATTTAACTTGATACATCTTGGTTACCTAGGCCTCAATCAAGCGAAGGCTTTGGGCTTTGTGGCGTCAGCGGCGTCATCG
>CAZBWM010000176.1:0-5130 GCA_964495375.1 uncultured Planctomycetaceae bacterium | reverse complement strand
TTGGACGGTTTGGACGCAAAATCCCGGAACACTCAATAGTGGCTGGTGGGCAGTGATTAGTGGTCAGACCCGATTTCACCTGATCACAAGCCACAGACCTCTGACCTTTACCCGCACCCGGACGCAAACAACCCTACCCGGACGCAAGCCGGACGATCACCCGGACGCAAAACCGCGAGCGACTCGGTCGCCACAAGCTGTGCTGTCTATTCGAGTTCGGGTGCAATAGGAAGACACCCGGACGCACCCGGACGCAAAATCCCGGAACACTTTATCCAAGAGGGGGTGAGTCCCGAGGCTTGAGACTTGAGGAATAACGAACAATGGCTTGATCTAGCCACTGACCACAAGTCACTATCCGCCCCTACTGCCCCGGCGCGGTCATGGTCTTGATCTGTCGCTCCAGCGAATCGAGGCTCCAATCGCCCGGCGTCTGGCTCGGCGGGTATTCCTTCATGGTCATGAGGAAGTTGCTAGCCAGCGCCTGCAGCGGCACCAGCACGAACGCCCGGTCGATCATCCAGTCGTGGTAGGTATTGGAGTTCTCCTGCGACTTTTCGAACGGATCGCGACGCAGGTTGAACAAAAGCGGCAGCCGCAGGTGGACGAATGGCTCGCGCCACACGTCCAGGCGGTGAGCGCGATTCTCCAGGTAGATCGCCTTCCAGTCGTTGTAGCGCATGGCGACCACGTCGCCGGCGTCGTTGACATAGATGAACTCACTGCGCGGCGCGGCCTTGGCCTGGCCGCCGAGATAGTCCAACAGGTTGTAACCATCAATGTGATTGCGGTACTTGCGACCGTTGAATTCGGCCCCCTTGAGCAGCTTCTCCTTGACGTCGGGAGCGCCGGCCGCGGCGGCGAACGTGGGGAGCCAGTCCTCGTGCGAGACGATACCGTTGAGCGTCGTGCCGGCCGGGAAATGTCCCGGCCAGCGCACGAAACACGGCACGCGGAAGGCGCCTTCCCAGTTCGAGTTCTTCTCGCCGCGGAACGGCGTGGTGCCAGCGTCGGGCCAGGTGTTGTAGTGCGGGCCATTGTCGGTCGAGTACTGCACGATGGTGTCGTCGGCCAGCCCTAGGTCATCGATCAGCTTGAGCAGTTCGCCCACGTGCATATCGTGCTCGACCATACCGTCGCCGTATTCGTCCTGGCCCGAGAGGCCGATGTGCTCAGGCTTGACGTGCGTGCGGAAGTGCATGCGCGTACCGTTCCACCAGCAGAAGAAGGGCTTGCCGGCCTTGGCCTGACGGGTGATGAAGTCCTTGGCGGCGGCCAGGGTTTCGTCGTCGATCGTCTCCATGTGCTTCTTGGTCAGCGGGCCGAGATTCTCGATGCTTTGGCCCCCGCGGCCGTCGGCCTTGCACTTCAGAATGCCGCGCGGCCCAAACTGCTCGAGGAAGGTCTTACCGTTGGGGAGCTTGAGGTCGCGTGGGTAATCGCGATTCTCCGGCTCTTCTTCGGCGTTGAGGTGATAGAGCGTGCCGAAGAACTCGTCGAAGCCATGCATCGTGGGGAGGTGCTCGTCGCGATCTCCCTGGTGGTTCTTGCCGAACTGGCCCGTGGCATAGCCCAGGCTCTTAAGGATCGTGGCCATCGTGACGTCGGACTTTTGCCAACCTTCTTTCGCGCCGGGCATGCCGACCTTGGTCATGCCGGAGCGCACCGGCACGCTACCGCTGATGAACGCCGCGCGGCCCGCGGTACACGATTGCTGGCCGTAGTAATCGGTGAAAGCGATTCCCTCGCGGGCGATGCGATCGATGTTGGGCGTCTGGTAACCCATCATGCCGCGGCTATTGTGGCTGATGTTCCAGGTGCCGATGTCGTCACCCCAGATGACGAGAATGTTGGGCTTCTTGCCGCTCGTCGGCTGGACCGCCGCGCCGCGCGGGGCGGGCTGCTTCAAAGCGGCGAGCCGAATCGCGCCGGGTTCGCAACAAGGAGGCTCAGCGGATGCCGACGAGTCGGTCGCCAATTCAGCAGATGCCGGCACATCTGGCGCGAGCAGCGCCGCATCGGTCGCGCCCTGTGCGGCTGGCGTGAAATTCAACTGGCCCGTGGCGCCGGCATAACCGAGCACGCCGCCGATGGCCAACAGCGCGAGTGGATAGAGCTTCGAGAGTTTCATCAAATTGTCTCTAGTTGTTGTCGGTGATCGGGCCAGCAGCGGAGTGTTGGAAAGACCGTAATTGTTCGCACGTGCACGAAGAGCCGCTTACAGCCGATCGTACGGCATATCGAACAAGTCCTTGAGCTTGCCCAAGTCGCCGGTTTTCAGGCCGAGCTTGAACCAGCGGACGCGCTGCTCCGACGTGCCGTGCGTGTAGTTCTCGGGCGAAGTGAAGCCGCTGGAGCGCTTCTGCAAGCGATCGTCGCCGATGGCGTTGGCCGAGGTGATGGCGGCGTCGACATCGCCCGGCTCGATGAAGTTGAACTTCTGCTGTCCGTAATGCGCCCAGACGCCGGCCAGGTAGTCGGCCTGGAGTTCGAGCCGCACCGACCACTCGTTGAATTCCTCTTTCGGCAACGTGCGACGTTTTTGATCGACGAGCGCGGCATAGCCGAGCAAGTTTTGCACGTGATGGCCGATCTCGTGGGCGATCACATAGGCCTGCGAGAACTCGGCTGCCGAACCGCCGAGGCTCTCTTGCAGCTCGTTGAAGAATGTCGGATCGAGATAGACGGTCTTATCCTGGGGGCAGTAGAACGGGCCGACCGCCGCGGGGGCGACACCGCAGCCGGTTTCCACCTGATCGGAGAAGAGGACCATCTTGGGCGGCTCGTAGCGTTCGCCGGCGCGTTGAAATTGTTCGTTCCAGACTACTTCGGTAAAGCGGAGCACCGTGGCCATGAACTCGCGCTGTTGCTCTTCTTCTGGAGTGAGCTCGCGTTCTTCGCCAGCGACGCCTGGACCTTGCGCCTGGCCGATAAGCTGGTTGAGCTGTTGCGGATCGACGCCTGCGATCAGCCCCAATACGACCAACAGCAGCAGGCCGCCGCCCCCGATCGCCATGCCGCGCCCCCCGATGCGCCGCCGATCTTCAAGATTGCCGCTTTGCTCACCACCTTGCCAACGCATGGCGATCGACCCTCGGATTCGTCAGTTGATTTGTTAGGCGAACCGGCGCCGACGCCAGGTCGCTCCCCCGATCATTACTTGAATCGCACGAAACTCAAGCCAGGCTCCGACGGCGGCGCGCCGCTCAGGGCGAACTGCCACTTATCGGGACCCTGCGAAGTCACCGTCCCGGTCATCGATCCTTGGTCGGCGCTTTCGAGCATGAGCTCGTCGCTCGTCGAGGCCAACTGCCCCTTGAGCTGCGTGGCGGGCTTGCCGGGCTCAGTCGCCTTCCAAGTGAATTTCGAGTCCTCGGTGATCGTGAGTTCGATCGTGGTTTTGCCCGCTTTAGCACGCCACGTGCCCACCAGATCGGTCTGGGGGGCGGTGCCGTCGACAGGTGCGTCGGACGGTGCGGCAGCCGGCGAGGGCTCCGTTGCTGGCTGCGTGGCCGGCGCCAAGGCGTCGAGCATGCGCTTCGCCGTGTAGTCCTTGGGCTGATTGGCGACGACCACCCGTAGCGCGTCGATCGCAGCGTCCTTTTCGTCGAGCACCAGGCAGTGATAGGCATAGACGAAATGCGATGACGCGTCTTTGGGATGAGCCTGGCAATAGGCTTCGAGCTTGCGCAGTTGCGTCTGGTAGTCGTCGGCATTGCCGTACAGGCTGCTCATCGTGGTCCAATCCATGCCGGGCGCACTCGACAAGAAGGAGTTGAGCGCGGCGGCCGCTGGCTTGTACTGCCCCATCGCGAACAGCGTCAGCGCGCGAACTTCGTGTACGACGGGGTCGCCGGGCAGCTTTGCCAGCGCGGAGTCGAAACGGGTGAGGGCCGCGCCGTATTGGCCCGCCTTGAAACGGACGAGCCCATCATCGAAGAGCTTGGTCGCTTGCTGCGTCGCGGCGTCTTCCGGGGGCGGGGCCTGGGCCGAGGCGTCACCGCCATCGGCATCGGACGAAACGTAGTTGTTGACGACGACCGGCTGCGAATAGTCGTAAGGAGGGGCGACCCCGGCGACGGGCTCCGCGTAGTACGGGTTGTAGTAGCTGCTACCGTATCCCCAGCCACTTGTCCACGAACCTAGTCCCCAGCCAACTGCTCCCCACGCGAGCGGTCGATACCAGCCGCTTCCCCAATAGCCGCCACCCCAGCAACCGTTGTACCAGCCGTAGTGAGGGCGGATACAGTTGTTGTGCCAGTGGCCGGCCCAACCCCCGGCGGCGCCCCAACCCCAGCCGGGATTGTTCCAACCGCCGTGATCCCAGCCGGGTCGGTTGCCGATGAAGTTGCCTCCACCAAAATTAACGTTGTTGCCAACGTTGATATTTCCGGTGCCGATGCCGGGGCGATTCACACCGATCCCTGGCCGGTTGCCGCCGATGCCAGGACGACCTCCGATACCAGGCCTGTTTCCAATGCCAGGACGATCTCCAATCCCTGGGCGGTTGCCAAGGCCGGGACGATCTCCAATACTCGGTCGCCCCACATTTCCCGGCAACGTGCTCGGGCGATTCACGCCACCCAAGCTCGGCCGATCGCCGATACCTGGCCGACCACCCGCACCCGGTCGATCACCAATGCCAGGACGCCCCACGTTTCCAGGCAGCGTCGACGGGCGACCACCGCCAGCCAACCCGCCCCCGAGCAAAGGTCGGCTCACGGGCCGGACATTGTTCGGTTGCTGCAAGGACGGTCGATTCGCAATCGACGAACCGCCTGGTCGCCCCGTGGCGCCCGCAAAGCTGGGGCGCCCCCCCGAAGGACTGAACCCACCGCCGGGTCGCGCCGCGCCGGCGCCTGGTCGCGCGCCGCTGCCTCCGGGTCGAGCACCAGTAATCCCGCCGGCGCCACCCATCGAAGGTCGACCAGCGCTGGGCCGCGCAGCCGCGTGATGTGCGCCCCCGCCACCAAAGTTACCACCCGCGGGTCGTCCGCCCGATGGTCGCCCACCCCCACCGCCGACTGCTGGTCCCTCGGACGCGTGTGCCACACTCGTCCTCCGGGACGCTGCCGAGGGAGATCGTGCCGGTGACGCACCGCGGCGACGATGCCGGCCGGGATGCCGCTC
>CAZBWM010000175.1:0-5255 GCA_964495375.1 uncultured Planctomycetaceae bacterium | reverse complement strand
ATTAGGCATGGGGAGCGTGCCGCGGCTGGCGATCATCCGCTCGCGCACGATCTTTGGGCTATCGGTTGTGCAGCTCATCTTCGAAGAGGGGGTCGAGAACTATTTCGCGCGGACGAGAGTTCAGGAACGTCTGCGCGGCATCAAGCTGCCGGTGGGCGTCCAGCCAGAACTCGGCCCGTTGGCGACCGCGTACGGGGAGATTTACCGCTACGAACTTGTCAGCGACAACGCGCAAAGTCTGATGGAGCTGCGCACGCAGAACGACTGGGTCGTCGCGCCCCGGTTACGGCGCACGCCCGGCGTGGCCGACGTGATCAACTTCGGCGGACAGGCCAAGCAGTTCACCCTCAAGATTGAGCCATTTCAGCTCGAGCGCTTCGGGCTGACGTTCGACGACGTGATTCGGGCCATCGAAACCAACAATGCCAACGCCGGCGGCAGCGTGCTGCGCCGCGGCGAAATGTCGTTCGTGATTCGCGGCCGCGGCGCCTTCCAAACGATCGAAGACATCGGTTCGACGGTCATTAACACCACCGGGGGCACGCCGATTCACGTTCGCGACGTGGCGGCCGTCGAGCTCGATGCCATGCTGCCCACGGGCATCTTCAGCAAGGATGACGAAGAGGAGGGGGTCGAAGGGATCGTCATGCTCCGGCGCGGCGAGAACCCCTCGCTGGCGCTCCAGTTGCTCAAAGCCGAAGTTGCCGAGCTAAACGCGAACGTCCTGCCAGCGGGCATGCGGATCGCGCCGTTTTACGACCGCACCTTTCTGATCGACAGCACACTGCACACCGTGAGCCACAGCATTGCGCTCGGTATCACTCTGGTCGTGCTGGTGCTGCTGATCATGCTGGGCAGCCCGGCCGTGGCGCTGTTGGTCGTGCTGACGATCCCGTTCTCGCTGTTGTTTGCGCTGGTGTTGATGTACCTGACCGGCATCCCGATTGGGCTGTTGTCGATCGGCGCGATCGACTTCGGAATTCTCGTCGATGGGTCTGTGATCATGGTCGAGAACATCGCGCACCGGTTGAGTGCGCGGCGTCGCGACGTGTCGGTGGGCGCGGCGCTCGAGACGGCCGCCTTGCAGGTGCAGCGCCCGATCTTCTTTTCGATGCTGATTATCATCGCGGCCTACGTCCCGCTGTTGACGCTCACCAGCATCGAGGGGCTTTTGTTTCGGCCGATGGCCCTGACGATCGCCTTCGCCCTGGTGGGGGCAGTGTTGTTTTCGCTCGTGGTGATTCCGCCGCTAGCGGCGCTGTTGTTTCGACGCGGGTTCACCGATTGGGATAACCCCGTGATGCACTGGGTGCGTGACGGCTACGGTGCCTTGGTCGCGCGGCTGCTACGCGCTCGCTGGGCGGTGGTCGCCGTGCTCGTCGTCACGATCGTTGGGGTCTGCTGGACGGTGGTCCCGCGCTTGGGGACGGAGTTTCTGCCGTACCTCGACGAGGGGGTGATCTGGGTCCGGGCGAATTTCCCCGAAGGGACCTCGCTGCAGCAAACCGCCGAATTCGGCAAGCGGCTGCGGTCGATCGCGGGCGACTTTACCGACGTCGACTTCGTCGTGGCGCAGGCCGGTCGCAACGATAGTGGCACCGATCCTTTCCCGCCCAGTCGTTTGGAGATGATGATCGGGCCGAAGCCGCGCGATCAGTGGGTCTCGCGTTCGAAGCAGGAGCTCGTGGCGCAAATCGCGGCGAAGTTTCGCGAGGAATTCCCCACCACGCGTTTCAATTTTACGCAACCGATCATCGATAGTGTCACCGAGGACACCAACGGCACTTCGGCCAACCTGGCGGTCGAGTTCTCGGGACCCGATCTCGACGTGCTGCTGCCGCTGGCTCGCAAGACGCAGCTCGTGCTCAAGCAGGTGCCCGGCGCGCAAGACGTGAACATCGAGCAAGAGGGTCCGCAACCGCAACTGCTGATCGAGCCCGATCGCGCGCTGTGCGCCAGCTACGACGTGCAAATCGACGATGTCAATCAACTGATCAACACGGCGCTGGGGGGCCAGCCGATCGGCACGCTCTACGAAGGGGAGCGCAGCTTCGATATCGTAGCGCGGTTCGACCGTGATTTGATCACTTCGCGCGAGGCGATCGAGCGACTGCCGGTGTACGCGAACAACGGCGTGCCGATTCCGCTGTCGCAAGTCGCGCGGTTTAAGCTCGTCGACGGTCAGACGATCATTGCCCGCGACAGCGGCCGGAAGCGTTTGACGGTGCGCTGCGACATTGCCGGGCGGGATCAAGGAAGCTTCGTCAACGACGCGCAGGCCCATTTTGCACGAGAGCTTCAAGTGCCAGAGACCGTGCGCGTGCGCTGGCTGGGCATGTTCGAGAATCTGGCCCGGGCGAGGCGCCACTTTTTGTTGATGATTCCCGTCGCGGTGGGGCTCGTGTTCGCACTGCTGGTGACCACGTTCGGCAACTTGCGCGAGACGTTGATCGTGCTGGTCGCGGTGCCGTTCGCCTTCGTGGGGGGGCTCTTGGCGCTCTACTTGCGCGGCATGCACCTGAATGTGTCGAGCGCGGTCGGTTTCGCCACGCTGTTCGGCGTGGCGATTATGGATGGCGTGGTGCTGGTGCAGTGCGTCAGCGGCCTGCGGCGCGAAGGGCTCTCGCTCGACGAGGCCATCGTGCAGGGGGCGCGGCGCCGGTTTCGCCCCATTCTGACGACGGCTCCCGTGGCAATCCTGGGGCTGCTGCCCGCCTCGGTTGCCATCGGGCTCGGTTCCGACGTGCAGCGCCCACTGGCTACGGTCATCGTTTGGGGCCTGGCCAGTTCGACGATTCTGACGCTGTTCATCGTGCCGGTGCTTTATCGGTTCGTCGCGCCGCGCGCGGCGCCCGCCCACCCGGCCGGGCCGCTAACCTAGTTGGCGACGCACTTGTCCGCTGGCTAATCTCGATCTCCCGGCGACGCATCGCGTGGGCCCACCAAGATCGCGCTTTGCGCAGCGTGCGTGAGCGTCGATAATTCACCGCGGTGGAAGGTCCCTGTCCGAGCTGACTTGCCTGACGGAGGAATCGACATGAATCGCAAGCGTTGGTTGATCGTGACGGCGGTCTGCGTCGCGGGGCTCTGGCAATTTTCCCCAGCCGACGAGCCGCGTGCCGATTCGCCGGCCGCTGGGGCCTCGACAACCGAGCCTGCCGGCGCAGCGAGTCGCCCCGGCGACGAGTCGCTCGAGCTGCGCTATGCCGAAGCGCAGTTGGCATTGGCGCGGGCCAATCTCACACGTGCCGAAAGCGCAAACCAGCGCGTGCCCAACGCCGTGTCGGCCAACGTCGTGGCAGCGTACAAGAACGACGTCGACGTGGCGCGGCTCCGCGTCGACAAGCTGCGAGCTGGTGGGCCCGAATCGATTCAGGTCTGGCTCCGGGCCGCTGAAGTTAACTGGAAGTTGGCCGATTCGCGCTACCGCAGCTCGCTGGCGGCCAACCAGCGCAATGCGAATACCGTCAATCCATTCGACGTCGAGCGCTACCGCTGTCGGGCGGAAGTGTGCCGGTTGGATTTCGAGCGCGGGCGGGCCGTGGCTGAGCAGCCACGCGAGAAGCAGCTCGAATGGCGGATCAGCATGCTCAACGACCAGATCGAACGGCTCAACGAAGCGGTCTTTCGCTCGCCTCCCACGCGCACGATCGATCCGTTCTGGTGGTACTAATCGCCATTAACTCCGGCGCTAAACGCTCGCTCGCTCAACTCAAGATCTGTGAGACCACGCGGCCGGCCACGTCGGTCAAGCGGTGCTCGCGTCCCTGGAACTTATAGGTCAATCGCGTGTGGTCGACGCCCAGGCAATGCAGCAGCGTGGCATGCAAGTCGTGCACGTGGACAGGATCGGCAACGACGTTGTAGCCGAAGTCGTCGGTTGCGCCGTGCGTCACGCCAGGCCTAATTCCGCCGCCCGCTAACCACGCGGTGAAACAGCGCGGGTGGTGATCGCGTCCGTAGTTGTCGGCAGTCAGCGTCCCTTGGCAGTAGGCGGTGCGGCCGAACTCGCCTCCCCAAACGACGAGCGTGTCGTCAAGCAGGCCGCGGCGTTTAAGATCGATGACGAGCGCCGCCGAGGCCTGATCGGTATCGGCGCATTGGCCGCGTATCTGCTTGGGCAACAGCGCGTGCTGGTCCCAACCACGGTGGAAGAGTTGAATGAACCGCACACCGCGTTCGGCCAGTCGCCGCGCCAACAGGCAGTTGGCCGCAAACGTGCCCGGTTGACGTGACTGGGGACCATACAAATCGAAGACGTGATCGGGCTCGTCGGCCACGTCGATCAACTCGGGGACAGACGTCTGCATGCGGTACGCCAGTTCGTACTGGGCAATGCGCGTGGCGATCTCCGGGTCGCCCGATTCCGCGAGCTTCAGTTCGTTAAGCGTGGCCAGCTCGTCGAGCATCTGGCGGCGCGTTTCAGCCGAAACCCCCGCGGGATTCGAGAGAAACAACACGGGATCGCCCTGCGAGCGAAATTTGACCCCCTGATACTCGGTCGGCAAAAAGCCGCTCCCCCACAATCGGTCGTAAAGCGGCTGGTCGTTCGGGTTGCCGGTCCCTTGGGAGACCATCACCACGAAGGTCGGCAAGTCGCGATTCGCGCTCCCCAAACCGTAGGAGAGCCAGGCTCCCATGCTGGGCCGACCGGCCAACTGGGCGCCGGTTTGGAAGAACGTGACGGCTGGATCGTGATTGATCGCCTCGGTATGCAGCGAGCGCACGAAACAAAGATCATCGACGATTCTCGCCGTGTGCGGCAGCAGCTCGCTGACCCAGGCGCCGCACTGGCCATGCCGCGCAAAGCGAAACATGCTCGGCGCCAGGGGGAAGCTCTGCTGGCGCGACGTCATCGACGTCAAGCGCTGCCCTTGGCGGACGCTTTCGGGCAACTCGTCGCCACGCAGGTCATCCAGATGCGGTTTGAAATCGAATAAGTCGTGCTGCGACGGCGCGCCCGATTGAAACAGATAGATCACGCGCTTCGCCCGCGGAGCGAAGTGCGGTAGCGCTGGCAGTCCCGCTGCTGGCAGAGTGGGCGTGGCGGCGCGGGCGCCTTCAGCATCGAGCAGCGAAGAGAGGGCCGCGAGGCCCACGGCCGACGCGCTTTGGCCGAAGAAATGCCGGCGCGTGAGGCGGCGCTGCAATTCGGTAAAAGGATCTGACGAATCAACCGCTTGCATGCCTTCATCCTCCCCTGAGGATCGGCCGAAAAATAACTTCATGATTCACGGAACCCCTCACCCTACCCT
>CAZBWM010000174.1:0-5351 GCA_964495375.1 uncultured Planctomycetaceae bacterium | reverse complement strand
TTCGACGCAATCATCGTCGACGAGTGCCACCGCTCGATCTACAGCGTGTGGGGTGACGTGCTGAAGTATTTCGACGCATTCACCGTCGGCCTCACGGCCACCCCCAGTAAGCAGACTATCGGCTTCTTCGACAAGAACCTCGTCATGGAGTACAGCCACGCCGAGGCGGTCGCCGACCGAGTGAACGTCCCCTACGACGTGTATGAAATCAACACGCGCATCACGGGGGCCGGCTCGAATGTCGACGCCGGCTACTACGTCGGCAAGCGCAGCCGCAAGACCCGGGCCGAGCGGATGGAGCAGCTCGATGACGACCTCGTTTACGATAGCAGCCAACTTGACCGATCCGTGGTCGCCGTCGATCAGATTCGAACCGTCATCCAGACGTTTCGCGACAAGCTTTGCACCGACATCTTTCCCGGCCGCAAAGAAGTACCCAAGACGCTCATCTTCGCCAAGGATGATTCGCACGCCGACGACATCGTCCGCATCGTCCGTGAAGTGTTTGGCCGCGGCATCGAATTCTGCCAGAAGATCACTTATCGCACCGGGACTATGCGGCTGACTCGTAAGGTGAAAGACCCGGACGGGACCGAACGCGAAGTGGTCTACTACGAAAAGATTAAGGGCAAGACAGGCGAGGACGTACTCGTCGCGTTCCGCAACTCGTTCAACCCGCGGATTGCCGTCACGGTCGATATGATCGCCACCGGCACCGACCTCAAGCCGGTCGAAATCGTTTTCTTCATGCGCTCCGTTCGCAGCAGCAACTACTTTGAGCAAATGAAGGGACGCGGCGTTCGGGTAATCGACAAAGACGAGCTAAAAGGCGTCACGCCCGAAGAGCAAGGTGAAAAGGTCGCCAAAACCCGTTTTGTGTTGATCGACGCAGTCGGCGTCTGCAAGGAGTGCAAGAGCGAACGTGGTCCCCTCGACCGACAGCCGAACCAGTCACTCAAGCAGGTATTCGATTACGTCAAGGCCGGCGGACTCGATCCCGACGCGGCCAGCGCCCTGGCTGGCAAACTCACCCGACTCTCCCGTGAGATGTCGAGTGAGCAGCACGAAGAAGTCCGCCGCCACGCCGGCGGTCGAAGTGTCGATGAACTCGTCGCCGACCTGGTTACCGCAACTGACGACGCCCACATCGAAGCCAAGGCCCATGAGCTGGATCCTTCGGCAACCGAGGTGACCGAGAAGCAACTTGCCGCCGCCGAGGAGGAATTGATCAAGGAAGCGATCCGTCCATTCTACGACCCGAAACTCCGCGACCTGCTGCTGACGCTCAAAGCGCAGAACGAGCAGACGATTGACCACGTCAGCCAGGACGAGCTAATCCACGCTGGGTTTTCGCAGGCCGCACGCGATCAGGCGCAGACGAAGATCGAAAGTTTCAAACGATTCATCGAAGAGCACAAGGACGAGTTGCTGGCCCTGCAAGTCTTCTATGGGCGGGCGACCCCCGACCGTCTGCGGTTCCGTGACCTCAAAGAACTCGCCAAGCTGATTGAGCGGCCGCCCGTTAGCGCGACGACCGAGGAGCTGTGGCGATGCTACGAGGCGCTCGAAGCGTCGCAGACGGCTGGCAAGGGGGGGCAGATGGTCACCGACTTGGTTTCGCTCATCCGCCACACGTTGACCCCTGCCGAGCCGCTCACCCCATTCGCCGAGGTTGTCCGCTCGCGTTACGCCAGGTGGCGCGCGCAGCAAACCGCCGCCGGCGTAGTGTTCACCGCCGAGCAAACCCAATGGCTCGACAAGATCGCCGAGCACATCGCTACGAGCCTAGCCATCGAGATCGAGGACTTCCAAGACGGCTGGTTCGCCCAGCGTGGCAACCTCGGCAAGGCGAATGAACTCTTCGGCGACCGGCTCTCGATAATCTTGGAGGATATGAATAGGAGCCTTTGCGCGTGAGCGACCGAACGGGCATAGCTGAAAGTGACGGTTCGCCACACGGATGGGTGCTGACGACGATGTCGTCATTGGGATCGTTACTATGCGGAACGTCTCCCACTACCGCGACAGTCAATAAAACAGGCGACGGCACGCCTTACGTTTCTGGACCAGAGCAATGGGATGGGCACACGCTTCACCTTGACAAATGGACAACGGAACCGCGTCGCATCGTTCCAGACGGATGCATCTTTATCACAGTTAAGGGCGCCGGCGTCGGGAAACTGTTTCCGGGGCAAGCTGCGGCGATAGGGCGTGACATCTACGCTTATTTGCCATATGAACGGATAGACCGTCGCTTCGTGCAAAATGCTCTTCAGTTCACTGTCTATGACTTAGTCCGCCAGGCGAAAGGAGACATACCCGGTCTTTCGAAGCCGCACATTCTGGAACACCCAATCCCGCTCCCGCCCGAAGGCGAGCAGGTTCGTATCGCCGATCGCATCGACGAGCTCTTCACCGATCTTGATGCCGGAGTCGCAGCGCTTGAACGGGTGCAGAAGAAGCTGAAGCGCTACCGCTCGGCGGTGTTGCACGCGGCGGTGACTGGCCGTCTTACCGAGGCCTGGCGGAAAGAACACGGTCCACCCGCTGAATCGGGTGAGCAGTTACTGGCGGGTTTGCTCATCGAACGCCGCCGGCAGTGGGAAGAGCGGACCCTTGCCGAATACGAAGCGAAGGGCCAAGAGCCGCCCAAGAACTGGCGAGAGCGGTATTCGGAGCCGGTCGAGCCCGAGACGGATGACTTGCCGAAACTACCCGAGGGCTGGTGTTGGGCGAGCCAAGATCAGGTCGGCGACGTGCAACTCGGTCGACAACGATCGCCTCAACACCACTCTGGTGAACACATGCGACCATATCTTCGCGTTGCCAATGTGTTCGAGGATCGCATAAGCACTCGTGACGTCAAATCTATGAACTTCACACCCAGAGAGTTTGAAACTTATGAGCTGAGGCACGGCGACCTGCTTCTCAACGAGGGGCAGAGTATGGAATTGATTGGGCGCCCTGCGATGTATCGTGACGAGATTCCAGGGTGCTGCTTCCAGAATACGTTAGTCCGACAGAGAGTCCGGCCTGGAGTGTCCCCGGATTACGCATTGAATGTGTTACTCGCACAGTTCAAGACGGGACGCTATCGGAAGATTGCAAGGATCACCACAAGTATAGCGCACCTTGGTGCTGAGAGATTTGCCGGCCTAGAATTTCCGTTGCCTCCAATCACAGAGCAGCAAGCAATTGTCGAAGTGGTACAGGAGAAGTTCTCGCAAATCGACGGAATGGAAGCTGAGGTCAATCGCGGCCTTGCCCGCGCGGCTCGCCTTCGCCAAGCCATTCTGAAATCTGCTTTCGCGGGCAAACTGGTCCCACAAGACCCGAAAGACGAGCCGGCATCAACGCTGCTGGAGCGAATTCGTACGGATCGCGAGGCCATATCCGCGGAGTTGATCGGCAGTCCGAAGCGGACCCCGCGCAAGAAAGCTGCCCCCAAGAGGAAGGCATCACCGAGAAAGGCAAGGAAGTCATGAGCAAAGCGAATGGACAACAATCGAGCGCCCCCACGGCGAGCCAGATCGGCGCCCGGGTCTGGTCGTACGCCAGCGTTCTGAAAGACGATGGCCTCAGCTACATGGCCTACGTCGAGCAACTTACGTTCCTGTTGTTCCTCAAGATGGCCGATGAGCTTACCAAGCCCCCTTACAACCAGCCGAATCGCATCCCCAAGGGTAAAGACGCCAAGGGCAAGGCGATTGACTACGACTGGCCCAGCCTATTGAAGCTCGACGGCGCCGAGCTGCACCAGCACTACCGCGATACCCTTGACTCGCTCAGCACGCAACCGGGGCTGTTGGGCGTCATCTTCAAAGAGGCCGAGTGCAAGATCAAAGACCCGGCCAAGCTGCGGCGGCTGATCTTCGACCTCATCGATCGCGAAAGCTGGTTGAGCCTCGACCTCGACGTGAAAGGGGTGATCTACGAGGAGCTGCTGAGCCGCAGCGCGAGTGAAAGCTCCGGCGGCGCGGGTCAGTACTTCACTCCGCGGCCGATCATCCAGGCGGTCGTCGACGTCATGCAACCGGAGCCCGACGAGACGATTGTCGATCCGGCGGCCGGTACCGGCGGCTTCCTGACGGTCGCCTACCAGTACGTGCTCGACACACATGGCGCCGCGATGGACAAAGACGAGAAACGCCGAGCACGTGAGAGCCTGGTCGCCGCCCAGGAGCTAGTGCCCGAGACGGCCCGGCTATGCGCGATGAACCTCTACCTGCACGGCATCGGCGGTGTCGACCTGTCCCCCGATACCCCAACGCCGGTCATTAGCGGCAAGAGCAGTCTCGATACTCCGCCCACGCAGCACTATTCAATGGTGCTCACCAATCCGCCATTCGGGAAGAAGGCCAGCTTCAAGACCGTAAATGAAGAAGGAGACTTGGAGAGCGAAGACGAAGTGGTAGTCCGCCAGGACTTCTGGGCGTCGACCAGCAACAAACAGCTAAACTTCGTTCAGCACATCTTCAACCTGCTAAAGGTCCACGGCCGCGCCGGCGTCGTCGTGCCCGACAACGTGTTGTTCGAAGGCGGACCGGGCCAGAAAGTCCGCGATCAGCTTCTCACACAGTGCGATGTGCACACGCTGCTGAGGCTGCCGACCGGCATCTTCTACAAACCAGGTGTCAAAGCCAACGTAGTTTTCTTCGACCGCAAGCCGCCGCAAGAAAAGCCGTGGACGAAGAGGCTGTGGGTCTACGACCTGCGGACCAACAAGCATTTCAGCCCGAAGCAGAACCCGATCCGCCGGGCTGATTTTGACGAATTCATCGAGCTTTACAAGCCTGGCGCGATCGGCAAACGCAAAGCGACGTGGAGCGAAGAAACCCCGGATGGCCGGTGGCGAAGCTATAGTTACGAAGAACTGCTCAAACGCGACAAGCTGAGCCTCGATTTGTTTTGGATCAAGGACGACAGCGTCGAAGACAGCAATAGCCTGCCCGACCCGGATGTGCTTGCGCAGGATATTGTGGACGACTTGCAGGATGCGCTAGAGCAGTTTGTAGCGATTGCTGGGAAATTAAAGGGGTAGCTCATGGATCTCTTGCGACTGCACGCCTACGAGGTCGTGCCCCAACGTCTTGCAAAGGCGCCGACACCGCCGCGTGGAGGTGCGTTCGCAGCTCCGGCCGAATTCAAAAAGTCTCTCGACGAGTTTTTCACTAAATCGAAGCTAGACAAGCAGCCCTCCATAGACTTCCGGCCTGAGCATACCGGAAATGGTTCAGGTACTCGCAGTAATTCAGTGCGAGATTCGGTATTAAGCTATTGCTTCGATCCAGCGCCGACGGCTAAGCAGGCCGCTCTCAAGCTCGCTACTAAACTTGGGAGCTCAATGGACG
>CAZBWM010000173.1:0-5369 GCA_964495375.1 uncultured Planctomycetaceae bacterium | reverse complement strand
GCAAGTCGTGCAAGAAGGGCTGCGGCTCTTGGCCGAAAGCAAGTTGCCGCGCAAGGAGATTTACCTCTTCTCCGATCTCAGTCGCGGCGGTTGGCAAACCAGTGCCCCGGCCACGCTCGTCGAGCGCCTATCTGCTCTGAGCGACTTGGGCATCTACGTCATCGACGTCGGCGCCAACGATCCGCACAATGTCTCCCTGGCCGACATGCGACTCTCCGCCCAGGTGCTGGCCGCCAATAGCCCGCTGATTGTTTCGAGCGAAGTGCGTTACGAAGCACCGGCCGGCAGCCCGCTGTTGGACCGCACCGTCGAGCTCGACTTGCCCGACGCCGAGGGCAAGCTGCAAAAGCGCAGCGAGCTGTCGATCAAGCTGGCTCCCGGCGAGTCGCAGCGCGTCGACTTTCCGCTTGGAGGTTTCCCGGTCGGCACGCACGGAGGGCAGCTCAAGCTCTCCGGCGAAGACGCCCTGCCGACCGACGACGTCCGCTACTTCACCGTCGACGTGCAGCCGACCTGGAAGGTGCTGATCGCCGCCCCCGCGCCGGCCCCCCGCACCGGCGTCTACCTGGCCGAAGCCTTGGCCCCCGAACAATGGCGCAAGCAAGGGCTCGCCCGCTTCTCGTGCGACGTCATCGATTGGCAACGTCTCGAATCCACTGAGCTGGCTCCTTACACCGCGGTTTTTCTGCTCGATCCCGGGCCGATCACGCCGGGCGCCTGGCAGCGATTGCTCGAATACGTTCATGGCGGCGGCGGCGCGGCGATCTGCCTGGGTCGCCACGCGCAACCGCTCGAAGAATTCCAGCGCGCGGCCGACGCCCTGCTCCCCGGTCGGCTCGAAGGGATCGATGCGCTGGCCACCGAGAAAGACGACGCCAAAGCCGACGCGTCGACCGGCGCGATCCTGCGCACCGACAGCACTTCGCATCCGCTGCTGTCCAAATTCGTGCCGCTGGCCGACGCCGTGCCGTGGGACGCCTTCCCGATCGCGCGGCGCTGGCGACTGGCCGACCCGCGCGAGCAGAGCGCCGTCGTGATGTCGTTCGTCGATGGTCGCCCCGCGCTCTATGAGCAGCGGCTCGGCCGTGGGCGGTTGCTGACGCTCGTCACTTCGCTGTCCGATCCGCCAGGCGAGCGCCCCGCGCCTTGGAATCAATTGCTCACCGGTTTGGAGCCTTGGCCCGGCTTCATGCTCGCCAACGAAATGGCGCTCTACCTGGTCGACAGCACCGAAGGGCAACTGAATTACACCGTCGGTCAGACCGCCGCGCTGCGGTTGCGTCCCGACGAAAAAATCACCAGCTATGTCCTCACCACACCGGTCGGCGATAACGTCAAAGGTTCGGTCGCTGCCGGCGCCGAGACTGTCACCGTGGCCGGCAATGAATGGCCCGGCCATTACCAACTGCGCTCCGGTGGCACCGAAGGAGGCTGGCATCGCGGCTACAGCGCCAACGTGCCGGCCGAAGCGAGCCGGCTCGAGCGCATTCCGCCGGAGGAGGTGCAATCGACCTTCGGCAAGCACGAAGTCCGCGTCGCTCGCAGCCAGAGCGAAATGGAACGGGAGATCAGCACGTCGCGCGTCGGCCGTGAGCTGTATCCCTTGGTGATGGTCGTCGTGGCCGTGGCACTGGGGCTCGAACAGGTGTTGGCCAATCGCTTCTATCGGCAGGTTTGATGTTTCGCGTCGCGCTCCATCCCGTTGGCGGCTACGTCCTCACCGGCGCGATCATCGCGCTGTTGGTGACGCTCTTGATCGTGCTGCCGCTGCGCACGCCGCTAGCCAAGAATCGCCGCCGCATTCTCGTCGCGCTCCGTCTGGGGGTGATCCTGCTGGTGCTGGCGGCCCTGTTGCGGCCGACGGTTGTTTACACCACCTCAAAGCGGCAAGACTCGACGCTTGTGCTCTTGGCCGATCAATCGCGCAGCATGCAAACGCGCGATTCGCTGGGGAACGAATCGCGCTGGGAAGCCCTGCGCGATGTGCTGGGAGACGCCGCGCCGACGCTCGACAACCTCAGCGAAGAGGTCGAGATCAAGGTCTACTCGTTCGCCGGCGATCTGGCGCCTGTCGACATTTCCAACGGTAAGTCCCGGCTCGAAAAGCAGGCGACCGGTTCCGAATCGGCGATCGGCACCGCCCTGGCCGACGTCCTCCGCCGCGAAGCTGGCAAGCGCCTGGCAGGCGTCGTGCTCTTGACCGATGGCGCGCAGCGGGCGTTGCCCCCGCACGATCTGCCGCCGCAAACCGCCGCGCGCCAGTTGCGCGATCTCGGTTTTCCGCTGCACACCGTGGTGTTCGGTCAATCGCGCGCGGCCGACGCGGCCCGCGATATCGCGCTGTCCGATCTGCACGCCAACGACAGCGTCTTCGTCAAGAACGAGCTGAACGTGGCCGGCACGGCCCGCATCGCCGGCTTCGCAAACGACAACGTGCCGGTCGATCTACTGTTCGAGACTGCGCCAGGGCAGATGACCGTCGTTGGCAGCACGCAGGTGCGCGCTCGGGGCGATGGCGACCAGTTACCCGTCGAGCTGACGTACATCCCCGAAACGCCCGGCGAATACAAAGTCACGCTCCGCGCCCAACCTCAGCCTGGCGAGCTAACGGCGACCAACAACGAGCTGAGCACTTTTGTCACCGTGCGGCAGGGAGGGATCAACGTCCTCTACCTGCAAGGGGCCAATCCGGTCGAAGCGCGGTTCATCCGCCGCGCGCTCGAGGCCGGCCCCGACATCCACGTCGAGTACCACTGGATCGACGCCCAGCGCCCGCAAACGCGCCCGGTCGAACTGTCGACCGCCTTCGAGCGCGGCAAGTACAACGTCTACAGCATCGGCGATCTCGATTCGACCGCCTTCACCGCGCCCGAGCTGACCGCACTGGCCGACACCGTGCGCGCCGGCGCCGGCTTACTGATGACCGGAGGGCTGCACAGCTTCGGTCCCGGTGGCTACCAGAAAACTCCGCTGGCCGAAGTGCTGCCAGTCCAAATGGGAGACCTCGAACGCCAAGGCTTCGACCAGCCCCCGGCCACCGATCTGCATGTCCCCGGCCCGCTCAAGATGCAGCCGACCGCGGCCGGCGAACAACTGCGCGTGCTGCTCTTGGGGCCAGCCACGCAGAATCGCGACACCTGGGCCACGCTGCCGCCGCTCGACGGAGCGAATCGCTTCCGCGGTCTCGCCCCCTTGGCCAGCGTGTTAGCCGAATCGGTCGACGCGCCGCGCGTGCCGCTGTTGGTCGCGCAAACGCCCGGCAACGGTCGCGTGCTGGCCTTCGCCGGCGATTCGACCTGGCACTGGGCCCTCTCCGGGCAAGACACCTTGCACAAGCGCTTCTGGCGGCAGCTCGTGCTTTGGCTTGCCAAGAAAGATCAAAGCGACAGCCAGGTATGGGTCGAACTGCCGCAGCGCCGCTATCGGCCGGCCAGCCGTGTGGAGTTCACCGCCGGCGTGCAAGCGATTGAAGGGGCCGACACCGCCGACGTCACGATGGAAGCAGAGATCCAATTGCCCGATGGCAGTCGCCGCCCGCTAAGGCTCGCCCGTCAGCAGGAACGCTTCGGCGGCATCTTTCTCGAAGCCACGGCGGCCGGCGATTACACGATCACGGTCACCGCCACGCGCGGTGGGCAGCCGCTTGGCACCGCCAGCGCGCGGTTCCTCGTCGAAGTGATCGACCTGGAGCTGGAAAGCCCGCAGGCCGATCCGAACTTGCTCACGCAACTGGCCAATATCACCGGCGGCGAGGCGATGGCGGCCGAGCAGTTGGTGAGTTTCCTGGAACGCATGGAGAAGCAACCGCCGGCGCCGCTAGTCACTACCGAAGCCAAGCAAGAGCCGTGGGACACCTGGCCGTTTTTGCTAGCCTTCGCGGCATTGTTGATCTGCGAATGGGCGCTGAGAAAACGGTGGGGATTGGTGTGATGCATCCACGCTGCGCGTCTGTTAGCCGCGGAGTTTACTCCGCGCGCTAGCGGGTTCGACGTCGCGTCCAGAGTATCGCGCGAGTCGCGGCGTCACACGAGCTAGCGCGCGGGATAAATCCCGCGGCTAACAGGAATTGCGACCAATCGTGCTTCCGTGCCGCATCGTCTCGACGTGTTAGCCGCGGAGTTTACTCCGCGCGCTAGCGGGTTCGACGCTGCATTAGCAACGACGCGCTAGTGTTCACGCCGCGCGAGCTAGCGCGCGGGACAAGTCCCGCGGCTAACAGATGTCACGCCGCTCTCACGGCGTCCATTTCGTCACGAACGACCAGAGCTGCGGCGGCTTGCCTTCTTTTTCCGGATTTGCTTCGACATAGGCAATCGCGGCGGCAATTTGATCGTCGGTGTCTAGAAAGACTCGCCAAGATCCGCGCGCCCAGACTGGTTGACTGTCAGACCAATCACGCGATTCGCGAAGCCGATGTGTCGCTCGCGCTTTGAGATGTGAAACGGTTTGGACGATTGGGCGATCCGTCTCGCCCAGAATCAAATGAACGTGCTGCGGCAATATCGAGCATGCGACGCACGCGACGCTGGATTCTGCTAAGGCGCGTTTGAATCCTTCGGCCGCTGCCAGTGCATCCGCGCCGCCAAAAATCACGGGCGGCGACTTCAGGAAGTGCTTTGCCGTCACACGACGACGAGTATCGTGGGATTGATGCGCGAGCGAAACCGTTTCGATCGACTTCGTGGCCTTTCCGAAACGATGCAGCTCCCAACTGCCGACAAAGGTTGACCACGACCCACGCGGATCGTTCGGCAGCCAGAAACCATACGTCCCAAAGATGACGTGATAAGCGCGCGGCATTAGAGCTTGCTCGCCTAGTTCTCGACGCTGCACGTGTTAGCCGCGGAGTTTACTCCGCGCGCTAGCGGGTTCGACGCTGCATTAGCAACGACGCGCTAGTGTTCACGCCGCGCGAGCTAGCGCGCGGGATAAATCCCGCGGCTAACAGCGATTGCGTCCCGCTCTCATCTCCACGCCGCGACATCTCGACTTGTTAGCCGCGGAGTTTACTCCGCGCTAGCGGGTTCGACATCGAATCCAGAATATCGCGCGAGTCGCGGCGTCACACGAGCTAGCGCGCGGGATAAATCCCGCGGCTAACATGAATGGCGCATCCCGCGTCGTCATCATCGCTCTACGATTTAGGACGCAAATCGCCCGTTTAGGACGATCTAGGACGCAAACGTTTTTCGATTTGCGTCCTAAAATAAGTGCTTGCCCTGAAAGATCTTAGCGGCATTCGGCAGCCGTTTAGGACGGTTTGGACGCAAAATCCCGGAACACTTTATGGGAGACCCCCGGTGTCGATGCCGCGCACTAGTGCTGCGTCACAGTTTGAGTTTCGGGTAGAGGGATTTTAATTTACCGCG
>CAZBWM010000172.1:0-5969 GCA_964495375.1 uncultured Planctomycetaceae bacterium | reverse complement strand
AGGCTTTTTGAACATCGACAACAACGCTTCCGAGCGGGCGCTGAAGCGCGTGGCGATCGGCCGCAAAAACTGGCTGTTTGCCGGCCATGATTCTGCGGCGGCGAATCAGGCGAGGCTGTGGTCGTTGATCGCCAGCGCCGAGCGGCACGGGATTGATCCGCAGCGCTATCTCACGAGCGTGCTGGCGAAGCTGCCGCTGCTACGACTCGAAGGGGTCTCCGGCGACCGTGCTGCGAGCGCGGTTGGTTTACGCAACGCCGACGAGCTCACGCAATTCCTGCCCGACGTGTGGGCTCGCGAAGACGCGACCGAGCCACTAGCGCCGGAAGCTTGATCGCTCCCCACGGCGCGATCTCTCTCCCACCTGTGCTCCACCGAACGGACACCTTTCGATCAAGAACACGAAGCGTTCAACACTGCCGCGAAGCAGCGGATCGAAAGGTCAGCTGTTGCTCCCCTCGGCACGGCGGTCACCGTGCCGGGGGGCTTTTTCTATCGAGTTCCCTGCCAACGTTCCCTGCCAACGTTTTCGTAAAGTCAGAGCGGGCGAAGAGACTCGAACTCTCGACATCCAGCTTGGGAAACAGGTGAGAAGCGGGTCCGGGATGACCAAGAAGCTCTGGACTGCTAATAACTTATTGAACCACGGTCGCTGTTGCAAGTTGTTGCAACCGACGACGTGAATTTGCGTGGATTAGCAGTACTTGCGACTTCAAAACGGTACGTACCGGCGATGGGGTATTCAACTGGCAACAGGGCGGTTTCATGGGGCGAAGCTGACCACTAAAATTCACTGCGTGGATCTAAGTGATGGGGCTGCAGATTCAGAAATGCGAGGCTGTGCTGTGCCACCGACCAGTGGCCCATCGCGCGTTCGGCAAACTGACCCGGTTCAGCGCGGGCGGGAGCTGCTTGCGCACTTCCAGCACCTTTGCAAGAATCAGTCCGATCTGACCGTGGCGCCGAGCGCCGCTGTTGGCAAGACGCCGATCGAACCGTCGCCCCCTGTCGACAGTGTCGGGGATTTTGACCGTTCGAAGTTGCATTGGGACGCGGTGCGCCGTGAGCTTTCCTACGACGGTCGACCTTGCGCTTGCTGGACCGCGCAGGCCAAAAACCAATTACGCATTCTCGAAGCTTTCAGCGAAAAGGGTTGGCCTGGACACCTCCCGGATCCCCTGTCTCACCACTACGACGGCGATGCTCGTCAACGATTGGCTGACACGGTTCGCGGCCTGAACGCTAAAAAACTTCCAATTGTTTTCCGATTGGACGGCACTAGCCACGGTTTGTTTTGCGACCCCCGACCCGAATAGCCGGGAACTTCCATGCCGGTTCCATGTAGGTTCGATTAAACTTCGTCGGCATTCTGCCATCCTTCGCGTATGCGGGGCATCCCCATTCGCGAGGTAAAAAATGGCAGCATCATTCGAAGAACCGCCTGTTGCCGCGACGTCATCGCGGCCCACTTCGATAGATATTTCGCGTGAGCAATTGATCACGCTCGCAGAGGCCGCGAAGTTCTGTCCGCGCCGGCGCCTTGGCCGCAAGGTTTCGACCACAACGCTCTATCGTTGGATTCAACACGGCTGTCGGGGAACTCGCCTGGAGGCGACGATGACCCCGTCGGGCTACGCCACATCGCGAGAAGCACTTCAGCGATTCTTCGATCGGTTGTCGAGAATTGCCGATATCGCGCCGAGTGCGGCGAATCTTGCGACAGACGCCGACGTCGAACGGATCGACAAGGAATTGCGCGAGCGGTACGGGTTGTAGAATTTTGGAGAAAAAGGTCACGAAATGGCGAGAGCGGGAAGTCCAACAAACCACTTGCTACCCGAGCATGCGCAATTGCTGGCCGACTTGGGCGTCAGCGCGGAGCTCGTGGAGGCACGTGGCTATTCGTCGGAAATCAAGGCCGACGAATTGGCTCGGCGTGGGTTCCGTCGGAACCAGTGCCGAACGCCGGCACTGGTGATTCCAATCCGCAGTATCGATGGGCGCGTCAAGGCATATCAGATTCGCCCCGACTGCCCGCGCGAGTCGGAAGGGACGCCAATCAGGTACGAGTTGGTGCCGGAATGTCGTGGAAAAATCGATGTCCCCCGTGGAGTTCCACCAGCTCTGCAAGATGGGACGCGGCGGATGCTCATCACGACGTCGGTCATTGGGGCAGACGCCCTGGTCAGTCGAGGCGAATGCGCCGTTGCGTTGGTAGGCGCATGGGCGAACTGCGTAGGGGATCGACTTTGGGATCAATTACCCGTCGCCGGCCGAACAATCGGCATCATCCTCGACAGTGATGAGTTTATTGAATCTGCGCACCGCGCAGCAATAAAACGGTTTGTCCGAGGCCTCAATCAACGCGGAGCTGATGCACGCGTGCTGCTCGTGCCCCCGGGGCTCACCGCCGAAAATGTAACTTTGGAAGAGTTCCTCGCTGGGGGCGGCGATGTGGATGAAATGCTCTCCCACGGCATGCACGACTTGCCGTCGAGCCACTAAGATTCTTGACCACCTCGCGCAGCAATCGGCGTTCCTTCGCCGACAGCCGCACAATATACTTCTTGGGCATGAGACACCTCCGTGTTGCCGGAAGTCTCCCAAATTCCAAGCTCCCCACCAACCCGAATCTTCAGGTGTGACCAAGCACTAGGCTCGAAGAACCCGGCGCAACCTTCGAGCGATTCTTGCTGGCTTTCCCACAACAACCCGATGTCTGGATTCGCGGTAACTATGCATCGCCCGGCGAGCCCGGCGGGAGCTGGAGATCCAAGTTGCAGGGAATCGGTGCTCGACTGCGCGAGAATGCACGCGCTTTTACACGTGACGGTTGAGGTTCCGCGGGGTCCGCAAGTTGGCGCGCGCAGCAAAGATGCAAACTGTGAGCGTCTGACATGGTGCCAGCGAATGGCTGACAATTCACTCAAAGAGAAAATATCGTGTCCATCGAGTCAGTCACCGCGATCAACGGACGTCCGTATCCCGTCGATGACCTGTATCCCGAAGAGAAGCAGCTTTTACTTGCCGGTTACCGCGAGATCCCAAATCTCGGGCGAGGACCCGTGCAAGAGCGACTGCGGGGCGGTCGCCCGCTGGGAAAACGTCTGCACTTCAATTGCGTTTTGTTCTGCGCATTCGAAATTGCACCGTCGGGGTTCGTCCTTGAGTGCAACCAGGCCATCTACAGCGCAGGCCCGCCGGAGACCCCTTGGCCGTGGCCGGACATGACCGGCCACCAGGTCTTCGAGCTGCTCAACGAACGGGCTTGCCTCAAACGGACTCGACTCTGGGACATCATTTTCCATCGTGTAACGAACGCCATCAAGGGCGGAGAACAGTGCGATATCGCCTGGCGTCGAGACCAGGAGACGTTCACGCTGCAAGTCGCAGATGATCCGTCGCGCCGCATCGAGTACGCGCTTGGCACGTGGTTAGCGCAACACGAGCCGAAATACAGCAAGGACACGCAGGCCGAAAGCTACTTCGGCCGGGTACTACACGATTTTTGCGATCGCCTACGGGCAAACGGGCTACAGGTCGAAGAATCGCAAGATGCCGAAGGTATCAACGTCGCAATCCAACGATAGGCCATCCCGCACAGCCAAAGCGAAGGCCGCCAAATCTATGGGAGAATCAAGCGGCATGCCACCGCGCACGATTGCTATCGGCGACATCCACGGCTGCGCGATGGCACTGCGCGCCTTGATCGAGGCCATCGATCCCCGGTCCGACGACACGATCGTCACGCTGGGGGACTACATCGACCGAGGTCCGGACAGCCGTGGTGTGATCGAAACGCTGATCGGCCTTAAGCAGCGCTGTCGACTCGTCACCCTGATGGGCAACCACGAGGAAATGCTCATACAGGCTTATCGTGGGCCGGACGATCTACAGTTCTGGCTACAGTTTGGCGGCGAGGAAACACTCGATTCGTACGGTCGTACCAGATCGCTTGAACTTATCCATCGCGATCACCTGCTGTTTCTTCGTCGCTGCCGCAACTACTTCGAGATGGATACCCACATTTTCGTGCATGCAGGCTATTCCGCCGACCGACGACTGGACGACACCAGTGAGCAGATTCTTCGCTGGCTGCCAATCACCCATTCGACTCCGCCGCCGCACTTCAGCGGAAGGACGGTCATCGTCGGCCACGTACCACAAGAGTCAGGGCGGATCCTCGACTTCGGCCACGTGAAGTGCATCGACACCGGCTGCTGTATGGGGGGATGGCTCACGGCGCTTGACGTGACAACGGGTCAAGTCTGGCAGGCGAGCCAGAAGGGCGAAATAAGATGCGAGGTACCGAATGAGTGACTGGTGGATCGGAATCGTCGTCGGCGCAGTCGGCTGGACCGTGATCGCACTCGTGGCGTTATCAGTCTGGACCTATTGGCGCGCGTCGCGCGTGCAAGTTTCTGGGCCGAATGCCGCAAATATTACGACGAGCACTTCAAAAGGCAGCAAGAATTCGGGCGAGACTACGAGATCGCAGATTTCACCTGGGCCATGATCCGGGCCAAATGGAATTCGAGAGCGAAGACGTACCTGCCGCCCCTGGGCGCATGGGCCGAACTGTTCAACGTAGAATGCAGCGGTCACTGCGACCAAAAGTCAGAAGACAAACTCGTTTTCTTGGAGGAAGATGATCCGGCCTTGAGACCCGCGACTGCCAATGGTCCACGATCGGTCCCTTCCGCTCGCACCAACCGACAGAATTTGACGATCAGGCCAAATCATTGATTGCCGCGATCAGTCGTTCGCGGAGTTGCGGAATCGATGTGAGATTGTGGACGGCCGTTGGGCCGCCGCCGTCGGTCGGTCCAATTAGTCGCTCAAAGTGAAGTCGGTCGCTGGCAAGATTGATGCCGCTTTTCACCCTGCGTAGCTGTGCTGGCAGAAGATTTAATTCCTCAAGCAACTGGGCTTGCGTTTGCTGGCCACCGTTGCCGGCCATGGCACGAAAGAAGGCGATTTGCAATTCGGTCCGTTCCTGCAGGAAGGCGTCGAGATCTTCACGATTGGGAACCGCCACGTGATGCGCTTCGTGACCGATGCCATGACCAAAGATCTGTGCGCGGTTGTGTTCAAAGGATCGCCGCGTGCATTGCCACAATGCGAGATCTGCTTGGACGAGGTCATTGATGTCCACCCACGTCAGGTATCCCCATTGCGTCACGTCCCATTGCGGCAAATTGAATTCTTCTTGTGCCGGATTGAACCCGGCTAGTTGATTGCGAAAAAACGCATCTGTGTTTTGCGGCTTATCTGGAACAAGCGCCAAGTACCAGACGTCCTTCGCATACGGCCTGAGCATCTCAGCAGCTCGCCAAACCACCGGGTTTGCACCGAGGCTCCATGCGCCGGGGATGTCGGCAGCAACAAGTGGCTCGTCAGGATGCGTTAGTTGATAAGCCAGACGCAGCTTTCGGTACAGCTGGACAAACAGATTGGGACCGCCAAGATTCGCATTCAGCAATCTAAGAAACTCGAACCAGTAGTCCTGGATGGCCCAATTGTTTTGCTGGGCGGTTTTGACCTTGGCTTCGATGAAGATCGCTTGCTTTCGACCGTCCTTGCGGTCGAGAAGCACCAAGGCGTCAGCGTCTCCGAAACCAGAAAACGATTGCTCGACCAAAACGGTGGCATGATCGACGCGTGATTGGCCAGGGATCTGATTTTGTGGACCTCGCCACAATGGAAATTGACAAAGAGTAAGCAGTGGAAATGCCCCGTCTTCGTGCGGAGCATGCTCCAGGTCGTAAAACAACGCGTTGACGATTCCGCGTTCTGAATAGCCGATCACTTCGATCGCCATTTGAGGCCTACCCAAATAAAAGGAGCGCTGGAACCGAGGCCGCTCCCAGAGCTCCCGCCAAGGAGCCAACAGAACAGCACTCCGCCCAGCGCTCCCTTGTATGGTCTTTTTGGCGGGATTCAGAAGGCGTTTGCCGGGGTCCTGGACA
>CAZBWM010000171.1:0-5990 GCA_964495375.1 uncultured Planctomycetaceae bacterium | reverse complement strand
GTCGCACCACCTGTTGGTAATCGTCGGGCAGGGCCGACAACGCCTGAGCCACGAGGGTCGCTTCTTCGCTGGCCATTGCGCAGCCACTGGGTGACAGTTGGCCGTCCGGCGGCCGCATGCCGGGACCAACCATCGAGCTCAGACCTTCGAGCGCGAGTTCTCGTCCGACGTCGCGCTTTTGCGTGTCGCGATAAGTCTGTCGCAGGTTGCGGCAATGGTTTAGCAGGATCTGCCGCAGCCAGGCTTGTAGCTCTCCCTCGGTGGTTCCGACGAAAGCGGCGAAACCCTGTTGAGCGCGAACGAAGGTTTCTTGGACCAAATCCGAGGCACCGCATTTGGGTCGCAGTTCGCCGCCGACCTCCGAGTTGGCAATTAGCAGCAGGTAGTTGTGATAGCTCTCCAGCAGTTCGCCGAGCGCGTCGGCCGAGCCCTGGCGAGCGGCGGCAATCTGCTGGCCATCTTCGCGCCGGTGGGCTCTTGGTTCGCGTGTTGCCACCCGCACCCCACTAAGACAAGATTCCGCGAGAAACCGGACGCGAAATTCGCAAAAACGTTCGAAATGCCTGTGAAACGAGCTCTTCGACAGGGAGCCTTGAGCATTTTCTAAATTTTTAGCCGCCCGCGCGTCCGGTTGCCACGAGATTTCTTGTCCTAGTGGAAGGCGACTAACTGAGCTTGCTTAAGCATCTCGGCTGTCGCGAGCGGCCCTAACGTGATCGCAATTCAGTGACTATTGCCGGCACCTCCCATTCAGAGCGTTGCGGTATGCCAGAAGTCAAAATTGCTAGCACGGCCCAGGATCGCGAGCGCATCTTCAAATTTCGGTATCAGGTCTACGTTCGCGAGATGGGCAAATGCCTAGGCGAAGCGGACCACGGCTGCGAACGACTTTGCGATTCGGTCGACGACTGGGGGCATCAGCTATACGTCGAAGCAAACGATCGAATTGTCGGTGCTGCGCGAATGAACTGGTTCGACGAGGGCAAGCTTTCACGCGATGTTGAACAAAGACTTGCGCTGCCGCGATTCCGCAATTGGTTGCGCTCCGACTTGACGTACGTATCGCGGATGATGGTTGATGTAGCCTATCGGCAAACGGACGTAGCACAGGCCTTGTTCTGCGCTTGCTACGTCGCCGCGCGTCGGCGCGACGCGAAGCTCTGCTTTATCGAGTCGCGGCCTCCACTCCTGCGCCTATACCAAACATATGGTTTTCGGCGATACACGTCGCCATTTTTAGACCATCTGGCCAACTGTCTGTACCCGCTTCTTTTAGTTATTGACGACTTGGCGCATTTGCGGGCGGCAAGGTCCTCATTTGCTAATCTGGCGGTGGAATTCGTGAACTCGGCGGAAGCGGCTCAGTGGGCAGCCAATGAATTCGGCGACGGTTTTCAGCACGCCTGCGGATATGCCGACACTGCGGACGTATTACCGAAGCTGACTCGCAATTCTTGGCTGGCGAGCTTGCCCAACGAAGTGCTGGTTTCCTTGGCCGGTCGTGGCGCGGTGGCAAGCTGTCCGGCCGGCGCTACCTTGACGAGGTCGTCGGAAACGTCGGACACGATCCTGGCACCTCTCTCTGGACGACTCAGTGCGGTTGAACCTTCCACTGCCATACCTCGCATAACTGATCGAGAAGGCTGCTTGGGCCTCGAATGTTTGAACAGCCGATTGGCGGTTCGACGCGAGATCCGGGTAATCGAGGAGTCGGAAGTGTTTGTGGTTGCCGCCACTGCGGCGAAGCGGGCGCTAACTGCCACCCCAACTTTGGTAACCATTCCGTCCTCGGCGGCACGCCCCGTGTCGTCGGTCGCGCAATTGCCAGCCCAAAACACCTAGCCCAGCAACTACGGAGTACGAACGATGGTCGCAGCCCCTGAAAGCACTCGCGAAGAATTTATTCGAATGGCGAAAGCAGCTGTCGAGACGTTTGGCACGAATCCAATGTTCGCCAAGATTGACGCAGGGCAATTCGCTCTTCGCCACTATCACGGCTGGTTGCGAACCATTTTTCACCAAGTGTTTCAAAGCGCGCCGACATTTGCCATGGCAGGCGCGAATTGCGACCTACGCATGCAGCCCATCCGCGACTATTTGATCGAGCACGCTGAAGAGGAACGAACGCATTGGCGGTGGGTGCTCGATGACCTGTCAAGCACCGGCTATACCGGGCCTGATCCTCGATCGGAAATGCCGAACTTGCCCACGCAGAACTACATCTCACTGAATTTCTTTCTTGCATCGCGAACGCCCGTTGCTCGGCTAGGGACGGCAGCAGTGCTGGAGGGGATCGGGGCCACCTATTCGAAACGGTATTCGGAGGCCATCGGAGCTCAGCTTGGGTTTAAGCCCGATCAACTCAGTTTCGCTTACGGGCACGGAGATACTGACGTTGGCCACACCGAAGATATTTATCGAGTTCTCTCTGAAGCCGACCTATCGAGTTACGAATGGGCATGGTGCACACACGCTGCACGGATGGCTGGCCAACTCTATGGCCAGATGTACGAGGGCATGAGTGCATGAATGTGGCAAGGCCAGGTTTCAAGTCGCGCTCGAATAACAGTGCCATACCGAAAGGCAACCTATGATCGCTGCGCCGCAGAGCAACCGTGAACAGTTTATTGCGACGGCGCAAAAGGCAGTTGATGCTTTTGGCAGCAACCCTGTCTTTGCGCGAATTCATGCAAACACCTTCGGTCCGGCGGACTATCGCCAGTGGCTGCGAACGATCTTTCATCAAACCTATCAGGGGCCGGCGACCTTCGCTCTGGCAGGCGCTAACTGTGACTCCCGTCATTGCGCCATCCGCGAGTACCTGATTGAACACGCGGACGAAGAGAAATCGCATTGGCAGTGGGTACTGGAAGACCTGCGAAATATGGGAGACGACAAAAGCGATCCTCGCGCCGAACTTCCGCCATTGGCAACGCAAAATTACCTCTCCTTCAATGTCTATCTCGCCGTGCGGGTGCCAATTGCCAGACTGGGCACGGCCGCCGTGCTTGAAGGGATCGGCGCCACGTATAGCAAACGCATGGCTGACAAAATGACGCAAGCGATGGGGATTTCTGCGCGCGAGTTAAAGTTCATTTATGGTCATGGCGACACCGACGTCGGCCACACCGAAGACATCTTCCGCGTTCTAAGTGAAGCGGACTTGTCGAGCTACGACTGGGCCTGGCTAACCTACGCTGCCCAGGCCGGCGGCCAACTCTATCGCCAGATGTACGAGGCAGCCGTCGCATGACACTCGTTCGCTTGTGCGTGCTCACCGTCGCCGCGACGGCCACAATCATCTTCATCGTGGCGCTGAAACTGTGCTTTCGCAGCGACGGAGCGTCGCGCCGCGAGAAGCCGTGGATGATCGCCAGCATCTATGGTTGGACGGTCCTCGAATGGTGGGCGCTATTAGTCATGCCTGAGCCGGCTGAGTGGCTGCAATGGCTAGGGATTGCAGTGTTTACTGTGGCTATCCTGCTGTTCCTCTGGTCCGTCGGCACGTTGCGGGCGGCACATCCGGCGCTCGCTTTCGTCGAGCAGCCTCCCGAGCGCTTAGTCACAAATGGCCCGTACGCACGCATCCGGCATCCGATTTACACGTCGTATGTGTTGGCATGGATCGGTGGTGTGCTAGCGACGGGGCAATGGTGGCTGGCGTTAGCCGTGGTTTGGATGGGTTGGTTCTACCTGCGCGCGGCTCGGATGGAAGAGGCGCGGCTGAAGAGCAGCTCGCTGGCGGAAGAATTCGATCGTTACGCGGCTAGGGCAGGAATGTTCGTGCCCAGCGTCCGCTAAAGCCTGCCTCAACAACGCGGAGTTGACGAACCTCCATCCGGTCATGCCACACTTGCGTAGGAGCAAGTCTATGCAACTCTCAGTCGCCTCGACGGATCGTGAGCTCGCTGAAGTGTACTGCTTCAGGTATCGCGTCTACGTTGAGGAACTCGGGAAGGAACCCCGCTCCGCAGATCATCAGCACAAATGCATCCGCGACGGGCTGGACCCAGCATCGCTGCACCTCACATGCCGCAGTAACGGCGAATTGATTGGAGTCCTGCGTCTTAGTCTTCTCGACCGGGCCGAACTCCCTGCCTGGTTGGCGGATGGACTTCGACTTCACGAGCTTCGGGATTGGTCACCGTCCGAACTTTCGCATTCTTCGAAACTGATTGTTTCGCAGCCACATCGGAATCAGGACGTGGCAACACGGCTGGTGCAAGAGATGTACAGGGTGGTCTGTGACGATGGTCGCCGCCTGCACTTCGTGCATTGTCGTCCACCGTTAGTGCCTTTTTACGAATACCTGGGATGCCAGCGGTACGCTTCTGAGTTTGTCGACGACGACGGTAAGGCGTGCTTCCCTTTGGTCGGGTTATTGCGCGACCGCGAGTATCTCGAATCGATCAGATCTCCGCTCGCCAGCCCGGCCAATGTGAACGCAAGTGATCCGGCGGCGCGAGAATGGTTCGCGCAAAGGCAGTCGTTGCCTTGGCGATCACGGAGAAGCGAGCTTTCGATTGCACCGAGCGCTCCGAGCTGAAATCGGCGTGCGTTCATGTCAACAGTAGCCATTCAAATGCTGATGCACGGCAAGCTTCGAATGCTCTCGACATTATTGGGCATTGCCGTCGCGTTCTTTCTCAGTTCGTCGCAAGTCGGTCTGCTGGTCGGTTGGTGCAACACTTGTTCTGCGATCATTCGGCACGCAGGCGCCGATGTATGGGTAATGGCTGAGCAGACGCCCGCCTTCGATTACGGGACACCAATTCCCGGCCAAAGAATCTATCAAGTGCGTAGCGTCCCCGGCGTCGCGTGCGCTGAAGGTCTGATCATGAGCTGGATGTTCTGGCAAGTGCCTGACGGTCGACAGCAGAACGTCGAAATGGTGGGTTTGGATGAGAGCCTCATCGGCGGGCCTTGGAAAATGCAGCGCGGCGACGTTGACGTGGTATATGAGCCCGATAGCTTCATCATAGATGCCCTATATTGCGAGCGACTAGGCATTACCGCGCTTGATCAGGAGATCGAGGTTCAGGGTCAGCGCGCAGTCGTACGGGGAGTATCTGAAAGTGTCCGCACGTTGACGGCGGCGCCATTTGTGTTCACGTCGCTCGACACAGCCCGCCGCTACGATCCGCGTTATCGGGCTGAAGAAGTCACTTACGTCGTCGCTAAGTGCGAGCCTGGCCATTCACCAATCGAGTTGCGCGATCAGATTGCGGCTACCGTGTCCTCGGGAGACGTGCTGACGACCGCGGAGTTTGCAACTCGCACGATCCAATACTGGATGCTTGAAACGGGACTTGGAATTACGGTCGTCCTGACTGCAATACTCGGGCTGGCGGTGAGCACCGTCATCATCAGTCAGACGTTATTTGCAATCACGAATGACCATTTGCGCGATTACGCCACGCTGCTAGCGATCGGTTTCAGCCGGCGGCAAATGTTGCGCGTCGTGCTGTTTCAAGCTGGCATCCTCGGAGTCGTGGGAATCAGCCTCGGCACGGTGCTGTTCGTTTTGGCGATGAGGGCATCGGCCCAGACGCCAATCCCCATCGAGACGACGCCCGCGGTGTTCGCCGGCATTGTTGTGATATCGCTCGCGTGCTGTGGTCTGGCGTCGCTGCTGTCGATCCGCGCGCTGTTTCGCATCGATCCAGTACAGGTGTTTCACGCTTGACGTCGCCTTCGTAAAGGCTGTGATTCAGGGCAGGCGCGTTATGGACATCACTCGAGTGAAACTGGCAACGAGCGACGAAGAACGCGAGGCAATCTTTCGCTTTCGCTATCGCGTGTATTGCGAAGATGGGCGCCCGGACCGCCCCGGTCTGGATCATCGCCGCGGTGTGTTCGTCGAGGATCTCGATGACCAAGAATCTCTGCAATTCTATTGCGGCGATGCAAGCGACATGTTGGGAGTGTTTCGCGTGACGCTCCTGTCCCGCACGATGTTGTCCGCTGATTTGGCGTCGCAGCTTAGGATC
>CAZBWM010000170.1:0-6088 GCA_964495375.1 uncultured Planctomycetaceae bacterium | reverse complement strand
ATTGCAAATCCGCCATCGTGGGTTCGACTCCCACCGGCGCCTCTTCTTTAAGGCAAAGGGCAGTTGGCAGTTAAGCCGACTGCCCTTTCTTATTGCCAACCTGGCTAAGCGACGGAAGCAACGTTTCTGAACGCCATCGGCGCGCGATGACCCTCGCTTCACGATGCCGATGCGACCGAGCCGCTCACTGGCTTGGCGAGTCGGCCGGTACGTATTGCATTGCCGGTGATGTGACTGCGAGCCTGCGGTCGCTGTTGAACTGGCCGCCCAAAGCGAATACTACGAACGTGGCGCGGCGGAAAAACGATGGCTGCTGAGCCTGGCCATGCGCCGACTAATGACCCAGCGATGGGCCCGAAGTTGCTCTCGATCGAGCGACGCGTACCAATACGACTGCTCCAACAAGGCCGACTGCCGAGAGCGTGGTGAAATACCATCCGCGCTTCCGCCACGGCGTCATGTGGAACCGCACCTCCAGCAACCCTGAGCCACCGGCCGGCAAACGAATCTGCATTAACCCCTTGGTGTGATTGGCCGACAGCTCGACAGGCTGGCCATTGAGCGTCGCGCGCCAGCCAACCGGGAAGTAGTAGTGCGGCAGGAGAATGCCCATGGGGCCGGGAGCGTTCACGTCCGCCGTCAGATAGCACTGGTCGCGCTGGAAGTTCGTGATGTCGCCTTGGCCGACCTTGTTTGGCTGCTCACGGCCCGTTGCCAGGATCACGGCCGCCCCACTCGGTACCCATTCGTTCGCGGCATCGGGTGCATAATAAACGGTTTCCAGATCGACAGGTTTTTTCGGTTGCCAGACAGTTACGCCCGGCGGCACGCGTAGATACCCGAAGCCGGCAACCACGAGCGCGAGCGCCATCACGAACGCAGCGCCCGCGCGAACTTGCGGCCAAGGCCATGCCGGCCAAGCTGCGCCGACACACACCAAAGCGGTCGTCGTGATGCTGAATAGTCGCCACGGGAATTGCAGCCTGCCGAGCATTTCTGAGCCCTGCCAGACGAATTGCGAAGCTGATGTCATTAGCCAGGCGGTCACCAGGCCGAGGCCGATGAACAAGGCGAACCATCGCCAGGCGGCCGCGTCGAGCCGATGCCAGTTAACAACGACGGCGACAAGGTTGATCGCCACCAGCGCCATGATCGCTGCTCCAAACGTCAAGGGCATCTTCACCGAGTCGTGACCACGATAGGTCGTAAAGAACTCGGCGACCGGCACAAAGCTCTTACTGAAGTGATGCTCACCTGCAAACGCCTTGGCTCCTGAGATGTAATCCCACTCGAAGAACACCGGAGCCCAATAGAACGCCGATAGCCCAATGCCGGCCAACAGCGCCGCGCCGGCCGTTGAGACACTGAACAACCAGTCTCGGCGCGGAAGCGCCAAGGCTGATGTGACGAGAACCGGGTAAGCAACGAGCGCCACAGCCGGGTGTGTCGTGACAACTCCGGCCCCCGCTAGAGCCAACACGAGCAGCCAGCGCACGCGCCGCTCATCGAGCCAGCCCAGCAGGCCGGCCAGCGCCACGGGCACCAGCATCATCGCGGCGAATTCAGATAAGTCGCCGCGAATGAGGATGTTCGTGGCGGTGTAGGGCGATAGCAGCAGCGCCGTCCCGGCAAGCCAGCCCGAGAGCGCGCCCCAGCGAAGACTCACGGTTCGATACGCGCCCCAGTATCCCAGGAGCGCAAAGACGAACACGGTTGCGCCGAGCGCATAAGTGGGATGCACGAACGTCGCCGACAAGCTGGCGGCGTAGAAGAATCCCGGCTGGTAGTAGCCGAACAACGGGCCACCCAGTCCCCCGCGAATGTGACTGCACCACTGCGGAGACCAGTAGCCGTGCGTGAGGCAGTCGTGGAACTCGATCAACCGCATCTGATAGGAGTACGATTCGTGATTCGCATAGCTCTGTTCGACGGGCAGTGTGAAGAACGGGCGGACAAGCCAGACGGCCAGCAGAACACCCCAGAGCGTCACCGCCGACGGGAGCAGCCAACGGTTCGTCTTCAGCGCGTGCGCAGTCTCGATAAACTCGGTTGGCTTAGCAGCGGCAGCCGAGCTAGCTGAACGAGCTGGTGGCGACGATCGACGCTTCACAACGCGAGCCCCTCTCTAGAAATGATACCGAGCGATGCCATAGTAGGCGGTCGTTGTAGCGGCCGCTAGAACGACTGCTTGTGCCGTGCGCCCCGGCGGCCTGCTTGGGCTCGGCGCCGGATAACATCGAAATGGGGGATGGCACCCCGGCACGCACCCAACTGCGCTGCTCTCACGGAAAGAACGAAGTGACCGCATCCGCCCCTGATCGCCAACTGCTCTCGCTCACACTCGCTCAACCAGGCGGTTACTGTGCAAGGAGCTCACTGGCTTGGCGGATCGGCCGGCGTGGCGTCGCTCCAGGTGTCGGTTCTGAACGGCAACGCGGGCAACCCTGACTTATTCGCCAAGTTGGGTTCTGCCAACTGATGCCAACCCAAGCGAACCGCGACCGGTTCGCTCACGCTCGGCGAACTGACCACGACCGTGTCCCCCTCGATGACCGCCGTGGCCGGCACATACTTCTTGTCGGCGGCCGCAATCGAGAACCAACTCAGCGGCTTGCCATCGCGCGACACCAGTCCACCGTCGGCGTGCTTGAACTTGAGTTTGATCTGCTTCCCATCGACGGCCTGCGAATCAAACACCGGGCCCGAAAACTCGACGTCGCTCCGGTGGTAGGTCTTGGCCAGCGCCCACCGCGCCAGCCGCTTGCCGACGTCCTGCTTGTTCGGCGGGTGAATGTCTTTCAGGCTGGCCACTAAGTCGGTGGTGACGGCCATGCCCGTGTTGGGCAGCGCTAGCGTGGCCGCTTGAGCTTCCCAAAGTTCCGGCAACCGGGTGGGCACTCCACCGTAATCGAACGGAGCGAGCTGCACGAACAAGAACGGAAAATCACCCTGGCCCCAGACCGTTCGCCAGCCCTGGATCAGGGCCTTCATGCGCGTGTTGTAGAGCATCGCTTCGCCGACATTCGCTTCCCCCTGATACCAGATGGCGCCGCGCATGGCGAAGGGGACCAACGGATGGATCATGCCATTGTAAAGCCCGGTGCTTACGCCATTGCTGTTGAGCGGATGGGGCGGAGCGGCCGGCGGATCGGGGATCTCGCGCCCGGCTGCTTTGGCTTTCTCGGCGCTGGCGATCCAGTCGCGATACTGGGCCAGGCTGGCCTCGAGCTCCTTTTGATGATCCGCCTTACGGGCGTTCACCCACTCGAGGTCGCCGCGCAGTTCGCTTTGCGAGGCGATCCCCTCGGGCGGAGTCCACGGCTCGATGCGCGTTCCACCCCAAGAAGTGTTGATCAAGCCGACCGGCACCTTCAGGTCTGAGTGCAGTTCGCGGCCGAAGAAATAGAGGACGCCCGAAAAGTTCTTGATCGTCTCAGGCGTGCAGGCGACCCATTGCGATTTAACGTCATTGGCCGGCGTGCCCGAGGGAACCAGCGGGACGGAGAACAAGCGAATCTCGGGATAATTGGCGGCGGCAATTTCTTTGTCAGGATCGCTCGACAGTTGCACCGACCACTGCATGTTCGATTGGCCCGAGCCGAGCCAGACCTCGCCCATCAGAATATCGACGAGCTTGATGGTGTTCTTGCCGGTCAGCGTCATCTCCAGTGCTTTGCCGGCCTTCATGGCTGGCAGCGTGACGCGCCACTTTCCGTTGGCATCGGCCGTGGCGCTGGCCTTGGCGTCGCCGAATGTCACCGTGACTTCTTCACCGGGATCGGCCCAACCCCAGATCGGCAGCGGCAGATCGCGCTGCAGCACCATATGATCGCCGACGACCGCCGGCAGACGAATGTCGGCTCGGGCTACACCCACCAGGCCCGCTAGCGACATCAGAGCCGACAGCACAAGAGCACTTCGCGACGCCATAGTGATCCCCCGAAAAAAGCAGGTAGTCGCCGACCCATGGGTCGCTAAGAAATTGAATCGTCTTGCTCAGCGGGAGCGATTATCGCCCGGCGAAGGGGACGACTGCAACCGGCCCAGCCAGAATGCTAACGGCGGTTGCCGCGTGGGTGCTTATCTTCGATCAACCAGCGTGTGCCGCGTCTCACTACGGGCCGGCACTGGGGGACGCCGCCGGAGCGGTCACCTTCCACAACTGACCGAGCAAGTCGCACATTGCCGGATCGTGCCGTTGCAAATGAGCGCGATTGAACGGGTAGAAATCGTTCTCCCCGAAGTAGGCCTCGGTGCATTCGGCGAAGTACTCCTTGTGGTTCGTGAGCGCGTAGGCGCGTTGCCTGGTGCCGGTGGAAGACTCCAGGACCTTGTCGTATCTCCCCGACTTCACCGCCTGCTCGTAGGCCGCCATGATTCTTGGCTCATCGAAACTCAGTACACGGTCGTGGTACGCATGCGCCAATTCGTGCAGCACCATCATCGGCATGCGTTTGATCTCGGCGGCGAATCTCGTGATGTTGGTGAATTCAACTCCCTTCGCCATGCGAGGGTTGCGATGGTTGTCCTTAAGCCAGCGAACGTCGGGATGATATTCGCCCGTCGGCTTGAACCCAGCCGGCAGTGGCGACAACCAGATCGGCACTTGCCGCAGTTGAGCAAGCGGTTCTGCGGGAATGACGCGCGCGACTTCCTTGAGTTGATCCGCCAGGAGCCGCAGCGCTTCGTCGGTCTTCGCGCCGGCACTGCGGCGAAGCTCGTCGCTCACATGAATCGTCCACCCCTCCAGCTCAGTCGTCAGGTGCCCCGGCACGTTCTTATTCGTCGGGCGAGCGCCTTGCGCATTGCCGGCGCGTTCGTTTGTCGGCCGGTCTTTGGCCAACAGTCCCACGTCGGCGACCGTGCCCCATGCGAAACTGAAGGCCAAGGCCCTAGCGAGTGCGGTCCGCAAGGTATTACCCATCTGGTTAATCGATTCGTTTGCCCCGGGGCATGCGCCTGATCAGCGCTTCGCCCAGACCGGGTCACCTGAAAGACTACGTCGAACTCGCGAACCTCGACGATTGCCGGCAGTAGTTTTCGCGGCAGGGCAGGGGGGCTGAGCGTGTCGCCGGTTACAGATTCCCCAGTTTAGGAAGTCGCCCGCTCATGGCGTCGGCCGCAGCACGACGCGACGCAAGTCCATCACGGCCACGCCGGGCTTGGTGCGGGGCTTCACGGCCAGCCGGTGCTTGCCTGCAGTCAACTCCGCTGTAAGGTTTACTGTGCCGATGACGCGCTGGATCATGCTTTGGAAGTTGCCTGTCTCTGCGACCGTGAACGTCAGAGTCTGGTCGTCGATTTCCACGGCAACCTCGGCTCCGCCACTACCGTTGCCGCAGCCTTGCTGGATTTCGACCTCGTAAACGCCAGGCGTGTCGACGTCGAATTCCCACTCGGCCCAATCGGCGACATTCGTCCAATAGCCGAGCACGTTCTTGTAAGGCTCGGGTTCGTAGCGCAGCGACTGCCCGTGAACCGTCGCGCTCTTGGCGTGCAAACGGATGTCGCCGCTGGCAGGCGTGACCTGTGGCCGACGATTCTTCACCGCGGCGTTCATCGCCTGGCGCCAATCTTTCCAGGCAGGCTCGGTCGCGGCGGCCGTCGCGGCAGGGATCAGCTTCGACGGATCTTGTTCGACGTATAGCCGTCGATGAAGGGTCGCGTCGAATTCGGGATTCAGCGTCGGCATTCGCGCGCCGACACTCACGCGCCAGTCCGCCAGCTTGCGCCGCAGCTCCGCGGCCCGCGACGGTTCGGCCGCTGCGAGATCATTCGCCTCGCCGACATCTTGCGCCAGATTATAGAGCTCGACATTGCCCTCTTCGAAATGCTCGATCAGCTTCCAATCGCCCTCGCGAATCGCGCCGGCCGGCCGGCCCCCTTGATTCGTGTAGTTGGGAAAGTGCCAACAGAGCGTGCGCGCCGGTAGCGATCCGCCGCGCAACACGGGCATCAAGCTCACGCCATCGAGCGGGCCAACGGTTTTCGCTGTGTCGACGCCGGCCGCCTCGAGCAGCGTCGGCACGAGATCGGTAAGCACAATCGGCGTCTCGCCTTGGCTTCCCGGCGCGACGACACCCGGCCA
>CAZBWM010000169.1:0-6230 GCA_964495375.1 uncultured Planctomycetaceae bacterium | reverse complement strand
GTCGAGCAAGCAGAAGGCGTCGGCCAACCGCTCCCGCCATCGCCGTGGCCAAAACTCGAGGTTCTTGCCCCACAGGATGCTGGCTACGTCGACCTCGTCGATCGTGATTCGGGCGCTGCGCTGCTGGTCACTTTTGGCTTTCAGTACGGTCAGCATTGCGGCGGCTGCCTCGTAACTAACCGACTGGTCTTCTAGGATCTCCTCGTGCGAGCGCTGTTCCTGCGGCTTACCATCCGCTTGACTCCGAGCGCGCTCGAGTTCCTGGTTGACGCGGAGGTTAAGCGAGGCCCGGCTCGCCGCACCAAAGAGGAACCCGCTGCCAGGACCGCCCAAGGCGATGGCTTGGCCAGGGATGTGATCAGCCTCCCGTAGCACGATGGCCCACGGGCATTCCGATTCGTCGAGGTACCGAAACCGATGCACGTCTTGGACATAGTGCTGCATGACCGCGGCGCCCAATGCCGAGTCGTCTCGTAGGGTGGCGTAGCCGGTCGAGTCGAATTCACCCCCCTCCGAAGCCCAGGCCGCATCGCCAGACTCCTCTCGGAGCTCGCCCGAGTTGATACGAATGGTGCCATTCAGAATTGGCCACGTTGGAATGGCCTCGAGCCCGGTTAGCACTTTGGCGCGGTAGCGTGCGGCTTGCTCGAGGCTGACGATGGGTTTGTCGGCAAGGGCTCGATAGTGCTGTCGAGTGATACGGTTCATGGTCGATCTCCGAATGGGACGTAGGAAAGGTTAAGTTTGCGGGGGCGTCCGTCCGGTGAACCCAGTAGCGGCACCCCCGCACACACAGCGATCAGCTTGGGATCACAATGCTGCTGGCCTCTGCAGTCCGGTAAATAACAGTGGGGGGGCTCATCTAGGAAGTAGACTGCAATCAAGGGCCGCGGCGACGATCTGTTCGATTTCGGCCAGCGTGCACTCACCGGGGTCTTTGCGCCCCGGCGGCAGTTGCCCCGCAACAACTCGTCGGTCACCTAGCTGGCCGACTCGCTCAGAACGAAGGGCACTCGCCAATCCGTTGTTTGCGAGGGAGGCATCACGATCGAGAAGCATCACAATTGGCCGGCCCGCAAAGCGCTTGCTGAGCAGTGCCCGTTGCTCGGGCGACATCGAGTGGCCGAATAGGGCCACTGCGCCGGGACCGGCTCGCCAAACGTCAGCCACGCCCTCACATACCTTGACTGGACCGTGCTGCTCGAGGGCCTGCGGGAGACCGTATAGCAGCTTGGATTTCTGCATCCCGCTTGGAAATAAGTACTTGCGATCGTTATTGACACCGCCGACGATAGCTCGGGCCTGCCACCCGGCGAGTTCTGTCGCGGTGCTTTGTTGATTCGCTACATCGATCAGCCGGCGCACAGGGATGATCAACCGATTGCCGTAAATCGTTCCGTCTGCCGGCAAGTAGCTCACGCCCCAGATGGATTCGAGCTCTAGCGGATCGAAGTTGCGGCCCAGCAGGTACTGGAGCGCTGGGTGGCTGGCGTGCAGCTCGCTCAAGGGAATCAGACCGTCGGGCAACGGTATAGAGGGTGCTCGATATTCAGGTGAAGTTGCTCGACTTGTTGGCGCTGTAGAGTTCCAGTAGGGCTTCTGCGGAGGGACTTGCAGCTTCCATTGCAGCTTGTCGCGGTTTGCGCGGTCGGCTTGGCACTGTTCGTTGTGGCAGTACCACGCTTCCCAATTAACTTGACCGAGCTTCGGATCGAGTATCCCGAGAATATGTCCAACGTAGCAGCGCTTGCGGGTATCCCCGCAATGGGGGCAATCGATCTGGTACTGTTCCCCGACATACACTACGTCCCGCTGCACTTTGCCGGGCCGGCGGGAATCAGGGTAGTACCGGATCTGGGCGTGCTGGCCCTGATGGACGATACGGACTTCGCCGAAGTTGTGCAGGAGCGCGTTGTAGAGCACAGGGTTCAAGACGTTGGGTTGGCGAGCTGGGGTGCTTGGTTCCATAATAAATGTCTCCTGGTTCAGTTGGTTTGGAACACGTTAAGCTTCTGGGTGGCAATTACTTAATGCCTGTTTTTGGCGGTCGTTCCAGGATCCATGAAACGACTGGGTTACCTTTCCTGTGACATGTAATACTGAGGGGACGTAGTCAAAAAGGAGTTAGTGCTAGTAATAAATGGTTTCTTTAGGGAACATTGGAACACACTATCTTTTACGAATGTAAACCTCACCTCGCACAGACATTACGTTGTTCCAAAAGTGTTCCCAATCCGTTCCGAAACCATCGTCCAGCAGGAACGCCTCGCGGCTACAACGGCTGCGGGCCGTAGGGAGGCGTCGTCGTCGGCGGCTCCTCGCCCAGCACCTCGTCGAAGGCCTCTTGCTTGATCGCGATCATGTTCGGTGACGTATCGCCGTCGCGGACACGGAGGCCGCAGCGACCCGCGGACTCGGCGAGCCAGTTTTTCGCACGCCAGGCCTGAAAGATCGCATCAGGCTGGTAGCCTTCATCCTTGAGAATTTTCGATATTACGTACGGGTAGAACGCGATTCCGCCCCGGGGCATCAGCTCGCGAGCTGAGAGGACAAACCCTGATGTGTCTTGGGGACGGTCCAGTCCGTTGTAACAGCCGGGTCTAGGAAACCGGGTTTTGTGCGACGCGTACCAGCTATAAGCAAATCTGAGGGCGGCAACGGCTCGATAAGCTTCCCGACTCTCCGACGACACATCCGGCCAGAGCGACTGCACGAGAGCCTCTGGGGACGGCGTCCCCTCGCAACTCGGCAGCAGTTCGGCCTCAGTCGCTAGACGTGCGGTGAGGACCAACAGCGCGAACGCCTCGGCCATTCGGCCAGCCACAGGATTGTCGTGGATCCCGGCCTGCAGCTCGGTAAGGATTGCCACGTATTGGGCGCGCCATTGCCCCCAGGCTCCACGGCGGGCGAGGATCCAGCGTATGAACGCAGGTCCGGCGTGGCCGTAGTTGGCACCGCATGACTCACGAATATGGCGCGCCAGTTGAGCCGTGGTGTAATTCGTGGCGCCTAAGGGGAGCCGCCAGATTTCCAGCACACGCGCGTGCGAGCCGCCATCCTGCGTGTAGCACGCCACCGACGCCTCGCCCGTCGTGATGGTCACGTTACGGTACGCGGCCGAGAACTGTAGTCCGAGCTTGGAAGTATTGCCACGCCCTCGCTCTTTGCCGCCGGTGAGGTCGTAGAGGGAATGGACGACCTGTTCGCCCTTACGTGCGCGGTTGGTTTCATCCACGCAGAACGCCATGTCTGAAAGCATGGCCGCAGCACGCTGGATGGCCACCGACGATGCATCCCAGTGCAACAGCAGGGAGTTCGCCTGGCTGTCGCAAGGACACCCCCAGACGCTGGCGGGCAGCAGCAATGTGGTCGTCTTGCCGGTGCTAGTCTGACCCACGAGGCTAACGACCAAGTTGGCAACGCGTAGTATGCGTAGGAGAGGCGCTGCCAGTGCGGCCACGATCGCGAGCACCGGAACGGGCAGATGCGCCACGGCAGCGACCATGCTGCACCAGACCTCGAGGCTTCCGGACGCGTGCATAGCACTGGCAAGTTGGCCGTTCCCTGTACCGCCGTGGTGGACGACAGTTTCAGCGGCCGGCCCGCCGGGCGGCGTGGCACTATCTTGCGTCGCAGGAGCACAAATGATCTCAGATCCCCAGGCAAACTCCTCACACGCGCCGTCCGTCCAGCCGAAGGTCTCTAGCACTCGGTCGCACGGCAGCCATTGCAAGTTCTCCTTCTCGTAGTCCGCCAGGTACTGTACGATCCACGCCGCGTTGAGCGACGTGACTGGGAAACCCTCCTTCGCCAGCGATACGATCTGTACCTTGCTGGCGACGACACCGCGGCAGGTGATGAGGCGTTGCCACACCTGGCCGCGGCGCCAAGCTAACTCGAGCGATTCCTCCTGCGTGATAGGATTCACGAGGCGCCGTGGAATTAGTATCGGCGCAATGGTGACGCCATTGGGGCCTTCGAGCTCGGCTTCGCCGTTTCGGCGCCAACCCGGAGGCAAGACCAGACACGCTGGTGCGCCGGCATCGGGATAGACGTCCGCGACACATCGGTCGGCGTCGTCCATCGACCGCTCAATCTGGCGCAAAGCCCGAATCAGTCCTTCCGCCTCTTTGAGCAGCCGCTCGAGCCGCAAGCCCTTAACGCCGAGCTCCCGGAGGCGCCGCAGAACTCGATTACAGGCAGCGTTCAGACAATCGGCACATGTTAAAGCCACTACCTCGATAGCGGCGCGGCGCCCACGCTCGTGGCGCTGGTGCTCGTCAGTCCCCGGGATCAGAGAAAGCACGGCACCCAAGAGGTCGCTACTTGGATCGCCAGCACCGACATAAAGCCAGTTGAGTTCTGGACGAGCAACAAAGCTCAGAACGGCAAAGCGCTCCTCATGCGACCAATTGAGCACGTCGTCACTTAGGTTGACGGTGATCTGTCCGTTGACGGGCGCCAGATCGTTGACAAGGGTTTGGACGCGCTCGGGGTCTTGGAGATCGGTGATTGGGATGCTGAAAGGGTGATTGTTTGCAACTAGGTTGAGCGCGGGCGGCTGATTGCCACCGTGCGCAGGCGGGGCTACACTGGGCATGTGTTCGTTCTCCTTAGTTAACTGCTGGGGGATGATCACACTCGGACGCCCGTCGGCTCGTACCCGGCGGGCGTCATTCTTTTTGTTGGCGACAAACTCCATTAGCTGTCACTTAACAGGCCGGTGCCCTGACGATCGAGCACCCGCGTGAGCAGGCGTCGATCAGTCCTTTGTGACGCAGGCGGCCGGCGCGTATGCCGATCGCCTGCCATCGACCCCCGGAGTGCGAGCGACTCTCGGGGTCAGTAGTAGTTGTGGCTACTAATCCGCAATTTCGGGCCGCTTGCTTAACCTCGCGATCTTCTTTGCGAAGTGCTTTGCAGCTCGCGGGCTGAGAATGGCAGGTGGCTCGAGCAAAGCGAAAGTGGTCTCGGATTCGTTGCACGAATGTGTGCGAGCCCAGCCCAGTACTCGGAGTTCGACTAGGGCGACGCCGATAGCACGGTTGCTAAGACCGCTCAACGCTCCGATCTCCTCCAACCAGTACTCCCCGTCAGGGTCGACTGCGGCCAAGTGCCGCAGCGCGAGCAGCAGTTTGACCGCGGCACCGCTCGCCAGTGAGAAACCGGGCGTGGCCGGCGTTGGGAGTGTTTTGCCAACCGAAGTGCTTTCGGTTGATCCAAGCCGCTGCTCTTCGTCGTCGTGGACTGTCGTGTCAGGTTTCAGAAAATTTTCGATACGCGAAACCATAGTCAGGCTCCCTTCTTGGGGTTGGTCAGGCGGCACGAAGGGCAGCCCTTTGCCACCCATTCGCCGATGTCAGAAGCACGCCAACGCACGAGAGCCCCAAGCCGCACTGGTGGTGGCATTTTTCCTGCGTCACACATGCGAGAGACATGTCGCGTGGAACAGTGGAGCGTGTCCGCGACGGCGCGGATGTCGACCAAGGTCGCGCCGACATTCCCTGGCGCAGCCGGTTCGAGAGATTCAGCCATGCCGCACTCCTGCGATCTTTAGACTGCGACTGACGGCCACCGTGACCGCTTGTCGCTCGCAGGAATAGGCGTAGTGCGAGGCGCTACAATGTAGTGCAAATCGCTACTTCTGGACGCACGTCTGACCAAGCAGGTTGAGCATCAACCGGTCGATAGATAAATGTGCCGGACTCGCTGGAAATGGAGTTTTCGAAATGATCGGCAACTTTGCTTAATGGAGGTTTCGCCCCCCGTAGTGCCTTGTATGCTCGCTTAAGCGCCCCATGAATCGACGCGCGGTGAGTGCCGGTCTTGTCTTTCAGTTCGCGGGAGCGACCACCAAGGCCAGTTGAGGCGGCATAATGTTGCTCAAGAGTGTTGATTTCCCCTGTCAAACGGTCAACCGCGGCAAGGTCGTTATCTCGTTTCGCGCGTTCCAGATCTACTTTCAGTTCCGAAACCTCTTTCGCTATGTTTTTTTTCGCTTTGTCGTCAAGCACCGGTTGAAGGCTGCTCGAGTCAGCTCTTTGGTGCTCGCCTTCGACAAGGGATATGAGATCTATCATTGGTACTGACTCATTTGACCGGCGGATGAGCATGGCAATCTGCCCCAGCCCCTTGAGATAGCTGACATGGCCACGCTTACCGAAGCCTCGAATATCGTAACCGTCACCAGAGCGCGCGAATACGAAATCTATTTCTTCGGCCTTGGATAG
>CAZBWM010000168.1:0-6239 GCA_964495375.1 uncultured Planctomycetaceae bacterium | reverse complement strand
CGGGCGCCGCCGCGCCGGGGAAGCGGGCCGCGTAACCGACCACGGCAATCGGGGCGCCGGGATCGGGAGGTTGATTAGCACGTGTGGAGGAACGCGACTTGGCACGTGGCGCCACACGTGACGCAGCGCCTGACTTGGAGGCAGTCTCTACTTCCAAGACTTGTGGCGCCGCGGGCGTAGAATTACTCGCCAGATGTGCACTCAGATTACGGCACGTCGGATGAGCAAACACCATCGTCGGAGAAAGTGCCGCCAGGCCAAAAAGTGACTTGAGCTTGCCGACGAATTCAAGGGCAAGCAACGAGTCGATCCCTTGCTCCTGGAACGGGGCATCGGGGTCAATCGACTTGGCGTCGATTCGCAGGACCGCGGCGAGCGCTGTCCGCACACGCTCAATTGCGATCTCCATCGCGGCCGCTGATGGCGCTTTTTCCTCAATCGCTGACTGGCTCGATCGAGTCGCACTGTTGTCCATTCTGCTCGTCAACTGAGCGAGCTCATCAGGAACTGGCCGTGCGAGAATCGTGCCGAACAATTGCGCTTCACTTGCCTGCGCTACGAATAAGTTTTGAGCCAACGGCGGCAACCCGGATTCCGCATCAGGCAATACGCCAAGCGAGGCCAGGCCGGTCTTCCGGAAGAGCGTGGCCCAACTCGATTCTGTCAGGAGCGGTGATGCAGGCCGCATGGGATCGCCCAAAAACCGCCACCAACCCTCGGTGAGGCCAAACGTAAGTTGAATCCAGCGTTCGACTGACGTGAGTTCAACCAATAGCAGAAAGCCGTCCGCGGCAAGCAGCGACCTTACATGCCGCAGGCTTTCGTCAATCCGTCGCGTAGCGTGAAGCACATTAGCCGCCACGACAACGTCGAAACTCGCCAGCTCGAAACCTTGCTCAGCCGGATCACGCTCGATATCGAGCAGCCGATATTCAACGGCGTCGCGCCCGGCGAACTTTTTCGCTCCGTACCTAAGGAAGGCCTCGGATAGGTCGGTAAATAAGTACCGACTCCCCGCGGGAATTGCAGGCAGAATTGATGCGGTTGAGCTACCGGTTCCTGCACCAATTTCAATAACCCGCACTGGGCGGCCATCGCGCCGGTGAGCAATCGCGCGCACCACGCTACTGAGCACTTCGTTGAAATATCTCGCGAAAGGAAAGTTCTGATAGAGGGCCTCCGCCGTCGCGAAGACTCCATCAGGAAAAAGCAACTCGAGCGCGTCAACCTCACCACGCAGCACCTGGGCAAGCCGGCTTCCGCACCGGTCAAGAAGCTCGAAGTGCGCTCGGGCAAACGGCAAACGCTCAGCCGCGGCGCGCGAAAACTGCGAGGGGGCCACACTCGGAAGCGGCCGCGCGGGTCTCACGCCGAGCGAGTCTCGAGTCAGCCAGCCGGAACCCACTAAGCCGTCGATCAGTAGTGAAGTGAGCAACTCGAATTTTGGCAGAATGCGAAGTTGCTGCATGAGGTCGGTCGGCGACAACTCCGACGCTTTCATGTGCTGCAGCCCTAGCTGATGCAGTGCGTGCGCCATGTAGCCCACACTGCACTCGTCCAGCGTACGAGAGAAATCTCGAAACTCGTTCTCCTGGCTCGCCAGAGTGGTCGCCGCGGCACGCGTTTCTTTGCGAACTTGCCGGACAATTGACGCCCAAGGAGATTCGACGGGTGCAGCTATTTGATTGGAAGAAGGATTCGGATTTGACATCCGCGGATAGTTTGCGCCGTGCCGATGTAACTCGACGGCAGACTCTCTAGCGCCGGTACGACATATGTCAGGCCACTGTGGCGCGACCCGCGAAATCGCCGTGGATGCCAAATCGAAAACGGCGACGCGTGGTAGATCTAGCGACAACGCCAATTCGAACGCGCGCAAGGCATCAACAGTTGCCAGAGGCCGCATCCCACTTTGCTCAATAAAGCGGCGATAGCGAACCGGGGCGACGGCGCGACTCTCGCCCCAGAAGCCCCAGTTGATCGAAAGCGCAGGCAGGCCTATTGCTCGCCGATGAACGGCCAAGCGATCCAAGAGGGCGTTGGCGGCCGCGTAACTTGCCTGGCCAGCCAGGGGCGCAAACGCCGCAGTGGAGGAGAAGGAAACAAAGAAATCGAGCGGTCGATTCCGAGTCAGCTCGTGTAGGGCCCATGCGCCTAAGACCTTTGGAGACATGACGGATCGCACATCTTCGAGCGAGCGATTCCAGAGCGCGCCGTCGTCCAACACACCTGCCGCATGCACAATGCCGTCGAGCCGCCCGTATTTCGTCTCGATCGCGGTTACCAGCCCAGCGACCGCGCTCGCATCGGCGACGTCACAAGCGGCTGGCCACACATCAACTCCGCGGGACATGAGCTCGCGGACGAATTTGGCCCGCTCTGTTGCTTGATCATCACCACGAGAGCCGCGCGGGGGACTCCCGGGGAGGAATACGTCGGAAAGTGGGGTGCGCCCAACCAAAACCAGCCGACGTGCGCCGCGATCAACCAACCAGCGCGCTACTGCGCAACCAAGATCTCCTAAGCCGCCGGTGATAAGGTAAACGCCCTCAGACTTGATGGGGCGGTGCATGCGAGGTGCGCGCGCAATATTTAAAGGAATTATTGTCGGCCGCCAACGTCGACCACTACGGCGCACCACGACTTCGTTTTCGGCGGTGCATTCGAGTTCTTCTTGAATACCGCCAGCAATCTCAGGAACTGAAGTACCGAGTGGGAAGTCAATGCAGCGGGTGCGGACCCCAGGAAATTCGCGGCCGATGCCCTGCAGCAACGGGCCGATTGTGGCCGCGTCCACCGCCAGGTTGGGCTCGCTTCTGCCCGCGGCATGCGATGCTGCACCAAGGGTTGCGCCCCAAAGTTCAATCTCGCCAGTCAGGTCACAGAAAAAGCACTTTGAAATATGGACGAGCGACTCGACGCCTTCGGCCAGCCGATAACGCAATTCCGGCAGTGAATAAGCCACAGACCGGACGGGAGTGAGTGCCCAAAGGAAGATGATTCCACGTAGCTGCGTCGGTGCTGTTACGTCATCCGATCGCAGCGCCACGACGAGCCTCTGGAAATCATCGGGCAAATCGGGATTAATCGAGAAACAATCTGGGCCCAGTGATTCAAATCGGCGGCCCATTCGCACCAGCGTGCTTCGAGCGCCCGCCTGAGTCAGCAATCGAGATAATTCGTCGCCGGCGCCATCGCGATCGGCGAATACCAGCCACTTGCCTCGCGGGATGGATCGACGTTGCAGTTCGCGAGCGGGTAGTTCCTCAAGTGTGGGCTCGAAAAACCACGTCGAAACATCGACCGCCGGAACCATAGACGATGGCTGCGACGAGTCGCCCGCTGTCGCCGACAGAGCGCTGCCGATGGAATTGCTCACCTGCGAAGCGATTTCTCGCGGCGCATCGACCCACAGTCGCTCGCGCTCGAACGGATAGGTTGGAGCCGGGACTCGTCGAAATGGTCCTTCAACCATCAAGGGCCGTGGATCGAGGTCCACTCCTGCACAAAATAATCTCGCCGCGGCGTCCAGAATGTCACGAGTTACGTCGCCCGTGCCGGCGATCACCTCGATCACCAATTCTTGGGAATCGTTGGTGACTGGTGCTGTGTTGCCGTCTGAGCGGCCGAGAACCAATTGAACCTCGTCTCGATTGCAATTCTCCTCTACGTCGATGCTAGTCGCGCTGCTGACGAGGGGCGAGACCCAATCACTCGAATCGCTGTGGATCGAGTCGCTGTCGAAATGCCCCGTCCTCAGCCAGCATTCGGCAATTCGGCCAGTTCCGATGCCTTCAAGTTCAGTTGCTTCGACTCCGCATTCGCGCCAGAGCCGCGCAAGCGCGAACTGCAGCACCGCATGTCGCATGGTGTCAACAGTCGGGTCGTTCACGCCGACTGCGGGTCGATTGTCGAACAGTCGCGCTCGAACACGCTCGCCTAGTCGCGATCCCAATCCGGCGAGTACTTCCTCAAGAGCGGCTCGAGCAGTGGGAACGCGTTCGATGAGCTGCTGCGCCAAAGATGCCAGTTGCGCCTGCTCAGCGAACTGCGGGGGGAGCAGGAATTTGACGCAAGGCGCTCGTCGCGATGAGCGTCCGCGGATGGCGTCGGAGGAGCCATGATTTGCAAACGCAAGCAGCTTGTGAGCCATTTGCGATGCACTCGCGGCCTGCACTGCCAGCCGCTCGCGATGCAAAGTCCTGCCCGTATTAATCGTGAAGCAGAAGTCGGCGAGCGATTCGTCGGGATACCGCGATAAGTGCGCCGCGTAGCGTCGCGCTAGCTCGGCAAGCGCTTTATTAGAGCGCGCAGAAACCAATAGTAAATTCTGTCGGGGAGTTCCCTGCCCATTCCCCCTTGCCGCGGACGGTGCTTCTTCCAAGACGACATGTGCGTTGGTGCCCCCAAGCCCGAACGAGCTAACGCCTGCTCGTCGGGGAAACTTGCCACGTGGCCATGCTTGTCGCCGATCGGCGAGATAGAAGGCCGATCGCTCGAACTCAATCGCCCGATTTGGGGCGGTGAGCTGCAATGTCGGCACAAGCTGAGCATGGGCGAGCATGAGCGTCGCCTTGATCAATCCCGCAATGCCTGCCGCGGCCTCCAAGTGTCCGAGATTTGTTTTGACGGTACCCAGCGCACAGAATCCTCGCGCGGGCGTGAAGCGCGCGAACGCGGCTGTTAACCCTTCGATCTCCAAGGGATCACCGAGCGCCGTGCCAGTTCCGTGCGCTTCGAGATAGCCGATGCTTGCGGGATCAACTTGAGAGTGCTCGTACGCGGCGGCGATGCAGTCTCGTTGAGCGTGGGGATTTGGCGCGGCTAGGCCGGCTTTTGCATGGCCGTCGTTATTGACCGCCGAGCCGCGAATCACGCCCCAAATCGTGTCTCCATCGAGCAAGGCCGCGCTCAGCGGCTTGAGCAATAGCACCGCGGCCCCCTCGCCGCGTCCGAAGCCGTTGGCGCGCTCGTCGAAGGCCTTGGAGCGTCCATCGGTCGCCACAACCTGCTCGCGCTCAAGGATCGCTTGTCCCTCGGGATTGAGATTGAGATGCACGCCGCCAACCAACGCGGCTTCGCATTCGCCCGTGCGAATGCTCTGACAAGCCAGGTGCATGGCCACGAGCGCCGAACTGCAAGCCGTATCAAGCGTCAAACTTGGTCCGGAAAACCCAAGCAAGTAGGAAAGTCGATTTGCCAGCATCGAGAGTGCATTGCCCGTGCGAGCGTGTGGGTCGCCTCGGTCTTCGGCACGCTCGAGCAACTTCACGTAGTCAAGGGTGCTCGAACCGATGAACACGCCAGTGCGAGCGGCAGGTAAACCCGATGGCCGATAACCTGCCCGCTCTAACGCCTCCCAAGCGACCTCCAGCAAAATTCTCTGTTGTGGGTCCATCAACCTTGCTTCGCGCGCTGAGAGCTGGAAGAAGGCCGGATCGAACGAACTCACATCACGTAGGTACCCGCCGACCAGTGGAATGGAGGCAGCGTTCGAATTAGTGCGATTGGCGAAGCTGCACATAGTCGATTCGCCAGGGGCAAAGCGATCTATTGGCAGTGGTCCGATCGCATCGCGCCCTTCGCTCAACAGCCGCCAGAACTCGTCAGGCGTGTCGGCCCCTGGAAAACGCAGTCCCATGCCAACGATGGCAATCGATCGCGGATCAATGTCATCATGGGAAGCGATGCCCACCTTGCAGGCCGCGACATCTGATGGCAGATCGACAATTGCCGACCGTGGCGGCTCAGCCTTTTCTACTGCGGTGGTGGCAGACTCGCTTTCCAGAAGATGCGCGACTTCATTGGGAAGTTGCTGTAAAAGATGGTCGGCAAGTGCTACGGCAGTCGGATGTTGAAATAGCAAAGTTGCCGGCAGCCTTTTACCCAGCAGCGTCTCGAACCGTCGATTAAACTGAATCGCCAGGATTGAATCGAAACCTAAATCCATCACATTAGCCCGCGGCTCTACCTCGTCCGGCGATAAGCCGAGTAGTGCGGCGAACTCCACGAGAACTCGATCGACGAAGCAGTCATGCAAGCGGGCAGTCGAAATTGAATGGCCGTCGTGTTCGACCAGTTTCACGCTTTCTAGAGCTAAGTCATCGATGCAACCCTCAGACTTCGCCAGACTCACTTCGCTCTCCGGCTCATTCATGGGCAAAACGCGCTGTGTTGGCGCCAATAGCCACTGGGGATCGAACTGGTCGGGCGCGGCGCGGCCGCGGAGGAACAGAACT
>CAZBWM010000167.1:0-6518 GCA_964495375.1 uncultured Planctomycetaceae bacterium | reverse complement strand
TTTCGTCTTTGACGAGCTCCAGCAGAGTTTCGGGGCGGTGGAATTGGAATACGTTGCGACTACGGGCGTGGGGGTCCATCCAGTTCGTGAACTGTGTGACTGCGCCGGTCGATTCGTACTGAAACGGAAGCGGACGGCGCCACGCGGGGAGCTTGGCCCCGAGGCCATCGGCATAACTGGCAGACTGCCCTTCGACTCCGGTGAGTGTCGTGCCGACGGGTTTTGCCTCAACGACGCCCAGGGCCTTGCCATCGACATAAAGCAAGTAGTCGGCCGGCCCGTGGGCGCCGGGGAATTCGGTGACCGCCAAGCCTCGTCCCGCGGCAAGGTTCATCTCCTTCCATGCCTGCACAATCCATCCGGACGCCGTCAGTTGGGCGTCGATCTGTTGTCGGGCTTCTTGTTCAGGAGTCATGGCGAATTATGCAGGGCTTACTCAGTCGCGAGGTGAGGCAGCATGGACGCACATGGCGTAGACCACCTGATTGATGTCCGATGGGTGTGATGGTCAAAGATCAACGACGCGACTGAGTGGATTGTCGATTGATGCGACGTGACCGAATTTGTCATCACAGTGCAAGCATAGTGCAGACATGAGTTTCTTGCGCGTCGTAATGGTAGGCGCTGTAATCATTTCCGAAGTGTGAGCGGTTCTTTCGATTCCCGCCGCCTCACTTTCGGCGGCTCAGTCTACCTTCCGTCACCCGATTTGAATCAATTCTGGATTCCGGTCAATTTCCCGCCGCCCGTTTTTCGAGCCGGAGCTCGTCCCGGACAGCTAAAGAAAACCGCATGCTTAAACTCTTGCGCACGAAAAACGCCCGGCCATGCCGCCCTGTGACTCCCTTGGCGGGGGTGGCTGCCGGAGCAGCTTGGTTTCGCTCCCTGCTGGGCAGGAAGCGTCGGCCACAGGACGACACGAGCCGGGGTATGCAGAACATTCGCGAGTCCGCGGGCACGCGAGATCAGCGACTTAATAGCGTGGTTCCGCGTTCGCCCTCGGCCAACCATTCGCCGCTCGACCAAGCTTCGATACGTGCGGCCGTAACAAACACGGCCCCGCCGCCGAATTCACCATCGCGGGCTTTCGAGCTGGACGTGCACCACGACAACCCAAAGCTGGCCTGCGGCCGAAACCGCTGCAGAAACTCCTGCACGAAGCGAGCGGCTGCATCCGGATCTCCGGCCTCCATGGCGTACAGCTTGAGGCAACGGTTGCCAGGCTGGTCGCCATAGAACTCAAACTCGAAGGCGCCCGACGTGTCGGCTTCATCGTCCAGAACGTCCAGGCTTTCGAGGTCCGTAAGCCGTTCGACGAGCCAAGCCTCTTCGGCGGGAGTCAGTTCCGTCAGCGACTCGGCGAACAGCAGGTAGTTATCTGCCACAAGCGTCTCCTGGTGTTGATGGTTGGGCCGGCCCGTAAGCTAACTCTGCGCTTTGCCGCGCGGAGGGTACTTCGAACGCGGTCGGCCAGACGTGCTCGCACTCGCACAGGAGCAAACACTCGCCGTCGGCGGAAACGTCTACGTGCTGCGAGTTCCAGTCGACCTTGGTCTCGTCCGCGTAGTCGTGACCGCCCTCTTCCGCTGGCTGCAGTAACGCGTAGCAAACTAGCCGCTCGACGATAGCCCGCACAGCCGCGCCGCACTTGGGGCAAGCGGCTACCTCGAACCGAAACTCGGCCATCGCAATCTCCCTGAAACGTGTTCCCGGCGCCAATTGTGACGCCGGGACGGCGACCTCAATCACCAGGCAAGCGATGCGCCGCCTCCGGCTCGATGGCCAGGGCGTCGCGTTCCAGTTGCGTCGGCTCGTCTCCGAGAAGCCGCCCCACTTTGGCCCAGAGCTCACGGATGGCGGCACTCGAAGTTGCCAGCCACACCGTATCGACGAGCCGTTCGCGCTCCTGTCGTAGGGCCACGATGTGGCGGCCCAGCTCATGCTCCGCCAAGAGCCGTTCTTCGTGGACTACCTGTCGTCGATCGATCGCCTTGTCAATCAAGCTACGGTCGACGTGCCCAGCGTAGCCGGTGGAAACTGCTTCAACGGGGATCCCGCGCACGCGGGCCAGCATGGTGCGCTGCACCAGCCTTTCGCGTTCCTCGAGCGCTTCTTGCTGCTGGTCGATCTGCCGGGCCTCGGCATCCAGTTCGGCTAACCCGAGGGAAGCGATCGCCTGGCAGCGGGCCGCTTCCTTGATCCGTTCCAGGAGGCCCTGGTCCTGGGTCGTGATAGTCTCGATCCGCCGGGCAATCCGGCGGTCAATGCGTTCTTTCCAGTGCTCCTTCTCCGTCACGGTCAATCCGGCCATAAACAGCCTCCCTTTGAGAAAGTTGGGTCGGGTCTGAGAAACATTCGTTGGGCTGGACCTCGTTCAGCCGCACCAGCGCTGGCAGTGCGTGTGGCGGAACACGCAGCTCGAGCAACCGAGCCCGGGGCGAAACACGTAGCGCCCCGAGTCGAGCGCGTCGAGATACGCGCGAATCACGGCAAACAGCCGGCGCCGTTGCCGCGCGTCGCGGGGGCCGTAGCGGTAATACTCGATTCGCGGCGTCTTGGTCTTGGTGAGGTTGCGGATCTCCAGCGCCCCTTCCGTCTGGGCCGACTGCCGGCGAAACAGGTAGCTGTAGCAGGAGAGCTGGACCTCGTGCGTGACCTCCAAGGGCTCGCCGCCACGCGCCGAGGTCTTGAAGTCGGCGATCGTCGGTCCCCTGGCCTCGGGCAGGACAAGATCGAGGATCCCCACCAGTGGAATGCCCAAATCCTCGCCGCTGTTTGGATCGACCAGCGGCGCCTCAAGTGCCGCTTCCACGGCCAGCGGCCGCGGCTCAGCGGCGGAAACTTGCGCCAGATAGGTCGCGACCAGCTTCTGGGTCTGTTGGTAGGCAGTCTTCTCCTCGGCGGTATCGGTAAACAAGACTTGTTCTTGATGCCGCGCGTCGGCCCACTCGTCGTCGATCCGCAGCGCTAGGTTTTCCGGATCGAGGGCCAGGCCAAGTTGCCGGTGTCGGTAGTAGGTCTCCAGGGCCGCGTGCACCCGCTTGCCGACGAACTGCGCGGCGCTGACCGGCGACTCGACGCCATCGATATATCGCAGTCGAAAAGCGAGCGCGCACTTGAGCCACAGGTTCAATCGACTGGCGCTGACGTAGTCCCAGACACCTGCCGGTCGCTCGGTCCCGGCTCGACGAGTAAACAGTTCGGGGCTCACGATTGGGCTCCGTTTAAGGCCGCGTCCAGTTCGATCCGCCCCGCCTTGACATCCTTGAGGACGTCGATCAGACCGCTGGCGTCGAGGCTCGAGAGATCGGCCAGCGGCTTGGCGAACATCCGCTGCGCCAAGATTTCGAGTCGACGAATGCCGACGCCGCGGATCTGACTGGCCAATTGGCGAACGTATTCGAGTTGTTTGCCCGTGATCCGCTGCGCGCCGCTCTGGTGACTGTTGCCTAGGCCATTGCCATGAGAGCCACTGTGGCCATTTCCATTGCCGCTGCCGTTCGCCTGGCCGGACGCCTGCGATCCGTTGTCGGTGGCACGCGCCGAACCGCTGCGCGAGGTCGCAGCGGCCTGCTGGTGGCGGGCCAGTTCGTCGTTAACCGCCTGGGCGCAGGCCACGTAGGCCCGCCGTGCCTGGTGGTGCAAACGTTCCAAGTCGCTGTCGAGCAGGCCGGCGTCCAACTCGAATTCGACGTGGCAACTGGCGCCCAGCGAGCCGTAGTCGGGCTGCCCAATCTTCTTGGACAGCCCGACGGAAAGTTTCAGGGGCATGTTCTTGATCTCCACTGGAGGAATGAGGCGCGTCGAGAATCAACGCCGCTTTAGAGCGCTGGGGCTCAGGCGTCGATCGACTGCAACTGACGCAGTGACGCCAGGGTGCTCTCGACCAGCCGGCTCTGACGCTTGTGGCGCCGGATCGAGGCAACCAGCTCGTTGGTCTTGGTCAGGGCGTCGCGCAGCGCGCCGCGCAGCGACTGAGCCTGTTCCAATACCGTGCGGTTGGTATCGGCCGCCTGTCCATTGGCCTCGTGCGCCGTGGAGTTGGTCTCGACTGCGTGGGCGGCTTGGCCGTGGCCGTGGGCGTGGCCGCTCGTGTGGCCATTGCCGCTCGCGGAAGTCGCTAGGTGGTTCTTCATGCGATTGATGGGACCTCGACGTTGCGCGAGCCGGCCACGACGTCGGGAACCGTTCCCGAGGTAGCCCGCTTCGCTCGACAGGATGCGGAGCGCATCGGCACTGGGTGCCGCGGCTTCCTCGGCTGCCAGTGGCATCCAGAGGTATTGCCGCTGGCCATCGACGGCCAACAAAGGGGACGAGTCACCAAAGAACAAGAACTGACGAAAGCCGAGCCCCAGCGCTCGCGCCACGAACCGTCGACTGGTGTTCACCCGTCTGGGCGGGCCACTGTAGAACGAGCCACTCAGCACCAGATCGGTCGGTTGCGGCTGGTCGCTCGATTTGCCGCGGACGATCACTTCGCCGTTGAGATCCAACGTGACGGGGAAGTTCACTTCCTGGTCGCCGGGCAGGCAACCAATCCGGGCGGCCAGAAACCGCGCGTCGTCCGGCGCGAGCTCGACACGAGACGTCGCGCGTTCGGCGATCGGCCAGAGATCGTCGGTTTGGGGGAACCGTCCTTCGCTGTCGATCGCCAGCCAGATCGTCCAGGGCCCGACCTGAAACACGGCCCAGTCCCCGGCGCGACCAATTCGCGCGGGACTGCCGGCGTCCAACTCCTTGCTGCCGAAGACGCGCGTGCGCGGTACCAGCAAGTCACCCTGCCAGGGGAACGAGAACCCCGACTGCCGAAAAGCTTGGCGCCCGTCGGTGGCCACGAGCTGTCCCTGCTTGCTGCGCAGTTGCAGGTTGGTCAGCGCGAAACGGATCGATTCGTCGGCGCACGTCTGGCAGGCATCATCGAGTTGCTTGAGCGTGCCGGGCGGGTTCTGGGAAAACTGCACCGGCAGGGCCGGAAACACGACTGACGGTTTGATCGTCGTCTCGTCGTAGAGCCGGCGCTGGGGAATGCCGTTGGCAGACCAGCGCACGACGACCTTCTTGTCCGGCACGGCTTCGAGGGTGACCGGGGTATCGTCCTGGCCAGCAAAGTCTTCCAAGGCCTTGGCCGGCAAGACGATTCGGGCGTCGGTTAGCGAACCCGGATCGTGGTACTGAATGGCCGCCCGGTGGTTCTGACAGCGGATCGTGAGCCCGTCGGCACCGGCCAGCACTTCGAGTGGCTGGTCCCGAGTAGAGCTGCGGCCCAGTAAGCCGGATCGCTGTATGAGGTTACGGAGCTGACGGGCTTCTTTGCGGGAAATGGTAACCAAGGCTTTGGCTCCTGATGCGCCTAGATATAAGGAGGAGCCGCGGGGAAACGCTCCCCGCGGACTGGGATTCGGGTCCGGCCGGTTACGCGACCTGGGCCGGGCGCCGGCCCCGCTGGGGGAAGAAGGCCGGCCGGCGAGAATCGAGCTCGTCCCAGTCGACAATCTGGGGTTTGCGGATGACGGGTTCCGGATCGAAGTCGGGGGACTCCTGAACCAGGCTGAAGCCGCGGGCGGCGATCGTGCAGGAAGATTCGCCCGTGGCGCGGGCGACATGGCGAACCAATTGGGCATGGGTCATGAAAAAACTCCTGGGTCAGAGGGAGTGGGTGACGACACCTACGCCGGGTGCCTGGCACGATGCACCCAAAAAAAGCGCAACAAAAATGGCCGGCCCTCCGTGGGGGAGTGACCGGCCGAGGCAAAGCAGAAGCTGAACAGCTTGCTCGAGAGCGCGGGTAGTTCAGGAGCGAAATCGCAGCCGATGTTCAGGCGCCAGGTAGTTCTCCGAGCCGAGTCTCGAGCCACGCCGCTTCGGCGGCTAAGGCTTCACTGCGCCGTGTGAACGGGCCGAGTTTGGGGCCGGATACTGGCGCTAGCTCGGCCCACCACAGTCCAGCCTCATCCGGCTCGACGTGACTGGCGCGACGGATACTGGTCTGCCCCAACGACGAGAGGTCGAGCGCCTCGTCGTACAGACAATGGACCTGGCCCGTTTTGAGAAACAACAACTGCATCAGGCCACCTCACGGGATCGCACCGGTCGCAGCAGGTTGCGGCGCGGCCGATCGACTAGCAGTCGGTTGACGAGCGTTTCCACGCGCGCGAGTTCGCCAGCCACTTCGCTACGCATGACGGTGTTCTCGCGCAGTCGCTGCGGCTCGGTGCCGCGGATGACCTGCTGCGCTTGGTCGACGAGCGTATCGAGCTCGGCGTTGGAGCGGATGTTGAGCGTGCGGAATCGCTCGAAGAACTCGGTCAGGTTGGTGACCGCCGAGTCGCGAAAGATCTTGGGCTTGCCATCTTCCTGACCCGTCAGCCGTTCAATCAGGTGCGATACGAGTCGCTGCAACTCAGCCAAGAACGCTTCTTCGGCCATGCGAACGGCGTCATCGAAGCGGGCGGCGACCCGCTCGGACTCCTGGCGATAGAGCTCGGGGCTCAGCTCGCGCAGGTAGTCCGGTGGCTCGA
>CAZBWM010000166.1:2269-6539 GCA_964495375.1 uncultured Planctomycetaceae bacterium | reverse complement strand
CCCTTGGTAAGGGAGAGGTCGCAAGTTCAATCCTCGCCGGCAGCACCATTTTTCTTAAAGCAATTTCAATACTTAGTCCATGTTCTCCGGTCTTAGGCGTCGTGGAACCTGTGCGGAACGCGCATAGAACGACTCGCTCCAGACCCCCAATGACCGGTAACAAATCCGGTAACTAACCCTCCCCGCCGTCAAGCTCGGATGTGTCTACATCGCGCAGCTTTTCCTTGATCTCGTCCAGCGCAAGGTGGTCGTACACCTCAACCGCCGCGTCAGATTTCCAGTTGCCAGCCTGCTTAAGCTCGGCCCGGTCGAATCCGATCTGCTGCCGCCCCCGGCGTCCGAAGGCGTGCCTGCCGATATCATGCGGCCGGATGTGCTCGAGCCCCGCCCGCTTCCGGGCATAGGCGATCATGCGCGCCGGCCCGAAGCGGGTCTCCCAGCCAAATACCCGTGTTTTTGGGTCGCTGCCGTGCTGTGCCAGATCCTTGAGGGCCTTGGTCAGCAACGGCGGCATCAGCAGCGTGCGCGGCTCGTCATTCTTGGTCTTCCGGAAAAAGATGGTCCCAGCATCAAAATCGATATGGGACCAGAGTACGTTGATCAGCGCCCCCGTCCGGTCGCCGGTCAATGTGTAGGTCAGAATCGCAGCCTTGTTTCGCGCTCGCTCCCATTCGGTCCTGCCCCAGGGATTGGTCGCGGCCTTGATCATGCGGGCGATCTGCCGGTCGGTCGGCGGGTTCACGGAGATCTTGTCGTGGGCGCCCTTGGGTCGGTGCCAGCGGCGCTCGAGAACTTTGCCGGATCTGGCTGCGGCGTTGAAGACCGCGATGAAGGGCGTATAGACCTCACGGTTGCGCGTTTTCGGCCCCGCGTTCGGGCAGAGCTTTTTTGCGAGCTCGTCGAGATCGGTCTGATTGAAGGTTGCCAACATACGTTCCGCAATCTGGTCGAAGATCCTCGCAACGCGTCCGGTGGGATCAATCTTTTCCGGGTCTCCCGAGCCGAAATAGATTTTGACGGCGGCTGCGAAATTGACCTTCGACTGATCCTGTTGCTCCTCCGATCCTTTGACGATCTCTGCCTGACGCTTGGCAAAGTTGGACGCGGCTACAGACCGATTGCCAGTTTTGAGGCTTTCGAAATAAGGGTGGCCGGCGTGGTGGCCTCGGAGGTAGGCTTTTGCGCCACGCGACCAAGCCTCCGAATATTTCCTTTTGCCGGCCTGGGTGCGAGTTTCCCAGATGAGCTTGAACGGCACGCGAATGCCTCCCTGATGAAAGCTTCGAGGTCCGCAGCCGGTAGCAGCGGACGATTACGCAGCGCAATCGATGTTGGCTGTCTCCTGATCAACGACCGCACCCGCCGAATGCCAGGCCGGAATGGCTCCTCGATCTGAGGCAGGATCTCCTCGGCGCACAGATAGTCAATGCCCCCGATTTTCATCGCTCCCCCTCCCTGGTGTGATGGTAGGTCATGGTCCGTACCCGATTGTTGGCGGTCCTTCGTGCCTCCAGTTCCAGATGAACCAGGCGTGGTTGAACGACGGCGATTTGCCTTTGCTGCCGGGCTCTGGTTCGAACCAGACGATGCGCTTCGTCAGCACAACTTTCTTCGCGAAGGCTGGGCAATCGCGAAACAGGTGCGAGCGGGACTTCGCGTGATCGAAGTCGGTGCGCATGAGCATGGCAACCATGCCGCCGCGCGATTCCATCAGACTCAGAGCGTGTTCGCAGAACTCGGTGCCAAGTTCGTAGGGCGGGTTCGTGACAATGGCGTCAATCATGGCCGCCCGAACGCCGGTCTTCATGAAGTCGGTTCCGGTTTCGATGTCAGAGCCAGTGACCATGGCCACTGACTGTAGCGGGCGCACCATCTTGCCGGACCCCTGTGCAGGCTCCCAGATGTGTACGGGCTCGCGCGGCAGATGCGGGATCAGCGCCTCCGTCACCCACTCCGGAGTTTCGTATAGGTCGCGTTCCTTGCGTTCGTATCCAGACTCGCGTTGGCTCATCCCATCTCCCTTTCCCTAGAGACTTCAGATTTGAGAGAACGGATGTCCTCGCCAATGATTTTTGCCGTGTCATCGGCCGCCATCGCAACCGGCACATTGACGTTGTTACGTCTTGCGTCGGCCGTTTTCGCCGCTTCTTCCAGCGCTTCGTCCCGTACTGTGCGGAGGGCGTTCTCGATGAGATCAGAAAGGACGTGCGTAGCAAGCGGTTCGCAAATCCCGTTCGACACGTGTTGGTCTATATACTTGCCAACGATCTCCTGCGCTCGTTCCTCAAGCGTCATTGTCTGACTCCTTCTTAGGGGAGAGGACGGAACGGGCTTCGGCCTCCGAATTGAACCATCGGATTTCGCACTCGGAGGGGTATCCGTCCTCGTCGCGGTCAAGGACGACGTTCGCTGCCCACATATCAGGACCAGGAGCGAGCGTTGCGAACCGCTTCAGTTCTCCCGGAACGATGTCGCAGTCCTCGACCAGCGAAGCACGATCTTCCAATGGCATCGTGTATTCCCAGTTCTCCGGGTCATAGATGTGCGCAGGTATCAGCGCCTCTTTCGCTTCCTGCAGTTCCTTGGATAGGCGTTCGATCAGGTCTGCAGCTTTGTCCGAAGACACGCACTCTTCGGCGCGCAACTGAGCAACAACGTCTCTCGTCTCTGTGGTGTCAGGCATGGTTACCTCGCTGCCGCAAGTTCAATGTTGCGGATGAGTTCATCGAGAACACCAGCAAGGCACGCCTGCTCGCGGCCGGCCTCGCCGCCGATCTTCTGCCCAAGTGCATGAGATACGAGTGACAGCTTCTTAAGCGCGATGAGGTCGATGCCGCGCACGGGTATCGTGACGTCGGTCGGCATCACAAAGTCCAGGGCAGGCGTTGTCTCTGTGGGCATGGTTACCTCGGGTTCTCCAATCCGATTTCGGCGATGAACGCGGCGTCTGGAAAAATAGCCCTGGCCTCTGGCGGCGCATCGACCCAATCGAGCACAGCGAAAGATCTGATGATCTTCTGCATCCGATGCTTCGTGCCGTAGCCGCGAGAAAGGACCGCGCTACGGCCAACCCGGCAGGTGCGCTCGTTCCAGCGAGGTCCATAGGCCCGGTACTCAGACGCCTTTTCGCCTCGCTCAATCTTGTCGTACCACTCGCCTCGAAGCGGAATAAAAAGCGGCGTCTCAGTCCCCATAGGCGTTACTCCGCTTCCACGGTTGCGCGCAGAATCCTCGTCGCCAATCGAGCGAGCGAGTTGCGCAAAGCTTTTGTTGAGACGGGTCAAGCGCTCAACGTTGCAGGGGTGGCACCACGGCCCCCATGCGGAGTACGTGCACGCCGAGCCGCAGCCGAGGCACGTGTGTTTTCCGCGCTTGCGTGAGCGACGATAGCTTTCGTGGTTCGGATCGGCCCAAGGACGGTCAGCCATTCTCCCCGCCTCCCTCAGTGGTTCTCATGAAGCACTTCACGTTGTTCGGCATCGGTCCCCGCGAGAAGGCAACGAAGCCAACCCAGTCGGTGATATTCATCGTTTCGACGTGATCCCACATGCTTTTGCCGGTGGTCCAAACGTCGTCAACAACAAGCCAGCGATCCGTGCCCAACATGCAATATGGCTTGAATGCCCTCGCGAGTTTCGCGCCGCCCGTTGGCACGTAGGCGACACCGCCGAACGGCGGGAGAACGTACATGCCGATGTTAGCGATGCACTGCCAGTCCTCGTCGGTGAGCGCGTCGCACTCGATCTTCCATTGCAGCGGCTTGCCGCTGGCCGACGTGAACGCGCCCCATTGGAAGAGATTCATTCCCCGCCTCCCTCAGTGGTGACAGGGGTGGGGCGATTGATCGGGAACCTCAGAAGAAATTCACCGACAGCCGCGATTGCCCCGTAAGGCGCGGTGTACTTCAGCGGCGGCGTCTTGGTGTCGTGCCGTTCGCATGCGTCATCCCAGACGCGTTGCAGAAGGGCTAACATTTCTGGCGCTGCCGCTACGATCTCGGCTTCTTCCTTGCCGTATACTTCGGCAATAGTCATCGTGAAGCCGCGCATGAATGGTGCAGGCTGCGCTTTGATCGTGTAGGTGTCCGGGTCTCCGAGGAACTTCGGAACGCCCGGCTCTGTGGCGCCGGTAGGAATAGGCGCGATTACAGTCCACGGCCCTGGCGTTGGCTGGCGATGTGATTTCTGCGGTAGCGGACCACCATCGCTTCCTTCAAAATCATGTTCACCCATTCCCGCCCCCATCCGTAGGATCAGTGACGGGGCGGTCG
>CAZBWM010000166.1:0-2169 GCA_964495375.1 uncultured Planctomycetaceae bacterium | reverse complement strand
CCATTCCCGCCCCCATCCGTAGGATCAGTGACGGGGCGGTCGATAGCCGCGCGCCCGGCATCCGTCAGCAGGATCGTGATTGGCGTGCGCGCGTGACCGGGTTTTCCCACGGCGTTCGCAGGGCGTGATGTGCTTCCGCGCTCAACAGTCACTAGGCCATTGCGGCAAAGGCTATCGAGTGTGGCGGCGTTGAGCGCATGGCACTCGATTTTGATCTTGCGGGAACCGTCCATCTTGGGCGGACCCATGACCTCGATCGCTGCCAGTGGACCATGCTCTGCGATCTGCCAGAGAACGCCCCATTGCGCGTCGGTGATTTTTTTTGTCTCAGCCATTCCCGTCGCCCTCCGTAGGATCAGTGACGGGGCGGTCGGTCTTGCACGTCCTCAATCGCTGCGATGTTCGGCGCGCCTCCCCCGGCTGTAGGCTGTGGGGCGGACACGGAACGTTCCGAGCCCGGAAACTTGTTGCCCATTTCCGGAACACCCTTTCCAGCCTGTTCTGGTATTGTGCCGGGGGCAGAGGGAGCCGCTGCTTCTTCGTTGATCCGCTCAACGGCGGCGATCAGTTCGTTGACGATGCGATCACAGGCGCATTCGCCATTCTCGTCGTCGTCACAGTCGCCGCACGCTTCGCAGCCGCCCTGCACGATCCCGCTGAATGTGTCGCGATACTCTTCTGGGTCCGTCCCTTGTCCTGCTAGGGAGGTCGGGACGGAGCCGGGGGCAGAGGGAGCGGCTGCGAGCATGGCCTCGAAAGTTTTCGTAACGCCGTGAGCGTTATCTGAAAGCCAATCGTCATGCTCGCTGTGGTCGCCGTCCGCCTGCTGCGCCGCGTAAAGCATCTCGGCAGTAGGTTGCAATGGAACCAGTCTCCACCCCTGCTCCCCTCTGGACGATGAGAGTAAGGTGCGGAGACGGTCGAGTTCTTCGTGAAGCTCACGTGCTTCGCGTAGCCGGCTGGCTATCGCCACCAAGTCGGCACGGTCGATTTCAACGGTGTCCTCGTCGCGGCTGTCCCAAAGTGCACAGGCTGTTTCGCAGCACGTAACCGCAACCGGCTCCCCGAGATCAGTACGATGGTATGGATCGCTCCCGCAGAACGGGCACGAATTGTCCATGACCGCAGGTGCCACCACGTCCCCTTGTCCTTGCTGGGTCATTCTGATGTTCCCTCGGGTGAATCTTTGGATTGGGTGCGGGCGAGGAGCATGGGACGCTCGATCACAACACTGCCACCGGACCACAGATGTCCGTCATCAACGCGAATGGTCACGTAGGTGCCATCAAGCCGGTCGTCGTCGTGCGCTTTCGTGCCCTCGTGAACAAACTCGACAGAGAACAATTCGCCGTCGATCCGTTCGGCAGGTCCGCCGTCATCCTTTTCCATGGGAATCTCCTGAACTATGCCGCTGGCAACAGCGTTTCAAACGCCGCACGCATTCTGTTCAATGCTGCGATGGCATGAGGGCCTTGCTCGCGCGCTGGCTCTTCAAGTAACGGCAGACCGCTGGTAACCGATGCTTCGACTTCAGATCGTGTTGCCGCGCGGCCCTCGCGATAAAATGCAACATCGGTCGGGTCTCCAAGGCGGAACAGGTAACCATTGTCGACACGAAATGGCCGCCACTCGCGCGTTACCCAAAGCAGCGTGACGCCCGGATTGCGCTTGATCATCACACCAGCCGGCTCAAATGTTCCTTCAAGGCCGCGCTCGTTTCGCTTGGCAAACGGGCGGGTGAGGAACGGGCAGGCGCGAACGGCATACTCTGCACATTCTCGATGTGACGGCGGCTCCGCAATCGTGCGGTTGATGCCGCACATCGGCCCAATCAGAAACGCCCCGTAACGACCAAGCGGCTCGCCACAGAGCCAGCAGGTCTTGTGCTTGTGGGCAACCTCAATGCCGTGCGGCCTGATCACCCGAAAGTCAGGCTTGCCATCAATCCAGGCCACAAACCATGGCACCGGGTAGCCGCGCTCGTCCAATGGAAGACGAGCGATGCGAGCGGGACGCTCTGGAAGGTCGCTGCGATACGTGCTCATCTTTTCCATCTCTCATCCTCTGAACGCAGCACTGCTCCACCGCCTTTGACCTTCCGTTTGAAGATGTGCTTGAACCGCGTGTACTCGCACTGTGACTTGCGCTTGCCGGGCTTCACGTAGGTCA
>CAZBWM010000165.1:0-6623 GCA_964495375.1 uncultured Planctomycetaceae bacterium | reverse complement strand
AAGGCCGTGGTGGCCGGCGTCAATCCGGTGCAAATGAAGCAGGGCATCGAACGGGCGGTCGAAGACATCACCGCCAAGCTCAAGAGCATGTCGATCGCCATCAAGAGCAAGAAGGAAATGGCGCAGGTCGGCACCGTGGCCAGCAACAACGACACCGAGAGCGGTGAGCTGTTGGCCGAGGCCATGGACAAGGTGGGCAAGGACGGCGTGATCACGGTCGACGAAGGCAAGAGCCTGAAGACCGAAGTCGAATGGGTCGAAGGCATGCAGTTCGACCGTGGCTACCTGTCGCCGTACTTTATCACCGATTCGACCAAGATGGTCTGCGAGCTCGACGACGCCTACGTACTAGTCGTCGAGAAGAAGATCTCGAATGTCAAGGAATTGGTTCCCGTGCTCGAGGCCGTCGTCAACGCCGGCAAGCCGCTGTTGATTGTCTCCGAAGACATCGAGGGAGAGGCCCTGGCAACGCTGGTCATCAACAAGCTCCGCGGCACTTTCAAGTGCTGTGCCGTCAAGGCGCCGGGCTACGGTGACCGCCGCAAGGCCATGCTCGAAGACATCGGCATCCTCACCGGCGCCACCGCGGTCTTCGAGAACCTCGGCATCAAGCTCGAGAATCTCAAGATCACCGATCTCGGTCGGGCCAAGAAGGTGCTCGTCGATAAGGACAACACGACGATCATCGAAGGGGCCGGAAAGAGCTCCGACATCAAGGCCCGCATCGAGCAGATTCGCCGCGAAATCGCCAACGCCACGAGCGACTACGATCGCGAGAAACTTGAAGAGCGGCTGGCTAAGCTGTCGGGCGGTGTCGGTAAGATCAATGTCGGTGCCGCGACCGAGAGCGAAATGAAAGAGAAAAAAGCCCGCGTTGAAGACGCCTTGCACGCCACCCGGGCGGCTGTCGAAGAGGGCATTCTGCCCGGCGGCGGCGTGGCCCTGGTGCGGGCGATCAGCGGCCTGAAGACCAAGGGTCTGCCGCACGACGAGGAAGTCGGCTACGGCATCGTGCTGCGTGCTTGCCGCGCGCCGCTCATCCAGATCGCCGCCAATGCCGGTCAGGACGGCAGCGTCGTCTGCGAGAAGGTGCTCGAAGCCGAGGGCAACGTGGGCTACAACGCCGCCTCGGATAAGTACGAAGACCTGGTCAAGGCCGGTATCATCGACCCGACCAAGGTTACTCGCACCGCGCTGCAGAACGCGGCCAGCGTATCCACGCTGCTGCTCACCAGTGATGCCCTGATTGCCGAGAAGCCGAAGGACGCCGGCAAGAAGGGTGGCGCCGGCCACGGCGGCGACTATGACATGTATTGAGCGACATGTATTAAACCGACAGGCCCCTTGCCGCGTGCAAGACCCGTCGTGATATCCCCATCGAGCCCGGCTGGTCGCAAGGCCCGCCGGGCTCGTTTTTTGCGCGATCGCCAACTAAGTGCCCGTGATCGAGCCGAGCCGCTGGACACGATTATTCCGATTAACCGTAAAGCTCACCCAAGCAGTAGCTTAGAGACACGATTCAGTCGCGGATTCTACGATCCGCGTGAGCGATTCCGCATGGCTCCCAGGCGGCGGGGGAATAGAATTAAAGGAATCGCCCTCCTGTCCACTGGTACTCGCGAGGTTCCCGCATGGAAACCGCCGCCCCCACGGTTGTCTTGTCCGCCGCCGAACAGCAGTTATTGGCCGAAGCCGCGGCCTACCTCGAATCGCCCGGTCTGTTCATTCGCCTGGCCGACATGCTCGGCAAACCGGCCGAAGCCCTGATGACGTTTCTGCCAGATCGCGCGCAGAAGATGATCTCGCAGACCTCGATGGACGCCTTGCGGCTCGGGCTCGATTGGGCGATCCGTAGCTTGCCCGAGCAGGAGCACGCCATCCGCCGTCACGCCGAGCAGCAGGGCTCGCCGCTGAGTCGCTGGTGGCGTCGTAATCGGCATACGGCCTTGGCCGGCCTGACGGGCGTTGGGGGAGGGATGTTTGGCGTGGCGGCCGCCGCGGTAGAAATCCCCGCCACGACCGTCGTCATGCTCCGCTCGATCGCCGGGATCGCCATGGAAAATGGCGCCGACCTCGACGATCCGGCCACACGGCTCGAATGCCTGGCCGTCTTCAGCTTCGGGTCGAAGCCCTTGGAAGACATGGATTCGGCCTACCTTACGGCGCGGGTCGGCTTGGCAATGGCCTTGCACCAGGCCCAAGCCTACCTGGCGACCCATACCTCGCGCGAAGTCGCCGAGGCCCTGGCCAAGGGAACCGCCCCCATGCTCGTGCGATTTCTTTCCCGCGTGGCCCAGCGGTTCGAGTTTATTGTCACCGAGCAGTTGGCGGCGCGACTGGTGCCAGTCGTCGGGGCCTTGTCGGGCGGGGCCATTAACGCGGCGTTCACCGACCATTTCAATCGCGTGGCCCGGTACCACTTCGCCATCGTGGCCATCGAGCGGCGCCACGGCCGCGAGCCGGTGCAGGCCGCTTATCGCGCCGCGCTCGACGCCCGGCGCGACAAGGAAAAGGCCACTATGGAGCGCGCGATGGCTCGCAGTTAGACTTGCGATGTCGCACGGTCGCGCGGGCCGTGTGTGGCGTGGGGAGTCGGTCGGACGAATTGGCGGGAAGCCTCAACCCCGCCGATCTCGCATCTTTGGCGATTGGCAATCGTGGGTTCACGCGTGGCGTCTGAGAGCATCCGCAATCCAAAGAACTCCGTGGCCGGTGCGCCGCGCAATTGGCACCCGGCGAGCCCTCCTGGGGCCGGGGCCGACCGAGACGGGCCGATCGCTCGACGAGACCCCGGAGGCCAGTCATGAGCACGCCGAGCACGGCCGATCGCGTTGATCGAGAACTCGCCGCCGCCAACCCCACTAATCATGACGCTGGAGTCGAGAATGCCGTTTGCTTGTCCTTGGCGGCGCCCGCCTACAACGAAGCCGAGGGCATCGAAGCGGTTGTGCGCGAGTGGGCGACGACGCTGGCCCAGCGCGAGCACCGCTTCGAGATCGTGATCTGCAACGACGGCAGTCGCGACGCCACGGGCGCGATCCTGGCGCGCCTGACTCGCGAATTGCCCAATCTGCGCGTCATCGGCCAGGAAACCAATCGTGGCTATGGCAGCGCGCTGAACACGGCGATCGCCGCCTGCCGCGGCGAGTTCATTGCCACGATTGACGCCGACGGTCAGTTCGCGGTTGCCGACGCGCTCGACATGCTCGAATCCCTGTTGACCAATCAATACGATGCCGTGCTCGGCTATCGAGTCGCCAAGAGCGATCGCTGGCTGCGCCGCCGCGCCGATCGCGCGCTGAACGTTATCGTGCGCATCTTGTTTGGTCTGCGTCATCGCGATACGAATTGCGCGCTCAAAGTCGTGCGCCGTCGGCTGCTGCAAGACTTGCTCATCGAATCGGTGGGATTTGCCTTTCCGACGGAAGTCTCGATCAAGCTGCACGAGCGCGGCGTGCGGATCAGTGAGCACGCGGTGCGACATTCCGATCGCGCCGCCGGCACCAGCAAATTGCACGTTCGCCGAGTGGGTTGGCAAGTGCTACGGTTTCTCGTCTATCTGCGATTGCGGCTGGCCCTGTATCGCGCACGGATTCTGCAACACTTCTAACCGTGAACCGTTTTTCTCCATCTCGGCGGCAACTGGCGCTATGACGGCACGCACGAGCGAACTGTACGGAGTCATCCTGGCCGCGGGCAAAGGGAGCCGCATGGCCCGGCTTCCGACCGACCTGCCGAAATGCGTGCTCCCCGTGTTGGGTAAACCGATTCTGGCGCATCAACTCGATTTGTTGGCCGATTTGGGGATTCAGCAAGTTTTCGTCGTGGTTGGGCACCGCGGCTTCGAGGTCGTGCGCGAGATCGAACGCCTGCCCGATCGAGGTCTCTCGATCGAGTACGTCGAGCAGCGCGAGACGCTGGGGATTGCGCACTGCGTCGGCGGGCTTGAGCCTCTGTTGGATCGGCCGTTCCTGCTCTTGTTGGGCGATATTTTCCTCCGCCGCCCGCGGCTTGCCGAGATGATCGATAGCTACGATCACGGCGCAGTCGACGCGGTCTTGTCGGCCGTGCACGAGGATCGCGACGAAGCGCTGTATCGCATCGTCGAAGGAGACGATGGCTTCGTGCGTCGCGTGGTGGAAAAGCCGCGTCACCCGCCAACGCGGCTCAAAGGGGTCGGGGTTTACCTGTTCACCCCGGTGATTTTCGACGCCGTGCGGCGCACCCCACGCACCGCGATGCGCGACGAGTACGAGATCACCGACAGCATTCAAATCCTGATCAACGACGGTTACCGCGCGCGGGCTGCCCGCTGCGTCGATGGCGACGTCAATCTCACGGTGCCGGCCGATCTCTTAGAAATCAATCTCGACGCCTTAAGCGAGCGCGGCCAGACCACGCTGATCAGTTCCAGCGCGCGTGTCTCGGGGCAAGCAAAGCTCTCCGCGACGATCGTCGGCGACGGCGCCACGGTCGACGCGGGCGCCGAGTTGAGCGAGTGTCTTGTTTTCCCGTGTGCGCGCGTGCCTGCCACGGCGCGATTGCGCCGCACGATCATCACCCGCGACGGCGTCTGCACGGTCTAGCGAGAGAATTATGCCACGTGCGCTCGTTACCGGCGGGGCCGGCTTCATCGGTTCGCACCTCGTCGACGGCTTGCTGGCCGGCGGCTGGGACGTGCGCGTGCTCGACAACCTCACAACCGGTCGGCGCGAGCAGGTTCCCGCTGCCGCCGAGCTCCTAGTTGGTGACATCGGGTCCGTGGACCTGGCCGAGCGGGCCTGCGAAGGGGTCGACACCGTCTTTCACCTGGCTGCCCGTGTCAGTGTCCGCGATTCGTTCCAGTACCTCGTCGAGCACAACACCGTCAATGTCACCGGCACGCTGGTGCAATTGCGGGCCGCGGCCGCTGCCGGAGTACGGCGCTTCGTGCTGGCTAGTTCAATGGCGGTATACGCCGACGCCCAACCTGGGGCTCGCAACGACGAGCAACACCCCACGCGCCCCTTGAGCCCCTATGGCATTTCGAAGCTCGCGGCCGAAGAGTACGTGCTGTTGGGCGCACCGGCTTTCGGGATCGAGCCGGTTGTGCTGCGGTTTTTCAACACCTACGGGCCCAGGCAGGCCTACAGCCCTTACGTCGGAGTGGTGACGATCTTCATTACGCGGTTACTGCAAGGCTTGCCGTGCTCAATCTACGGCGATGGCCAGCAATGCCGCGACTTCGTGCATGTCAGCGACGTGGTGCGGGCGTGCCTGGCCGCGGGTTCGTCTGCCTCAGCGGTGGGCCAACGCATCAATGTCGGCAGCGGACGCGGAACCACGGTTAACGAGCTCGCGGCGCTCCTCGCTCGTTTGCTGGATAAGCCGGCCGATTTCTCGCACGTGGCCCAACCCCCAGGCGAGCTGCGGCAGTCGGTCGCCGATGTTGCCAAGGCCGCCCGATTGCTCGGCTATGCCCCGCAGGCCCGGCTCGAAGACCATTTGGGCGAGGTCATCGAACTGCTGGCCGCTACCACCGCGCCCCGCTCGCACGATGGGTGAAATAAGCTGGGAAGTCGTGTAAACTCCCCCTGTTCGATTTGCTTCACGAGTTGATTCGTTTCGCGTTTCCGCCAGGAGCTTCGCCCCCCATGTCGCACTCGCTCGATCGCAGAACATTTTTGCAGGCCGCCGGTGCGGCTGCCGGCGCTGCAGGTTTGTTCGCCGCGCATCTGCCGACCGCCCAAGGCGCGCTCTTGGCCGAGGAGAAACCGTTGTTCGAAATCTCGCTGGCCGAGTGGTCACTGCACAAGTCGCTCTTTGGCAAGAAGCTCGACAACCTCGATTTCGCCCGCGTCTCGAAAGAGGACTATGGCATCACCGCGGTTGAATACGTAAATCAGTTCTTCAAAACCAAGGCTCGCGACCAGGCGTATCTCGAAGACATGCGCAAGCGCGCGGCCGATCTGGGAGTGAAGAGCCTATTGATCATGATCGACGGCGAAGGCGCCTTGGGCGACGCCGACAGCGCTCGTCGCACTAAGGCAGTCGAGAACCATTACCCCTGGGTCGAGGCCGCCAAGTTCCTCGGTTGCCACTCGATTCGTGTGAACGCCCAGTCGAGCGGCTCCCCCGAGGAAGCCCAAAAGCTCGCGGCCGATGGCTTGCGACGGGTGAGTGAGTTTGCTGCTTCGCACGCCATCAACGTGATCGTCGAAAACCACGGCGGGCTGTCGTCCGACGGCGGCTGGTTGGCCGGCACCATTAAGCTGGTCGATCTGCCGAACTGCGGCACGCTCCCCGACTTTGGCAACTTTGGTTTAGGGGGCGGCAAACAGTACGACCGCTACCGCGGCGTCGAAGAGCTCATGCCCTATGCCAAGGCCGTCAGCGCCAAGAGCCACGACTTTGACGCCGAAGGGAACGAAATCCATACCGATTATTTGCGGATGATGAAGATCGTGCTGGCGGCCGGCTATCACGGCTACGTCGGCATCGAATACGAAGGCGCGAAGCTCCCCGAGCCCGAGGGCATCAAGGCCACGAAGAAGTTGCTCGAAAAAGTGCGCGACGAGCTGGCCAAAGTGTCCTAGTGCTTGGTCACACCTGAAGATTCGGGTTGGTGGGGAGCTTGGAATTTG
>CAZBWM010000164.1:0-6842 GCA_964495375.1 uncultured Planctomycetaceae bacterium | reverse complement strand
GAGCCGATACGGCAGGCTTGTCCGGTGAGAGCTGACCACGCCGTCAATGCGGAAGATTACGGCTGGCTCACTTCTCTTCGCTTTCTTTGTCTGTCTCTCTCTCTACTTCCCATCATCAGTCCTGGAGACCATCCATGCCCGACCTCTCGGATGGCGCGTCGGTCGAGATCCAAGGCTCGGCCACTCGTCCTTACGTGCTCAAGAACGTGGGCGGGGTCTATTCCTGCAGTTGTCCCGCATGGCGCAACCAGTCGCTGCCGATCGAACGCCGCACTTGCAAGCATTTGCGGCAATACCGCGGTGAGGCCGCTGAGCAACAACGACTCGGAACTCTCTCTGCACCCTGTCGACGCGCTGACAATGCTGACAATACGGCCAAAACCCGAGCACCGGCGCTGCTTCTGGCCCAGAACTGGACCGGGGACATCGACCTGGCCGATTGGTGGCTGAGCGAAAAACTCGACGGGGTGCGCGCTTACTGGGATGGCCGATTCTTCCGGTCACGAAACGGGAATAGATTCCACGCGCCTGCCTGGTTCGTACAAGGTCTTCCCAGCCAGCCACTCGATGGCGAGCTGTGGATCGACCGCAGAAAGTTCCAACGCACGGTGAGCATCGTTCGTCGCCAGGATCAGACAGAGCTGTGGCGCGAAGTGTCATACCTGGTGTTCGACGCGCCGGCCGCCGCTGGAGCGTTTGAAGCCCGCCAGGCGTTTCTGCGCGAAACTCTCGATGAGAAGCGGCCGCCGTTTGCCAGGCTGTTGGCTCAGCAGCGTTGCCAGGGAGTCGACCACCTCCAGCGTGAGTTGGCGCGGATCGAGTTGCTGGGAGGCGAAGGGCTGATGTTGCGTGAACCGGGCTCACACTACGTCGCCGGCCGCTCGACGACCTTGCTCAAGGTCAAAACGTTTCACGACGCTGAAGCCCGAGTGATTGGCCATCAGCCTGGCGCCGGTCGCCACAAAGGCCGCCTGGGCGCCGTGCTCGTGGAGCTGGCCGATGGCACGCAGTTCGCCGTCGGCACCGGTTTCACGGATCGGCAGCGCGAGCAGCCACCCGCCATCGGCACCCTGATAACGTTCCGCTACCAGGAACTGACCGACGGCGGTGTGCCGCGGTTCCCTTCGTTCGTGCGAGTCTGCGCGGACCAGAACTAGCTCAAGAAACGCTGCGGCCTGGGTTCCGGTGAGAGGGGGGCCAGAAACCCAGGCCGCAGTGTAAGCAGACTTCAAGCGAGTGCCTTGGTGGCTTTCGAGTGAGCCGTCGTTTCAGGTTCACCGCATCGGCATGCCGGGCGCTGGAGGGCCCAACTCATCGGCCGACGATGGGCAAGTCAAGTTGCACGAGGTGCCACAACCGCTCCAGCAGCGATTGCAGGGGCTGCAGCAGCCGGTCATGCCAATCGCGCACAGACTCAAGGCCAGAAACAGCAGAATCGTTTTCATGGCACACCTCCCGTCCCTAGAAGACCAGATCAAGAGATCCAGGCGGGGAGATGGTTTTGAGATCGCTTGGGGATCGTCCAGCCTTGCTGCCTTCTCCCCGTCCACCATTTAGATCGACCAATCGGCAGGGGGCTGAGAAGTAAATCGATCGCCCGTATCGCGTGCCAACCTGTGCCATTTTGACGCACCACCCACAAATCCTAGGAGAAACATCATGACCGTCACCAGTCCGGTAGTGAATCAAGCCACGCGCCGCTTCGCGCTGGTCGCTGGCACTTCCGCCAAGTTTTGGGAAGTCTCCATCAACCGCGCCACGGTACACGTCCGCTTCGGGCGGATCGGTAGCGACGGGCAGCGCCAGTCGAAGGAGTTTGCCGACGCGGCGGCCGCCGCTGCGCATGCCCAGCGCCTGATTGCCCAGAAGCTGGCCAAGGGCTACCTGGAGGAGCCCGTCGGGGAATGAACGGCGCGCCTGCGAATCACCAAACCGCCGCGGCGTCTGCCCCACTGCTCATCGTCTGCGTGTGCGGAGGCGTCGTCCAGGACGTCTTCAGCTCTAGCGCTGGTTCGACCGTCCTGGTCGTCGACTGGGACGAGTCTCCTGTAGCGATCGGCTCATGCGAGCCACGGCCGCTGGAGCGATTGCCTGCCGAACTGGCCAACCCCCTCCGCCGCGCGGGAGTCCCGTATGCCCAAGCTTCAGACATTTGACCGTTACCAGTTCTCGGCCCGCGGCCTGCTGACACCCGGCGATCGGTTCCGTGTCAGCGGCGGACCCGTCTACCATTGCGCCGATGGAACCCGGCTCTCGATGTACGAGCGGGGCGAGTTTGTCTTCGTGCGCTACTGCCAGCGCGGCGCCTCCAAGTGGCTCGAAGCCCGCCGGCATCCCGACGGCACGTTCGTCGTGCTGTGGGTCGGCCGGTCGATCGCCAGCCCACTGATTCCCAATCTCAGGCGGCGGCCGTATCGGGTCATCGGAGTGGTGCGGCAGAATCGCGGTCGAAAGCAACATTACCGCCAATCACCTGACAGCGTAAACGCAGCCCAATAGAAGGGGTCGGAGAATCTTGGGAATCTCGGGTTGTTGCTTCCATCCGTCACAGTTACATCGCCGGGTGCGTAGGCTCTGGTGGCCGAAGAATTAGTTCTCTGCTCGCTATGAGGATCGGTCAAGACTGCATTCTCGCCGCGGTTCGTGGCACTTCTTCCAGTGTCACTGGAGCGCAACATTTCAAGCTGCGCCTGTCGAAGCGATTCCAACTTTCCAAGTTTCTTCACCCATAAATTCTCGTAGAAAGTGGCCATCAACTTCTGTGTCGCCGCATCATGCACGCTCCAAAGACAGCCGATCACGGTCCGCGCTCCAGCTCTCTCGAATGCTCGTTGCACGCTGTATAGGCCTTCACCTCGAAAGGCCGGCCCATTTCCACTTTCAGATGCGGACAGGACAACCAAGCTACAATTTTGCATATCGACATCCACGATCTCGGCGGCCGCCAAGAACCTGGATGCCTGCGCATTGGACGATGCGTTCTTCTCGCTCTTGGTGCTTGGGGCAAGCACTAGCATCGACGAATGGAGAGGACTACTCAGCGGTTCCACGAGTTCGAGCAAATAAGATCGACCGAGGAGTTGCGACATGGCAAGGTCTGGTGCCCCCCAACGCTCTCCGTCCACTCGGCCAAATACAACCGTCGAGGGATTCTCGAGCCCTTGCCCGTTGAAGTTCAGCATGCCAGTGTATTTAATTCGTCGGCCGAAACTCAGCCCGTGCGTGGCAAAATGGACGAATTGCGCTCTCGGTAGTTCCTTGAGCACGACCTCCTTTCGAGCGGAGGTTCCTTCGAGAACCGTTGCTTCGGCTCCGGTATGCTGATGCGATTCAACGAGATGACGAAGCTCCACGGCCGACTCAGGTAAGTTTCCGTAGCCGTCCTCCCCGTCATAGTCAACTTTACCCACCGCGAGTAAGTTCGCGCCGTCGGGAGGAGAGTTGGCGAGCACGGCTTCCAACTCCTGGGGATCGCTTAACAATGAGACCGCATAGTCTTCGAGCAGATAGGATCCGCTGCGCCGTCCCGGCAAGGCACACCACGGAACTCGACACAGTTGTCCATCCGCAACGACGATGACATGCATGCAATCGTGAACATAGCTCTCGATCGGATCCCAAAGCGTCTTTCGAAGGTCAGTCGCAATATCTTCCCAGGTTTCGGTCTTGAAGTTATCACCCAGATCGTAGTCAACTGGCCAGCGTGTCTTAGCATTCGGGCCAATTAATGGAGTTGCTGGTCGCGTACCAGACGGACTCCAGCGTTTACCCGCCAGTCTCTCGAGTACATGGCTCGCCGATCCAAGGCGAACCCAGAATATTCGCGGAGTGTCTTCTTCGTGTTGGCGGGCAACAACAAACGCCTCGACTTCCTTCTGCGCGACGAGTCTGTTGGTCGACTCGTCCCGACGCCAGATCGACACTTCGTCGAAGAAAATAAGGGATGTCTGGGGCGGAAGGCTGGTCAAGGGACCTATTGACGGTGCTGGACTTGGCTCAGGCGAGACCGCCAGGCGTTGGGCGAGTTGCACCTCGATACGTTCTCCCTGCTTCTTGAGCTCAGTAAATTCCTCGCGCAATGCATTCGCATCTCCACCCACTGGAATCCGTGTCATTGCCAATTCTGTCAAACGGCGGCGCTCCAGTTGCAAAGCGCGCAAGAGCTCGGCGGCGGCTGGATCACTTCGCGCTCGCCGACTTCGAAATGATAGAGCACGAGTAACAAACGACCGCGTGATCTGAGCGGCCTCATAGGCAATCGTCGATGAGGTGCTATCGTGGAGCAGAATGGAGAGCAGGGCATCACGAAACTCGATCGTTCGTTCTAGCTCTGCCAACGCCTCTCGCTCGCATGTCTCGTTCAACACCCTATGCGCGCGATCGACCTGATTGCTAAATGCGTCGCGAATATTTTCCCGAGCACCTTCCAAATCTCCGCGGGAGAGCAGAACTAGGCCTAAGTCGTATTGCGAAGCCAAGGTGTCAGGGTCTGAGTCTCCCGCTTGCTGGGATCGCAAATCGAAGGCTGCCTGGAGAAACGTGCTTGCGAACTCCTCCAGTCCCAGGTTTCGATAGACTTTGCCTGCCAAGTGAAGCATGCTGGCGCGAAGTAAGGGATCTGGTTGAAGCGCCTCCAGATGCTGTTTTATTCGCGGAGCACTTTCTTCGAGGATTTGGCGAGTCGAATGCATGGCGATCGGATTCGCGACTTTCTCATCGGCAGACTGAATTAACATCGTCAGTAGAGTCGAAATCTGCTGGGCACTCTCAGCTTCCGTTGCCGCTCTGGCAGCGGCAGCGGAGGCCCGATTTGCCTCGGAAGTCGCTCTTATTGACTCCATCGTGGCTCGGCCCTCCTGTTTACTCGCTTCGGCTGCCTGTTCATCTGCTCGCCGCGCTTCTTCGGTGGCACGAACGGCATTTTCATCCGCCGCTCGCCGTGCGAGAGCTTCGCTCTCGGCACTGGCCGTCGCGTCAATGGCAAACCAAGTCGAAAGCGCAGTCCCACCAGTAAGCAGGACGAACACAGCCGCCCAGAGAGACGCGACCAAGGGTTCACGTTGGCACCAGCGCCAACCGCGCGCTAGTCGCCCGATCGGGCGGGCTTTGATCGGCTCGTTGCGGGACCACCGACGCAAATCACCGGCCAAGTCAGAGGCCCGTTGATATCTCTTACCTGGCTCTTTTTGCAGGCACTTGAGCGCGATTGTTTCCAGGTCGCGGGGAATTTTGCCGTTTAGTTTGCGCGGTGCTAACGGGTCGTCACGACCAATTTGCAGCAGGATCATGTTCCGTTCACCACGGAACGGCAACTCACCAGTTAACAGCTCGTACAAGACGACACCCAAGGAATAAATGTCGCTGCGCGCATCAGCATGATGGCCGCGGCCTGCCGCTTGCTCCGGCGACATATAGGCGGGGGTGCCGAGAATTTGCCCATCAAGGGTCATCGTGATCTCGCCAGCTTCTCGTTTGGCAAGGCCAAAGTCAGTTAGATGCGGCTCGCCCGATGGTTCGAGGAGGATGTTCCCTGGCTTCAGATCGCGATGCACAACCCCGTGCGAGTGTGCGTGCTCTAAGGCGTCCGAGATCTTAGCGATGAGCTCGGCTGATTCGGGAAATGACAGCCGCTGCCCCGAAAGCCATTCCTTGAGATTCGCACCGGCGATGTAGTCACTGACGATGAAAACGCTGTCGCCGTCGCGCCCGATCTCGCGCACATGCACGATATTCGCGTGCCGAAGTTGAGCGGCCGCGCGAGCCTCGCGAAAGAACAGTTCAGCTTGCCGCGCATCGAGTCGTTCGAGCCGAGGAATCTTGATTGCCACCTGGCAGTCGAGCTGTTGATCATGGGCTAGCCAAACCGAGCCGAAGGCACCAGTTCCCAAAAGGCGGATTAGCTGAAACTGAGCAATCGCCTTCCGTCCAGCAGGACCGTAACTATCCGTGGCCGAGTTGTCGCTGATCAGGCTGAAATGACTGCCACATGACGGGCATTCGATATCGGCCAGCGGCGCGGCGTGGATCAGCTCGATACCGTTGTGACAGTGCGGACAGCGGACCTTCATTGTGCCCTCGCGCAAACGCCGTGACAGTTCAGTGGAATTATCACAAGCACCGTAAGCGCCCGCCATAGGACGCTGCAAGAGTACCGTTTCCTCGCAGAAGACTTTTCCAGCTTTCACTTGTAAGGAGAAACCCATCCATGACGAGCAGTCTGCTCGATCCCCCTGAGACCTCGACCCAAAGCCAATCCCGAAGTCGTTCCCGATCACGAGCTCGCCCCGCGAATGCAGCCAGTGTCGCCGCGGCCCAGCGCTTGCGGACCACGATGGCGGCAGTGCGAGTAAGCCTGAGTTGGTTCGGCGTCCGAAAAACCCTGACTCCCGACCAGAAGGCCCAGGCTGCCGAATCGTTCGGCGCCGAAGGGGCGTTCCTCTCCGCAGGAAAAAAGCTGCTCGACACGCGGCATCCCGCCTATCGGGCAGTGGCTGCCGTGCGGCACCATGCGGTGGCTTACTGGCGGGGCATCTCGCTTCCGTATCCCGAAGCAGGCATCCGCCTGATTCGCCAGCGCGACATTGCCCCGTTCAATGTGCAGCTCACCACCTTGCGGGCCGAGCTCGCCGAAAAAGTCAGCGAGCTGGACCAGCAGTATAGTGAATTGCGAGCAGCGGCCCGCGAGCGCCTGGGCAGTCTCTACAACGCGGCCGACTACCCGCTTTCGCTTGCTGGGGAGTTTGGCATCGAGTGGGACTTTCCCTCGGTCGAGCCACCGGACTACCTTCGCGAGCTGAGCCCCGAGCTCTATCGCCAGGAGTCTGAGCGGGTCGCCGCCCGCT
>CAZBWM010000163.1:0-6937 GCA_964495375.1 uncultured Planctomycetaceae bacterium | reverse complement strand
TGTTACCACGTTTTTTACCACACTTTTTTATCGGATTCTAGCGGATTATTTTGGACTGTTACGGAAAGTAAATTGCTTGTAGATGAACTGCTTTATTGTGTTTCGTGGATTGTTGTGGAAGTGTGCGGATTGTAAAGTGGCGGAGAAGGCGTCTTCTTGAACTAGGTTTCACAATGTTTCATGAAGTTTCCTATCCAGTTAATTATTAATTAGTTATTAGTTTCTGTTGTTCCAAAAAGTTTCTTGCTATATCATCAAATCCCAAACGTTTTGATGGGATGGATGATGGGAAGAATTAAGTCTGCCATATCGGCCCTGGGTGTGAAAAAACTCTCTAAGGCACCAGGCATGCACGCTGTAGGGGGAGTGCCGGGTTTGTATCTTTGCGTCAATATGAATCCCAACTCCATCGATATGAATCCCTGTTTCGCAGCCTCATGGATTTACCGTTACTCCTTTTCTGGCCGCCGCCGGGATATGGGATTAGGCAGTTATTCCGATTATTCACTAGAAGAAGCCCGCCATCAAGCTAGTAAGTGCCGCAGCCAAGTACTGCAAGGGATCGATCCCCTGGATGATAAGCAACAACAAAAAGACGCCGAGAAAAAAGCGCATAGCAAACGGGTCACGTTTCAACATTGTATTGAGAGCTATCTGGATGCCCATGGCGATGCCTGGAAGAATCCCAAGCACCGGGCACAATGGCGTAGCACGTTAGAAACCTATGCCTGTCCGGTTGTCGGCAATCTGAATGTGGTGCATGTAGATACCGGCTTGGTATTGAAAGTTCTGGAACCGATCTGGAAAACCAAAACAGAAACCGCTACCCGTTTACGCGGACGCATCGAAAGCGTTCTGGATTGGGCAACCGTGCGAGGGTATCGAGAAGGTGAGAACCCAGCCAGATGGAAAGGACATTTAGATAAATTATTACCGTCACCCTCCAAGATCGCCAAGGTCAATCATTTCACCGCCTTGTCCTACAAGGAAATCCCAGAATTTATGCAGCACTTACGCAATCAACCGGGCATCGGTGCCGCTGCATTGGAATTTGCAATTCTGACCGCTGCCCGCTCTGGTGAAGTCAGAGGCGCATTGTGGCCGGAAATCAACATACCGGAAAAATTATGGCTGATCCCCGCCGATAGAATGAAGGCCGGACGAGAACATCGAATTCCATTATCCGATGCAGCCATAGCGATACTGGAACGGATGAAAGAGCATCACGTATCCGAATTTGTTTTTCCCGGCACCAAGCAAGATAAACCGCTATCCGATATGAGCCTGACAGCCGTACTGAAACGTATGGAGCACGGCGATCTGACTGCACATGGCTTCCGATCCACATTCCGGGACTGGGCGAGCGAAACCACTGCCTACCCGCAAGAGGTCTGTGAAATGGCGTTAGCTCATACCATCGCTAATAAAGTCGAGGCTGCTTATCGCCGGGGAGATTTATTTGATAAGCGCATCAAGCTTATGGTGGATTGGGCAAGCTATTGCAACGGCATAGCAACGATTCAATCATAAATTTTACAAATACGAATCGGCCACACTAATTTTAGAAAGAACGATGTTTTTTCTAATAACGTTGAGGAGTGGTCAGTATGTGTGAATATTGTTACGAATACGCCATGCTTTGCTTTGTGGCATCCGGTCAAAGACATGGTATTTATAGCCGGTTTGCTTATCTTGAGGAAGCCGATGATCTTAGAACCGAGATCGAACAGCTGGAAGATCCCAATAATCCGGAACCGCTAATCGATCTGGCATTCTGCCGCTTATACGATCACTACTTTTCGCATGGCTTCGATGCCGGATTATTCAATACCCTACGGAATAAATTTGGACAAGATGCCGTGCAAGCCTATCTAGCCAAACGGCAAGCTTGCCACAATGATTCATTCCGGGCGGAACTGAGCCAAATAGAACTCCTGGCTGATGAAACCCACTGGAACCAATTCTTGGCCGATCAGGAAAGAATACACAGCCACGCTCTGGAATTACTGAATTCCTATTATGACTGGTGGGTTCTCGGCATCGGCAAGGAAAAAGAAAAGAGAAAACCAAATTCCATTGACGATAATCTACTGTTTCCTGATGAACTGATAACCACAAGTGCTGAATGGGACAAATTCCATGCGCTATACCCAGCATTTTTCTTTTCACTGTCATACCTCATCAATCACCACAGCGAATCTGACATCATCCGGAAAATTGCATTGACCGACCTGAAAGATGGCGCGGACATCTGGACGAAAGATTTATGGCTGCAACGCAAGGCCATGATCACCTGTGTGAAGCGTGATGGATTATCATTGATCGTGGATAACTTAAGCCAGATCCGGTATGAATTGATTTACTATGTTTTGCTGAAGAGCACAATCAATCCGACAGAACTACTCACGTTGAAAGAAGCCATCCTCGCAGAACAAGGTGATCGCCTGATTGGGACGGTGGAGCGGGAGCATCTCGTTGAGTTAATGGATCAATGCAAGCATTCAACCCCACCACCTATCCACTCGGTTTCATTAATGCTTCAATAACATCCGGTGCAAATGGCAGCAATTCGTCGATACGGCTGTTTGGCCAGGTGGGGAGTTTCAAGAGTGTCAACAGTTTGATCTTGTCTTGTGCCTGCGCAAGCAACTTTTCAATCAGACTTTCCACCCGCATTTTGACTTCCGGTGCGAAGTCAAATTGATCCCACTCAATCGATGATTTTGCTTGCGCTTTTATAATATCATTATACCACAAAAAACGCCGAGAGTGGCATCAATATTGCCTTTCAGCTATATTTATGACACCAATCGTGGTATTCAAACGACGCCAATCCACTCCCATTGCGCTTGCGTCATGATAATCCCACCTTCCTCAGAGCGCCTCCAAGCAAACCGCCCCTGATGCAGCAGCCGCTAACACAACCATACGCCGGTGTTATCCCACAGCAGTATCTTGACGCTATTGCCCACACGATTACAAAACACAAACGCCGATCCGGAGCAGGGCGATCGTTGCAGCCACTGCTTCACTAACAACGACAACCCATCGATCCCGCAGCGCATATCCACCGGCTCCACCATCAACCAAATCTCTCCGGGATGCGCAATCAAAGACATTTCAGCAACTCCCCCAACTAATGCGGCGAAACCGTCGACGGCAACTCCAACACATGATCTCCCCGGCCACGCAATCGCAACACATCTGCCGACAAAGACATCGGCCGGATCGTTACCGGAATCATTGATGCGGATCAGTTGCCTTGTGCATGCTTGTGTGCACGCACCTAACTGCCAAACGTTTGACATTCAACCCCTGTGCCCGGCAATTGGCTCGTTGCGACAAGCCGCTAGAGCGCCATGCATCAATAGCTCTCACCTCGTTTCTGCTGTTGGCATCGCTCCTCCTGATTAAAACCGCAGGATAGCGGTAGTAGCGAGGAGTTGGAATGTAGTGGGGTTGGGAGCTTACCTTTAAACTACAGGTCACCGGATCAATGGCTTTCCAAGTCACCGCGGTGATCAGAATTTTCGCAGACTTCATTCCTGCCATCGCGCCGATTTATTTCCATAAATTTGGTAAAAACTACCGTCTTTAGACGGTGACCTTGGCTTTAAATGTGTTGATTTATGCGCGTTTAGCTTGGTGCGGGTGGACGACTTTAGTCGTCTGCATCCAAGCTGCGCTAACCCACCTACTTTCAGTAGGTGGTAGTTTAGTGGCGTGCGAAGGTGGGGTCAATGCACCATCGGGGAGTGACCATAGAACTTCCATTTGATGACTATTAATCTCTGTGGGTTCAATTCCCCGCCCCTTGGGGCGAAAGCTGGTTGAGAACCAGCAGATTGAGGAGCGCAGTTAATACCTCGCTGCTTGCGGCGGGGTGCTTTATTCAGAAATGCGGAAAGCCGTTAAGTTTATCTGGTATTTTTTGAGCTTGGCATAAACAGCCCGTGATGTAATTCCCATACTTTCAGAAACTCTTTTTATATTCCCGCGATGCTGTTTCAATGCTGTTTCAAGGAACGATTGCTCTATTCTTGCAAGAGAATGTTCTTTGGCGTCTTTCCATTCAGCAATACTTTTGGTTTTAGCCGGAAGCTCCAAATCCAGCTCGGTCATTTCCTTGCCGCTAGCAAATAGGATACTGCGCTCAAGAATGTTTTCCAGTTCGCGGACATTGCCGGGCCAATGGTAGGCACGGATTTTTCGCATGACTTCACTGCTTACCGACTCTACCTCTTTGTTGTAGCGCTTGTTCATTCGCTGAATAATTAATTGCACCAAGAAAGGCAAATCTTCCGGCCGTTCAGCCAAGGGAGGGATATTTAAACGGACTACGTTGATGCGGTAGTACAGATCATTGCGAAATAAATCCTGTTTGACGAGATCTTCCAGATTTTGATTTGTTGCAGAGATAATCCTGACATCGACCGCCAATGTTTGTTTGCCGCCGACTCTTTCCAGCTCTCCTTCCTGGATCACGCGAAGCAATCGAGTTTGTGCCGCTGGCGATAGCGAGTCGACTTCATCCAGGAACAGAGTGCCGCCTTCGGCTCGTTCAAAGTAACCTTGGTGAACTTCTATGGCTCCTGTAAAAGCGCCTTTTTCATGTCCGAACAAGGCGCTTTCAATCAGGCTTTCCGGGATTGCACCGCAATTAATAGCGATGAACGGTTTATGATAACGCTCGCTCATCGCATGGATGGCGCGTGCTATCAGTTCCTTGCCCACACCAGTTTGCCCCTGGATCAGCACTGTTGCCACGGTAGGTGCAATAACTTCGATCGATTGCAGTATTTTCTGCATCACCGGCGATTTCGCTATGATTGCAGGAGATTGATGTTTCTTTGATGTTAGCCTGCTTTGTTTGTGCCAAAGCCGTTGCATGCTTGTTTCAATCCGGCACTGCAATTCATTGATATCATGAATCTCCTTAACAGGCGTTGTGTCGGTATATTCCATTCCGGCACGCCCTTTTGCTGCATGCGGATTGGTATAAATACATACATCACACTGGCCATCCCGGCGGGCTATGCTTTTTTTGATTTCAACCTTGGCATAACCGAAATTTCTGGCTGCGATCCCCCCGAATACGCTGGAAGTCATCCGGCATAATTCGGGAAAGTTGGTGACTTGCTCGCCGAAAGGGCAGCGGGAATTGGTAACCGTTATGCAGTCCGGATTACTGGAAACGAGTGAAAATTTACCGCCGATATTGTTTTTGATGCCAAGTATCAGCTCGGTATAGCTTTCACTATTGAGCTGCTCGCTTTTATGAGTGTTCTCCCGGTAAGTTTCTTCAAAAAAGCATCCGGCGGTTTTGGCGATATGCTCGATCAACTGCTCGCAATGCTTTTGCCCCTGTTGTTCACTGGCATGCATCAGCTCAAGAATAAAAGTTTGCAGAAAAAAGACCGGTGTTAACTCAGCAAGAGGATTTTTGTTCATAGATTATGGATAATTAGTGAAGCTTCGCTTCGCTAATTGAAGCACAGCTACGCTAATGTGGCAATTACTTATAACTAAATTGTTGTAATTAAATATAAAAATTATAAATCCAGAGTGGCATGGTATTTGCGTGTAATTTCATCGCATCGAAAATGACTAGGTGTACGGATTAAATATCCGGTTATGAATCCCTTTAGGGCCTATCGCAAAAAATAAATCACTTAAAGTGAATTTGAAATTGCAATCTATTACCGAGGAGACTCAACATTGAAAACACTCAAAGATGAAATAAGCACACGCGTTGCCGCATATGATCACTGGGCGCAGCGCCGCCGCCATGGACCGGCTGGACATAACAATCTAAGATTGTGGGTACTTGCCTGCATGGACGAACGTCTGCCGGTAGACGAGGCGCTCGGCATTCACGTAGACACACCGGCCGGACATGGCGATGCTCACTGCTTCCGCAATGCCGGAGGCATCGTCACCGATGATGCGATCCGTTCAGCGATGCTGACCTGTAATTTCTTCGGCACCAAGGAAATCGTCATCGTGCAGCATACGCAATGCGGCATGTTATCCGCAAATGCAGCCGATTTGGAAAAGGCTTTCCGCGACAAGGGAATCGATCCAGACAACATCGCGCTGGACCCGACGCTGCCGGAGCAGAAGCTAGAGAAAGGCGCGTTCGCCAAGTGGATCGGAATGATGGATGACGTGGACGAGACCTGCATGAAGACCATCGAAACATTCAAAAACCATCCTCTCATTCCCAAGGATGTGGCCATCAGTGGCTGGATCTGGGAGGTCGAGACACGCCGGTTGAGAGCGCCAACCCGAGACCCTGAAAAACGGGCCAGAACCGATGTCACCTCCGCTCAATTTGGTGTCAACGGAAAACAACCGCCTCGTTGGGGTTAATTCTTAAGAATAGATCCGAAAACGTGTTTGCCTGACATAGACAGGCGGACACGCCCCGGCCTTTCCCGGAAACGCCTTCATACAAAAACAGGAATCACAAATGCCAACTTATGATTACCAGTGCACGCAATGCAAGCTGCAATTCGAAGCACACCAGTCAATTGATGCAGCTGCTCCGGATTGCTCTGCGTGCGGGAGTGTAACAGAGAAAGTGATTCTCTCTGCCCCCGCGATGCATGGCAACATGGCGCGCGGTCGAGATTTGGCCATGCGCTCGCTTCAACCAAAACCCGATCAAACACACAAACATGCACCTGGATGTGGCTGTGGACGACATTAGCATTCTCGAAAATTTTTCGTTAAAGGCTTACCTGTTGATACCGGTCGAAAATTGACCCTCATTACGGATGAAAAATGACCAAGGTAAAACAGAGAGAAGGATGCTACGCAACTGTGGCTAAGTCGATCAGACTGAGTTGATATTTTGCTATATTTTAAATGGGTCTTAGGTGTAAGAAATCTCAGGGTTGTTTACAGAGAGGTTGATTGAAATAAGCGTTGAGTA
>CAZBWM010000162.1:0-7011 GCA_964495375.1 uncultured Planctomycetaceae bacterium | reverse complement strand
TGAAGTACACCCCAGTGGGCTCGAACCACTAACCTTCGGTTCCGTAGACCGATGCCCCCCGGCATGGTCACTTCTCGGGGTATTGATTTGCGCAAAATTAACGGACGTAGGGACCGCGGAGAGCGAGGCAACCAGGGAGGGCGCAAGCTACCCTTGCCCAGAAGGGGCACCGGGGTATGTCAGCGTCCGTCGTTTCGGTCGTGGACGACTATTGCCTCGTCCACGACCTTGTTGAAGACACCGAGCGCTACTACCGTCGAACCGTTTCGGTCTATCAGGGCTGGGCGGCCACGAACGGCGCGGACTTCTGCGCGCGCAGCGTCAGTGAATTCCTGCGAGCAAAACAACTCGAAGGTTGTTCGCCATACTACATCCGCAGCCTGCGCAGCGGGTTACGCGCGCTGCTGACTTTTGCCGGGCACAACGAGCGAATTCGCACGATCAAGCTGCCCGAGCTAAACCATCGCGCATGGGTCGACGCGCAAGTCGCGATGCTGGTGGCGGCGGTCGATCGAGCCATCATGCCGACGCTCACCACGCCCGAGGCCGAGCGACGGCGGCGCTTTTGGCGGACCATCATTCCTGCGGCCTGGTACACCGGCCTGAACCAGATCGATCTCTCGCGCCTGACTCCCGAGCACCTCGACGAACGTGGCCGTGTGATCATTCGACGGCATCGCACCAACAAGCGATCGGTGACCTGGCTCCCCCCGGAAGTTCTGCGCGAATTCGAGGCCAATCCTCAGCCGTGGAAGCTACAGACGTCGACGGAATATTTTAGACGCGAGTTTGCTCAGATCGTCAAAGCGGCCGGCCTGGTCGGCACCTTCAAGACGTTACGGAAATCCTCGGGAAACGACGTCGAGAACAAGCATCCGGGGCGTGGGCACGAGCATTTGGCTAACTCCCGGGCAGTTTTCGAGCGACACTACCGCATCGACGACCTGATCGACGTCGAGCCGATGCGGCCGACCATGCTCCCCCGGACCTGATTTATCTTGCCCGGGGTGGCGGCGGTCGCTTACGATTCGCCTTGGGCGAATCCTAGGCCGGGCGGGGGCGGGCATGATCATCGTTGCCTTCTTGATGGCGATCGCCATTACGATCGTTGCCAACGGCTTCTGCTGGATGATCTTCGTGTTGATCGGCGCACTGCTGGGATTTCCCCAGAGAACCCGCGGCAAGCGAGCCTTCGCAATGTTGCTGTTCGGCCCGATCGGCTTGGCCGTCTACATGCTCTTCATCGAAGAGGTTTCGCCCACGGGGCCGCCGCCGTTGCCTTCGAAGATCGACGAGCTGCAATTCGCCGCGGACCGCGGGCTGCGGCGCGTCGGCCAGGCGATCAAGGCGGGCGCCGGGCGGGCCGCCGCCAAGGCCCACGAGGTGCTCAACAAGCCCCCCGCTCCCCCCGAGGTGTGAAGATGTGCAACACTAGTTCACCACGGATGATCGCCCTGCCTGGGCAGGTGTTTCGGGCGATGTGGAATCACGCCGAGAGTCGCTACGACGCCTTCGACGAGGGGGGCGAGCGGCTGGGGTATCTGACCGACGAGGCGGGTGAACCGCTCGAGCTGATGTCGTGGCCGTTGCCCGACGGCCAGGTAGTCTACATTCAGCACGTCGAGCGACGCGACGAAGACTAAGCCGCCGGCCGCCGCCAGACCCACCAATCCCAGTCGTAGCGGCGTAAGAAACTACTCGGGTGGTTCGTCAGCCGCTCCCGATAGTCGACGGTGACGTCTTCGAAACCGGTAGCCGCCCGCTGCTCGTCCCACCAGGCTAGCGGCCGCACGCAAATGTGCGTCGGGTCGCCGGCCAGTTGCAGCGCTTCCCCCACCCGGTTCTGCCGCGCGAACAGCTCGACCGTGTCGAGCGAGCAAAAGAACAGCCCGCCCGGCTTCAACACGCGCCGCAGCTCGCCAAGAATCGTCGGCACCTGCTCGGGGTCCCAGTGCTCGGCCGACTGTGCCGAGTGCACGGCATGAAAACTCTCATCGCGCACGCCGGCCAGATCAGCCAGGTCGCGAACGTGCAGGTCGAGCCCGGGGAAGGCATCGCGGCCTAGGAAAATCATGTGCTGCGAAATATCGATGCCGCTGGTGATGGCGCCGGCTTTCTGAAACCCCAGGGCGATCGAGCCGCACGCGCAGCCGGCGTCGAGCACGCGCCGGCCGCGCAGGTCGAGGCAGTCGACCAGCCAGGCGCCGTAGCTCTCCTGCCACTGGCCATGGCCGAGGTAGTCGAGCCCCGCCGCCCGGTGTTCTTCATAGTACTGCTTTTCGTACGCCGTCGCCGTGAGTGGTTGCGGTGACAGCAGCGCCGCCACGACGTCGGGCAGCCGCTCGCGACCCACCGCCCGGTGCCGGTAATGTTGCTGGAAAAACTCGCACGCCTCCTTGGCTTGCCGCGGCTTCAAGAGCCGGTGATGATCCTCGGGCACCAGGTGCAGAACGTGCTCGTTCGGCTCATAAAAATGGTAGGGGTGGTGCTCGTACCAGGCGATCACGGCGGCGTTGGCGACTGCGCCGAAGATATGGCCGGGCCCCGAGTCGATGCCGATATTGATTCGCGAGCGGGTGGCCAGGGCGGCGGTGACGATCGGCGGCGGCAGCGTGCGCACCAGCCACTCGGGATTGAGCGGCGACTCGCCACGTTCGTCGAACACCAGCGGCGTAACGCCGGCGGCGACGAGGGCCTCGCACGTCTCGGCCGCAATCTTTTCGGTGAGATCCTTGCGCGCCCGGCTGCTGTGCCCGTGGTAGTGCACGAGCGCGAACGGCGGGCGTGACGAGAGATCACCAAAACGATCGGCCAGCCATTCGTCCGCGGCGGCGTGGGCGTCGGGCCCGGGGGTCAACTGGTAACCGCACAAGCCCAGGTCGGGTTCAATATTAAAAACTTCCAAGAGGCAGCGCTCGGCCTTGGTGCCGGGGTGGTTGGCATAGCAGCGCTGCGGCTCGTGCCAATCCAGCTCGACGACTTCGCAGCCGTCGGGGGCCGGCGCCTTGTGGTCGAACTGCTCGTCGGCGAGCCCATCGAGCACGCCGAGCCATTTTTCGTAGGTGCCAACGTACAACTTGCGGCCAGGCCATTTTGATCGCAGGTGGCGAAGCACGACCGTGAGCTGCACGACGTCGCCGAGCCCGTGGCGAAAACGCAGGTAGAGCGGGGGCAGATCGTTCACGGCAAGCACCTCCCTTTCGGATGCGGCGATCGCCGCGGTGACCAGGTCGCGACCCTGCTGGTCGCTGATCGTGATTCCTTTTTCTTTCGCCGCCTCGCGCAGCCAGCGGACGATCGTCGCCATGCGGGCGCGGCAGCCGTCGGGGCCCCAGCGGTTCATGCGGGCCGCTTTGTTGCGGCAGCCGCAGCCGATCGTGTCGTGCAGGCCGATCGCGTCCAGCAGCCGGGTGAGTTCCGTGCCCGGCAGACGCGCCACGGGGGGCGCCGGCTTGGCCGTGCAGGTGCGGTAGTGGCGGAGCTGGGCCAGCGGCAGCCGGCAGACCGCGCAGGCGGGCCGACCGTCGATCAAGGTCGGCTCGCAGTGGCTAGGCGAAAGACGTAACTCGGCAAGTGGCGGGCGTGGCACCGCAGCCTCCGCATTGGTTGGGCATTTCGTGATCGACGAGCGTGCAATTCGGCGGGTCGGTCCCCAAGTCCTCCCACCAGGTCGTCATGCCGTCGTTGACGATCAAGACGTGGTGCCCGGCCGTGATCGTCGAGCCGCACACCACGAGCGTGCCGTCGCTCTTGCGCACCTGAACCGTGAGGCTGACCGTTGCACCGCCGGTGATGTTCGAGATCGTGCGGGCGGGGGACTCGGTCCATTGGCAGAGCGTCTCGCCGCCGTCGAGGTTAAAAGCCGGGTTGGTCGAAAAGGTGGCATTCCCTTCCTGGCACTGGGTGAGCGGAAAGACCAGCGAAGCGACGTAGTCGTCGATCGTGGCCTCCCAGTAATTCGGGAAGGTGGCGCCGCAGGGGCATTCGACCTCGGTGGGGGGCTCAGTCTCGCAGCAGTGCGGTTGCACCTGGATCTTGCCGACGGCGCAAACCATCAACTGCCTCCCGGGCAGCTCGGCCAGTTGATCTTGTAGGCGCCGGTGGCGTAGTCGTAGTACGCCTGAAAGACGAGCCCCGGCCCCCCTTCGAACAACCAGCCGCCGTCATAGTCCGACTGGTTGGCGACCTCGATCTCGTCGTTGATCGCGTCGGGGACGTAGCCGGTCAGCACTTCCTTGAGCGTGCCGGTGAAGGTCGCCTCGCCCGTGAGGCTCGACGTCGTGAGCCCGGCCACCACGGCGTGCCCCTCGCGGTCGACGTTGAAGACCAGATAGACGTCGTTCGCCGGGTTGTTGTCGACCTTGATCTGCGCGGCGATCCCACGCCGCGATTGCTTGGCCGGACCAAACCGCCCGATGACGTCATGCACGGTCACGCTGTCGCCGTCGGCCGTCCAGGTCGCGGTGAGGCCACCCGTCGGCACCAGCAGCGTGGCGGCGGCGTTGCCCCCCTTGGTCAGGTCGGCGTCGAGATAAAAACCGACCAGCGGGGCGCTTTGCGCCGGCGCCTCGATGATCTCCCAGCGACCGCTCTCCTCGCTCAGCCAGCAGATCACCAGGTCGGTCTGATTCGCCGGCCCGCTGCCGACCGTATCGTAAACGGTCACCGGATCGCCGGCACCCGGCTCCCAGCTATCCCCGTCCCACTCGCACTGCGTGGCTTCGGCCGAGCCCCGCTGCGGCATCGGCTCGTTGAGGTAAAACACGCCGATCGTGGTGGCGTTGCTGTAGGCCGTCCACCAGCGCTCTTCGAACTGGAAGACCCAGAGCAGCGTGCCCTCGGGGATGTACGTCGTGCGGAGATTCCGCACCACGGTCGGGGCCACGGCCTGGCGGTTGTTGGTCGTGAGCGCCTGATCGCCGTCGTCGCTGTCGTCGAACGTGCTGTCGACGAACTTGATCCAGTAGGTATTCGGGGTGGCCGAGGCCTCGGGATAGGTGGCCGTGTTTGGGTCGTCGACGGTGATCGCCAGCCGGCTCTGAATCCGCACCCGCTGGCCCGCCAGCCGCTCGGGCAGTTGCGACGTCGAGCGCGCGAGCTGCCGCTGCGCGTCCTCGACGGCTTGCAAGCGGGCTTCCAGCGTTTGACCAAACCGCACCATCAAAACGCCTCCGGTCTACCGGCGACATACAAACCGACGTCGAAGGCGGCAAAATCGGTCTCGACCGTCGTGGTCTGGGCCACCAGGTCGAACACCAACCCGGTCACGCAGCAATTGACGTCCTCGGTCGTGCTGCCGCTGCCGATGCGACGAATCAGATCGCCGATCGGGTAGGGCTGCCAAACGTGCTTGAGCATGATCGAGAACGCCTGCCGCGGGCGGCGGTAGTACATATAGGCCACCTCGGCGACGTTCTCGAGGCGGCGGGTGTCGTTGCGGATGAAGCCGCCCGAGTCGCTGTGCACGAGCTGCCCGTTGGCCACGCCCACGACGGTGCCGGGGACGACGTAGTCTTTGCGGTAGGCGTCCCCCAGATCGATCCGCAGCTCGTCGTGAATGCCGACCGGAAAGTCTCCCTGCTGCGGCGGGTAGACTCCCTCGCAATAGCTGTCGTCTAACCAGAAGACGGTCGCAATCAGGTTGTCGCGCCAGTCGAGATCAACGGGCTCCTCGCGAACACCGGTGAGCGGGGTGAAGTCGGCCGCGGCGATCAGGTGCTGCGCGCCCGGCTTGGTGACCCGCACCACGATGCCGGCGTTGGCCTCCTGCATGCGGGTATCGCACGACCAGTCTCGGCCGCCGCGGGCGGCGATCAGCTCGAGCTCCCCCTCGGCGTTGAGCAGTTCCACGTGCTGGTACTCGGTCGCCGGGGCGCCGGCCCCGTTGTCGCTGACCTTGATCAGCACCAGCGGCCGCAGGTAATCGGGCAGCTTGCCCGGGGGCGTGTTGTCGACGATCGCGCCGTCGCTGATCTTGTCGCCGCTGTAATCGTGACCGGCCCGCAGCGGCAGCCAGTTCTCAAACACGATGCCCGGCCGCCAGTGCTGTCGGGGCGCATAGTCGAAGTCGAGCGGGTTGAAGGGGTCGGGGTTGAAAAAAATCTCGCCGTGGAACTCGTCGATCGACACGACGTTCTTTTCGCCGCCGATGCCGTCGCCGGCCCGACCATCCCAGTTGGTCGGCAGGCGGAAGTGCGAATAGACGCGCGAATACAATTCGCTGGCGCGGGCCCGCGCGTTGCGGCGTTCTTTCTCGGATCGATCCAGGGCCCCGTAGCCCGCCTCGCCGCTGGCGGCCGCCTCGTAACCGGCCTCCTCGCCCGCCGTCCAATCGGCCTCGAGCGTGTCGTCGGCAGGTGATATGGAAAAACACCGGCCTTGCCGGGCGCCGACGGCCCGCACGACGCTAAACAGGTTTTGGCGGCTCTGCACCGTGTAGGCCTGCTCGAGCTCCTTGGTGCTCTCGAAATCCCAGTCGCGTTGCCGCGGGTTGATCGGAACCGTCTGAGTACCTAGCAACACATCCCAGATCGGCGGCCGCTCGTGGGCAAAGCTAAAGACGTTGAGGTAGACGACCGGCCCGAGGATGCCGGGAAAATCCTCGTCGACCGTCACGTAGTAGCCGGCCAGGCGGCGGCGATCGATCAGGCCGTCGATGATCTCCTTGACGGTGCGGCCGTGGCAATCGAGCGCGGGGGTCTGGAAAGCGAGCAGGCGATTCTCCACCGCGATCGAGAGCCGCCATTCAATCTCGGTGGCGAAGCCCAAGAACTCGCGGCGCGTGTGATGCTTGAGCAGGTAGGCAACAATCTCGCCGGCGGTCCAATAGGTGCAACTGGCACTCGTCAGATCCTCGGCGAACACCTTGGTGGCAATGTCGCCACCGACGGCCCAGCCTTGGGGCGGGCTGGCGTTGGGGCGGGTCTGCTGGTCGGGGGTGCCGCGGCGGCCGCCCCCCTGCAGCAGCAGCCCCAGGCCTACCAGCAGCCGTCCCTGGCGGCCGGCCGGCCG
>CAZBWM010000161.1:0-7017 GCA_964495375.1 uncultured Planctomycetaceae bacterium | reverse complement strand
CGCCACGCAAGATCAGCACGTCGCGACCGGTTTCCTGCGCAACTCGATGATCAACGAAGAGGGGGGAATCGACCCCGAGCAATTTCGCATGGAGGCGATGTTCGATCGGCTCGATTGCATCGGCAAAGGGGTGCTGGGGCTGACGATCCAGTGCAGCCAGTGCCATACGCACAAGTTCGATCCCATCACGCAGCACGACTACTACCGCATGTTCGCGTGCCTGAACAATTGTCATGAGGCGAACATCGTCGTCTACACGGCCGCGGAGCAGGCGCGCCGCCGCGAGCTGCTCGACAGCATTGCGTCGATCGAAGCGCGGCTGAAGACGGAACTCCCCGACTGGGCCGAGCGCATGGCCGCCTGGGAGTCCTCGGTTAAAGAGAATCAGCCCACTTGGGAAGTCGTGCGCCCTCAGATCGAAGAAATCTCCGCCGGCGGGCAGAAGTATCAACTGCTCGAAGACGGGTCGCTGTTGGCTTGCGGCTATGCACCGACGAAGCACCGCGCTCAGTTCACGATTCAAACGAAGCTCGAGGGGATCACGGCGTTTCGCTTGGAGCTGCTAAACGATCCGAACCTGCCGCTCGGCGGGCCAGGTCGCTCGGTGCAAGGGACGTGCGCACTGTCGGAATTCGAGGTCGATGCGGCGCCAGCCGATGGCTCGTCCGGCGCCACGCGTGTGAAGATCGCCGCGGCCACGGCAGACGTCGGCGCGGCCGAATCGCCCCTGCTGCCCTATTACAGCGATCGCAGCGACAAACGGCGCGTCATCGGCCCGATCGAAATGGCCGTCGACGGCAACGGCGACACCGCGTGGGGCGTCGACATCGGCCCGGTGCGCCGCAACCTGCCACGGAAGGCGGTGTTTCGAGCCGAAGCGCCGCTCGGTTTCCACGGCGGCACCGTGCTCACCTTTTATCTCAATCAGAACCACGGTGGCTGGAACAGCGACGACAATCAGAACCACAACCTCGGGCGGTTCCGCCTTTCGATCACCACGGCGGCCGACGTCGTCGCCGATCCGTTGCCTTTGGCCGTGCGCGAAGTCCTGAGCGTGCCGGCCGCCGAGCGCGCGGCGGAGCAAGTCGCCGCGGTGTTCAGTTATTGGCGCACCACGGTTCCCGAGTGGAGCGCGGCCAATGCCGAGATCGAAGCGCTGTGGCGCGAGCATCCCGAAGGGGCCACGCAACTGGCTTTGGTCGAGCAGGATTCTCCGCGCGAAACGCATTTGCTCGAGCGCGGCAATTTCTTGAAGCCGGCCGACGTGGTCTCGCCAGGCGTGCCAGGTTTCTTGAATGAATGGCCCGCCGACGCGCGGCAGCCACGGTTGGCCTTGGCGCGCTGGCTGGTCGATCGTCGCGCGCCGACGACCGCCCGGGCGCTGGTCAACCGCGTGTGGCAAGCTTACTTCGGCACCGGCCTGGTGGCGACGAGCGAAGACCTCGGCTCGCAGTGCGAACCGCCCTCGCACCCCGAGTTGCTCGATTGGCTGGCGGTCGAATTTATGGAGGCCGGCTGGAGCGTCAAGCACCTGCATCGCTTGATTGCCACGTCGGCCACGTATCGGCAGTTGTCGCAAGCCACGCCGGAGCTGCTGGCTCGCGATCCGTTCAACCGCTTGCTGGCGCGTGGTCCGCGGCAGCGCGTCGAAGGGGAAGTGGTGCGCGACTTGGCCCTGGCCGCCAGCGGGCTGTTGAACCCCGCGATCGGTGGGCCGAGCGTCCATCCGCCGGCGCCGGCGTTTTTGTTCGAGCCACCGGCCAGCTACGGCCCCAAGGTATGGAACGAGGACAAAGGGCCGGACCGTTATCGCCGCTCGCTGTACACGTTCCAGTTCCGCTCGATTCCCTACCCGATGCTGCAGACGTTTGACGCCCCCAACGGCGATAGCGCCTGCGTACGCCGCGTGAAGTCGAACACGCCCCTGCAGGCGCTTACCACGCTGAACGAGCCACTCTTTGTCGAATGCGCCCGGGCGCTGGCTTTACACACGGTGCAGCAGAACGCGGCGACCGACGACGAGCGCTTGAGGTACGCGTTCCGCCGCTGCGTGGCCCGTGCGCCGACCAAGGATGAAGTCAAACTACTGACTGATCTGCTGAGTAAACAAACGGCGCGTTTTGCGGCAGACGGGGCGAATCCTTGGCTGCTGGCCGCGGCCGACCCCGAGCACCCGCCCGAGTTGCCTGCGGGCGTGTCGCCGGCGCAGCTTGCTGGCTGGACGGCCGTCGCCCGGGTGCTGCTGAACCTCGATGAGACAATTACCAAACCCTAAATGCGAAGCGAGGGTTTGACACGAAGAACACGAAGGCCACAAAGCTGTCACGAAGAGAAATCCACAGAAAATCGCAGAAGGACACAGAAGGGATTTCTGCGAGCTTCTGTGCCTTCTGTGGATGTATTGCCCTGAGAATTCTAGATCCGCGATGGTGTTATGAACTGCCAAGATCATCTCTATCGAAACGCTGATCCACAAAGCGTGGCACGGCGGTGGTTCTTGCGTGACTGCGCCGTTGGCCTCGGCGGTTTGGCGCTGGCCGAATTGTTCGGCCCTGCCACCAGTCGCGCGGCCGATAGTGCTCCGCCTGACGTGGCGAATGGCGCACCCTTGGCGGCCACCGCGGCACTCGCCTCCAGGGCGCCGCACTTCGCCCCGCGGGCCAAGCGCGTGATCTTCCTGTTCATGGCCGGCGCGCCGAGTCATTTGGAATTGTTCGACAACAAGCCGCAGTTGGCCAAGTTCGATGGCACGCTGCCGCCTCCCGAGTTGCTCAAGGGGTATCGCGCGGCGTTCATCAATCCCAACAGCAAATTGCTCGGTCCCAAATTCAAATTCGCCCGGCACGGCCAGTGCGGCGCCGAAGTATCGGAGCTATTACCACACACCGCTGGTGTCGTTGACGAATTGGCGATCGTCCGCTCGCTAACAACCGACGCGTTCAATCACGCACCCGGCCAGATCTTGATGAACACCGGCAGCCAGCAGTTCGGTCGGCCGAGCATGGGCGCTTGGTGCACGTACGGGCTGGGGAGCGAGTCGCGCGATCTGCCGGGCTTCGTCGTGTTCAGCTCGGGGAGCAAAGGGCCCAGCGGCGGCAATTCGAACTGGGGGAGCGGCTTTCTGCCGACCGTGCACCAGGGGGTGCAGTTCCGCACCAGCGGCGATCCGGTCTTGTATCTCTCGAATCCACCGGGTGTCGACGAGGCGCTGGCGCGCGACACACTCGATGCTGTCTCCGCGCTCAACCGCGCGCAACTACGGGCAGTCGGCGACCCGGAAATTGCCACGCGCACGGCGGCTTTCGAGATGGCGTTTCGCATGCAAGCCAGCGCGCCCGAACTGATGGACGTCGCCAGCGAACCGCAGCACGTGCTCGATCTGTATGGCGTCGAGCCCGGCAAGCCATCTTTCGCCAACAACTGCTTGCTGGCGCGCCGGCTGGTGGAGCGCGGCGTGCGGTTCGTGCAACTGTTTCATGAGGCCTGGGATCAGCACGGCAACCTTGTGGCCGACCTGAAAAAGAACTGTCGCAATACCGATCAGGCATGCGCGGCTTTGATCAAAGACCTCAAGCAGCGCGGCCTGCTCGAAGACACGCTGGTGATCTGGGGAGGCGAGTTCGGCCGCACCCCGATGGTGCAAGGGGGGAGCGATGGTCGCGACCATCATCCTAACGCCTTCACCATGTGGCTGGCCGGCGGCGGTATCAAGCCGGGGGTCACTTGGGGCGAGAGCGATGAGCTGGGCTTCAACGCCACGCGCGACGTTGTGCACGTACACGATCTGCACGCCACGATTCTGCACCTGCTGGGATTCGATCACACGCGGCTAACGCACCGTTTTCAAGGGCGCGATTTCCGCCTGACCGACGTACACGGCCGCGTGGTCGAGGGGCTGTTGGCATGACGCCGTTTCGGCCGTTGTCGCGCGCTTCAGCGGAATCTCGGAATCGATCCATGACGAACTCGCCGCAGCGGCTCGGCTGGCGCAAGACGCTGCTGTTCGCGCTGGTGACTCTGACAAGCGTGGCGCTGGCCGCCGAGATCGCGCTTCGTTTGATTGCCCCACAATTCCTAGTGGTTTCACATAGCTGGCACAGGTTGCACCGGGCTGTGGACTGGAACGACCACGATCTTGGCCGCGAGCGCCAGACTCGCTTCGTCGTGCGACGCCCAGAGGGCGGAGCGCTTTGGGACTTCGCCGCGCGCACCAGCGCGCTGGCGCTGCGTTGCGGCGCGGCGGATGCCAAGGAGTTGCCTCCTGCGCGGCCTGAGCAATCAATCGTGCACTGCATCGGCGATTCATTCACCTTTGGTTGGGGAGTCGAATTTGAGGAAGGCTATCCCAGCATCTTGCAGGAATTGCTGGGCGATCGCCATCTGGTGCTCAATTTGGGAGACGCAAGTTTCGGACTGATCGCAGCGACGACGAAGAGCGACCAGGTCGCCGAGCGATATTCGCCAGACGTCATCGTTTGGCAGTTCGACGATAGCGATTTCGACGACGATGAAGAAACCGTGAAGTTTCAGCGTCGCGTTTGGGTGACGAAGCGCGCGCATCAATTACGGTACGCGCTCTGCGATCATTCCTATCTGGCTTGCGTTCCCTGGGCGCTCGGTTTGCAGTCCGCCTTTCAGGGCTTGGAGATCCTTGACGCCCGCGACATCGACTCGCCACCGCGTGACCTGGCCACTATCGGCGAGCTGAGTGCGCAGGCAGAACAGAAACTGGCATCGCTGTCGCCGGCGACCGATCGTGGCGCGACGACACTCGCCAGGCTGACCGCGCTGGGAGCGCGCTGTCGCGAGCGCGGTCAACGGCTGATCGTCGTGATGCAAGAGATCGATGGACCCGAGGCGCTCGTCTATCAGCAGGCGCGCGCCGCAGGCATCGAGGTCGTGGTGCTCCCTACATTCGCCGGCTGGTTGATCCCCGGCGACTTTCATTTGAATGCCGAAGGCAATCGCCGACTCGCCGAGCTCGTGGCAGCACGAGTGTTCACGGAGCCGTCTCCCTGACGGGTCGACGCAGTGACAGCGTGAGCTGCATTCCGCGGAGCAATCGCGGTGCGGCGGCTACTCTTTCTCGTCGCGCAGATGCTTGTGGCAGTTGACGCAGCTCAAGGTCAATTGCGTGAACGCCAGCGCCGCGCCATCGATGTTCTTGTCTTTGGCGTGGCGAATCAGCTCGTCGTTGGCGAACTCGAAAATCTGCAACTGCGCGCGATACTCTTTGGCGTCCGTTCGTCGCGCGAAACCTTCGAGATCACTCAGCCGCCGCATGGCCGTGGCACTGGCACGCAGCGAATCGAAGTCCTCCATCGCGATCGCCCGCAGCGCCGACTGCGAATGTTCGAGCTTCTTCTTCATCCAGACGCTGGTGGGCTGTTCGTCGGCGGCCCAGGCGTACCAGCAGGTGCCAGCCGCGGCTAGCAGCGTGACAGCGATCGTGATCGGGCGCATGGTAGGTCCTCCCTAGACTCGGGTGTGTGCATTGGCCGACCTAGCGCGAGTGGCGCAGCGGCGACCGGCGGATTGGCTACGCGCGGTGTACACGAAATTGGTGTGCCCGGCCAAGAGCAATTGGCAGAATGCTGGCACGCGGCCCGGGTTTTGCCGGCTGAGGCTGACAAAACGCCGGCTGTGGGAAGCCGTTAGCCGTTGAGCTCCGTGGCCTCATCCCAATGCTCATAGAGCCGGGCCAACTCTGCTTTCGCCGACGCGATTTCAGCCGGCACCTCGCGCATCCGCTGCGCGCTGCGATAAACCTCGGGCGTGGCCAGCGACTCTTCGAGCTCGGCGATCGAGGCCTCGCGCTGGTGGATCTCGGTCTCGATGTCGGCGGCCTTGCGGTAAGGAAAACGCCGTTTGCGGCGCGCGGGTTTGCCGTCGGTCGCGGCGGTGCTGGACGAAGTTTCCGTCGCGCCGACCGCCTTCACTTCCTCTGCGACGCGCGGCGCGGGGCTAGCTACCGGCGCGCTGGGCGTAGCGCCTCGCGACTCCTGCAAGGCCAAAAACGTTTCGTAGTTGCCGTCGATGACTTGCACCTGCGGCGGTTCGAGCACCAGCAAGTGATCGGCCACGCGATTGAGAAAGTAGCGGTCGTGGCTCACAAATAGCACGGTACCATCGAATTCCAACAGCGCTCGTTCGAGCGAGTCGCGGGCCCACAGGTCCAAGTGGTTCGTGGGCTCGTCGAGCACCAGCACATTGGCTTCTTCGGCGGCCAGTCGCGCGAGCGCGGCGCGGCTGCGCTCACCGCCGCTGAGGCTCGACACCGGTTGGAAGACGGCATCCCCCGTCAGGCCGAATTTGGCGAGCAGATCGCGCCGCTGCGGCTCGGTGAACTCCTTGCGCGGCGGCCGCACGGCGTCGACCACCTGCGACTGCGGATCGAGCCCCGCGAGCATCTGATCGTAGTAGCCGAGTTGCACGCCGGTGCCCGTGATGACTTTGCCTTCGTCGGGGCGCACCTGACCAACCAGGCAGCGCAGCAGCGTCGTCTTGCCCGAACCGTTGGGGCCCAACACGCCCCAGCGCTGGCCGCGAAGCACGTCCCAGTTCAGGTCGGCGAACAGCGGGCGATCGTACGACTTGGCCAGATGTTCGACGCGCAGCACGATGTCGCCGCTACGGGCGGCGGCCGGAAAACGAATCGCTGGCGCCGCGATCGTGCGCGGCCGCTCGACGGCTTCGACGCGGGCGAGTTTCTTTTCGCGGTCCTTGGCCTGCGCGCTCTTTTGGCCGTACTTGTTGCGGCGGATGAAGTCCTCGGTCTTCGCGATAAACTCTTGCTGCTTGTCGAACGTGCGTTGCTGAACTTCGAGCCGCTCGGCCTTCAGACGCCAGTACTGCGTGAAATTGCCGGGGTAACTGTCGACCGTGCCATTGACCAACTCGAGCGTGCGATTGGTCACCTTGTCGAGCAGGTAGCGGTCGTGGCTCACGATCAGCATCGCTTGCCGGCTCTCGATCAGGAAGTTCTCGCGCCACTGCGTGGCGTCGATATCCAAGTGA
>CAZBWM010000160.1:0-7280 GCA_964495375.1 uncultured Planctomycetaceae bacterium | reverse complement strand
CAGAACACGGTGCCGCCGGTGGCCACCGTAATGAACCCGCCCGCCAGGATCGCCAGCGGCCAATTGCGTGCCGTGCCATCGCGATGCAGAAACCAACTGAGCACCCCGGCCGCAAACAGCAGGAACGGAACTCCGAAGCCCAGCAGAAATCGCCGATCGTTGCGCCAATTGCGAGACGCCGGGCGGAAATGCCAGCCGTCGGTGGTCTCGACGAGCTCGTGCGTCAGCCGGCCATGCACGTTCGCGCCTTCGACGAGCACCGGCTCGCGCGGCACGTTGGCCAACACCTCGGCCGCGGCGTGGCGAATGTAAACTGCCGATGTCGTCGCCGCGGCGGTGAATACGACACAGCCAATCAAGAAAAAAATGCCGCCCAGCGCCACCACGTAAGCCCGGTCAGAGATTGACGAAGCACCGCGATCGTAACTGAGTAGCGCGATCAGGCCGAAGGCTAAGAACAACGCGCCCGCGGCCAGCAGCATCCCGCGTGCTGGCCGATGCACTCGCGATTCAACTTCGGCCCAAAGAGGTTCTCGCGCTGCGGACATGCCTACCACCGCTGCTCCATGTGCTCCGCGAAGCCGAGCAGGTGTTTCACTTCGAGCTTCGTGCCGTCGTCCAACACCAGCGTGCCTGAGTAATGCCCGTGGATCTTGAACAGCTCGGCCTTGGCGAAACCGAGGTCCTGCTTCGAGTGCTGCTGGTAGATCGGCGTGAACGTGAGCGTGAGCCGATTGTCGTTGCTCGTGAACTGCCACGGCTGCATGCGGTCGTCGGCGTTGAACTGGCAATCGACGATATCGAGCTTGTGCAACCGACCATCGACGAGAATGGCGTTGCACGTGCCGCGTGAGTCATCGCCGTAGCCGTGCCCCAGATTGATCGCGACCTGATGCCCGTCGACTTTGCCAGCCCCCTGTCCCCAAAACCATTTCGATTCGGCCGGCCAGATGCCGCGCCCCCAATCGAAGATCGCCCAAGAGTCCCCCTCAGGCAGCGTGTAGGTCTGCCCGTCGACGGTCACCGAGCCCTTGGCCGGCATGCCGAAAATCTTGTTCTCGTAGAAGAACTCTCCCTCGCCAGCGAACGGGCGCGTGATCGCGACGCTGTCTCCCTTGGGATCGTCGACCAGTTCGATCGTGCCGGCAAACGGAACCGAGAGCTTGTTCTTGGCGAACTGGCATTCGATCTTGCGGCGTCCGTCGGCAAACGACAGCGAAACGAAGTTGTCGCGCTGTGCCAAGCGCGTCTGGCCATACGGATCGGCCGGCAGCAGTGGCTTCTCCTTGGCGGCAGAGGTCAAGAACATCGCGCTCTTGATCGACTTCGTCTGGTAGTCGATCAGCTCGGCGCTCCCGGCCGCGATCGAACCCAGTTGCACGATCGTCACGCCGACGGTGAACTCAGGCGACATGATCGTGTAATGTTCCCACTCCTTGATTCGGGCGTGGCGCGCCGACGGAATGGCGTCGCGGTTGTATTGCAGCAATGCGCGACGGGCCCAGCCCCAGCCTTCGAGCGCGCCGGTCGAACCCAGGAGCGGAGTGGGCGAAGTGAACTCATGTTGGTCGGTGCGACTGCGCGGCTCCTGCCCGCTGGCAAAGGGAGCGCTCAAGAATCCAATCCACGTCAATAACACCAGCGCCGTGCACGCCTTCGACATGAGGGAACTCCCCGCCAGGTTCTGCCGTCAGATTGGACGCCCGAGCGGGCATTATGGAGAGCGTGGAGTTGTTTAGCCAATTGGCAACACCGAAGCCCGGTAAGCGCCGAGCCGAGTTGATATGCGCCCGGCAAAAAGGCGCTTGCGGCGTTGGTTTAGCACGCAAAACCGCCCGTCAGGACGCAGCCCGGTGGCAACGAACAGGCGTCAGGCCGCAGGGAACGGGCAATCTTCGGACGCAAACGCCTGACTTCGGACGCACGTCGGACGGTGATCGGACGCAAAATTCCGCGAGGTATAGTCGCCACAAGTTGTTTGCCATAATTGATTTACGGTCCAACGTGAAAATCTTCGGACGCATCGGACGCAAAATCCCGGAACACTTTATTGAAGGGGGCCCAATAGGCCCTGCTTCGCAGCGAACAACGAGGCGTGGCAGGCGACCGATCCGCTTTGGGACCTTCATCCATCGCGGTTCTGTACAAAGGCGGAAACTACTACGCGCCGACTCAATCGTTCGCTTGGTAATTGTTTCACCACAATGAGTTGCGACAAATTGACGCAGCCGAACTTTCGTTGACCCCAAGGGCCCCGGTCGTTATACTTTGCACCAGTTGGCATGGGCGTTCGCCCCTGGTGGTCGCCTACCGTCCAACTCCCTTATCTGTCCCCGGGGCCTCCGTCCCCTTGGGGAGTCGTTCTCAAGTTGGTTATCGCTCTTTCGTCCCCTTGCGGCAGGATGCCGGCGCGGAAAGAGCCCAAGCGAGTCTGCATCGATTCAGGGATTGAGTCGAGGAGTTGTCATGAGCGATCGAGCGAGCGGCGATTCGAGTCGATCGCGCTCGCCCTTCAATGAGGGGCGGCCGCGTGACCCGCGCGCATTGCCCGATCGTGTGGCCGACGGCTCCTCCTCGGTTCGTCCACTGTATCGCGGTGGCGAGTCGACCTCGGCCCCTGACGACCCGTTGGCGTTCGGCGGCGAACCTTCGCTGGCCATCAACGAGCCCGGTTGGGCAACCGCCGACGATCAGCCGACGCGCATCTCCAAGCGCCCTCCCGCCGTGCACCATGCGCCCGACGGCAATCGCAACGCCGATCTCGCGCATCTGCTGGCCGGACAGCAGCTCGAACATTTTCAGCTCGAGGAGTTTGTCGGTGGCGGCGGCATGGGGGCCGTGTTTCGTGCCGTCGATACACGGCTCGATCGCATGGTCGCCGTCAAGGTTTTGTCGCGCGAGCAGGCGGCCGACGAAGAGACGGTTCGCCGCTTTCGTAACGAGGCTCAATCGGCCGCGCGGCTCGACCACGAGAACATCGCCCGCGTCTATTACGTCGGCGAAGATCAGGGCTGGCACTTCATCGCCTTTGAGTTCATCGAAGGACGCAATGTTCGCGACCTGGTGCTCGAGCGCGGGCCGTTGCCCGTGGCCGACGCCATTTCCTACATCTTGCAGGTGGCCGAAGCGTTGGCCCACGCCAGTGGTCGCGATGTCGTGCACCGCGACATCAAGCCGTCGAACATTCTGATTACCAGCGAAGGGCGGGCCAAGCTGGTCGATATGGGGCTCGCGCGGCTGCATCAGGTCGAGCGTTCGAGCGGCGACCTGACCGCCTCGGGCGTCACGCTCGGCACCTTCGATTACATTTCGCCCGAGCAGGCACGCGATCCCCGCAGCGCCGACGTGCGCAGCGATATTTACTCGCTCGGTTGCACGTTCTACTTCACGCTTTGTGGCCGGCCGCCGTTTCCTGAAGGGACGGTGCTGCAAAAGCTGTTGCAACATCAAGGGGACGCCGCGCCCGACTTGTGCGAGCTGAATCCGGCCGTTCCTCCCGAACTCGGCGCGCTCATCACGCGGATGATGGCCAAGGACCCGCGCGAGCGCCAGCAGACGCCCAATGAAGTGGTGGCGCAGCTTGTTTCGCTGGCGGCTGAGTTAGGGCTCGAGCCTGCATCGGCCGCCACAACGGTCGTGTGGACACAGCCGGCGCCCAGCGTTTGGAATCGCGTGCAGCAGCATCTCCCCTGGATTGTGCCGGTGGTGGCGCTGGTGCTTTGCGTCGTCGCCATTGAACTGGTTTCGACGCTGCGTGTGGCGGATCTGCGTTCCGGCGGCGAGGCGACTCGCTTGCCGACCATTGCGGGCACGACGAGTGGACGGGACGATGTTGCCGGCAGCACAACCAGCTCCGGTGAAATCTCGCGCACGCCCAGGCCCGACGATCAATCTTCCACGACGGCGACGAGTCCGACGCCCGTTACGAATTCGGGGACTTCGAAGGCCAACCCATCGGCGGCCACATCGAGCGGCCGGCCCGACGGTACGAGCTCCGCGGCAACGCCCAAGCCGGCGGCTGGAGCAACCACTCCTTCCTCCGCGCCGCGTGCCGGCGATGCTGTTCCTAACGGCGCAGCGTCACCGACGAATGCCTCGGCCGCCGATCCGAGCACTACCACTGCGGCCAACGCGACGAACGATTCGAGCACGTCCGCCGACACGAGCCCCGCGATCGCGGCGACCGAGTCCGGTCCACCTCATCCTTTGACGAAACTTTTGGAAACCGTTGGCCTCGCGGCCGACAACACGAGCGCCGCGGCCGTCCCTCTCTTGAGCGCAGGTGCTGGCGTCGATGGCACGGGCGAGTTCCACGGCGAAGTGCAGGCTTCGACGACATCGCCCACGGTGGCACAGGCCGATTTACCCCCCACTGCCGCGGCTGAGCCAGGTCAATCGCGTCCCGGGCTGCTGGTCGTTGATCCCGCGGCCGAGGGCGCCAACAGTTTCAGCTCGCTCGAGGCGGCTTGCGCGTCAGCACATAGCGGCGACGTGATCGAATTGCGCTACAACGGCCGGCTTGAAGAGCGGCCGATCGACTTGGAAAACCTCAAGCTCACGGTCCGCGCTGGAGAAAAGTTCCATCCGGTCGTCTCGTTCCGCCCGCGCGAGGCCGATCCCGTCGAGTATCCGCGGCACATGATCACCGTCACCGGCGGCCGCCTCACGCTCGTCAATGTGGCGCTCGAGCTCGATCTGTCGCACGATCTACCGGCCGACGGCTGGTCGCTGTTTCGCGTGCAGCAGGCCGAATCGGTGGAATTGGAAAACTGCTCACTGACGATCGGCAATGCCACTGGGCGGCAGCGCGTGCTGCACGCCGATGTCTCGTTTTTTGAAGTCGGCGCAGCGCCCGGCCAGGTTGCTGGCACCGCCGCACAACTCGAGCCACTGTCGATCGAGCTGGCCAACTGTGTCGCCCGCGGTGAAGCCGATTTTCTGCGATCCGAAGATTTGCAGCCCTGCTCGCTCGTTTGGAATAACGGTTTGCTGGTCACCACAGAACGCTTGCTCGTGGCGGTCGGAAGTCGCGCGGCGCCGGCGACCGGTCGTCGCTTGCACGTCGATCTGCGGCATCTCACGGCCGTCGTCCGCGCCGGTTTTTGCATGCTGACCAATACGGTCGATGGCCCCCAACAGCTCGACGCGGTCATCCAGTGCACAAATAGTATTTTGCTGGTCGACGACGATGCCGCGCTTATCGAACAGACGGGTATCGACACGGTCGACGCCTTCCGCAAGCGCGTGCGTTGGGAAAGCGAACGCAACTTCTACGACGGCTTCCACATCTTCTGGAAGATTCGCGGGCAGAGTCCGCTCGAAGCCCCCCAAGAGATGACCCTCTCCGCCTGGCGCGCCTTCTGGCAAGGTCAGGAGAAAAGCTGGGGGCGCGTGCTGTGGCGGCAACTCCCCGATCCTTCTCGACCGCTGCATCAGCACACCACGGTCGACTACGCGCTCGATTCCAGCGTCGCGGAGAACGCAGCCATCCGCGGCGCCACCGACGGCCGTGACGCCGGCTGCGAGGCGAGCCTGCTGCCGGTGCTCCCCTCCCCGGTCCCCGCTAGCGGTCGCTCGGCCCAGTCGGTGCCTTCGACGGGCGGTGTGTTGCGGTAAACCTGGGGCGGTTGGCTGAACCGTATCGCCCATTCTGACAACGGTTTCTGACAAATCTCCGGACAGGTTGCCGGGCCGAAAACCACGTTGCGCGGCTAATTGACAGCCGCCCACGGCGCAGCTTAACTATGAGAGTCTATCCGGAAACCACTCGCGAGCGGCGTTTGGCCGGCAACGGGCCGGATGCAAGGAAGAACGACGAAGCGTATTGGAGAGAAATCCACTGAGGAGTGATGACGCCGCAGACGGCCCGTTGCATGGCCAAACCCTTCGGGACCGGGGGCTTTCGACCGCCGGCTGCGTCGTTCCGACTCCCTGGATCGGGCCACTGATACACGTCGTCGTCACTCCTTGCCGGACGGCCGAAATCCCCGCGGTCGCCGCCGCGATGGGTTCCCGGATAGACTCTGAGTGCGCAGGCGGTTCGCCGTCAGCGACATGTCCCTAACGGCACCCAACCCACCGGGTGCCGCCCCGGTCGCCGAATCCCACCTGCCGGCCGGCGTTCCCACCGAGACAATCACGAGGAGACGTTTGCATGAGATTGGCGATGTATGCTCTGGCGCTGGTCGCGGCCGCCGTGGTGATGACCTCCGTCACGGTCGAGCCCGCCGCAGCCAGACCTCCGTACAACAAAGAGTTTCAGGCCAAGTACCTGAAAAAGGACAGCACCGACCCGGCCGAAATGGCGCTCGCCGCCGCGATCGAAAAGGTCAAGTGCAACGTCTGCCACAAAGGCACGAACAAAAAGATGCGCAATGACTACGGTATGGCGCTCTCGAAGCTGCTGACCAAGGCCGACGCCATGAACATCGAAAAGATCAAGGCTTCGCTCGATAAGGTCGCCGAAGAGCACAGCAAGCCAGACGACGACAAGAGCCCGACCTTCGGCCAGTTGCTCAAGGAAGGCAAGCTGCCCGGCGGCGAGCCGGAGGACGCGCCCGCCGCGGAGTAACCTCCGCGCCGCTCCTTTCGCCTAAGTTCAGCGCCCGGCCCTGGGAACCACTTCCCAAGGCCGGGCGTTTTATTTTTGCGCGGAGCGCAGTACTCCGGGCTACGGTGCAACCGCTAGCAATAGCCGCAGCCAGTACAACCGATTCATCTGGCCGATTTCCACGGATTACGCGTACTATCTTTGGGTACGCCCACGAGATACGGCGCTTTGGCGCGCTGTCATCGCCCGGGCTGGCCACGCTTTCTCCCACCTCGGCGCCCCCCGACGGCGCGTGACTTTTGCCTCGCCTGCGGCGACTCAATCGTTGCCACGGATCGCCGGCCGACGCTCCGCCGATTTTTGGGGGGAACGGCAGACTGTGGAAACGCTGTTGGAAGTTATCTCGCCTACCGACGAACAGTTGGCGGCCGAAGCAGCTCGCGAGGGCTCCGACGGGCCCGCGTTTAGTGCGTTGGTCGAGCGCTATCGCCAGCGGGTCTGGCGGGTTTGCTACCGCTTGTTGGGCAACGAGCAAGACGCCCAGGACGCGGCGCAAGAAGTCTTCGTGCGGCTGTTCTTTCAGCGGGGCAGATTCGAGGGCCGCTCGAAGTTCTCGACCTGGGTCCACGGCATCGCCCTGCGCGTCTGTTTGACGCTGCGCCGCGGCCGTGGCCGCCGCCAGCGCCGCGAGCTGGCGGCCGGCGACGCCACCTGGGCCGAGCGCCCCAAC
>CAZBWM010000159.1:0-7308 GCA_964495375.1 uncultured Planctomycetaceae bacterium | reverse complement strand
GGCATCGACAACCAGACGACGCAGTTCAGCTCGTCGAGCGCGAGCTACGTCGGTCGCCATTCCGAATACGTGTCGGCGACCAAGGGCTTCGTCAAGATCGACCCGTTGAAGGCGGTCGGCGCGACGTAGTTGCGGGAAGCTGAGAAGGTTTCCCAAGTTCGAACGAGGTTCAATCGCAAGAAACAAAAAAACCTGCGGGAGCCGGCAAGCCCCCGCAGGCGTTCACAATCCGGCTGTCCGCCAGACTGCGACCTAGGAAATCTAAGTCTAAGCGGACCGCCCCCACAAAGGGAGCGATCCAATGGCATTGGCAACCGCCAAGTCCACCGTGACGCTGCGTGATCTCACGCAGAAATTCGACCTTCGGTTGCGGAAGTCGACGCCGTTCTATCCGACGATCTGCCAGACCGTGCCGAGCGACGGGTACGACGAGAAATACGGCTGGCTGGGCGCCTTCCCGGGAGTGCGGGAATGGCTCGGCGACCGCATTTTCGAGCAGTTGCGTGCCGCCAACTTCACGTTGGTGAACAAGCACTGGGAAAACTCGCTGCTGATTCCCAAGAACGACATCAAGGACGATCGGCTGCGGTTTTACATCGAGGCGATGGAGAAACTGGCCGACGAGGCGGCTTACCATCCCGACCAGTTGGTGGTCGATCTGATCACCGGCGGCGACGGCACGGTTTGTTGGGATGGTCAATACTTCCACGACACTGATCACTCTTGGGGTGACTCGGGGAGTCAATCGAACGATCTCACGTTCGACGCCACCAGCCACACGGCGGTGACGCCGTTGGAATTCAAGAACGCCTACCACCTGGCGCGCAAGGCCATGCTGGCCTTCAAGAACGATCGCGGCAAGCGGTTGCTCTCGCGTCCTGTGGCGAAAGCGCTCGATAACTTGCAGTTGCTGGTGCCGCTGGAGCTCGAGCAGATCGCCCACGAGGCGATGAAGGGGAGCATCATTAGCCAGTCGAGCTCGATCGTGTTGGATCAGCCCGACATTGTCTGCGTTCCCGACCTGGCCGGCACCGAGTTCATCCTCAATTACCTGGGTGAGCCGTTGAAGCCGTTCATCTTCCAAGCTCGCGAACCGATCTCGCGCGACATGAAGGGCATGGACGACATGGAGTTCAAGGACGCCAAGTTCATGACCGAGGCGCGCTATAACGCGACCTACGGGCCGTGGTGGCTGTCGGTGCTGACGACGTTCAACTAAGCGATCGGTTGACGGGGCACGATCGCGCGGGGCAGTTCACCAAACCAGCAACCTTCGATTTAAGGAAGTCCGATGGCAACGAAAACGTATCCGGCCCGGCTCCGTCCCGATTGGCCACGGGAGACCTGGGAGCGCGATCGTCGCGATGGCAGCGACACGGCCGTGGCCTTCAAGCGTCCCGAGCACGACTACGACCTCAGCACGGTCGTACAGTTGAACAATGCCGATCTCGAGCTCGTTCGCCACGACATCGAGAAGGGAACGATTCAGCTCGTGCAGCTCAATAAGCGAGGCGATCGGGCGCGAGCGATCGGACGCGAGCATTTGCCCCCGAAGCACGTCGTCGAAGCGGACGAGAGCGATTTCGAGCCGCTCGAAGCGCCGAAGCCGGTCGAGGGTGAACCCAAGGCCGACGACAAGCCGGCGGGTGACAAGCCCAAGAAGTAGCGGCGCGGGCGCGGCGGCACCTCGGGGCACGCGGTGAAGCATGTCGACCTTCAGCGACATCATGGCGGCGGACTTCGCCGCCAATGACGAGTTCCACCAGACGGCGACGTTTCGTTACCGCTGGGGGGGCGAGCCGCTGACCATCGCCGTGATTCCGCTGCGGCAGGGTGAGCTGGCCGCCGCCGCGGGCGAGTTGTCCAGCGGCGACGAGATCATCGTGCGGGTCGCCAAAACGGCGCTGGCCGGCAAGGTGCCCGAGATTGGCGACTCGCTCGAGCTGTCCGCGGTGCGGTACGACTTTGCCGGCGTGGTGAGCGAGGACCTGGTGACGTGGCGGCTGCGGTTCAACCGCAACACGCCGATGAGCACCGGCGGCGTGCAAACCATCCCAAGGTGACAAGGTGACGCGTGGCAGTAGAGGCCAACCGCCGGCTGGCGAGCGAGCTCGACGACCTGGCGGCGTTGGTCGCCAGTTGTCCGGCGGCACAAAGCAAGTTCGGGGCGCCGGGCAACCCGCTGCTGACGGCCGAGCGAATTTACTACACCGCCAACGTCGTCACCGGGCCCGACACCGGCGGAGTCGGTGGCAACGTGTCGATCGACGCAGCGGGCTTGCAACGCCCCTACGCGATCGTGCTGCGGCCGCCGGGGCTGTTGTACCGGCGAGAGGCGGCGGGCGAACAGAACTGGTTGACGCGGCAAGGGACGCTCTGGCTCTACCTCACGGCCAACAGCACCCAGCCGCAGAACGCGAAGGATGACGCCCGCGACTTCGCCAACTTCGCCGGCGGGGTCGAGGAGTGGATCGCCCAGCACGCGGGGCGCGACGACTGGCTGCCGGTGGCGCAGATGGGTTTCGTGTTCGGGCCCCGCAAGAGTGGCGCCGATCGGCAGGCGACGCAGGGGCAATGGTGGGAATGCCTGTACTGGCTCACTTACGAATAGGAACTGATCGATGAGTGTGCCAAGTTTGTACGTGCTCCACGCGATTCGCCTGCCCAGCGGCAGCGGCACCGTGATCGGCCAGCTCACCAACGTGCAACTCGACGAGGGCCTGCAGGCGGTGCTCGAGCGGTCAGCCGGCTTGCCCCACCCGCAGTTCACCGCCGTGGGGGCCGAAGCGCCCGCCATCCATTTCACCACGACGCAACTGGCGACCGTGCTCGGTCAGACCGGCTCGGCCAAGTGCTACGCCACCGAAGATGGCAACATCGATCTCTATTTCCGCAAGGTCGACGCGCTGGCCGATCGCGTCGCCGCGGCGACCACCTCCCATCTAAGGTTTCGCGCCACCAAGGGGATGCTTTGCTGGCGGAAGATTCGCGGGCAGCACGGGCAGAACGCCGAGATCGATTGCACGTTGCAATTCGCCTGGGATGGCACCAACGCGATTCTCACGCCGGCCGGTAGCGTGGCGCTCGTCGGCTCAACCGACGGGCAGGAGCAATACACGATCGGCCCGATGAAGCTCAACGGCTCGACGTTCGCCGGCTTGCAGTCGGTGGAGATCGACAGCCGCGCCGATCTGTTCGTGTTGGGGAGCGACGGTGAGATCAACCCGTCGCTCGTCGCGATCGCCGAGTGGTCGCCGACGATCATGGCGCAGGTTTTGAACTCGGCCGCCTGGTCGAGCTACGCGCCGGTCACCGCGATGACGAGCTGGTACCAGTATTTCCGCAAGCGGAAGCCGAACGAAAAGCTCTACGCGGACAACACCAACAACCATATCGAGCTCTCGAACCAGCTCGGCGGCACGATCACGGTCGAGCAGGCGGCTGGCGGGACGAACCGCCCGCACGTCAGCACGGTGCTACGCGTGCAACCGGTTTCGACGGCCGTCGACGGCGCGGGAATTTTGACCGCCACGATCGGGACGCAGGTCAGCTAGGCGCAAAGAAAAGCCGCCGTTGGTTTCAACGGGGTCGGCGGCAACCCCAGCACACGCATCATAGCAAACCATGCAACTCAGTTATTTCCTACCGAACGAGACTCTCGACGGCTTCGAGGCGGCCTGGCAGCAGAAGCTGCGCGCGGCCGGCATCGCCGAGTCGCTGGTCGACGTCCGTCGGCTGGGAATGCTGGCGCGGTGCGAAGTGAAGAGCGGGCCCGGCGGTTTCGACGGCCTGGTGATCGCGCCGCTGCGTGCCGACGATGGCGAGCCACCGGAGCTGCTTGGCTACTTCGAAGATCGCCAGACCTGGGTCGACCCGTTCGATCAGGGCAAAGTCTGGATCGGCTGGCAGACCGACGCGCCACCAACGCCTGAGGATCTTCGCCGCACTACGCCGCTCGCCTTGCCGGGCTACGAGCTCGAACTGGCCAACGGCCAGACATGGCACGTGCCGGTGATCAGCAGCCAGGAGCGGCTCGGCGCCCTGCACCAGCGATTGACCTTCGACGCTTCCGGAAAGGCGCGGGCCGCGGTCGCCGCGCGGCATGAATCCCTGTGGGAAGAATCGGCCGAGATCGCTGACGCCTATTTCGTTCACGGCCGCGTCGACTGGTCTCGCGTTGGCACGTTTTGTGCGCGGTGCCTGGGGCTCAACTATCGCGTGAGCGTGGCCGAGCAGAACGTCTTGGGCATCTTCGAACTGGCCCACGTGTCGCAGTTGCTCGATGCCCTGTTTGATCGTCCGCAGCTCAACCGACTGCTGGCGATCGACGATCCGCAAAAAAAAACAGGTTCCATAGCCGAGTCGCCCGCTATCTCGCCTGGGTCGCGGGACTCGACGCCGGCCACCGGCCTAGCCGTGGCGAACTGATCGCCCACGCCCTGGGGATCGGCCGCCGACCAACGGAAACGATCGTCTGGTTTGGGAAATAGGAAACGATGGCAAAGCCACCGCGATTACCGCCGCCGCAGGAACCCGGTCGCAACGACTGGACTCCCGGGCGTGTCGTGCGCGCGGAGGGTGGCGAGATTGTCAACCCGCGGCCGGCGACCCCCCCACCAATCCCGCGCCAGTTGATCGCACCACTGCGGCCGTCCGCTCGCGCTGAGTTGATGAGCCCAGAGGATCGCAAGGCGTGGCAGAGCGCCCAGACTTCAAAGGCGGCGAACGACAATCCCGACAGCAAGGAAAAGCAACTTTCCGACATGATCGTCGACGGTGCGGTGTGGGCATTTCAGCAGTTGCCGATTGTCTCGGAAGTGCTCGGGATCGACCTCGGCCAGTTGTTTAACAATGTCTCGGCCGCGGCAACTTCAGAAGATCCCTTGCGCGAATCGGCACGCCTGGCGGGGCGTGAGATTGGTAGCGCCGTGGGGCGAAGGTTCAGTAGCGCGGTCGGGCGCCGCCTGAAGGGTGGCAAGAACGGCGAAGAAGACGAGACGGATGCTGCCGGCAGTGACGCCGTCGAACTCGGCACGACGACCGTGGCGAGTGTCGGTGAAGCGGACGCCAGCGAAGGGGATGCACCCGAGGGCAATCGCGATCTCGCGACAAGCGTGCGCGAAAAGATTGTCGGAAGAATCACCGATTTTGTTGTCGACAAGACTTCCAACCTGGGTGAGCACGTTTCGGAGACGCTGGTCGATACGTATCGCGATCCGCAGGCGCCGTTGCGCGGCACGCGCGATGCTCGCGGGCGCTTTCGCAAACTCAATTCGGAAGAGGTCGTCCAAGAGGAGCTACGCAAGAACGAAGCGGGCTGGCTGCGGCGGGCCACGTTCACGCTTGAGAACGAAGCTGGCCAGTTCGCGCGGCGCGGCCTGGAAATGTTCGGGTTGCCGGCACCGAGCGAGGGGAGCGTCGCGGCGGCCGCCTATTGGGGGAGCGGGCTCGGCCTGGCGGGCTCGGCGCGCAGCGTCACGAGTCCGATCGATGCGATCAAGGAGGCTGGCCAGTTGCGCGATCGAGTGAATGAAGCGGATCGCCCGGGCGAAGTGGCCGCGCTCTTGAAAGAGCAACTCGCCGCCCAGCGCGAGACTAACCAGATCATGCGGAACATGGGCGCGCGACCGACGGCGTCGGCCGCCTATACGGAGTAAAGCGGTGTGGCGATCCAAATCAACCAGATCGGCAGCTTCCGTTTCCTGCGGCTCGAGTGCCCGCCACTCGCCGAAGGAATGGACGTCGAGCGGATCGAGCGCGCGGGGGTCGATGGCATCGCCCTGCTGCGGCTCGGCGTGCACGACAAGCCGACGCGGGTCCGCTCCACGGTCGACGTCGCCACGGTGGCGGCCGGCTGGCAGTTGTATGAGCAGTACAAGGCGCTGCAAGGCGCCGACGCGGTGAATTTGATCTGGGCCGGTGCGCCGGCCGTGCTGGTGGCGATCGAGAAAGTGACGGCCCTGGCCTGCCGGCCCCTGCAAGGGTCGGTCGGGTTGCAGATCAACCCGCCGAGCGGCGGGCTACTGATCTGCGAGTGGATTCTTGAACGGATTTCGTAACCGCCCCTGATTGTGGGCGATCAATCCTAACCAGGTTCAATAGCAAAAATGGCGACGTATCGAGCCAGCATCTTGGCGATGCTCAACATCACCAAGATTTTCGACACGACCGACGCCCCCTCGGCGAATCAGGGGACGCTGGTGCACGACCAGTACAACCAGCAGGTCGATCTGTCGGCCACGAGCGACCCGACCGCTACCGGCATGATGGTCGACGACGGCCCGCTGGTGGCCGGCGCGCGCACGATCGATCTCACGGCCTGCGATGGCGGCAACCAGAACACGGTCGATCTAACCGGCAAGAAAATGCTGGCCCTGTTGTTCGTCAACCCGGCGGGCAACGCGGCCATGACGATCAGCCCCGGCGGCGTGAGTAATCCGTACGAGCCGTTCGGGGCCAGCAACGACGTGGTCGTGCCGGCCGGCGGCTTTCTGCTGGCTCACTTCGACGACGAGCTGGCGGCGGTCGGCAGCGGCGCGAAAAACCTCTCGATCAGCGGCACCGGCACGCAGTCGTACAAGTTAATCGCCTTATTCGGAGATACGTAATGTCGAGCGCGCTAGCACGCGGACAAGTTCAGACGACCGCCACGATCGCCGACGGCCAGACTAAGAGCGGCGCCGTCGCCACGGGCGAGTTCGCGATGGGTGGCTTCACCACGCCGTCGACGTTCGAAGGGACGACCATGTCGTTCGAGGTCTCGCTCGACGATAGCACGTTCGTCCCGCTCAAGAACGATGCCGGCGGTGCGATCTCGATGACGGTCGCGGTGAGCTGCGGCTATCCGCTTCCGCCGGAGATCTTCGCCTTCAAGTCGTTCAAGTTCGTCAGCGGCGCGGCGGCCAGCGGCGCCGCCCGCGTGCTGGGCGTATCGCTCAAGTCTTGATGCTTACGCGGCACGTGGAGCAACGCAGCTAGGACAAGGCTTCCAACTCTTAGCGGGTTCAATAGTAAAAGCATGTCAAGGTTGGGTCTCAGATCGAATATGCAAAACCTGGTGCCGCGGCAGTTCACGCCGCGACGTATCAGCGGCTGCACGCTCTGGCTGGACGCCTGCGACTTCTCCACGCTCTACCAGACCACCGACACCAGCACGCCGATCGAGCTGCTGTCGAATGCCGGCCGCTGGGAGAGCAAGGACGGATCGGGGCGGGTGGTGACGCAGAGCAGTGCTGGCCGGCGAATGGTCTACAGCAACCCGACCGGCGCGCCGGCTGGGGTGCCGGCCCTGACCTGCGGCGGAGCGAC
>CAZBWM010000158.1:0-7481 GCA_964495375.1 uncultured Planctomycetaceae bacterium | reverse complement strand
AGAAGCAAGACCGTCTCTTGGGCAAAGAAGTCCGCCATGATGGCTACCTTCCATGTCGGCCGATTAGCTCAGCCGACAAAAAAACCGTAGCCCCGGCCTATCGCTTAAGAAGCGCCACAGAGAGCGCCCGCGCGGTATCGCTACTCGCGCACGGTAAGCCGGGGTTACGGTCTTTTGGTGAACCATTTCAAAGATTCTCTGTGTGACACCCATAGGGCGCTCGCGGCCGGGTCTTAAGCCGGTCGCGATTGATTCGCCCATGAATGTACCCTCGACCGCCCCAAACTTGCAACGCTATCCGCTCCGACTACGCTAGCACTCGTCCCTGACTGGCAATTGGGACGCGTGCCCCGCTGTGAATCACCCCTTTCGCAGCGGGGCTTTTTCGTTACGTGACGAAAATTCGGTTGGTCGCCACCCGAATTTTTCTTTGGCCTGCCTCCCTTGCTTCGGTAACCGGCCAATTCGGGAAACGATTCCCGAATTTCCGTTTCGATACGGAAAACTCCGCTCGCCGTGAGTCGAGTTTCCACATCGATGTGGAAATTGCGAAGCCGCTTGGCCAATTTGCGCATCGATGCGCAAAGTCCCGTCCCGCCTCCTCAGCCCGCGTCTAACGAGCGCTTGCCCACTTGGTGTTCTGAGTCGCACGAGCACTCAGGAACGCGTCAGGCGCAATCGTGGCGCGTCGTTTCGGCGCTAGTTCAACTGTGAGCGTCGCGCACGAGCTTCGCGGGCATCGCGCTCCGCTTCCAACCGCTCGATGTTCGCCACCGTCGCGTCGATGCGGTTGCACATTTCATCGAGCCGCTTCTTTCGCGCCGCCGTGCTGTTGGGATTCGCCAGGTCGCGTTTGCGCTTCTCGGCTGCGTTCTCAGCATTAAGCTTTTCGAGCCGCGCCACACGTGCCGCATTCTCTGCCCGCCGCTGCCGGTCGCGCTCGAATAGCGACACGCTGAGTCCCTGGAGAACTTGGGCCAGAGTCTTAACGCCCGTGGCCATGTTCATACTGACCGCCGCTTTGGCGAGCACCATCCGGCCTTGTCCAAAGCCGGTTTGCACTTCGCGTTGGGTGACACCGCGACCGCGTGCTACCTGCGCACAGAACACTCCGTAATAGGCGTCCAGGTTGCTCTGGATTGCGCCTGCGGCCGTGGCATCGAGCGGGGCATACGGGTGACCCTCCCACTTGTACCGGCCCGCTGTCAGCACGGTGTACTTGAAGCCGGCCTTCTCCGCCGCCTGACTGACGTCTGAGTGAACAACCACGACACCGATCGAGCCGACTTGGCCAGATGGCGTGATATAGGCTTCGCTCCCCTGCGAGAACAGCCAGTAAGCCGCTGACGCCGCATCCGCATCCGCCACGGTAATGATCGGCTTGACGCTACGCGCCGCGAAGATGATGTCTGCGGCCTCTTGAACGCCCGCGACCGAGCCGCCGCCCGATTCGATCGGAATGACGATGGCCTTGACGGTCGGATCGTTCACGAGCGCCGAAAACTTCTGGGTCCAAACATCAAGCGCCGTGCCCCCCAGGTACTCAGTCATGATGCTCGGGTGGTTGTCGATGAAACCTGCGATAGGGTGAATCGCGATGGTCCCGCGCCGCGAGTCGCTGCGCTGGCCCTGACTGTAGTCGGCCGCTGCCGGCGCACTCCAATCGGCATCGATCAGCGCCCGCAGTTGGCCCGGAGCGATCGCCAGAACTTTGTCCGCAAGATAATACTCGCCTCTCATGCTCTCTTCTCCGAAGTGATGCGCAGCCAGGTTTGTCGGAACCTTGGCCGCTCGGTAATCGCAACGTCCATTAGCCGTACTACGCGGCTGACCGTTCGCACGTCCAGACGGTCGCTCACTTCCCACGGGTTGTAAGTCGCGTTGACTGACAGCCCGAAGCGTCGATTTCGCACGGCGCGCAGAATACGTCGATGCTGCGCGTTGTCGCGGAGGCCGAACGTGAGCCACAGACCTTCATGGTCTTCCCACAGCCGGCACTCGCCCCCTAGCCAGGTGACCACTTCGCCGCCGTTTCCCCAGTGCTGACCGTCGAGAATCGGCACGTCGTACTCTTGCGAGCGCAGGAATCGTGAGAACGATCCGGGCAGGTAGCACGTCGAGCCGTGGCTACCGTCTGACCGATCCTGCGGTGTGTTCACCGCGTTGAACGGGCAGGCGAGCCCGGTCAGCATCGCAATCGGTTGATGCTTCGCTAGCGCGGCCCGGTAGTCGTGCTTGGGCTTCACTGGCTCGGCAGTCGCGAAGTCCTCGATGCTGACATACCGCGTGGCAATCCCCCCGCCCGCCGGCCACGCGGGAACGGAACCAAACGGGCAGGGGGTGCCATGATTCTCGGGCCAGCCGATTAAATCCGCGCGCGCCGGCCACGCGCCCGAATCCAAACGCGGGCCGGTCACGCGGGGCTGCGGACGCAACAAGCGCCCGCGTGGCGAAGTGTCGACTGGCTGATAAATCACGAGTTGCCTTCCATGATTTTGCGGCGGGCTGCATTCGCTTCCGCCAGCGGGTTGCTAAAGGTTGACTGATAGGGTGGCTTCGTCCCCTTCCATCCGTACTGCGCCAGGTACTTACCGACGTGGCGCAGGTTGTTCATGAACTCGCCGCCCCAGCGAATCGCCATCGAAGAGCTAATCGCATAGCCGCGCGCTCCGAAGTCGCGCACGAACTCTTGTTCGGCTTCGATGGCCTGCATGAACTCGGTCCACTTGTCGACCACGTTGTTCGCTAGCGCCGCGTGCTCGTCCTTCTCGCGCTGGCAGGCTTCGTCGCTGGCCGCTTGGCGAGCTTCCGCGATAACCGCGCGGGCCTTCGCTTCGGCAGACTCCAGCGATTCAACTTCGGCCGCCAGCTCGGCAACGCGCAGGGCCAGGGATGGCGTCGGCGCACTGTTGGGGTCTTCCAGCAGCGCGATAGCTCGATCTTCGCTGCGCGTCCGGTCGCTCGTCATGCTGGCTCGTGCGCTGGACAGTTCAGAACGCGCCGTATTCGTGCGCTCGATCAGCGCTCGATACTTGCCGTTCGCTTCCGCGACTGCCGGGTGATCGGCGCACTTGGGCTTGAGGGTGGTTTCAGTTTTCGCCGCCGGGGTTGTGCTCTTCGCACTCATGGCATTTCTCTTAAAACAGGGGTCAAACAAACTGCGAGCCGACGTGGCCCGCGTGATCTCATAGGTAGGGTTGATACTTGGGGTTGCTGCCCAGTGCTTCCAGCTCAGCGGCCGACAGCAGGCCCCGCCGTTTCAGGTAGCTGTACGAACTCTCGTAGTCGTCGCGAGGGTTAAACGGATCGGTGAACGGTCGCGGGGGTTCGTCGCTTGTCGCTGGACCAGTGCCGCGAACGCGCCGGCGCGGGTCTTCTGGCAGCAGATCGAACATCCACACAACCCAAAATCGCCGGCCCGCGTCAGGGTTCATCAGGCTCCGAACGCCAGGTTGATACGGTCGGTTGAACTCGTCGCGGTTCCAGTCGTACAAGTCGCGAGCCTCATCGAGACTCATGCCGATGTTGCCGGTGTCTTCACAGCGCCGCCGGTAGCCGTTGACCAGCGCTAGCAGCGTGTTCAGGTCCAGATCGTCCAAGCTGCGTTGCAATCGGCTGCGAAGTCGTCGTCGAACTCTTGGCATCGTTAGTTCTCCAGCCAGGGCGCGGCCGCCTTGGTTTCTTCTGGTGTCAGCAAGCCCAGCGAACCATCGGGGTCACAAGCCAGGCGGAAGTCGGCAAAGTCCCACGGGTCGAAAATGTCCGGCTCGTGCCGGTGCATCTTCTGGACGCCGGCCCGCGAATACTCCAGGCGATTCCAAACGGCCTTGATGTAGGCAGGCGTGCGCACGGCCGCCAGCTCTTCGTCGGTCAGCAAGTCACGCCGACGCAGGTAGCGAAACGAACTCTCGAAACCGTCAGTCGCGCAGAACGCGCCTCGGTCCCCCCAGTCGGTCGTCGTCGCCGGTAAACTGCGATCAGTGCTCACGCGCCTGCGAGGGTCTTCCACGAGCAAGCCGAACACCCACGAGCACCAGTAACGGCAGCACGGGTCCAGTCGGCCTAGCGCCCCTTCGTAGTCCACCCACGGCGCGTCGATCTCGTCCTGATTCGCTTCGTAGTACGCGCGGCAGTCATCGAGTGTTTTCAGATGCGGGTCGTAGCAGAACTTGCACTCAAGGTGCTCCTGTGAGCGCCAGCCGCTCGCAAGGTTTATCAGTCCGCACACGCCTAGACTGTGCAGCGATGGCCGCAGGCTACTTCGTAGTCGTCGTCGTCTTGTTCTCGACATGGCCTAGCCCCTTGTTCCCGGTCGTCGGTTGCCGCGCACCTCGGGGACGATATCGAGCCCCAGTTCTCTCAACAGCGTTTTCATGGCTTGGCTCGCCGATCGCTCCGTCGCAACCGATGGGTGTTCGCGAAGCTGGCCGAATCTGTCCTTCGTCGTGATGCCGTCGCGGTTGATCTCGACTCGCGCCGCTTCCGCCCGGTCAGCTTGGAAGCAAGCCGCCGCCAGGATCGGTGTCGTATGCGGCTCTAGGACGAACTCCGTCGCGACAGCCTTCCACAGCTTCCGGCCAGCCGATTTCAGCCCTTCCGGGGCCGAAACCAATCTCGTTTCGGGTGTTTTTGCGGGTGTCATTTCTGCGTAAGTCCTTACAGTTTCAGGGTCGGCCTGGAGTTTTCAGCGTTTGGAATCGCGTCGGAAACTGCCGCGCTAGGCGGCGGTTCCGGGCCGATTCGACGTAGGGATTTGACCCCCCCGGGGGTGTCATTTTGGCAGCCTGCCAGGTTGGCAGCTTCGGCATGGTCAATCTCCTTAGCGCAAGCGCACGCCGGATCGTCGGCGCTTGCTGCCTCTCGTGTCTTCCGGTTGGCCAATCCAGTAGCCAAGTGTCGCCGTGCCGGTGTACAGGTCGCGGTTGAATGACGGGCCGATCGGCTTAGCACCGGGGATCGATAGCGTTGTTCCGTCGCCGAACGTGAACACCATCGCACCGTTGACGCCGAGCAGAGTCGTGCTGCCCACCAACGGATTCGGTGTCACACGCCAGACCCATTGGTAGCCGCACCATGCGCGTGTCGCTCGATAGGCTGAGTCCCAATCGTCGATGATTTCCAGCGGTTCCAAGTGCGTGGCGTGAAAGCGCATCACGTCGTCAGCTTCGGCAATCAGGTCAACGAACTCTTTATGCTGTGCCGCCGTTGGTGAACCGGACGAGCCGTAGTACAGCACTCGTCCGCTCGTGGCGAACATCGTGGCGTGCAGCACGAACTCGCGCCACAGCGCCGCGTTGTTCGTCCAAGCGCTGCCGGTTTCGTCGTTGCATGCCAGCCAGGGGGCAATCGGATTGGAGCTTGCTGCAGCGCACGAGCGAAGCAACTGCAAGTCTTGCGAGAACGCAAACCACGGCCGAAGCGCTGGGGTCGTGCCGCTCGCCGTGATGATGTTGATTCCGCCCGAACCGGCCGACGTGATGTTGACGAGCCCGGTTTCGCCGCCAGCGATTGCGTAGGCCGCGCTAGTGTAGAACCGCAGCGAAGTGTTGCTCTCGGCCTTCACATAGTACGTCGTAACCGCGTCCATGCCGCCAGGCAGATTCGAGCCCGACATGGTGACCGCATCGCCCGTGGTGAAGGGGTGCTTCGCCGTGGTGATGATCCGGTCGCCCGACGCGCTCACGCTTGACGCCGTGGCGTAATAGAACTGCTCAACCGCGCCGGTCGCCGCGTATTCCGCGCCGATGTCGCCGGCAGTCCATTTGAACCGGCTGGTATCAAACACGCCGTACACTGCCGGAGCGCTGTAGCCGATCGCTGCGCCGAGCCCGCTTGGACCGACGCCGTAATTCGGTGCGGTGTAGGTCGGCCGCGAACCGGGTGCCGAGTAGAAGCCGTTGTAATCGCTCGTGGTGATGTTCAGGCCGCACTCGTCACGCCACAGGCGGACAAGCACGTCGATCTTCTCGGCGAAGTATTGCCGATACCAAGCATCGAAAATGAAACTCGGCTCGTAGGTCTGAATATCGCGCGACTGAAAGCTATTCCAGTCGACTTGGCTTTGCTCAATCAGCTCCTCGGTGCGGAACGTCTCCCAATCGCTATCGGTGAAAACGTTGGAGAAGTTTTCGACAACGCCGGTGAGCACCACGCCGGCAATCCCGGTGACGTTGGTTAGGTTGATGCGCCCCGTCGCGCCGGCTGTAATTGCATTGGCTGCCGTCGTGTACAAAACCACGTTCGTTGAATCAACAACGTGAACATGGTAGGTCGTGCCGCCGAGCGCCGTGCCCGCGACCACTTGTGGAGAACTTGTCGGCAGAGCACCCGTGCCGGCACCCAACTTGACCGGCTCGCCGTCGTAGAAGCCGTGCGGCGCAGCCGTGGTGATCTGCTCATTCGTGGTGTTGCCGGCCGATGCCACGGCCGTTGTCGCCGTGTAGCCAGGCAACCCCGTGATGCCGTTCTTGAGTCGCCAAAAGCCGGGGCGTACCTCGAAGTCCAGAATCAAGTGAATCGGCAGATTGCCCTGCCCTCGCGCCACAAGCGCCGCCTTGAGCGCTTCGCCGAACTGACGTTGCTTGGAATCAGACTCCTGAATCGCGGCCTCCCACGTCTCCAAACCGCGCCCGCAGCGCTTCGCGTGGTCGAACTCCCGATTGAAGAGCGCCTTGCGGCCGTCCGCGTCTCCGCCCGATACAGGCACGCGGAACAACGGACATTGGCTCGCCGATCCCAACGCCCCCATGCGCATCGTCGCTGTGCCCGCCGGTTGCGCAATCAGCTCCTTAGCCAGCGCCGTAGTGTCCGGCAGACTGCCGTTCGTCAGGTAGGGGTGCGCCGATCGTGACAAGTTGGCGCGACTATTGGCAGTCGGATAGGCCGCCAGCAACGTGTCGTAGTCGTTTTCGTCCCAGTAGCTGATTGTGGTCGTGCGCAGTACGTCGCTTGGGTCCAGGTTCGGGTCGATCAGCCGCTCGATCTCGTCCGCGTCGTCGGCCGTGGCCGTGGAGAGAAACGCCACGGGGTCAGCGTCCCACACGTCACGCAACCGGGCCCGTGCGCCCGTGGCCCGCATCGCATTCCAGAGAATGCCGCCGGCATAGTCGCTGCCTGCAATAACCGCATCCGGGCCGCCTGGGTAGTTCCAGTATTCGAGCGCCCCCTCGGCTGTCAGATGCGCCGGGGGGGACGGAGCGCCCGCGACCATCCAATCGTCGATGCGCAGGATTCGCTCGGCATGCGCCGCCGTCATGCGGCGCAAGGCCCGCTCGAATTGCTGGCCGCTAGTCACGCCTTGGGACTGCTCAGCCGCCAGGAGCGCCGGCACGTTCAGTAGGTCGGTTACGATGCTCATAGTTCAGGTTCTCACGTTCCGGGGGTAGGTGGTTCGCTTTCCTTCCAAGGGTCCGCTTCGGGTTGCGTTACCTTTGGGGGTGTTCTCTTGGGGGTCCCGTACACTTTTCCTGGTCTGTCCTAGT
>CAZBWM010000157.1:0-7534 GCA_964495375.1 uncultured Planctomycetaceae bacterium | reverse complement strand
TTTTTTACGCCCGCGACCAACCCAGCTTCGCAGCTACGCTGGTTTAAGGTCTAGGCCGCTGGCTTGACGAGGAAACGGCATGCTCGTGGAGCGATTTCGAGTGCCGCGACAGACTCGGATGCGCGTTGGAACAAGCGGAGGCAGTGGATGCGCAGCCTATTCCGGGAGGAGTTGTCACGATGAATTCCACGGTGCGACTCTCGGAGAAGTCATGCGGCAAGCAGTGGACGGTCACTCTGGTCTACCCCGACGAAGTGGATCTAGTCGCGAAGGCAATTTCCGTCCTGGATCCCCGCGGTATGGCGCTCCTCGGTCGCAGGGTGGGTGATTTGATACAATGGCCGGCCAACGGGTCACAGCATGATGTCCGAATTGACGACGTCGTCTACCAGCCCGAACTCGCGGGAGCGTGGCACCGATAAGACTCGGCTAACACCAGCGGGCCAACGTCGTGGGAACACCCAAGAAAACAAGTTCTTCCAGTCCCGCGGTCACGGTCGAGCATTCGACAGCTATTGACCCCACCGAAGCGCGCTGGTTCCGTGCGGTCGCTGACAACACGATCGATTGGGAAAGCTGGCATGGTCCTGACGGCCGCGTGCTGTGGGTTAATCCGGCCGTTGAGCGTTTGACTGGTTTCTCCGTCAGCAAGTGCCTGGCGATGGCAGACTATCCTCTGCCGATCGTGGCCGAGGAGGATCGTGCCCACATTGCTGTTGCGCTGGCGACTGCAGCGGAGCAGTCGTCGGGAGCGAACGTGGACTTTCGCATCAAAGCGCGCGATGGGGGGCTGCGGTGGATGTCCCTCTCCTGGCAGCCCATGTATGCAGAGGGCAAGCACTTGGGATTTCGCACGAGCATCCGCGATGTGACGGAGCGGCGGGAACTCCGCGATCGGCTCCGCTTGCACGCCGAACACCTCGAGCAACTCGTTCAGGAGCGCACCGAGCGTCTTTATCAACTTGAACGGCGGCAGAGGCAGATGGAAAAGCTGGCGGCAATGGGACAGCTTGCCGCAGGCGTAGCCCATGAAATTAACAACCCGCTAGCGGGAATGAGAAACGCCTTTGAACTGATCAAATCTTCCTTTTCGCCTGAACACGAACACTATGAGCTAATGGAATTGATCGACAAAGAGATCGAGCGGATCAGCGGCATAACGCACCAGATGTATCAGCTTTACAAGCGTGTACCACAACAACCTAGCGAATTCACGATCACAAAGACCCTCCGCGACGTGATTGCGATGCTGGCCGCGACGGCGGAAAAACGGCGCATTCGCATCAACGATGACACGCCCGGTGGAGAAGAAGCGCGAGTGGCCCTGGCTGAGGGTGAAGTGAAACAGGTGCTTTACAACATGATTCGCAATGCCATCCAGGCTTCGCCTGCCGGCGAGGAAGTATCGATCCGATTAAGCGCGGACGATCAGAACGTCGTAATTACTATCGAGGACCGAGGGCCAGGGATTCCTGAGGACGTGCTGCCGCGGATTTTCGATCCCTTTTTCAGCACCAAGCAGTCGGGCGCGGACGTGGGCATGGGATTGGGATTGTCGGTTTCAAGAAGCCTTCTCGAAGCGATGGGCGGCCGTATCGAGGTGAGGAGCGCTCCACGACGCGGAGCTAGCTTCTCCGCCATTTTTCCGCGGCGACTCAACTTGCCATCCGAGGTGTGCGATGGCTGAAGAGCGCATTCTGATCGCGGACGACGAGCCGTTGTATCTCCGGACAACGGCAGCGCTATTACGCAAGGCGGGTTATGCCTGTGTGACCGCGGCGGACGGAGCGGCGGCGCTCGAAGCCTTAGCACGTGAGCCGGTCGATTTAGTGCTTTCCGATCTCAATATGCCTGGAAACTTGAAGTTTGAATTGCTACGGGCGGGACGCCGGCAATGGCCGGAAATTCCACTGATCGTGGTCACAGGCGCTCCCTCAATGCCCTCCGCGATCGAAAGCGTTCGCTTGGGCATCGCTGATTACTTGCTGAAGCCCGTAAAGTACGAGGATCTGCTAGCCAGCGTGAAGCGCGCACTCGCACACCGCACTCGCGAACAGGCTCGGCCGAGTGAGCCAAGTAGCCAGGCAAGCCGATTTCCCGAGTTGGTCGGCAGCAGCCCACCCATGCAGGAGCTTTTCGAGATTATCGAGCGGGTTGCGGACACCGCCGCCAACGTGCTGGTCACCGGTGAAAGTGGAACGGGCAAAGAGGTGGTGGCGCGCGCCATTCATCGCCGCAGCGCAAGAAATAAGGGGCCGTTTCAGGTCATTGATTGCACGGCCATTCCCGAATCGCTCTTCGAATCGTTACTGTTTGGCCATGCCAAGGGTTCCTTTACCGGCGCGATTAAAGATCAATTAGGACTTTTGACCCAGGCTGACGGAGGAACGGCATTCATCGACGAGGTGGGGGAGTTGCCAGGGCCACTTCAAGCGAAACTGCTGCGGGTCATTCAACAGCAGACATTTATTCCTCTCGGCAAGACCGTACCCGTTGAGATCGATACGCGCTTCATTTGTGCGACCAACCGCGATTTGGAGCTGGAGGTTAATTCTGGAAGATTTCGCCGCGACCTGTTTTACCGATTAGCTGTGATCCCCATTGCCTTGGCGCCGCTTCGCGAGCGCGGCGATGATGTCGCCCTCCTGGCTCAGCACTTCTTGGAGAACCTCCAAGGAGTGCCCCCCAGGGCGACGGGGCTTTCCGAGGAGGTCATCGAACTCTTTCGGCATTACTCGTGGCCGGGTAACATTCGCGAGCTCCGTAACGTTGTTGAGCACGGTCTTGCGATGGCCCGTGGCGAGGTCATTACTGCGAAGGATCTGCCCGCGGCGCTGCAACGGGCCGCGTTCACTAACTTGACGACGACCAATGCGTCATTGCCGGGGTCGCGCGATGAAGCGCTGGCAATTGCAGAGCATGATTATCTGGTTGCCTTGCTGCGAGAGAATCAAGGCAATGTCGCAAGTTCGGCAAGCCAGGCCGGTATGTCTCGGCAAGGGCTGCATAAGCTGATCAAGAAGTACAATCTCGACATCGAAACGTATCGCCAATAGCGTAACGTGCCGGCGCCCTTGTGAGATGACGGCGGCACCTTTCACTCGGCCAGGTCATCGCGGCGATGGGGGGATCATCCTGCTGGCAGTCATCTACGCGTCGCTCGCACCACCAAGTCTTAGACACGGATGGGGTATTCCCATTGGGACCGATACCGCCTTTGCGGTTGCACTGATCGTTTTGCTCGGTAGTCGAGTCCCGATCGAACTGCGAGTGTTTCTGACTGCGGCGGTCATCATCGACGATATCGTGGCGACTGCGGTGATCGCATTGTTCTATAGCGGCGAGATTTACACTGGCTACTTGGTTACGAGCGCCGCGGCGACCGCGGTGCTGCTGCTGTTCAATCGGACGGGTGTCTATCGTGCGCTGCCCTATGCAGTCGGTGGCATCATTCTGTGGTTCTTCCTTCACGAGGCCGGGCTGCACGCGACGCTCGCGGGGGTAATCCTGGCTATGATCATCCCAACACGACCACCGGCCAATCTGAACGCGCTGCTGGCTCAGGCGGCGACGATGATTCACTTGGAGGACAACCACACTGGTGAGGCAATGCGGTTCGGACCCTCGGAGCCGACTTTGCGCACGTTGGATGCGATCCACGACCGGATCGAGTCGCCAGCCGATAAACTGCTTCGATCGGTTGAACCGTGGTCGACGTATGTTGTACTGCCAGTCTTCGCTATGGCAAATGGGGGCGTCGCCTGGTCCCCTGACGCGTTCGCGGGCGAGGACGGTTGATCTGTGCTATCGCGCTAGGACTGGTCTTCGGCAAACCAATTGGGATCGTCCTCGCCGCGTGGCTCGCAGTGCGGAGCAGCATCGCCGCGAAGCCTGAGGCGTACTTGTGGCGTCAGTTGTGCGGCGCCGGAGCGTTTGGCGGCATCGGGTTCACGATGTCTCTTTTCATCGCGGGTGTGGCCTTCCCAGACCAAGCAGATTACGCGGCCGCCAAAATCGCCATCTTCCTTGCTTCACTGATCGCCGGTGGGCTAGGAATATTGATCCTGTGGCGGAAGCGCGAGCTACACTGCGAGGATGGAGCGGTTCAGGACTCCACAATGCCATCGAACTGAGCGACTACCTAATCGCTCTTGTGTTTGAATTCCCAGCAGGTGGCGCATTCGAGAACCCAACCGGGTTTTCTCGACAAACGATGTCCAGGCTCTCAAGAACAGTGCGTCCGTGCGGGCGAATATCGGCAGTAATCCTTCTGCGCGTCTCCGCTCGTTGACACTGTCAACCATGCGAGGCGTGTGTCGTCGCCAATACGAGATTCCTGGCGGCGACATCAATCGCAAAGCCGGTATTTTCTCATTCATGATTCTTTGCGTGACATTGGAGCGCGAATTGCACAAGAGGTCTACGGCTCGACGCATTTGGTCGACCCATTCGGTAAATCACTTGGAGAGGCCTAATGACACGCCGCAAGATAATCATCACTGCTGAAGATTTTCAGCGACTGGAAGCCCTGTTAGCATCGAACTTTGGTCGGGTGGCGAACGTGCGCGAGCGCCTCCAGGAACTGCGTGTAGAGCTGAATCGTGCACAAGTCGTCCCGCAAGACGAGGTGCCTGAAAACGTCGTGATAATGAATTCAGTCGTCACTCTGCGTGACCGTGACACTGATGAGATCGAAACTTATACGCTCGTCTATCCCGATTCCGCAGACATAGCAAACTATAAGCTATCGGTACTCGCGCCTATCGGAACAGCCATTCTCGGCTATCGAGTCGGCGATGAGTTGCGATGGCGGGTGCCCGACGGTTGGCGCCGCTTGAAGGTCGAGCACATTGTTTTTCAGCCGGAGCGGGACGGTGCACTTCGTCTCCAGGCGTAGGTCGACTATTCTACCTGTGCCGAACCCCATTCGAACTTCTGGCCGAGAGCCGCGCGGATACTGGAGCGTGAGCGGGCCTGAGTTAGATCGTGTCTCGACCGGGGTCCGGTGCAGGGCTATGAGGCCGGCACTCGAATTAGCGACTGAAGGCGCCTACTTCCGTCCCCGCTTCTTGGTGCCACGCCGAGCTCGCCTGGATTGGTCAACCTCGAGCATGGCCTGCTGCGACTCGGTCACGATCCACTCCACGGCACCCGGTGTCGCCCGATACGCCGGCCACAGCTCCTCGGCGCAACAAGCAGCCTCCTCGATACTGCCGAGCGCGTAGTGCGTCGGAGCAGGAATCATGCGCTCGCTGGCGAGGATTTCGGGGACGTGTTGGTTGAGCCGCAAAGCGCGATGCAACTCTCGCTTGGCGGCGGCCGAGGGGCCACTTAATCGAAATGCGAGTAGGGCCTGGGCATAGGCCCAGTTGGCCGATTCCTCGTCGTACTGTTTTAGCAATCTGGCGGCCTCGACATCCCTGCCTGCCTTAATCAGCTCAGGCAATAAGCCGTATCGCACTCCCTGGTTGTCGTTGGGGTTCAAGCGCAGCAGTTCCTGAAAATGCTCGATCGCCTCGTCGCCACGGCCGGCGCGGACCAGCGTCTCGGCCAAGCCGAGTCGGCTACGCATGTAAGGGCGAGTTGCGGAGATTGACCAAAAGTCGCCGGCCGCCTCGGTTAGTACCTCTGTCCCGAGCGCTCGCTGGCCAGCAGCGATTCCCTGGGCGTAGAGGCGCAGTTCGTCGTCAAGGGTGCCAGCTTGTTCCGCCAGGATGACATATGCGTCGGCACAGTTGGGATCAATTTCGAGGGCCTGCCGGGCCAATTGCACTCGGCGGCGCCCACGGACATCAAAGGCCTGGAAGCAGAGATCTTGGGCACGCTCGGCAGGCGACCTCGGCTGAGTTGTTGGCTCGTCAAGTTAGCGGCTGGCAAACACCCGATTGAGCGCCTCCAAATCCGCATCGTTCGCCGGTAGGTGATCCTGCAGGTAACGCTGCATGTCGGCGAACCCGCGTTCATGCGCTCGGCGATCGGGCTCGAAGCCTCGTTGCAACCATTCTTGTGGCGCAGGCGGCTCAAGCAGATCCGGCATCGCAAGGGTGAACCGGCTAACGCGGTTGTTCACCACCACGTCCTTATGCCAGCGCCCTGAGTCGATCTCCTGCTCGCTGGTCGCGGCCAGCGCACGAAGAGCACCTTCTAAGAACTCCAGTTCCTTGGGAGACGGCCGGCCCAGGTCCCCCTTGCTGAGGTACTTCATCGCGAGCGGATAAGCCTGTGGGCCGGCCACCGGAAGCTCGTGCCGTTGCCACAACTCCGCATCGGCATCAGGCAAGTCCGCCACTTCGTCGAACAGCACCTGGGTCAGTCCGCCCAGTGCTGACCCCGCAGAGTCACCGCGAGTGTCGATTCGCAGAAACCGGCAGTAGGCAGCCAGCGACGGATACGCCACCAAGCCAAAGGTGCTGCGGCCAGCCCCCAAGACAACCAGCAGCCCCATCCCCCGCGGTGGCTTGGGGATCTCCACGCGAATCAAGTCGGAGTCTGTCAGGAACCGCCACGGCGCCGCGCGATAGAAGTCGGCCGCGGCGTCGGCGAACGAGCGGACTCGTTCGACGGTCATGCCGCGGGGCGCTAGGAGTGAGGGGGGCTCGCTCGTCTGCGTTCCCACATAATCCAGTAACGAGCGCAGCGCCGGCTCTAAGGCGGCTAGCCGGTCGACGAGCCTGACCTCGATTCCGATCGCCGGCAAATGCTCTTGGAGATACTCCGCTAGTGCCGGATCGTTCACCTCGACCTGGTCTGGGCAGACGCCATCGCAAGTCTGCTCTACGAACTCGACAAACGCCTCCAATAGGATGTCCCCGGGCTCTCTGCGACCGGGATCGAGCTGACCAGGGTGCACAAGGCCCGACTCTGTCTCAACACATAAAGCGAACTGCGCGGAAATGATCTCACCGCTGTCGGTCCGCACCTTCCGCGGCCAGCGGAAGACGCCTCCCTGGCAGACCAAGTCGTGCTTGGGGAGTTCTCGGAGTCGACGGAGCATGTCATCCATGGTGCGGGCATTATCGGAAAGTGGCGATTAGGGAGCAACGCGCAGCCTGACGACAGACTGGGGAGAACGCTTCGCAGTCATAGCAGACTCGTCGATCGTCCGCTGAATTCGCATTGGCACTGCGCCCGTGCCCAGTGGTGTCACGAACACATAGCTGCTGCCTAGGATCGGTGTCGATCCGTCCCGCCATCATCTCGTGGTACGTTTCAAATGCGGCATCCTTATCCGCGCCCAGATTTATCCACTTACCTTTAATCTGGACGTACCAACTGCGCGTTTGTTTCCGAAAGAATGGCTTTGGCTGACGCATGACGACACCTCAGAAGCTGGGACTCGCACGACAAGGCCAGCAAAAGGGTTTTCACTTTGTTTGGCCGAACTCTGCACGAATCTCTGCACTTTTGAGGTTTTGCCGCCTTTTTCGGTCGGCGCGAATGCCTTATGCTGACAGGACTTAGCGCCCGTAGCTCAACTGGATAGAGCAGCGGACTTCTAATCCGCAGGTTGCTGGTTCGATTCCAGCCGGGCGTA
>CAZBWM010000156.1:0-7757 GCA_964495375.1 uncultured Planctomycetaceae bacterium | reverse complement strand
CAAATTCCAAGCTCCCCACCAACCCGAATCTTCAGGTGTGACCAAGCACTAGGCTTCGGCTGGCTGGCGTTTGGTTACGCAACGCCGACCAAGGTCTGGCTGGTTCCGCTGGGCGTGGTCGCCGCCTGGTGTCTCGTCGTCGGTGGGATGACCCTCTTGACGAACGTTATGGCCAAAAGTCATGAGGAAACGTCGCTGCGCGAAGCCGAGGAGCGCGCCGACGCGTTGCGCGCCCCCAATCAGGTCGATAGCAAAGGAGAGGCGTACCCGCCGGAGTATGTGCGCCAGCAGCTCGACGACCTTCAGGACGAAATTAAGCGCACCCGCGAGCGCCGCAACTACATGGCGATGGGTGTCTACTTGTCGCTCGGCATGCTGCTCGTCGGCCTCGCTTCAGCGGGCAAGTTCGCGCTCTTGTTCCGGCAGCGCAATCGGGCATCGTCATGAATCGCTGGGCGGCAATCGTCGGACCAAGCGCGAGCCTCCGGTGCCTCTGCAGGGTTTGGTTCGCGCTCGGGACCTTCGCGGTCGTGGCAGGCTGCGGCGGTGCGTCCAACACCCCGCCGCAGTCGTCGCGCGATCGTGGCGTATCCGCCGATTCCTCCTCGGCGATTCACTCGACTGCGGTGCCAGGTCATGACACCAGGCCAGGTCCTGATGTCGAGCCCCAGATTGCGCCTCCGCGCGTGCCCGTCGGTGACGATCCCGCGGCCAGCCTGACGCTTGTTGCCCAACGGGTCCGCGAGGCAGTCGAACGCTTCGATAAAGTAGAAAAACTCATCTACCCGCGCGGCTGGCATCGGCAACGCGCCGCGGTGCTCGCCGTGTCGTCCGAGTTGTTGCCCCAAGAAGCCCAGCCAACACCCCAGGCGGGTATCGTGCGCATCCGCATCCACGACCAATACAGCCTCATCCATCCGACGCGCGAGGAAGCCGCTGGCGACGATGAGCTCTATCCGCGTCGGCCGTTTCCCTCGCGCGAAGCAATGCTCAACGATCGCGTCAATCCGCCGCGCGATCCCGTCGATTTGATCCTGCGGTATGAAGTCCGCGAGGGAAGCTGGCATCGCATCGACTGGGACGGGCCAGGCAAGCTCGCCCGCGGGGCCGACTGGTTCGATCAGTTGCAGGCCCCCTGACCAAGCCGCCAGGGTAGCGCTCCGGATGTCAAGAAACTTGACAAATTTGTCATCACGCATCAGGCTTGATGGACGATGCCAGTCGTAACGCTTACCCCCGACGCCCTCGCGGACGCGGAGCGATTGCCAGCGACGATCCAAGCGCGGTTGTTCAAGCTGATCGTGAGATTGGCGGACTGGCCGAATGTCAGCGGGGCGAAACCACTGTCAGGCGACCTGGCCGGACGTTTTCGCTTGCGTACCGGTGACTACCGACTTCAGTTTCGTGTCGAAGCCGGCGCCGCGGTTGTCGAGCGGATTGGCCATCGCGATGGATTTTACGACGAGTAGAGCCAGCTATTGTTATGGCAACACAACCACAAATTATCGACCTCTCGGGCGAGCGGTTCGTCGTTCTGCCCGAGGCTGACTATCTCCAGATGCGGGAGGCGGCCGACGCTGCCGGGCCGGCGCTGCCCCAGCGCGACGCACGCGGAAATTATCCGGCGCTCGAAGCGCTCCAGGTCTCAATCGCTCGGAACATCCTTCGCCGCCGCCGTGCGCTAGGCTGGTCACAAGCCGAGCTCGCGAAGCGCGCGGGGGTTCGCACCGAGACGCTTAATCGCCTGGAAAAAGCCAGGCACGCTCCAACCGTGACCACGGTCGACCGGCTGGAGCGTGCGCTTAGTAAAGGCGAATCTCCCCCGCGGCGTCGATCCGCCAAGCGCTAGTCGCGCATCCGGCGCCGCTCTGAGTTGCCATGCCGCCTTCCGCGGCAACGAATCATCGCCAGACTCGCAGCGCCGATCCCCATGAGCGCCAGCGTGCTCGGCTCGGGAATAACGAATGGCGCGAGATTGAGCGCAGCATTCTGCGAACCGAGGAATTCACCCACCGCTTCGGGATGCGCTAGGGCGTCCTCAACCTTGGCTTCCCCTTCTTCGTTGTAGGGGCCGATGTACTTGTAGAACTCGTATCGTCGCGTGATCGACTGCGAGTCCTCGGCCAGGTCGGCCAATCCGCTGTCGATCTCGCCGACGCCATCCTTGCCGGCTTGGAGAAGCTGCCATTCGATCTCGATTTCGCCAGGCTCCGAGCCATCGGGCACACGCGGATCGCCCGGCAGCAAGTGCTCCAACTCGGCGGGCTCCGCCGCTTCCATGACAAACACTTTCACCCACATCGCCTCGCCGAACACATCACCCGGCTCGATCGGCGGTGCAGGGATGACGGCCTGCACGGCTGCCGGGGCGGCTGGGTTCACAGGCGCTTGCACGTTCCAAATCGGCGCTGGGATCTTCACGTTCGACCCGGCCGCGATCAGATTGCCCGACGTGTCGCCCAGCAGCCAGCGATAGATCGTGTTCGTCGGATTGCCGTTCAGCGCGATACCAAAGTGCTCGCCTCCCAGCGTCTCGTAATTCGGATCGCCACCGTAGGCAGGATAGAAGCACTGATGCCCGCCGGTGGGAAACGCGCCTGACGGCACGGGTGTCCCGACGGCCCAGTTCGTTCCGTCCCACGTGCTGGCATAGCGCACGATGGTGCCGCCACTTCCTGTGGGAATCAGCGTCGGATCTCCGTAGCGAATGTACGGGTTGCCGAACGTGAAAGAGATGTCAGAGGGATTAACTCCCTCTAACTCGATTTCGAATCCTCGACAAATCTCGCCGGTGTCGTTCACAACGTCGAAATTGCTCAGGCTACCGAACATCGTCGTAGCCAGGGCGGGCGTGCTGAACGTACCGAACCCCAGCGCTGCACACAGCAGCAGGGCGGTCGTCTTCAATCTCATGTGGGCTCCAATAGCAGTTCTCAAAGACCAGTTTGCTACACCTCCTGCCCACACTTGCCGCGGTAACGCAACGCCCATGCCGTGGCTGCCCATTTGCGGGGCGGCCGTCGGTTAGGAGATCCTTAGGTCTTTTGCTAACTCACACTCATTAAATTACTTGCAGGCATGAACCGGTAATGGGCGCCACGCCAAAGACTTCCGCGCAATGCGTCCCCAGCTAGCGCGCGAAGTGTGCCGTCGTCGCACGTGGCTCAAGAGATAGCCGTGCGTTCCCGCGCGCTCCGGCCAGCTAAAGCGTGCGCGGGCCAGCGCCGTTGGACGCGTCCAGCGACCCTCGCATCAATTCGGCGATCGCCTGCGAGTCGCGGTCATCCTGCGCCGCCAGGGCCGCGGCCGTCCGGGCCCGTCGCTCAGTCGGATGATTCTGCCCCAACTTCCATTTACCTTCCCAGCGAGTGATCTCAATGTGGAAACCGACGACCTGCTCGGCCAACCGCCGTGCGAAGCCTGTGTCAGCGGCGAACTTCCAAGGCGCCGGTTGCCCCGCTTCGTAGAACTCGACGTACCGCTCGAGAATCGCCAGCGTCGCGTTGATGTCGTACTCGAGCCGACACACGCCATACACGTGTACCGCCGTGTAGTTCCAGGTCGGCACAACATGTTGCGTGCCGTCGGTCGCCAGCTCTTCGGCATACCAGGTGGGTGAGATATACGCATGCGGCCCGCTGAACACCACCAGCACGGTTTGGTCCGCGAGTTGCCGCCACTGCGGATTCGCACGGGCGAGATGCCCCACGAGCGTCCCCTGCGCTCCGCGTGCTTCGTCGAGCAATAACGGCAAATGCGACGCGACCGGCGCACCGTCGTCGCCGGCCGAAACGAGCGCGGCAAAACTGTTCGCCCGCACGAATGATTGTAGAACCGCCGGATCTTGCTCGGCAAAATAGGGGGGGACGTACATCAAGTGACGACACCTCAGCTTGGCACTCGAGTCTTGGCGAGAACGTGACACCGCAAGTCGGTCGCAGGCTCGCGCGGCGGCCGCGCTCCGGTATGATTTACGCGAGGCAGCACGCCGAACAACATTATTGACGGCAGCAGAGGAGCATCGCACGATGGACCCCTTCGACGACTTCAAAGCCGCGCAAAAGAAAACCTGGGCCCACTTCGCCCCACTCGAAGTCTTCACCACCGCCGTGGCGGCTCGACTGGTCTCGCACGCCAAGGTGCAGGCGGGGCAATGCGTGCTCGACGTCGCCTGCGGAACTGGCGTTGTTGCGGTCACCGCTGCGCGTCGCGGCGCCACGGCCACCGGGCTCGACCTCACTCCGCAACTGCTCGAGCGGGCCCGCGAGAACGCCGAAATCGCCGGCGTTGCCATCTCCTGGCACGAGGGGGACGCCGAACAGCTCCCCTTTGACGACGCAGCGTTCGACGTCGTGCTCAGCCAGTTCGGGCATATCTTCGCCCCTCGGCCGGCGGTGGTTCTCGCCGAGATGCTGCGCGTGCTCAAGCCTGGCGGGACGATCGCCTTTGCCACTTGGCCCTCCGAGCTGTTCATGGGCCGGATGTTCGCAATCACGGCTCGCTACGCGCCGCCACCTCCGCCAGGAGTAGCACCGCCGACACAATGGGGCGATCCCACGATCGTGACCGAACGCTTAGGCGCGGCCGTGACCGACCTGCTGTTCGATCGCGGCACAATGCTGGTCCCCACGCTCAGCCCGCAACACTTTCGTGCAAATCTCGAGCGCACGGCCGGCCCGCTGATCAAGCTCGTCGAAACGTTGGCGGCCAGCGACCCACAGAAGCTCGCGAAGTTCCGTCGCGACTATGAAAACCTCGTCGCCGAGTACTACGCCGACAACCTCGTGCGGCAAGACTTTCTGCTCACGCGCGCGAAGAAGCGCTAACACGCCGCGCTCCCAGCCAAGATTCCGCCTCCGCAGGCGAGGATTCGAGCGCTCAACGACGCCGCACCAATCGCAACAGCGACTCTTTATGAATCACGTCGCGGCTGGGCCAGTGCGGCCTCTAGTCGTAGCGGTCGGTCGTCTCGCTAACGATTCCGACCGCGACACGGCAGCCCCGAAATCACGAAGGCTGCCCCAATCTCACGTCCCCACCCCAGAAACTAGAGTGCAACTCTTGACTTCGCTGCTAGCAGTCCTATTATCGCGTCTTCGCAAGTGCTCCATTCTGCGCAGTTGCTAAAGTCGCGCTTGCTTATCCAGATTCGAGGAATTCATGCACAACTCATGGACTAGGACGTTTGTTTTTGCTTTGGGCCTGGTGTTGGCGATCGCCAGCGACTCGTTCGCGGCCGCCCGTCATGGCTGCCGGCGCTGCGGAGCCGTTTGCAGTGCTCCCTGCACCACCCAGGCGCCCTGTAACACTTGCGGCAGTTGCGAGAGCGCGCCCTGCGAGACGGCCCCCGCCGCCCCGCAGATGGTCGAAAAGACGATCATGGTCCCCACCACCGAACTGGTGACCCGCACCATTCACGTCACCGAGTACACCACCGAAACGCGTGAGCGCACGGTCACGGTCAACAAGCGCGTGCCGAAGACCGAAACCGTCACCTGCAATTACACCGTGATGGTCCCCAAGACCGAAACCAAGACCGTCACCTACAACGTCTGCAAGCCAGTCGTCACCGAAATGGAGCAGGAGTACTCGGTCTGCGTCCCGCACACCGAAACGCGTAGTGCCACGCGCACCGTCTGCAAGCGCGTCCCGGTTACCAAGAAGCGCACCGTGACCGTTGACGAAGGACATTGGGAAGACGCCGCGCCGGCCAAAGAGTGTGCCCCGGCCGGCGATTGCTGCCAGCAGGTTTCCTGCGTCAGTGGTTGCGGTCGCCGTCGTTGCCGCCGTGCCTGCGCATCTCCCTGCGATGTCAGCGAGAGCTGTGGAGCCGGCCGGGTGTGGGTTCCCAACCTGGTGCAAAAGGAAATCAGCTACACCTGCTACACCACGGTGAAGGAAGAACAGCCGTACACCTTCAAGGTCACCGTGTACAAGCGTGAGAATCGCACGCGCACCGTGAAGAAGTGCAGCTACGTCAACGAAAAGCAGACCCGCGAAGTCACTTGCACCCGTTGCGTGCCCGAGCAGCGCACCAAGACCCAGGAAGTGACCCGCTATGAGTGCGTGCCGACCGAGAAGACCGTCACCTACCAGGTGTGCGTCCCGCACCAGGTCGAGAAGCAGGTGCAGGTCCGCGTCTGCAAAATGGTTCCCAAGACCGTCATGGTTCCGGCCTGCAGCGACGATAGCTGCGGATCGGGCGATTGTGGCGCAGGTGGTTGTGGTGTCGGCCGTCGCTGCCGCCGTTGCCGCTAGTTTTACGATCGCAAGGTTTCCTGTCGCCGCGCCATTTTGGTCGGACGAAAAACTCGCCTCGAAATGACCGGCGCGGGTACCTTCGGAGAATGCCATTCAGGCCGGGGAGGCTCGCACCTCCCCGGCCTGTTGTTTGGGTGGTGGGTCAGCCTGGTTTGATCGGAGCCCGATCGGTGTCAGGAACCGATTCCGGTGCGCCGCAACTCATTGAAAAACCTTGCTTGAATCGGTTCCTGACACCGTTCGGATTGGCGATCCGAGTAGACTGACCCACCACCTTTTTTTTGCGCGCGTACGAGATCGTGCGATGAAGTACGCCTGGCAGGATTCGAACCTGCGACCTACGGTTTAGGAAACCGTTGCTCTATCCCCTGAGCTACAGGCGCAAAGGCTGGTTGCAACTACCGATGTTCTTCGTCAGTCGTTGGATGGTAAGGGCCTCGACCCTCGAACTCAGCACATCTTAAGCTCGCCAGGTCACAGTGGTCAGACCTGCGACCGGAGCAGCAACTTGGTGGAAAGTGTCGTCGCCGTCGCCCCTGGTCGTCGCCAGTCATCGATTTTCATTGGCCGCGCAGCGGCCGCGGCGCTTAGCCGTGGGTGTTAACCCACGGACACTCGACGCCAAACAACCATTAAGCCGCGTAGCGGCGGCATCGGCGCGGCAGCAAGACAACGTATCGCAGGCGATCTCGCCGTCGCCGCTACGCGGCTTCGATCGAACGCGAAACTTCTCCGTGGGCTGGCGCCCACGGCTAAGCGCCGCCGCCGCTCCGCGGCGAAATCCTGAGCGAGTCGCACGATTTTTCAAAATCGCCCGAATCGCACCCTTGCCAAAATCACCTTTCCAAACCGCCGACCTCCACCTACCAGCTACGGGTCTTTGTTAATACCACCGGTTCCGCCAGTGCGATGGCTTCGACGGGCTCGCCGTCGCCGCCCCATTGTAGCAATGACCCGCCTCATCCGCGGCAGGTTCTCTCCAACAGCGCTCGGCGTGCCAACCGTCGCGAACGAGTCGCCGACGTGGCCGATTTCGCGATAACTGCCCGCAGCGCAGGCACGATGACCGCGATTCTGCACTGGCCGCACTTGGCGGCGGCCGCATCGTAAAGGGAGTGGCGCTTACCGCACTTCGGGCATTCGACTTCGATCATCGCGAGCCCCTTGCAATTGAACCGCGACCGCGAAACCACCGCACAGCGCAGGATACGTTCGGGTGGCCGCTGATTGCAAGTCAATCCAGGCATTACGTGAGTCGCGTGATTATGTGCGCGGCCAACGATAGAATCATAGGACTTTCGTGGGAAGGTCCGGTCCTTTAGAGGGCGTCACAGTGGAATCTCTCAAACCACCAACAGACAGCCTTTATAAGTTCGTATCAATAGCTGGAATCCTACTAACAGTTCTCGCCGTCTGGCTCCCAGAGTTGGAAGTTCGCGATGATACCGTCCCAAATTGTCTGTAAAAGTGTGTGGGTGGTTGAAGGCGGGCTTACT
>CAZBWM010000155.1:0-7764 GCA_964495375.1 uncultured Planctomycetaceae bacterium | reverse complement strand
GTTAACTCGCTAAACCTCAAACCGCTAATTCCGATTCACGCTGAACCAAGACAATCCATCCCGCGGCGTGGAATAGGTCATTGACATTTCCTGACGCCGTTTTTTACGCCGGCGCGCGCCAGAGGGCCACGGCTAACAGCACCCAGCCGACGATGAATGAGACTCCGCCGACCGGGACCAGCATCACCAAGGACTTCGACTCGGTGAAGACCCAGCCGTAAAGCATTCCGGAAAAGAGGACGATGCCAAGCAGAAAGGCGAAGCCCGCGGCTTGAAACATGCCGCTGAGGCTACCGCCACTGCGCGACAACACGATGCCCAAGGCCAACAGGGCCAAGGCGTGATACATCTGGTATCGCACGCCGACCTCGAAGTTATGCAGCTTCTGGTCGCCGCTAACCAACTCTTCGACGGACATGCCCGGCCGCTTTAGCCGGCTTTCGAGCCCGTGCGCGCCAAGTGCGCCCAAGGCGACGGCCAGGCCGGCCAACAAGCTGCCCAGAATCAACCAGCCGCGCGCGGTCACGGGAGTGCTCCCTGGTTCGGGTCGGAATGCAAAGCGTAAATTGTGGCGCAGGATAAGGGGGCCGTCGAGGGGGCGATCAAGGGAGCAGGGGCGGGGGCGTAAGGAAACAGGAGTTTGTTACCAGTCTGCACGGGAACGGTGAATGGCCTCGAACGCCGGAACGACTCCAGTCCCCGCGCATCGCTTGTTCGTCGGCGTTCAAGTGCATTGGCACACACGATAGGTCGCACGCCGACTGCGACACAACGAAGCAACACTTCGGTCGTGTAGCGGTGCCGTTGTGGAGAACCGGTCATCGAACAGATTTACCGCCGCGGCACACTCACCGATTCCAAAAAAAAATCCCCGGCGCGTCGCACATCCGCGCCGGGGAATGATCGAGGCTTATCGCAATGTCATCTGCACAAGTCGATCGCCGTCGTGCAATCGAACCCAGCCGTCTTACGGAGCCGACGGCGGAGTGCCGAGCAACTGCTCTTCCTCTTCTTGAATGATGATGCGCGGAGTGACCATCATCATCAGGCTTTGCGTTTCGCGGCCGATGCCGACATTGGAAAACAAGCGATTGACGTAGGGGATCTTGTTGAGCATCGGCACGCCGAACTCGTTGCGGCCTTCGCGGAGACGCTTGATACCGCCTAAGAGCACCGTTCCGCCGTCGGGTACGCTCACCGTGGTGGTCACGGTGACGAACGAGAAGGTCGGCAACTGCACCGTGGTGCCGGAGCGCGTTACCGAGCGGTCCGACTCGCGCTGGGTTGTCGAACTTTCAGGACCATCCGAGCTCGATTGTTCACGCGTGGTGGTCGAACCTTCGAACTGGAAGGTGTTGACCTGTCCGATCGTGCTGAAGAACGGCACCACGGTCAACCGCACGAAGCGGCGATCGTTCGACACCGTGGCTTGCACCGTCATGAAGACTCCTTCGTTCAAAACGACGATCACCGGCTGCTGGGCGGCGGCGAAGTCGCCGACCACCGGGATCACGCTGATCACGAACGGGCTTTGCGAGGTGTCGGACACGGTTGCCGACTGGCCGTTAAAGAGCGTGACCTTGGGAGCCTGCAACACGTTACTACGGCGATCGGCCTGAGCCGCTTGCAGCAGGAAGAAGGCTTCAATGTCGCTCAAGATCGCGAAGCCGAAATTGGCGGCACTGTTCGCGTCGAACGGGCCGAATGGTGGCGTCGCGGCGCTGAAGCTACCTTGGGTGAACGGCAGGTCCAAGTCGGCCGTGAACGGTGCCACGCCCGAGGTGCCTGGCGAACCGGCGATACCCGCGATGGCCGTGCTGGCGCGGCGCGTTTGGGGCTGCGTGAAGTTACGCAGCGGGCCCTGCGAGAAGCCGCCCGTGATCGGGGGCCCAGTGAGGGGCGCCGAGAAGTTGGGATCGGGCTGACCGAACGGCTGGTTCGGGCTGTTCTCATTGCGATTGATGAAGAAGTCGAAGTCGACACCGATCCGCTCAAAGAAGTTGTCGTTGAGCGTGATAAAGCGAACTTCGATCGTGACTTGCAAGTCTTGCAGCTTGCGCAACTGCTCGAGCAAGTCGCGAATCTGATCGTGCACATCCTCGGTCTGGCTGATGACCAGGCTCAAGTTGTTGCGATACGACTCGATGGCCCCTTGTCCGCCAACTTCTTCCCAGGTGGTGGGGGCGATCGTCGAGGTGATCAGGTCGATGAGGCTGTCGAAGTCAGCGACGACGCCACCACCGGCTCCGCCGGGGGCGCTATGCAGCATTGGGTTGGCACTTTGATTCAGCGGGCTGGCCATTGAGGCGGGGCCACCCACGTTGGCCAGCACGTTACCGTCGGCACCGGGAGCACCGTTCTTGCTCATCATGGTGGTGGTCAAGGGACCGTTGGCGAAGCCGGTTCCTGGTCCGCCGCCGTAGCCGAGGCTGCCGTAAGCGTCGTGCAGGCTACTGGCCAGGCCGAGTCGCGGCCCGGGCACGAAGTTTGGAATGGGGATTACGAGGTCGGCCACATAGTACGTGGCCGGCACAATCTCACCGTCGCGGACCTGCTCGCTGGTGATTTTCAGGACTTCGTCCTTAATCACGTAGCTGAGATGCAGCGGCTCAAGAATGATGTTCAAGGCGCTCTTAAGCATGACGGCTTTGGAAAGCTCGACGCTGACCTTTTGCGAGCTATCGACTCCTTCGGCGGCCAGGCCCTGGGGATCGAGATAGATATTGATGTCGCAGAGCTTGGCCAGATAGGTGAGCACTTCGCTGAGCGACGCTTCCTGGAATTCGAGCGACACGGGGGTCTTGAGCTTCTGCTCGATCTGCAGTTCGCCTTCGCTACGGCGCGGACGCTCGGCCGTGAGTGCCTTGCGGCGCTGGGTGAGCTTGTCCCACTCGGGCTTGTCGCCGAACTGGAAGGGGTCGTTGTCATTGAATGGAGTCGAGGCTACTTCAACCTGGTAGAGCTGGTCGATGAAGCCCTGTTCCTTCAAATCGTTGATTTCGTTCTGCTTGCGCATGCGCTCAACGAAATTGGCGTTCCATTTGAGCTGCCGTGCGATGGCGTTATTAGGCGCCAGCTCGCAGGCCTGCTTGGCGACGACGTTCGCTTCTTCGTAGCGATGCTCGTCCATGAGCTTATTGTAGTTGTCGATCATCGCAGCGAGCTTGACTTCGATCTCGCGTTTGTGCGCACGCTCACGCTCGACTTGTTCGACCGTGGCGGCGTTGTTTTCCTTGAGCTCGATCGTGGCGCGATTGGCTTCGTAGTAGGCGTTGATCTCCTCGCGGGTACGCTCGAGCCGGGCCAGCAACTGCGACTGCGTCTGGGTGTCGACTCCCGACTGCTGCACGAGCCGCGCCGCCTGGTCGAGCACCTCGAGCGCTTGCTTGGGATCGCGCTCCTTGAGCCCCTTGGCCGTTAGCTGCTGCTTGCCGATGTCGGCCACGAGCCGCTGAACGGCCACGCGCTGAGCGGCCGAGGTTTCGCCTAACAATCCGCCAGGCGGAAGCGGAACCGGTACTGGCATCGTTTGCGGTGCAGCCGGCGTGGGCTGTGCGCCCGGAGAAGTCGTGTCTCCCTCCTCCGGCTTGGGCTCGGCGGCTGCGTCCGAGTGATTGAGCTTGGCAGGCGGAGACGGCAGCGCCGTGGGCACAGAGGTAGCCGCGTCGGTCGAGCGATTGTCCGCACCGTCGGGGCTGCTACCTGGCGTGATCAACCCTGCCTGGCCGGCCTGGTACTGGGCTGGCGTTGCGGCCCCGCCCACCATCGGTTCGAGCGTTTCAAGGTGCTTTTGCAGTCGGTCATTGAGACCACCGGGTAGGACAGCCGAATACTGGGCCGCGCGGCGGAAAAAAGCCAGGGCGGTGTTGGGATCGTTATTTTGCAGCGCGTTCTCGCCCATCGCGAAGAAGCGTAGGCCTTCGGCTGACGACGCGTTGCTGGGAGCAGGTCCCGGGGGCGCGAGGTTCATCGTTTCGGGCGTAGCAGACGCACTGGCGGGGCTAGCAGCGCGTCGGCTCGACTCGCGCTGATTAGGAGCCGGATTGGCAACGTCGTTGGCGCCGGACGATTGAGCGTCGAACGGCGATTCGCTGGCTTCTTCGGGGAAGGCGAACTCGTCGACGGCCGCGGGAGCGGTCGCGCTTTCTTGATTGTTCATTTCGGCGGGCCACTGAGGGCCGCCGCTGTTGTCGGCCGGGTCAAAGGGTGAGCCGTGCTCGGGTAAGGCGCCTTCGCCATGGAGTGTATCGCCATCCGCGCTGGCCTGGGCATTGGCCGTGGTGTCGCGACGAGGATCATAGAATGCGTGGGCGACATTGCGATCGGAAGTCGCCTGTGGAGCGGGAGGCAGCGGCTGCGTACCGCTGGCCAGTCGCACTCCACCATTGCTGCGGGCTTGATGGAGATCGCGCAGCACCAATTCAGGACGATCTTCTTGCGGACCGAACTCCTTGGCCGGCGGACTGATCTTCTGCGCCTGCTGCAACAACATTTCCGCGGTGCCAAAATCACGTGCGTCGATGGCCGCGCGAGCGCGAGCCATTAGCGACAGCACCTGCACCTTGGCCGGCGAAGGGGGCACGTCGAGGGCCGCGCCGCCTGCGACGGTCGGAGCGACGTCACCTTCGTGTACGACGAGCCGGGCGGGCTCGGCGAGTTTGCCGGTGCGGAGCTGTTCGATCTGCTTGAGCACGAGGGCAGGCTGCGGACCGCCGGCAGGCAGGGTGGCGCCCAGTCCGAGGGCATCATTCACCAGGCGCTCGGCGTCGTCGAGCTCACCATAGACCATCAGCCCCTGCGCGTAGTCGACGAGCAACAAGGCCAGGTCGCGGCGAATTTCTTCCGTGATTTGATTGCCTTGCGCGGCGCGGGCGTCGCGGAGCGCTTGCTGACGCTTAATGAGCGCTTCGACATGCTCGATTGTGTCGCCGGCGGGCAGGTTCTGCGGCGGCTGGCGTTTGACGGCCGCGACAAGCGTGTTGGCGCGGCGGAGATCGCCGCCGGCGAGCGCTTTGCGAGCGGCCAGTAGTGAGGGGGCATCGGCAGCCGGCGCCGGAGCCGCGGGCGATGCTGATGCCGTTGCCGACGCGGTGGCTGCTGCTTGCGCGGGCTCGGGCGACGTCGGCTTGGCAGCGCGACGAGCGCGCATGGCCAGGCGACTGCCGGCTTGCTCGTCCTCTGGCGGCGGAGCCATGCCGGGCGAACCGGCGGGCGCTACCTGGCGAGCCGGCCGACTTGCTGTACGTGAGCGGGGAAGGGCGCTGTCAGTCGATGTTGCCGCGGCATCGGGGCTCACGACAGCGCGAGAGGACGAGCGTTTCTTGCTCGAGGCCACGCTTTGACGACTGATGCGGCCGGCCTCATCGCTCACTTCTTCGGGTGGAGGCGCGTTGGCGTCGGCCTGGGCCTGGCCATTGGCGAATGGGTCTTCGGCCGCGGCTCCGCGCATGCCCGAGGGGACGAAAGCGCTGCGCGGCTTGGCCGTGCGACTTGGCGACTCGGGGGCGACGGCGCGGGCGCGATCGAGATCGCGGCGAACCTTCTTGGGCGTGTCGCCGACGTAGAAGACGCCGTAGGGAACGTGCATTCCTTCGGCTTCGACGAGCAGCTTTTCGGCGGCTTCGGTTTGACCAGCTTCGAGCGCGGCGCGCGAAGCGAGGAGCAGTCGCTCGACACGATCGCGCGGAGATTCACCCCCACGAAGACCCGCCTGCCCGACGTGCGCCGACAGCGTGCCGGAGACAGCACCCCAGCGAGCACACTCGATGGCATGGGCAGACGATTGCCAACCTAGCCCAACTCCGGCACCGGCCAGGAGGAACAGCAGGGTGGTTTTCAACGCGAACTCCTTTCGCGGATCACGACAGCGCCGTGTCGCTCGAACGTCATGTTCCGTTGTACTTGAACGGTGCGCTTTGACGGTTCTGCCCGTCATGCCGCGCAATACTGGCACCAGCTACGGCCCCGTCGCCGGTCAATTGACCAACGGCGCCAGGCACGCAGCGCGGATTTGGATAGGGATTCCTCGTTCCAGCCCGATAGAGCGTCAGAAGAGGACGGGATAGATACCGACGGCCACCAGCAGGGTCAAGGGCACTTGAGCAAATCGCCACATTTTCCGCGGGATCGCCGCGGAAAACGCTGGCAGCCGTCGGCAACTTGCGAAGAGTGGCGAACGTCGGCGAGAGGGCGAGCCGCGAAATCCGTCTTCGCGATCCTGATTTCCGCTTCGCTCGCTGCGACGCTAGCCGGCCAGGCTCTGCGCGGCGTGATGGTCGATCGCTTCTTGCAGCGATTCTTCGGGGCTTTTGCGATACGGCTGGCGGTGAAACCAATAGAGCAGCGACAGCACAGCCCAGACCGCGAGCGCCGCGACCGTCCAGTGGTAGCTCAGCCCCCGCTCGCCCGCCAAATTGGCTATCCAGCGCAAAGGCGCGAAGCGCTCGTACTCGGCGGCTGTCACCCGGCCCGACAGCACCGCCAGCGAGTTGTGCGTGATGTGAAACACGATACCCGGCCAGAGGCTGCCCGTCTGCACGGCAAGATATCCGATCAAGACGCCGATGAGCGTGGTGATGACCGACTGCTGGAAGATGGCGTGCGTCAAACCGAAGAAGACGCTCGACAGAATGATCGCGCGCCACTTGTGCCCCAGGTGCCGGAACCCAGAGAGGATGAAGCCACGAAACGCCAGCTCTTCGCAAAGGGCCGGCAACACGCCGATCACCAGCAACATCGCCCAGATGCTGAACGATCCCTCGAATAACGATTCCAACTGTTCGGCGATTTCGTTATTGATCGGATAGAGCTTCAACACCGCTTGTTGCAAGAGGTTAGCCAGCGGATGAACGAACAACGCTAACAACGCCGCGGCTGGCAGTGCCCAGCGCGGAGCCCGCGCCAACAGCAGCGTTTTGCGCGGGCTGCTGGTGAGCATGATCGTCATCAAGAGCGCCGGCGTGAGGACCACGACCAATTGCGTGACAACGGCCGTTCTGGCTAGGCCGGCGAAATCGGACGGCGCCGTCAGTGCGAAGCCGAGGAAGAATTTGATCACTAGAATCAGCACGCCACAGAGCACGGCCTCGGCGACGCTGGGCGTTGGTTCGCGATCGCGCAGCAGGCGCCACAGCCAGACGCGCAGGTCGAGGCGCTCGCTCTCGCGGAACAGCACCGTCTCGGAATTGAACTGATCGACGGCCCAGCGAATCGCCAGCAAGCAGCAGCCGATGGTGACCGCCACGACCGGCGGCACAAACGGCAGCGCGTGAGCATAGTCCCCTTCGACGAAGCTGCGCAACAACAGCACAATGCCGGTGACCGGGATCAAACTGTTGCCGAGCGTCAGCTCCACGCCCGGAGCCATCGGCACAATGACCAATGGCATCGTGACCAACACCAGGGGCATCAGGTAATACTGCCCCTCTTTGGTGCTGCGCGCGAAGGCCGCCAGCGCCAGGCAGAGCCCGCTAAACAACGCGGAGACGGGGATCAGGGCGACGAGCAGCCAGAAGAGCGAAGACCACGGCGGCGGCCCGAACTGCGGCAATTGACCGGCCACGAACAGCCCGGTGATGCCCAGGCTGATCAGGTTAAGCATGACGGTCGCCATGCTGAAGAGCATGACGGTGAGCAGCTTACCCCAGACGATCTCCGTGCGCGCGGCGGGCGAGCTGAGGAGCGTTTCGAGGGTGCCGCGCTCTTTTTCGCCGGCGCACAAATCGATGGCCGGATAGAACGCGCCGGTCAGGGCCCAAATCAACA
>CAZBWM010000154.1:0-7873 GCA_964495375.1 uncultured Planctomycetaceae bacterium | reverse complement strand
CGATGACGCCGCTGACGCCACAAAGCCCAAAGCCTTCGCTTGATTGAGGCCTAGTGGACTCATCGTCGCTGGCATGCGAATCTACTTTGCCGCCGATGACGGTATACATGGCAGAGAACTCTGGAAAAGCGATGGTTTTTATGCCGAGCCTTTGCTGGATGTGGAAGTCGGGTCCGCGGGATCCGATCCTCAGTCGTTGACCGCCGGCAATAGCATTCTCTTTTTCACGGCCGTCAGCCCTACGACAGGACGAGAACTTTACGCAATCACGCACAATCACGCACCGGTTGCGATCTTGGGTGGTCCGTATTCTATGAATGAAGGCGACTCGCTGTCACTTAGCGCCAATATGTCGTTTGATTCCGACGGAGACCCGCTATGGTACGAGTGGGATTTGGACGCCGATGGCATTTATGATGACTTCCAATCAAATGTCCCGACGTTACCCTCGGAAGCTCTATATTTTCCGAACGATGGCCCAGGGCTTTTCGAGATTTCAGTGCGAGTCAGCGACAATCGCGGTTTGTCCTCAACTTCATCCACCACGGTTTCGGTTGCTAATTCGCCACCGGTGGCACATTTCGCGGGCCCCTCAGAAACTTTGCCTGATGAGCAGCAGTTTTTCATATTGAACGCCACGGACTCGGCAGATGATGCCGTTGCCGGATTCGAGTTTTCCGTGGACTGGGGCGACGGATGGCCACCAGAGATCATCTTGGGTTCCTGGAATGTGGTGGTGCCGCACTACTATCCGAATGTCGGCGCGTATTTCGTTACGGTGACTGCCACGGATCGCGATGGCGGCGTCAGTCAACCAGTAGTGCACCCGATCCTGGTAACTAATGAGTTTTCGGAGCCAAACAGTCCACTAATCGATCTCCATTGGTACGGGACGCCGGGCGCCGATGTGGTCCATTTTGAACAAATTGACGCCACCACCATCCGAGTCATCACATCGATGCGAGACGGAGTTGCGGTAAATGATGAATTCGTGATCACCGGCATCACCGGCATGGTCAACGCCCGTGGTCTGGCCGGTGACGACACGCTCGATGCATCGGGCCTAGTGAATACTGCCGCGCGTCTCGACGGCGGCACCGGCAACAACACGCTCTTTGGCGGCGCTGCGAACGACGTTTTGATCGGCGGCGGCAACGTCGGCGCCAAGGTCAATGGCCCCGAGGGTCAACAGGGCAACAATATTATTATTGGCGGCGCCGGCGACGACACCCTCTATGGCAACGCCATCAACGGCGCCGAAGGCAAGGGTGGCAACAACATCTTGATGGGTGGAGACGGCAACGACACCCTCTATGGCAATTGGTACGACGGTGGTGAAGGGGGGGGACGCAACATTCTCGTCGGCGGGGCTGGCTCCAATGGCCTCTACGACTACAAAGTCGCCGACGGCGCCGAAGGCAAGGGGAGCATTCTGATCGCCGGCGACACCACGCTTGGCATCTCCGAACTTTCCCAAGTGATGAACGAATGGGCCAGCCCCCACACCTACGCCGATCGCGTTGCGAACATCCTCGGCCCCGGCGCCCCGACGCGTTTGAACGACAACTCTTACTTGCAGCCGGGCAGCACCGTGACGAGCGACGCCGAGTTAGACCGCCTTTGGGGTTCGACCGGCGGCGCCGCGTTCAACTGGTTCTGGTACGTGCTGGCCGTCGACGAGATCTACCGTGCCAAGGTCGGCGAGACACAAAGCACGCTCTAATCGCGCGACCTCTGATCGTCGCGCGGCGGATGAAATCAATTCTGGCGATTCCCAGCCGCGAGCTTTGCGTTTACAAACTTGGCGGACCGCGCTTCAGCGAGCGGTGGTCAATTTCTGCCACCCCCGCACACTGGTGGTTTGCATCTCGGCTTCTGCGCCAGTAGTGTTTTGATACGGCCTCGAAATGGCCGCTTGTCAGGGGCCTCGCATTGCGAGGATGTTTCCATCGCCAATCCGCCGCGCTCGTTGTCGGGCTGCGACCGCATTCGCACGTGTCGCAGACCTGGTCTGTCGTCGATCAAGTACCTCCCCAGTAGTCACTGCCGCGGCCCGGCCAACGATCTGGCACGCCGCAAAGTGCGATTCCCCGCGCATGGCAGGCTCGGTGATTGAAATCCGGCCAGCAATTCGTCGCCGAATCACGGCGACGGATGCCGCTCGGCTGCCGCAGAGCTTGCTCTCCTCGCGCTGCGCGTGTTCCTTCGATTTTCGGTCGCCGTTCCCGCCGGACGGTAGCTCCCGACGCACAACCCCATCTCCACCAACGCTATGGCACGAAACAGTCTGACCCGTGACTCCCGGTCCCGACGTCGCCGGCTCTTCTTCGAGCGACTCGAAACTCGCGATCTGATGACGGTTTCGCCGTTGCCGCTGGCGCCGGTCGATCCCAGCGTCAGCTTCTTGCAGGCCGCCACGGTCGGTCAGCCCATCGCCGGCAGCGACGGAGTTCAGAGTTACACTCTCAGCCTCCTGGCCGGGCAGCGATTGGCGTTTGTCGCCGGCGTTGTCGGCACACCACTGAACGTTTCGATCGTCGGTCCCCAAGGCCAAGCGCTGATTAACAACCTGGCGACGCCCGGTTACCCCTTGGCACTGGCGCCGTACTACGTCACGGCCGCCGGCACTTGGACAATCAACGTGTGGACACCGGCCGGCCGCTCAGGCACGTTCAATCTCGATGTCGCCGTCAATGGGGGATTTGAGTACGTCGACAGCTCCCCGGCCAGCCCACAGGCGATCGACAAGTCGTTCACCATGACCGGCGGCGTCGGTCATTACGCCTGGATCGGTACGGCGACCGGGACATCCGACATCGACCAATACCGCATCGACATGACAAGCAAGGCCGGCAAGGACTTCGATATCCTTCTCGTCGGCCAGGGCGGAGCGAATTTCTCAGGGCAGTCGTTGCAGCTAATCGCCCCCGATGGGGTCTCGGTCGTGGCCACGGCCACTCCGTACACGCCGGTGGGTCAAACTCCCGGTTTGCGGATCAGCGGCGTGACGGTCGGCAGCGGTATCTATTCGCTGCGGTTCAGCTCCAACGTGGCCGGCAAGTACGCGTTGGCGGTCAACGACGCGGTGGTCACCGCCGAGGCCAGCGCCAGCCAGGTGCTGGGCCTGATGGTCGCCAACGGCTGGACGACGCAGTCCTCCGTCAGCGGACTGCTGGGCACGCTCACCTTCGATCGCGTCTTTCAAAGTTTGACCACCGACGAGGTGCTCGCGGCGCTATTGCGCGTGGGGGCGATCAACGGCTATAGCAATTTGACGACGCTGAAAGCCGCCTTGCCCGGCCGCGGCGTCGATCTGACCAATTTGCGCCCCGATGGCGTGTTAGGCGCGCTGTCGGTCGCCACCTATGGCAACCTGCTGACGTCAACCTGGGGCCCGCAAGGTGCGGTGCAAGCCAAGGGGCTGCTGCAAGCGTCGTTCAATGTCGACCGGCTCGGATTCGTCGACCTGCTGACGACCGCCGAGCTTGTCCAGTTGTTCGACGACAGCATCACCACGTCGGCCAACAGTGCGCGCGACACGTTCATGGCGTTTGCGACGCAGTCGTCGGGCAGCACGTACGCCAACGTCGTCAACATGGTGCAGACCTGGATCCACGACGGCGTGCGCACCAATACGCCGACGCCGCAAGGCTTAATCGCCGCCCTCAATGCGCTCCCGGCCGGTAGCCGGGTGATTCACCTGGCCGACTTCACTGAAGTCGCCGGTTACGGCTTCGGCATGTTCGAGGGCTATGGCTACGTCGATCCGGTGAATGCCGCGGGCGCCGCGGTTCCTTACTACATGCTGTGGATGGACAAATGGGCGCAGATCATCGAGGCCCGCGTCACCAGTTTCTTCACCCAGTTCAAAGCGCTCGGCGGCCAGTTCGACATGCTCGTGATGGACATCGAGTCGATCGGCATGGACTACTACAAATTGCGGATGGTCGACCACCGCGTGAATCCCAATAGCAGTCCTTCGCAGTCGGTGTTTCAGGCCATCATGGCCGACTCGCGGTGGGCTGGCGTGAAAGATCAATTATTCAAAGCGGGGCTGACCCAGGCCGATCTCGATAAAATCACCACCTGGGCCGGCAACGGGAAGGAAGCCGCGATTTGGAACGCGGTCATGCAGAATCGCGTCGCCAACTATTTGAACACGGCCATCGCCGACCCGATCCGCCAGCTCTATCCCAACGCGCCGATCTCGAACTACCAGCACTACCTGCACACGCCGACGATCGTTTCAGGCAACCAGGCCGCGCTGACACAAAGCCCGTACACGATTGGCACGGTCGTCGGCAACATGCAAGGAGTCGACCTCTACGGACTCAGCCAAGGCGTCTACACCGGCGGCGACGATAGCGTGCGCTTTCGCACGGGTATCGCCAAGTTGACGTTCACGCAGAACACCAACGGTTTCGGCGTGCCGGTTGCCTCGGGAGTCGTGCACGCCGAATTTGGCTACGCGGTCAACGGCATCACGGCCGGCAATCAGGTGATGATCACCAATCCTGGCAATCAACCGTTCGACGCGCGGTACACCGGCACGTTCACCGTGTTGTCGGTCGGGGCCGACGGCAAGAGCATCACCTATGCCCTCAACTTGGCCAGCGCGAGCAGCCCCCCGGCGAACTACAAGTACACGGGCACACCACTCAACCCCGCGATCGCCGACTTCTGGACTCCCTACAAGGCCTTCGTGGCCGACATCAAACTGGTGCGCACCCAGGTCGCCACGTCGAATCTCCCCTTTGCTCCGTGGATCACTTCACCAACCTGGCTCGCGCAAGACCAAGGAGTCAGCTACACCTACTACAAAGAGATGGTGCTGCATGCCGGACTCTCCGGCCCGCGCGACTTCATGTGGTGGAAAGACTCGGCCGTGACCGACGCCACTGGCGCGCAAGTAATCAGCAAACTACTCGCCGAACTCGATTCGCTGGTCGGTTACGCCGACCGAAAAACGCTCACGCGCACCGACGTAGGTTTCGCCGACGGCTACACGCTGACCGGGATGGAAGCGGGCGGAAAGCGCATCTACCGCCTGACCCCCGATCCCACGCAGGCGGTCACGGTCCTGAGTTCGAGCGGCACCGTCAGAATTCAGATCGGCACTCAGACGGTGACGATCGCCAATGCCTCGATCTACACGCCCCCCAATCCGTCTTCGACGTTGGGCTTCTGGATCGTGCAGACGCAAGGTTCCACGCAACTGGTCGGCAGCGTCAGTCAGGTGCTGTCGCAACTGGGCGGGCTGTTGTAGGGGGTTTCCGCGGCCAATGTCGCAGCAATTTCCCACCGGGAACCTAGTCGGGTGTCGACTCCGCCGCAGAGCGTCAAACGTAGAAGCAACGGTCACACTACAGCGTTTGACCGCCTCATTCGGGCGCAGCAATCCGTCAATTTAAGTTGACATTCTCATCAATATTACGTAGGCTTCGGTGATGGTCACCGTTGTCCTGACGACTGCGGCCGCCCAGGCACTTTAGCAACTGGCGAATCCCATCCACGGGCGCGTGCTCAAACTGCTTGTCCGCTTGGGGCAATGGCCGCTCGTCAGCGGCGCCAAGCCGTTGTCGGGTGACTTGGCTGGTCATTATCGCCTTCGTACTGGCGATTACCGCGTTCAATTCCAGGTTGTTGGGGATCTCGTTCGCGTCGAGAGAATTGGACATCGCGACGGTTTCTACGAGGATTGAAAGTTGGCCACTCAACAAACGATTCTGGTCGACGGCAAGCCATACGTGCTCTTGCCACGCGACGAGTTTGACCGCCTGACAGCACTGGCCAAGGCCGCCGATTTGCCCCCCTTGCCCCAGCCCGATGCCCAGGGCAACTATCCCGCCGTGGAATACGCCCGAGCTAGCCTGGCGCGCAAGATCATTCGCGATCGCGTGGCCGCCGGCCTGACACAACGGCAACTTGCCGAACTGGCGGGGATTCGTTTTGAGCACTTGTCCCGAATCGAAGGGGGCAAGCACATTCCCAGTGTCCCCACGATCGACAAGATTGACCGCGCGTTGAAGAAATCGGCCAAGTCGCGGAAAACGGCCCCAAGTCCGCGGAAATGATCGCGCCGGCGACAGCATTTCGCATTGAAAGAATCCGCAGCCGCAAAAACAAAAAAGCCCACAGACTGCATCGGCGATCTAAGGGCTGATTTCTAGGGGCACCGCTCGTCGACGGAAGTCTTTCAAATGCAGCGGGCCAAACTCGTTTCGAAACGATGCCGCTGGACAGGTAATCGTCACGGCTCGTTACCCGCTTGATCCGAGGCGCTTCATTGCGGCCTCGATAATCGCGACTCGCTTTCGATCTTCTTCGGTTGGACGGAAAAGCTTCGTTCCCGGTCTCGGTGCGATCAGGAAATTTCGCATCACGGGGTCCCAATACCGAGCCATCGTCGCGCGTGCCAGAGCAACGGCAAGCCAATCCTGTGCCGCGCGGTCCTCTCCGCCTAACGCGAGCAAGAACGCGTAGTTCATCGCGAAAGTGGGATAAGCATCCGGCGGGTACTCTTCGCTTCGATTGGAAATGCCCGAACGGGACCGAAATCCTTCCGTCACGTCACAAAAGGTGTGGAATTGCTCGAACCACGGCAGCGCCCGCTCCAGGTTGTGGGCGACTCGTTCAAGGCTCGATGCCAGTTGTTCCGTGTTCTTCGCCCGATACCAGCAGTCGCCACCGTGCTCGATGGCTTGATCAGAAAGACGCCATGCGATGATCAGTCCCCCAACTACACTCTCGATTTGCCAGTAGTCGTTAATCGCGGGAACTGAGATGCCTACGTTCACGCAAAAATCACCTGAACCGTACGCACTCTGCTACAGAGAAAAGGCATCGTTCCAACCGTCCCGACGGCGACAAAAACTGGCTCCGACTTCGGGAGCAAATCCCAAAGGGGCGACCAAGGGGGCTAAGAGCTTTGTCGCAGCCCGCGAAAACGAGCCGTAATCCCGTTTGACGGCCATAGGGTGCTCGATGTTACGAAAACAGCCCCCAAACCGCCGTGGCGATTTGGGGGCTGTTTCCAATGGCGGGGACAGGATTCGAACCTGCGACCTCGAGGTTATGAGCCTCGCGAGCTACCGGGCTGCTCCACCCCGCGTCAGAATGCCAAGTATAACCCTAAACTCGGCGGCGGTCGAGTGCCCCCGTGAGCGAATCATGGCAACTGCTGAGAAGTACGCATCGTGCCACCGGCAACCGGCCGAGCGACGCCCTGACAGGTCGGCGAACTGGGCAGTTGGTCCCGGCGCCTAGGAGTGCCGAATCCCCATCGAACGAGCTTTTGGAAATAATCCGGCTCCCACCGCCGAACCATACCCTGGATGCGGTGCGCCCCGGGGGAGCGCACCACAAGAGGTTTGCCGAGCGGGCAACGCAGACGGTGTCTTTACCATATCGTTGAGGCACGATTGTCGAGATGCTGTTGTCGTCGAGGCGCTATCGAGCGCGTTCCGCGTCGCAGCGCCACGGATCGACCTGATAATCGTCACGATCGGCACGCCGATCTGCCGTAGCGGGGGTGGTCGATTGCCGGACTGGTTCGCGGCGACTGCTGCGAGGGTGGCGTCGTCACAACTCGTTGCCCGGCCGGAAAGTTGGCGACCCTAGTGGCACCTGCTAAACTTGCAACAAGAGTAGTCAATCGAAGTGGATGCCGCGTTCGGGTGCGCGCCCTCCAGACGTTCTCCTTCATTGCCGTGACGCGATGGCAGGCCCCACTTGGGTCGGTAAGCCAACCGCGAGGACAGGTGTATGGCTCCTGCCGACCGTGAGCCGCTGGGCGGGCAGCCCGGCCAACCGCGGCCGGTCGTGCCGCAAGCACGGCCCGTAGCCGGCGCGCCCGCTGCGCGCCCCGGGTCGT
>CAZBWM010000153.1:0-8262 GCA_964495375.1 uncultured Planctomycetaceae bacterium | reverse complement strand
GCCGGCGGCTTGAGGCTGCAATTCATGGCGTCCACTATTGACGACCGGGGTCAGCGATCTATCTCGCGGCTTCAATGACATGGCTTAATTGATGACACGCCCTAGCAGAATCCATCCAACTTGCCGTTTCCTTCCTCTCCCCCTACTGGGGGAGAGGTCTAGCTTCCAATCTAGGTGTGTTGTGGCTTTCATCGGATTGGTTACTGTTGCCCTCCTGGGCTACATGTATGCCGATAGTTTGTTGTTCATGATGGGCCAATGGGGACGTGACGACTATAGCCACGGTCCTTTCATCCCAATTATCAGCGCAGTTCTAATATGGCACCACCGCCACCAGTTGGCGAAAATGACCTTTGAGCCGTCCTGGTGGGGGACAATGCTTCTGCTTCCGGCCCTTCTGCTGTACGTAGCAGGGAACGTGAGCACTCTCTACGTAATCTCTCATCTGTCGCTGTGGCTCATGATTGTCGGACTGGCGCTCTCATTCCTTGGTATCAAAGCGCTACAAGAACTGACCTTTCCTCTGGCCTATCTGCTGACCGCCATCCCGTTGCCTATTTTTCTCTATAACAGCCTTTCCGCCCAATTGCAGCTGTGGTCATCGGCTCTTGGGGTAGGGGTCCTCCATTTTATCGGAGTGACTGCTTTTCGCGAAGGCAATGTCATCGATCTCGGGCCGGTCCAATTGCAGGTGGCCGAAGCCTGTAGCGGCATTCGGTACTTGTTTCCGCTGACGGCACTTGCCCTCTTGTGTGCATACTTTTTCCGTGATCGCATGTGGAAGCGAATCGTACTGGTTCTCTCCGCTTTTCCAATCTCGGTACTGGTCAATGGCGTGCGCATTGGGATGGTAGGTGTTCTTGTGGAGTGGTACGGCCCTCAAGCAGCGGAGGGCTTCCTGCATCTATTTGAAGGATGGGTTCTATTCTTGACCACCCTGGGGATACTGTTCGCGGAAATGTGGGCACTCTCGAGGGTGCAATCTTTACCTGGCTCACGCGGAATCTCGCACTTTCAGATCTATGACAACTCGAATGCTGGCAGCTCCGCCATGCCGTCTTCCGGACCTGGTCCATCTGCTCCCAATGCTGGGTTTATTTTTCCGGCTTACGTCGCAAGCATGTCATTGCTCGCCTGCGCCGCTCTGTTTGGATGGTCGATGGGTGATCGCCAGGAGCGTCCCCCCGCACGCGCCGCGTTTATGGATTTTGCTATGCGCATCGGAAACTGGCATGGCAACACTTTGCCGGTGGAACCCCAACTCATTTCCACCTTGCGATTCGACGATTACCTGCTTGCGGACTATGCAGAGTCCGAAAAGGCACCAGTTACCCTGTACATGGCCTACTACCGCTCACAGCGTAATGGTCGATCCGCTCATTCTCCGTCGAGCTGCATTCCCGGAGGTGGTTGGGAGATTACCTCGCATGACCGTGTGATTCTCCCAGCCGATGGAAGAGCTATTCCCGTCAATCGCGTCTTGATTCAGAAAGATCGCGAGAAACAGCTGGTCTTATACTGGTTCAAGCAGCGTGATCGACAACTTGCAAGCGAATACTCGGTGAAATGGTATCTGTTATGGGATGCCTTGACGAAGCAGCGAAGCGACGGGGCGCTGATTCGTCTTTCGGCATCAGTCCTTCCGGGAGAGGCGGAGAAGGAGGTGGAGCATCGCATCCTCCAACTCGCCAGACAGATTCAGCCTCAACTCACCCGATACATTCCGGATTGACCATGACCAGCGCAGTCTTTTTTTGCTTCATCACCTCGCTCTTCATCTGCATGGCGCTCATCCCGCCGTTGCAGATGAATGCCGGGCGCTGGAGTTTCATGGATCTTCCTGGCGAGAGAAAGGTCCACGCCAATCCAATCCCGAGGATCGGCGGCATCGCGTTCGGGTCTGCGGCCATCCTGTCCATTTTCTTCTGGGTGCCGCAAGATCCGGTCATTGCGCCGGCATTGGTGAGCGCGGCCATCCTCCTCGGATTCGGCATTTGGGATGATCGGGCCAATCTGAACTACCGCACAAAACTCCTTGGGCAATTACTGGCTGTGCTGGTGGTGGTGGTCATCGGCCAGATCCGCTTCGAACAGATCCCATTTCTCTACGAAGAAGAAGCGCCGCTCTGGTTGACAGTACCCTTGACCGTGATATTTCTAGTCGGAGCCTCGAACGCCGTCAACCTCTCCGACGGCCTCGATGGATTGGCAGGAGGTCTGGCGTTCCTGAGTTTCGCCGGCATTGCCTATCTTGCGTATCTATTCCATGACACAACCGTTCTGGTGCTGGCCGCGGGATTTTTAGGCGGGTTACTCGGATTCTTACGCTACAACACTTATCCGGCTAGGATTTTCATGGGCGACGCGGGCAGTCAATTGCTCGGCTTCTCGATGGGCATTCTCGTCATCCTCATGGGTGACCCTGCGCGCGACCCCTTCCCGGTTTCGATTGGTCTCCTTCTGCTGGGGCTGCCCTTCCTCGATACGGTCGCCGTCATGATACAACGGCTCCTAAAGGGCCGCTCGCCCTTCATCGGCGACCGCAACCATGTGCACCACAAACTGCTGGCTCTCGGCCTCTCTCACCATGAAGCCGTCATCGTGATCTATGGGATCCAGGCGGTGATGGTCGGGCTCGCCTATCTTCTGCGCTGGCAGTCCGACAAGCTGATTCTTACCGTGTATGGTGCCTTTGCCACCGGCATGTTCACGCTGTTCGTGGCCACTGAACGACGCCGCGTTCCCTTATCTGTATCATCAAGCGGACGAGTACTATCCGACACCAAACTGGCGCGGGCAGGCTTGTGGCTCAGCGATATGGCCCCCAAATTTCTGGCCATCGTCGTGCCGCTCTTCCTGGTCGCAAATGTCTTCCTCCCTGGGCACGTGCCAACGGATGTCGGAGTCGCCGCCATCAGTCTTTTCGTTGTTGTCATGGCAGGGCCATGGTTTATGCCGCAATATCGTTCCCATTTTGTCCGAGGGGGGCTGTATGTCGGCAGCGCCTTTCTGATGTATATGGGGGAGCAATCCGGCATGTTGGACATCTGGCCCGTCTATGTCACGCACAATACGCTCTTGGCCCTGATTGCCCTCCTGGTGTTGTTGAGCATGCGCTTCAGCCGAGCGAACAGATTTCAAACCACGCCGTTAGATTATCTGATGGTATTTTTCGCCCTGATCGTCCCGTTGCTGCCGGAAATGCGGGCCGACATGCCGACGCTTAGTATCCTGGCGGCCAAGCTCATCGTGTTGTATTTTTCCTTTGAACTTATCCTGCATACGTTTAATGATCGCATGAAGCAATTTGGCCTCGTGTCTTTATGGATCTTGCTCGGATTAGGTATTCGTGCATGGTTATGACCAGAGTGTGCTCATGAAGACGACCGTCAGGTTCCTGCAGACGACGCGATATGCCGCCGTAGCTGTGCTGATGCTCAGCTTCCTGGCCTGCGGCGGCCCCCAGGAACGCAAGGCGCAGTATCGTGCCAAGGCCCAGGACTATATTCAGGTTGGGAACTTTTCGAAGGCACGAGTGGCCCTCCGCAACGTCTTAAAGATTGATCCCAAGGATGCCGAGGCTTATTACCTCGTGGCCCAGGTGGAAGAGAAGGAGAAGAACTGGCGTAATGCTGTCGCCAACTACCAACAAGTGGTGGATATCAATCCCGATCACCGGGACGCTCTCATCATGCTAGCGAAATATTACTTGGAAGCCAAACTCGCCGACGAGGTACTGCGCATAGCGGAAAGAGTGCAAAGAAAAACTCCACAAGATCCTCAGGCTGAGGCGCTGAAAATTGCCGTGCTCGCCCAGCAAGACAAAATTTCCCAAGCCGTGGGACGAGCTGAAGATCTCTACCGGCGCCATCCTGATGAACCGGACACGGCTATCCTGTTAGCAACCCTCTATGGCCATCAGCAGCGCTTACAGGAAGCAAAAACCATCTTGCAACAGGCCCTCCGCTCACATCCTCATCATTTGGATCTATTGAATAACCTCAAGGCCATTTTAGACCAAGCACATGACAACCCCGCCACGGAGCAGGTGTTGCGTCAGATGGTCCAAGAAGAACCGACCATCTACGACCATCGGTTGAAACTCGCGCGATTTTACGACCAGCACCATGAGTTTGACCGTGCCGAAGCTACCTTGCGCGAAGCCTTGCAGGCGCTTCCTGACCAAGAGCAACCCTGGCTGGCATTGGCTGATTTCTTAAGATTGCGAAGAGGAAAAGAATCCGCCGAAGCCGCATTTCGGCAGGCCATGGAACGACTGCCGTACTCGACCAAAATTCCGCTTGCATTGGGCGCCTTGTACGAGCATCAGAAGGATATGATTGCGGCCCGGAATGTATATGCATCGATGGCTAAGGAATACGAAAAGAAGCCAGCCGGCCTAGACGCCAGTGTCAAAATCGCTCAACTCGATTTCGCCGCAGGAAAGCAGGATGAGGCCCTGCAGCGGCTGGCTGCGGTATTAGGAGAAAATCCGCGGTCCGCCGAAGGATTAATCTTGCAAGGCAAGATTGCGCTCTTAGGGCAAAACGGAAGAGAGGCAGTACAGTCCTTTCGGACTGTATTGCGCGACCAGCCAGAATTGTCCCACGTCCACCACCTTCTGGGCCAGGCCTATATTCAGACGAGAGAGGCCCAGCTTGCCCGTGAAAGTTTCGAGCGCGCGGTGGCTCTCAACCCAGGTGCATTAGAACCGGGATTAGCGTTGGCCACACTGGAGACCCAAGCAGGGCAGGGCCCCAAGGCACGGGCGCGCCTCCTGGGGTTGCTCAAAATGAATCCTGCCTACTTGCCGGCATTGGAAGGCTTATTCCTTTTAGATCTGGCGGTCGGTGAATGGGTTCATGCCAAATCAGTCCTTGACCGTTTACGTCAAGCGACGGGAGACAGTCCATCATTTTTTATGGCAGAGGGGCGCCTGCACGAGAGCCGGAATGACTATGCGAGAGCTTCCGTCGCCTTTGAGCGGGCTGCAACCATGGCCCCGAATGTTGCAGATCCGCTTGTGGCCCTCGTTCGGCTTGACCTCATGCAAAAACAAGCGGAGCATGCCCGCCGGCGACTGGAAAGCATCGTAAGCACCAACCCTTCCCACCCCTATGCGTATGGTCTATTGGGAGAGGTCTCATCCATTCTCGGCCGACGAGACGCAGCCGCAGCACACTATCGACAGGCTACGAAAATCAATCCAGCCTGGGTGACGCCTTGGCTCAACTGGGTAAGCTTGATGCAGGCGCAACGACAGCCTGACCAGGCCATCAAGATCGTACAGGAAGGTTTGGTTGCCAATCCTTCGAGCGAAGAATTGCACATGCTGCTGGCGTCATTGCTCGCCGACCGTGGGTCGATCGACGAGGCCATTGCATCGTATGAAACTGTCTTACGAATCAATCCGCGCAATCTCCTGTCGGCCAACAATCTAGCCACGCTCTTGGCTGACTACAAACAAGATCCGCCCCATTTGGAGCGCGCCTTTCTGCTGAGTCGAGACTTTGAAAAGGAAGCGCCTCATCCGTTGTTCCTCGACACGGTTGGATGGGTCCGACTGAAAATGGGACATATGGAAGACGCCTTGCGACTTATCAAAGAAGCGATAAACAAAGCACCCGACAGTCCTGTGCTTAACTATCATTTCGGAACTGCGTTGTATCGGACGGGGAAGAAACACGAATCCAAACTTTATTTGGGTAAGGCATTGAAAAGTACTGAAATATTTCAAGGCCGCCGAGAGGCGGAACAGTTGCTCGCTCAAGTGAGCGGATAGGAGTCATCGTGTATGCCTAGTTTGGTTCGAATCGCGTATAGAATTCTCTTCGGACTCTGTGTTGGACTTGCTGTATCCAACCAAGTAGGTTGCCAATGGTATGACGTGCATGAGGTTCCTCCCGCGGCGCAAAATGTCGATGATCCGGGATATCTTCTTGGACCGGAAGATGTGCTGCTCATCTCCGTGTGGAAAGACGAACATCTCACGCGTGAAGTTGTCGTCCGTCCTGACGGAATGATCTCCTTTCCGCTGGCGGGTGATATGGCAGCCGAAGGAAGGACCGTTGAAACCCTTCGCGCAGATCTCGCCAAACGTCTTGGCAAGTATATCCCCAATGTGAACGTCACTGTCGCGCTCACCAAAATGCTGAGTTACAAGATTTATGTGATGGGCCGGGTGAATAAGCCGGGAGAGTATCTCGTAGGGCACTATACTGATGTCCTGCAGGCCCTAAGTCTCGCCGGCGGGCTGACTCCCTTCGCCGCCGAGAACGACATTAAAATCGTTCGACGGACTTTGGGGCAACAACAGACGTTTCCCTTTCGATATGGGGAGGTGCGGAAGGGAGCGGGGCTTGATCAAAACATCCTGCTCCAGCGCGGCGATGTTGTGATGGTTCCGTAGTTCGTGAAGCCTGTATCGAACAGCTGCGCATCGAGGATTGTCTTTGGCCTTGCAGTCGCACTATCGCTTTTTCTGGCGACCATGTCCTGCTTTGCCGCAGAGTGGTCGATAGTCCCATCGTTGAGCACCAAAGCGTACTACAACGACAATCTCCTGCTGACTCCATTGCCCCATGACCCGACATATGGTTATTCGATTTCACCCAGCACGGATTTTTCCGGCAAAACGGAACGGTTAGATGTGACGGGGAAGGCGACGTTGGATTTTGTCAATTACTACGGGGGGGAGACCACACAATTCACTAACATGTACTTTCCGCTCACGATGCGTTATCGCACGGAACGAGATGAATGGGGTTTCAGCGGGGGATTTACTCGCGACAATACGTTATTGGGCGAACTATTGACGACTGGCGTTGTCCTCCGGTTCACCCAGCGGAACCTATGGAATCTGAACCCAAGTTGGACGAGGATGATCACCGAAAGTTTGTCATTTCAAAGTAGTTTCCAATTCAGCGATGCCTCCTACCAGGATGCTCTCCGCGTAGGGTTGGTTGACTACCAGGTATTCGGGGGTTCGGCAGGTTTTCTGTATCATTTGACAGAACGCGACGACGTACAACTGGCTGGCACCTACACGAACTTTCATACTACCAACGCTCCAGTCGGGTTGCGGGCTTATTATCCTGGAGCACTGTTCACCTATAGCCATGCCTTCACGGAAGGGTTGAAATTGACGGTATACGGCGGCCCCCGCTTTCTCAGCTCCACGAGTCAATCCGCTGGATTTGGGCAAACCACGAAGGATACGATTTGGTTGTATGGCGCCACGCTGTCACAACAGTTTGAACAAGTTAACGTGCAACTAAGTATGACCCGAGATATCTTTCCCAGCGGCTTTGGTCTATTAGTCCAAACTGATCGTATCGGCGCATTGGTCTCCTATAATGTGACGGAACGTTTAGCCATGTCCCTAGATGCTGCGGCATATCTCGTGACCGGAGCAATCTCCCAATCCGGAGGGCGATCACTGTCCGAGCAACGGCTACTCTACTTCACGCCGCGGATGACGTGGCGTTTTTCAGAATGGTGGGCTGCTGAGGCGTCATATGGCTATCGACTGCGTGATGCCGATGCGCTCAACGAACCGGTAGTATCGAATATGCTCACCCTCATGCTGACGTACCACCCACCTAAACTCGCGATCTCTCAATAGGAAGAAACGACAAAGGTAATGTATGGCTGACCAACGACGGCACATGGAATCAGAGTCCACTGTGAATCTCCAAGAGTACCTTACGATTGTTCATCGGAGGAAACACGTCATTCTGCTCGCGGGAGGCTTTCTCCTGTGCCTGAGTGTGATTGCCGCACTTCTCTGGCCTCCGACCTTCAAATCCACAGCAACCATTTTGATCGAAGAGCAAGAAGTCCCTGCTGAGTTGGTCCACAGCACGATCACCAGTTATGCCGACCAACGCATTGAAATGATCAAGCAGCAGGTCATGAGCCGCTCCAGCCTCGGGAAAGTCGTCGAGCAGTACAATCTCTATGCCGGAATGCGGAAGGAAAACCCCACAGAGGAGGTCATTAAACGGTTCATCAAGGATATCGAAGTCGAAGTGATCAGCGCCGACGTGATCGATAAACGGACGCACAATGCGACCAAGGCGACGATTGCCTTTACCCTGTCGTATAACAGCGGCACGCCTGAAATCGCTCAACGTGTGGCGAATGAACTGACGAGCCTGTTTTTGGGAGAAAATCTCAAAAGCCGGGAGCGACAGGCGCAAGAGACCACGACATTTCTCAAACAGGAAGCGGAGAGCCTTGCGGCGCATATCGAGGAAGTGG
>CAZBWM010000152.1:0-8834 GCA_964495375.1 uncultured Planctomycetaceae bacterium | reverse complement strand
TGGTGCCCGCGCTCAACCCCGCGGCGCTCGAGAAAGATCGCGATCCCGCCGATCGTTCGCAACCTTGGTTGGACCTGCGCACCGTGTTGTTCGCCACGGGGCTGCGGCAATTGGGCGACTATCCGGAGACGGACCTGGTCGCCATGCGGTCGAGCTTCGCGGACCTGCAGCGCGTTTATCCCGAGCGCGACGCGCGGCCGAACGACTTCAACACGGCCCTGGCCAGCTTTGCCGGATCGGTGCGCAAGCTGGGGGATGAAATCACCGCGCGCATCGATCGCCTGGCACTAGCCGGCCGCGACGATGAGCTGATTCGCGAAGTAAGTTACCCCGCGCCGGGAGCCACGCATATCGAAGCGCTCTACAACCGCCTCAACCCCTTCATGCTTGTTTGGGGTATTTTCTGGGTGGCTACCTTGCTCTTGGGCATGTATGTCGGCATGGTGCGTTGGAAGTGGATCTTTACCGCCGGGCTGATTGTGCTCTCCGCGGGCATCGCGTGGTCGTTGTATGGGTTTTCCATGCGCGTGCGGATCACGGGCTGGGCGCCAGTGACCAACATGTACGAAACCTTGATCTATGTGGCAACACTCGCGTCCGCGCTGGGCCTGTGGTTTACCATGCTGCCTGCTACCTGGCCCGGCATCAAGCGCGCTTGGCCACTGACCGACTGGCCGTTTGCTCGCAGCAAGGAACCTACTTCGGCCCCTGGTCGCGGCGACCACCGGGCGCTCGAAAGTGACGAAGCGAACAACGATACCGCGATTCGCTGGCTTCTGCTGCTGCCGCGCTTAGCGCTGGCCGCTCTGATTTTCTGGCTCTTGTCGCTCGCCCCCTATGCCGATGGCGGCCGCACGGCGTTCGGCCTAACGCCCAGTATCGATATTGGCAGAAGCTGGCCGGATTTCAATGACATCATCACCTGGGTGGTCGGGCTCACGATTCTGGCGACCGCCGTTTGGTTCGGCCCGCGGGCGCTACTTACTTTGGTGCTGAGTTTGTGGACAGTTCCCTCTCGGCTGCGCGGCCAGCTCGCCACGGTCGGCACTGCGGTTCGTGCCCGCTGGCCATTCGCCTTGGGGGGAGCCGCGTGCGGATTCTTTTTTGCTTTGGTCGCCTGGTATACCCCGGTCCTCGATAAGGACTTCCATCCCCTCGAACCGGTCCTCCGTAGCCAATTCTGGTTGCTAATCCACCGGCGCCCTAGCGTGGATCGTGGGCACCATCACCCTGGGCATCTACCTGTTTGGCAAGTACCGCGAGCCGGCACTGGCGCGCGTCGGCCTGGGCGGACATCGACCGATCGGTACCGGGAGCGGCATGCCGGGGGGCGCTGGTTTCGGTGGCGACCCGCAGCCTCATCTGCCGAAGCGCCCGCCGGAGATCACCAGCGAGTTTGCCGCCTTCGTTTACAAGGCGATTCAGGTGGCTGTCGTGCTGCTGGCAGCCGGCACGATCTTGGGCGGGGTCTGGGCAGATCGCGCTTGGGGACGCTTCTGGGGTTGGGACCCCAAGGAAGTGTGGGCGCTCATCTCACTACTCGTGTATCTGGCCATCTTGCACGGCCGCTATGCCGGCTGGTTCGGCAACTTTGGGCTCTGCGTCGGCTCGGTGCTGGGGGCCAGCGCCATCGCCTTCAGTTGGTATGGGGTCAACTTTGTCCTCGGCGTCGGCCTGCACTCGTACGGTTTCGGCACGGGCGGACAGTACGAAGTCGGAGTGATCGTGCTGCTGAATTGGGCGTTCCTTGCTGCCGCTACCGTACGCTACATGCGGGAAACGCGTGGCAGCGATCCAACCATCGACGAGGATTAGTCCTCGTCGACTGCCGACTTATCACCGACTACTTGCGCGACTTCATCAGGCTGTGCAAGCGTTCGACGCGCTCGCTATTGATCGGCGTGCGCACCGGCGCGGCGACATTCTTGGGGGCGGTATTCTTGGATACGGTCCCCACGGTTCGCGGGGCAGGGAAGCCCTCGCCAAACGGGCGCAGCTCGGCCCGCACGATATGCACGTCGCGGGGGGCGTCGAACGACAGGCTGACGCGGTTCCCCTCAATGCGATTGATCGTGACCGTGATCTGGCCATCGATGCAGATTTGTTCGCCCACTTTGCGGCTCAGTACCAACATGTCAGTTCCCTCCGGGCGGTCTCGCCCTGCGTCCTTTAGGGTGATCCCACCGGCGACTTACCGGCGGGTTTCCCCGCGAAGCCAGCGGGTCTGCCTGACCTCGATTGGCTTGTCGCGGGGCCGCATGGCTGTGAGCGACGCGGTTGGAAGAGATGGTTGGCAATCACCGTGCCAAGGCCGAACAATTGCCGGAAAACAATCCTATAACCTGCTTAGCAATAAGGGTTTATCGCTTGCAGGCGACTTGCCTTGCTAGCAAGTCCGCGGGCGGTTCCTGGCCTCCCGCGCCTCAGATTGGGACGCGGAATCTCACTTCAAGATGCTGGCGTGGCCGGCACTTAGAGATTACGCGACCCCGGCGCGAGGGAGACGCCCACCAGCCAGGCTCACGCAGGCTTGGACCGGCAGACGGGAGCCGGCTCGACTGGCATCAGCAAGAGGGCGGCTGCTCGACCACCGGCGACGTCTCGAGATCGGTGATCTTCTGCACCCGGCGGGCGTGGCGGCCCCCTTCGAATTCGGTGGTCAGCCAGATCTCGACCATCCGGTCGATCAGTCGCTCGCCGAGCATGTCGGCCGACAGGCAGAGAACGTTGACGTCGTTGTGCCGCCGGCTCATTTCGGCGGTGAGGTCATCGTGACAGGTGGCGGCCCGCACCCCGCGGAACTTGTTCGCGGCGATGCACATGCCCAGGCCGGTGCCGCAGATCAAGATACCCCGCTCCGCTTGCGCCGTGCTCACGCGGCGGGCCACCTCGGCAGCCACGTCGGGATAGTCGACCGCGTCGCCGCTATGGGCCCCCAGGTCGTCGACCTCGTGCGCCAACCGCTTGAGCAGCGCCACGATCTTGCCTTTGACCGCGAAACCACGGTGGTCGCTCCCAATGGCGATACGCACGGCTAGATTCCTTGAATAGGGCAAAGGTCCGATCGATCGTGCCTGGCAATCGCCGGCTTGGTTCGCACGCGGCGCGTGGCGCGCGAACTCCGCCCGCGGCAATCACACTTCGAGTTCCGCGGCCCAGGCTTCCAACTCCGCCTTGATCTGCATCGCGCAACGTTCGTACATCTCAGGGGGCCCGCCGATCGGATCGGCCACGTCGTTGCGATCATGGCACAGCAGCCGCACGCGATCGCCGACTGCGGGCCATTCGGACAAGATCGCATGCCGGTGGGAGCGCGTCATGGCGAAAATCAAATCCGACTGCTGCGCCAGGTGCTCGGTCATCGGCTGCGATTCGTGATCTGCCAGATCCAGCCCCAGGCGGGCCATGACGTGTACTGCCTCGGAACTGGGGCGCCCCCCCATCATTGCCGCCAGACCGGCCGAAGCAACGACCACGCCGCGGTCGTGCACTTCGTTCACCTGGCAGCCCAGCTTGTCGGCCATCAGCTTGCGGAACATCGCCTCGGCCATCGGGCTGCGGCACGTATTGCCCGTGCACACGAACAGCACCATCAGGCTCGACAAGCGGCGCAACGTTTGTTCAGAAACCACCCCCGGACGCAGCACCTCGAAGCTCCGCTGGCCAACCTTCACCAGGCTCGAGGGTTGCCCGTAACGGCTGCGGCCGTCGTCCAACACAAGTTGAATCTGCTCGCCGACGTTGCCCACCACGTCGGCGGCGGTCACGGCATCACAATCGGGCTGGCGACCTGCGCCGGCCAGCGCCACCGGGCCTGGGAGCAGTCGCAGCACTTCATGAATCAGGGAATGGGCCGGCACGCGCATCGCCAGGCAGCCATCGTGGCAAACGGCAGCTCGCGAAAACTCGGGCAGTTGCCGGATCAGGCTGTCCTGGCTGCTGTCTTGCAGCATGAGAGTGACCGGGCCCGGCCAGCAGCGCCGCGCCAGCCGCTTCGCCAAGGGGCTGATGTCGGGCACAAAGTCGAGCGCTTCGTCGGCACTTTTAACCGCCAGCTCCAAGGGGCCACTGACTCCTAGTTCGCCGAGTCGCCGCACGGCGTCTTCGCGCAACGTGCAGGCGGCCACGCCGTAGACCGTCTCGGTCGGAAACGCGACCAGCTGCCCTTCGGCCAATGCTTGCACGGCACGATGCACCACGTCGCGCGTGTCTTCCGCACTGCGGATATCGATCACAACCGGTGGCATCAGAGGCAAACCGAAGGGTACGAGCGGCGACTGGCCCGGAATAGGTATCGGCGGGGGGCACGCTGCGGGCGAGCACCCGTCGGCGGCAGCTTCCCCTCACGCGGGGCCCTGCACGAAAGTCGCTATCTTGAAAACACTTACAGCGGTAAAGTGTATCGCCTGCAATCGGCCAAGGTCAAGCCCCGAGGCAATTCCTGCGGGGGAGCGTGCCCCATCACGGCATATCCCACTTTGACACTGCGTATTTGCCGGCCAACAGCAAGGCCACGGCTCGGCGTGAGGCGCAAGCGATCCACGAAGCCCGAGTTGGGCCGCTTTTCGCTCGGCCGGCGTTTCAGTACACTCCGGGATTCTCCCGCAGGGTTTGCCGAATGGTTGGCACTTGCCCACTTGGCCTGTTTTTTCGGAGCGCAGCAATCTCATGGCTGAAAACGTCCACGTCGTCTGGCACGAACACTCGGTGACCCGCGAAGATCACGAAAAGCTCAACAAGCATCGCGGTTGCATCCTCTGGTTCACGGGCCTGAGCGCCTGCGGCAAGAGCACGCTGGCCAACTTGATCGACCACAAGCTGCACGCCGCCGGCATCCACAGCTATGTGCTCGACGGCGATAACGTCCGCCATGGCCTCAACGCCGCGCCGGGCATGCTTAAGGAGCGGCACGGCGAAGAGTTCGCCAAGCGGTTCGGCCTTGGCTTTTCGGCGCAAGATCGCGAAGAGAACATCCGCCGCATCGGCGCCGTCGCCAACTTGTTCTGCCAGGCCGGCCTGGTGACGCTCACCGCTTTCATTAGTCCCTATCGCCGCGACCGCGATCACGTCCGTCAGGCGACTCCGCCCGGCGACTTCATCGAAATCCTCGTCGACGCGCCGCTCGAAGTCTGCGAAGCCCGCGACCCCAAGGGGCTGTACAAGAAGGCCCGCGCCGGCGAGCTCAAGGGCTTCACCGGCATCGACGATCCATACGAAGCGCCCCTCAAGCCCGAGCTGGTGCTCGATGCCGGCACGAAGACTCCCGAGCAGTTGGCCGACGAAGTGATCGCCTACCTGAAAAAGCAAGGCAAACTGCCGGCGTAGCTCGCTTCAACGAGCGTTGCCACACGTCGATCGACCATTGCTTAAGCGAAACAAGGCCGCCCGCGCGACCGAGCTAACTCGGCTCGTGCGAGGCGGCTGCTTTATTATGCGGTGCGCCACTTACTTCAATTGCTTGAAAACGTCGAGCATCCGACCCGGCGTACCCATGATGTTGAAGCCAGCGTCGATGTGCAGGATTTCGCCGGTGATGCCGCTCGACATCTCGGAGAGCAAGAAGCCGCCGACGCGCCCCACTTCTTCGTGTGTGACGTTCCGCTGCAGCGGGGCCATCTGCTGGTAGAGAATCAGCATTTCGTCGACGCCGGCTCCCGTGCCCGCCAGCGTGCGCATCGGGCCGGCGCTGATCGCGTTGACGCGAATGTTGCGCGGCCCAAATTCGAAGGCCAGGTACTTCACGCAGCTATCGAGCGCGGCTTTGCAGACCCCCATCAGGTTGTAGCCCGGCACTGCCTTCTCACCGCCGTAGTAGGTCATCGTGGCGATGCTCGCGCCGTCGTTAAGGATGCCCCGCGCGGCATTGGCCACGGCCAGCAGGCTGTAGGCGCTGATCTCCATCGCCAGCTTGAAGCCAGCGCGGCTGCACGCGGCCGTTTCTCCCTTGAGATCCTCCAGCGGAGCATAGGCGATCGAGTGCAGCAGGAAGTCGATCTTGCCGAACTCGCTGGCGGCACGATCGACCACCGCCTTAATGTGTTCGTCGTTGTTCACATCCAAAGGGACCAGGAACTTGGCGGTCGGCAAGTTCTCGGTCAGCCGGTTCACACGATGGCGGTTGCGTTGCCGGGCGTCGTCGGGCCGGTCGGGCAAGTGCGTGAAGCCGCACTCCCCCCCCTCGGCCATGATGAACTCCGCGATCGCCCAGGCGATCGAGCGGTCGTTGGCGACCCCGAGGATGAGTCCCTTCTTGCCGTCGAAAAGTCCCATCGCGTGCCTCCTGGCTAGTGCGGAATGTTGCATGGCGGGCTGATCCCGCGCCATTGCTCTGTGGGGGTGTGGTCTGTCGCAGCAACATACCGCGATGCGCAACTTGGCTCAACGGCTGAGTTTCCGCGAAACACGCGTGATTGAAAGTTGTCTTTTTGACGCCAGTCCAGTAAAGTTACTTTGATGACACTCGACAGGCAATGACGCTATTTTGACGCCACCAGGGAGGGCCTGACGTCCACAAGAGACATCGAGATGAATACAGTTCGCAACGGAAATCCGACCTGGCAGGCCATTCACCGGGCCCCCGACGCCGCCGTACGGGGAATTGAGATTCTGCTGGCGGCCGGCCAGGAGCCGAGCCTCGAATCCTGGCTCGACCGGTCGCTGGCCCTCATCCAAGAGGCGACCGGGGCCTCGTTTTCGGCCCTGGTTTCGGCCGTCGCCGGCGAACTGCAAGTGGCCAAGAGCGTCGGGCTGCGTCAGGCGGTTCCCGGCGATTTGGTCGCCGAAGCCCTCGATCGCGAGGAAGCCCGCAGCCGCGACCGCTGGCTGGCGATTCCGTTGGGTACAACCCCGCTGGGCGCCACGGCGACCGCGGCCGATGTCCTGGTCACGTTGCTGCCGGCCGACGGCGCGGCAGGCACGCACAACTTCGCGGTCGCCGGCGACCTGGCGCAAGTGCTGGCCGCCGGCCTGGCGGCGGTGCGACACAAGGGGCGACAAGGCGCTCGCATTGCCCGGCTCGATTCGCTCTTGGAAATCTCGCGGCGTTGGAACGGCGTGCAAGAAACCGAAGCGCTGTTGAATGAGATCGCCGCGGCCGCCACACGGTTGCTGGCCGCCGATCGCGCGAGCATCTTTCTCTGGGATCGCACAACGCACACGCTCGTCGGCCGGCCCGCGCTCGGCGTGCCACGCGGCGAGCTGCGCGTGGCCGACGATCAAGGAGTCGTCGGGCACGTCGTGCAAACCGGCGAGCGCCGCCGCGCCGGTCGTCTCGATCAGCGCGAGATCAATCGCCAGGCGGATCAGCAGCTTGGCTACGTCACGCGGTCGCTGGTCTGCGTGCCGTTGGTCGGCCGCAACGGTCAACGCTTCGGCGCGTTCGAGGTCATCAACAAGCTCGCAGGCGAGTTTACGCTCGACGACGAAGAAGCGCTCGTCGAGCTGGCGGCCCATGCGGCCACGGCGCTCGAGAACACGCAAGAGCGCGAAGCCCTGTCGCGCACCAATCGGCGGATCGTCGACCAGGCCGCGGCCGGCGTCGAATTGATCGGCGGTAGCCCATCGATCGCGGCGCTGCGTTCCACGATCGGCCGCATCGCTGACACCGATCTGGCGATCTTGATCCTCGGCGAGAACGGCACCGGCAAAGAGGTCGTCGCCCGCAGCATTCACTATCAAAGTCGGCGGCGCAATCATCCCTTCGTGGCGGTCAACTGCGCCGCTATCGCCGAAACACTGCTCGAAAGTGAGCTGTTCGGGCACGAGCGGGGCGCGTTCACCGACGCTCACGACGCCCGGCAAGGCAAGTTCGAGCTGGCTTCCGGCGGTACGCTCCTGCTCGACGAAATCGGCGAATTGAGCCCGGCGGGGCAAGCCAAGCTGTTGCGCGTGCTGGAAGAGAAAATCGTGGTCCGCGTCGGCGGCTCGCAACCAATCACCACCGATGTGCGCGTGCTGGCCGCCACGAATCGCAACCTGGCCGACATGGTGCGCGAGCGGCGCTTCCGCGAAGACTTGTACTTTCGGCTCAATGTCGTGTCGATCGAGTTGCCGCCAGTGCGCGACCGCGGTGACGACGTGCTGCTGTTGGCCGAACATTTTCTGGGCGACTTTTGCCGCAGGCTTGGCCGGCAAGCGCCGACCTTCTCGGCAGCCGCCCGCGAGCGCATGCTCCGGCACCCGTGGCCGGGCAACGTGCGCGAGCTGCGGAACCTGATGGAGCGGCTCGCCTACTTGCTCACCGGCGATCGCGTCGAACCGCACGACCTGGCGTTCATCGCGCCGGCCGGCGCCACCCCGATCGGCAATGTGCCGGGCGCCGGCACCTTGGCCGAAGCGACCGACCTGTTTCAGGCTGAGTTCATCCGGCAGGCGATCGATCGCTCGCGCGGCAACATGAGTGAAGCCGCCCATACGATGGGCCTGCATCGTTCGAATCTGTACCGCAAGATGCGGCAGCTCGGCATGCCGACGAGCGGCTAGACCCGCGGCGTGTGGAACGGCACCGTGATCCGTGGCAAGCTTGCAGTGGCTAGATCCCGCCACGATCCGCTCCTCCTCGAGCGTCGGGGCTCACGCCTCGGACCTCTTCTATAAAGTGTTCCGGGATTTTGCGTCCTAACCGTCCTAAGCCCGAAAAAACAGCACCTAAAGCCTTGCCAGGTCAGCACTTGACCTTAGGACGCAAAACCCAAAAAGCTTGCGTCCTAAACCGTCCTAACAGGGCCGTTTTGCGTCCTAAATCTGAACCACGAGGACTGGACCAGGAAGTTCTGGACCGCGGATGACACGGATAATTGAAACGAGTTTCGGCTCATCCGTGTGATCCGTGAAAT
>CAZBWM010000151.1:0-8874 GCA_964495375.1 uncultured Planctomycetaceae bacterium | reverse complement strand
TTTTTTACGCCCGCGACCAACCCAGCTTCGCAGCTACGCTGGTTTAAGGGCTAGGTTGGGCGTTCCGACATTCGAGCCGTAATACTTGTAGCCGATTATCTCCTCGCCCCAAGCCTCAACCGTTCCAAAGAGTATGAGACCTATGTGAAGGACGGCGGTCGAAATGGCGGCATATCGTCTCGATGACATTGGCTGCCTCGGTGGAAAAAGGGGTGGACCACGCGCGAGGCTTCGCCTGGGCGAGCATGGCGCGTGGAAGTTGCGTTCAACAAGAAGGCGAGACTGAGCCCGAACGGCTATCAGGCTCGAACGCAACGCATTAGCGACCCCAGTCAGGCAAGCAGAGTAGTCGGCGAACCAGCTTGACCTGGAGGCTTCGCATTACGGACCTTGGGAGCGGCGAACCGCTAACCGGTGAAGCGCATGCGAGGTCTCCCTAGCCCTCTAGACGGAAACCACGCCCAAACCGGACACGCGATTGCCAACTTTTTTCGCTTTTTTCCCCCTGCTTGCCGTGGTACAGCCGGGCAGGCATAATCCATCCCTAGCCTGTCCGTTTTCTTCTTGTCCGCTTTCTCGTCTGTTTCCGTCTACTGGAGTGGGCAGTGGACCTGCAATCGCACGACGGCCGGCAGCCTGCGCCGGAGGAAACCTTGCTCCGCGCGCGGGCAGGCGATTCGGCCGCACTCGGAGTATTGCTAGACGGTTTTCGCGACTACTTGCTGGCGGTCGCCGGGCGAGAGTTGGACGCCGGGTTGCGCGCCCGCGTCGGCGCGTCCGACCTCGTTCAGGAGACGTTCCTCAAATCGCAGCGGGCGTTCGCCGAGTTTCAAGGGGCAACCGAAGAGGAGTTGCGGGCCTGGCTTGCCCAGATTCTCGTCAACCGCTGCCGAGACGTGCGCGACGAGCATTTGGTTTGCGCCAAGCGGACAGCACATCGCGACGTGCCGCTGGTGGCCGATGGATCGGCGATCGGCCCGGCCGACGTGCTGACGGTCGACACACTGACGCCGAGTGGTCACGCGGTTGTCGATGAGGAAGTCGCTCGGCTGCTGTCAGCACTGGACACACTGCCCGAGGATTGCCGGCAGATTGTCTGGCTGCGGAATTGGCAGGGGTTGAGCTTCGAGGAAGTCGGCCAGCGAACGGGTCGCACGGCCGAGGCGGCTCGCAAGGTCTTCGCGCGTTCGATTCAAAAGCTGACTGAACAGTTGGAACCGCCCGATGGCGACGTCGCCAAGCAATAGCGAACAGCAGTCGTGGGACGACGACCGCGTCGCGCGGTTCATCGAGTCGTATCACGAGCGCTTGCTGGCCGCCGACGACGCGCGCAATGGTTCGCCCGAGGCGACTGCGACCCCCGCCAGCGAGCTTGACGATTCCACGCTTGAATCGCTCGAGGCGGCAGGACAGGTACTGCGGACCTTGGTGCGCGCCCGAGCGATTGCGCCGGATGCCCGACCAGGTTCGCCGAGCGAGGAGCGCGGCAAGGTTTCGATCTGGGAAGTGCTGTCGCGCTCCGACGGAGCCGATCAATCGCTACGGCAACTCGGGCGGTTCTCGATTGTGCGGGAGCTGGGGCGGGGCGGATTCGCCGTGGTTTTTCTGGCGGTCGACCCGGTATTGAATCGCCAGGTGGCGCTGAAGGTTCCGCGCCCCGAGGTGCTGCTCAGCGAAGGGGTGCATCTGCGCTTCGACCGCGAGGCGCAGGCCGTGGCGCGGTTGACGCACCCGAATTTGATTCCGCTGTTCGAGGTGGGCTCGACCGGGGCGATCACGTACATCGTCAGCGCGTATTGTGCCGGCCCGAGCCTGGCGCAGTACCTGCAAGAGCAGGGTGGCCGGCTGGAGCAACGCGAGGCGGCCCGGTTAGTCGAACAACTGGCCGGAGCGGCGCACTACGCGCACACGCAGGGAGTGCTGCATCGCGATATCAAGCCGGGCAATGTGTTGCTGGAGCCGGCGGCGACTTCGGCAACTGGCCCGCTGACAGCGGAGGATACTGACGTCCTGCCGTATGTGCCTAAGCTGGTCGACTTTGGGCTGGCCCGACTCGAGGGGGGAGACCGCGACCAGTCACGCACCGGCGTTGCGCTGGGGACACCCGGATATATGGCGCCCGAGCAAGCGGAGGGGCGCGCCGCGGCAATGGGACCAGCCACCGACGTGTACGGACTGGGCGCGCTGTTGTATGAAGCGCTGACCGGGAATAAACCGTTCGCGAGTTCAAGCGAGGCCGAAACTTTGCGGCGCGTGCTGCTGGACGATCCGCCGCGTCCGCGCGCGACGCTGCGGACGCTGTCGCGCGATTTGGAAGCAATCTGCCTGCGTTGCCTGGAGAAGCGGCCAGGCGATCGCTATGCGTCGGCGAGAGAACTGGCGGATGATTTGCATCGCTTTCTAGCTGGTGAAGCGACGCATGCCAGGCCCTTGGGCGTGCTGGCGCGCGCGGGTCGTTGGGCCCGTCGCCGGCCGACTGCCGCGGCGCTGGTCGGCGTGAGTTGCGCGACAGCGGTGGCGCTGACGCTGTTCGGCGTGTTCCACACGCAGACGCTCCAGCAATCGCTCAATCGCGAAAAGGAGTTGGTCGTCAAGTTAAAGGGAATGGCCCGACCGGGTTTCATGCGGCAGATGCAGCACCTGCTCGTGCAAGGGGATGGCGACGGTGCACGGCGTTTGCGGGACGACTTCGATCCCGGCGTGAGCGACGTGGCCGGACGGTTCGACGCCGACTATCTGGCGACACTGCTCGCGCGGCGCCCGACGGTTTGTGTCGGTCACGAGGGTGAAACCTACGGCGTGACCTTTTCTCCCGACGGACAGACGCTTTACTCGGCCGGGGCGGACAAAACCGTGCGCATGTGGCGGACGGCCACGGCGGAACCGGTCGCAACCCTAAGCGGACATACGGCCGAGGTCAACTCGGTGTGTGTGACGCACGACGGACGCTGGTTATTTTCGGTGGACGACGCGGGCGACCTGCGGCGCTGGGATGCGCGAACGGGCGAGTCGCACGGCACGGCGGCACGGCTGCCGCGACGCGGCTGGGGGTTAACCGTGTCGCGCGACGGATCGGAACTTTGGTGCGTCGGTAATTTCGACCAACGGCAGGCAATCTGCTCGTGGACTTTGGGGACTGACGGCGCACTCTCCGACTTACGCAACTTCGACGGCCTGTTCGACGCGGTGCAACCACTCGGCGTTCGCCAGGCACTCGGAGTAAGTGCCCAAGAGAGAGCGATTTCTTTGTTGCGCGACGGGGAACCTCCGACCGCGTTGAAGTCGGTCGGACATTACATCTGTAGCGCGCTTTCGGCTAACGATCGGGCCCTGGCCCTGGGAGATATGCTCGGGAACATCGCCTTTTATGATCCTCGCAAACTGGAAGTGGGCAGCACTACGCCGGATCGCATCATCGGCTCTGCGCATCTCGGCGAGATCGAATCGATAGGTTTCTGGCACGATGACACGGTTCTGGCTTCGGCGTCGCGCGATGGGATGGTACGATTGTGGGACGTGCAAACCGGTGAGTTGCTCGATACGCTCTGCACCGACACCACGCGGCTCTGGTCGGTGGCCGTGTCTCACGACGATCAATGGCTGGCGGCAGCTAGTGCGCAGGGCCCCATTTTGTGGCGACTGAGTGACCCCCAGACGCGCCCTTGGAATCAATGGTCTCATTCGAACCCAACCGAATTGCACACTGCCGGGGGGCTGCGGGGCGATGCCGCCGCAATGGCGATCGGCCTGGCGGACGGCCAAGTCGCGATTTTCGATGTCTGGCAAGGGCGAGAGCGGGATCGCTTTCGAGCGGCAAAGGTTGGCGCTGCTGGACTGATCTACTCGGCCGATGGCTCGCGGCTGGCATTGGAACTCGCTTCCGGCGAAATCCAGCTTTGGATTATGACGGAAGGCGCGCCCCGCCGGCTCGCGATCTGGCAGGCCGACGACGCTTACCTAAGTCTTGTGCCGCACAGGCACCTCGGCTTCGCGGCACGGGCGCCACGTGCCCTGCTTGGCCCGATCGGCGGCAAGCTGCTGTTGATCGACACTACCGTGGGCAAAACGCTGCGCGAAATAGACACGCCGGAGGAGGATATCCATCAGATCCTTTCGCCGCTGCGCCGCGGTTCGTTTCTGATGAGCCTGGCGTCGAAACGTGTGGTGGCCCTGGCGGCGGAGAATCTCGCAGAGCTATCGAGCATGCGTACGATTCATGACCATTACATGATTGGCTGCTCGCCCGACGGTGACATCGTCGCCGTGCTCAATGGTCAAGCGCTAATGTTGTGGTCGATGAGCACCAGCCAGGCCGTGGCGTCGCTGGCATTCGACGCAGTGGTGGCAAGTTTCGCGTTTTCACCGAACTCCGATCTGCTGGCGGTTAGCCTCGCTGACGGCTCCATCCGGCTGGTCGATCTGCCCACTCGTCAGGAGACGTTACGCTTGCCGGGACTGGGGGGATCCAGGACGTTGCTGGCGTTCTCCGCCGATGGCCGAGCGCTGGTGAACGCGCGCCTGGAACCAGAATGGATCCAGGTACGAACGTGGCGCATTGCGAACTGAAACGCTGCGCACAAGCAATACGGACGACGCGGTCAAAAAGCTGGCTCTCAGGCCGCTACCACTTCAGGCCGAACTGCTCGCCGCCCGACGATTTGGCGCGACCCCCCTTGAGCTTGGCGTAAGCCTTCTCGCGGGCGGCCCGTTGGGCCGGGGTTTCGGCCGGCACTTCGACTTCGGGCTCTGCGGCTTTGACCGGCGCGGCCATCGCCTTGAGCGCTTTGATCGACAGGCTGATGCGCCGGCTTTCGACGTCGACCGACAAGATCTGCGCGTCGACTTCCTGACCGACTTGCAAGACGTCGCTCACGCGGAAAACGCGTTTGTGATCGAGCTCGGAAATGTGGACGAGCCCTTCGATGCCCGGCTCGATTTCGACGAACGCGCCGAACTCCATCAACTTGGTCACGCGCCCATGCACGGTGCTGCGCGTGGGGAACTTGCTCGAAGCGTGGTTCCAGGGATTGTCCTGCAGATCCTTGAGACCCAGGGCAATCTTGTGCGTCTCGGGGTCGATCTTGAGAATGCGAACCTGCACGTGCTGGCCGAGCTCGAGCACTTCGTTGGGATGGTTGACCCGCGTCCAACTGATCTGGCTGACGTGAATCAGCCCGTCGACGCCCCCCAGGTCAACAAACGCGCCGAACGGTTGCAGGCTGCGGACGACCCCTTCGCGCGTTTGCCCCGGTGCTAATTCGGCGAGCAATTGTTCGCGCGAGGCCTCTTTCTCGCGCTCGAGATACGCGCGGCGGCTGAGCACCAGGTTGCGCTTCTCGGGCTTGGCCTCGGTGACGACGCACTCCCACTTCTCACCGACGAATTGCGAGAGATCTTCAACTCGGTAGAGCGCAACCTGGCTGGCGGGAATGAAGCCCCGCAATTGACTGACTTCGCACTCGAGGCCCCCCTTGTTGTGCCCCGTGATGCGGGCGTCGACGACGAGCCCTTCGCTCACTTGTGACCAATCGCCAACGCTCACCGAGCCACCGGGCACACTGAGGGTGTACAGACCCTCGTCGGCGTCGAAGCGGGTGACGACGACTTCGAGATCGGAGCCGACGGCGGGGGGCTCAGCAAATTGGCGCAGTGGAACAATCCCCTGATGTTGCCGGCCGACGTCGACGAAGACGCTATCGCGATGCACTCCGACGATGCGACCTGTGAGTTGGGTGTCGGGAGCGAGTTCACCGGCCCTGCTCGTCGTGGCCGGCGCACCCAAGAGCGCGTCGACTTCGATGCCGGCCAGCGCTTCGTCGAACTCGGCCTGCTGCTCTGGCGTCAGGCCGCGGCGCAAATTCGGCACGTCGACGGTGTGAGCCACACGCTCCTCGGGAACCACTTCGCGCTGGCGACGTTCGCGCCGCCCTCGGCGGCCGGCGGGTTCTTCTGTTTCGGTGGGCTGGGGCGCGGGGGGATTCCCGGACGGGGGCAATGTCGCGCCAGGGGCGGTCGCGGGCGACGTATCGGCTGCGGGCGGCGACACGCTAGTGGCGACCGGCGCGGGGGGCAACGCGGCGCTCAGCACAGCGTCTAGCGAGGCCACGCCGGTCGATATCGCAATTACCGGTGACGATTCCGCGGCAGGCGGCGCCGGCGCGGCTGGCGATGCGGCAGGCGACACTGTAGCCGCCGGCACGACTGCCGACGGTGCAGCAGGGGGCGTCGTCGGTGTCGAGCGCACCTGGTTGGGATCGAAGCCCGGCTTGGGGGTCACCCTTGGCAGAAAGCGCTCGCGTTGCGAGCCAATGGCGATACGCGGCTTGTTGCCAGATTCGGCGCTGCTGCCCGCAATACTGCGATCTCCCGAAGGATCGCCTGGGGACTTCGCTGCCGTTTCGGACGGCGGTGACGACGAGGGTGCGCTGGAACCGGCTTGCGGCGCGTCGGCGCTGGCGGTGGGGACAGACGAATCCGATTCGGTTTGCTGTGCGAGATTCATTGCTTCCTGATCCCTAAGAACTGACCCAACCACGGATCGCAGTAGTGTAGTTGGGGCGCGGAGCCGGCCCAAGCGGCAGTGGCGATAGCAACGCCGCCGCGATCGGAGTATGAAGTCGACATGAGGGGGCCGGACGAGTCGGCATCCAATGTGACGGTGTCGTGTTTGACGGTGCCAAACGAGAATGTGCCAAACGAGAGCGTGCCAAGAGTGTAACCTGAGCCCTGCCTAGAGCGATTCAGTGTACGTGCAAATGCCCGCGACGCTACCCCCGTCGTCAGCGGGTTCGCGAAGGAGCAACGAGCTGCCATGTTTCGATTGCAAGCTGAGCAATATGGCCCCGTGATCGCCGAGTTGTTGGCCACGCCGCGAAATGCCGAATTAGGCGCCGGAACGCTCGATGCACGGCTCGCCAAGGTGCTCGCCGGCCTCTCCGCCGCCAAGCTGCTTCCGCATGCCACGATCGCGGACGACCAAATGGCCAACGCTTGCCTGGCCGGGTTGTGGCTGCTGGGCAACGGGCTTGAGCAATCGCACCAGATCAGCCAGTCGATCGAGACGCCGACGGGAAGCTTCTGGCACGGCATCATGCACCGCCGAGAAGGGGATTTTGGCAACTCGAAATACTGGTTTCGCCGTGTGGGTCGGCACCCGATTTTTGAGCGATTGGGGAGCGATGTTCGAGAACTGGCGGCCGCGGTTTCCTTGCCCCAGGCGACACCGCTGGTGAGCGAGGCGCAGTGGAGCCCCGGACGCTGGATCGACCTTTGTGAAGTGGCCGTGCGTTCGGGCCGTGGGGAGCGCTCCGCGATCACACCGTCGCCTTTGGTCGATTTTTGTCGACAGGTGCAGGACCTCGAGTGGGGGCACTTGTTCGACTATTCGTACCGGCACGCGGTGGGGGCCTAAGCCCGGCGATCGTTCGCCAGCCCTGTTTTGACGACATTGCTTACGACACCGCAAGTTAACCGCCGACAAGTGGCCGGCGATCGGGCGCGATTTACGAACCTGCTGGTAACTTGAAGGATGCGCTGTCGGCGGGTTACAATCGGGTTCGCACGACCTAGCCCTCAGAAGGACCGCTCATGCTGCAATTCGATTTCGAGAACAGCGTAGCCTACTGGATTTTTGCCACGGCTCACCAATTGGCCTGCACCATCAACGAGGAGCTGGCCGCGCTGGGCATCACACACCGTCAGTGGGAAGTGCTGGCCTGGATTTCGTTTGCCGGCGAGATGTCGCAAACCGAGTTAGCCGAGAAGATGGGGATCGAAGCCCCCACGCTGGTGGGCGTGCTCGATCGCATGGAGCGCGATGGCTGGATCATGCGCGTCCCCAGCGAAGTCGATCGCCGCAAGAAGATGATTCGCCCGACTGAGAAGGTCGAGCCGGTCTGGGCGCAAATGGTCGCCTGTGGCATGGGCATCCGCGCCCGCGCGACGCGCGGCTTGGGGCCCGAACAACTGCAAGCGCTGCGCGACATTCTCGAAACGATGCGCAAAAATCTCGGCAAGCCAGTCAACACCGATAAGGTCGATGCCGCCGGCGACGAACGTACACCGCTGGTCAGCCCCGTGCTTACCGGCGATGTGCCCGCCTGACCGTAGCTGACTCATGGCGCTTCAATTTCGCTGTCCGTGTGAGCAGGCGAATCTGCTCGAAGCCGATGAATCGCTGATTGGGCAGGCGATCCAGTGCCCGTTCTGCGAAATGCAGTTCGTGGTCCCTTCGCCAGTCCCCGGTACCGCCGCGCCCGTTGGCCCCGCGCAATCGCCAGCGTTTGATTTTGACGCACCTCGTCGAAAGCCCACGCCCCCCTCCAGCGCGCCGGCCAATGCGGCCGCGCAGCGCGGCGCCGGTCGCAACTCAGGTTCTGTTTGGCAAGGTACGCCTGGTCAGTCGCCGGCTTCCGCGGGCATCGGAGCGCCAAACGCGGCGAGCGAAGCGCCCCAGATGATGCCGGGCGAAATGCCAAGCGTCGTCCATTTGGCCTGCCCCCACGGTCATGAGCTCGAGACCCCGCGCGAACTGTTGGGGAGCGACGTGGCGTGTCCGGTGTGCGGCGTTGTGTTTCGCCTGCGCCGCGAAGACACGGCCGAATACCGCGTCGAAAAGCGCGCGGAGCGTGAGCGCAAGGAACTACAGTTCGGCAACAAGATGATGAACTTCGCGATCGTGACCGCGGTGCTCGTGGTGCTGGCGATCGTGCTGATGGCGCTGTATATCGGGCTAGGGTAGCTAGCTGTACATCGGGCTTGCGTAGCCAGCGATATCTCGGTCTGGCGTAGCTCGCGCGTGCGTCAGGCAGTTGCCCAGCCACTAGTGCTGCGTCACAGTTTGAGTTTCGGGTAGAGGGATTTTAATTTACCGCG
>CAZBWM010000150.1:0-8950 GCA_964495375.1 uncultured Planctomycetaceae bacterium | reverse complement strand
ATCCCGTGTCCAGGACCCCGGCAAACGCCTTCTGAATCCCGCCAAAAAGACCATAAAAGGGCCCCGGATGTGCTCGTCGGCACGATAGGACACCGTTCACGCACAGGAACCAACGATGACTCAAAGCAAGGCAACGCCGAAGGCCCAGGGCAAGTCGCGCACAAGCAAGCCAGCAAAATCAGCCTCGCAGCCCAAGCTCAAGCCGAAGGCAGGCGCAAAGGCCCAACAAGCGGCGAAGCCGGTCAACAAGCACAAGCTAAGCGCCGTCGCCACGCCATCGACCGACATGGGCTCTCGTCGAATCGATCGACGGCTGTTGGCTCTAGGCGGATGGCGCGCCGAGACCCTGGCTGTGGTTCGCCGTCTCATTCACGAAGCAGATCCGGAAATTGTGGAGGAGATCAAATGGGTCAAACCCACGAACCCGCTAGGAGTCCCGGTCTGGTCGCACGCGGGAATTGTCTGCACGGGCGAGTCCTACAAGCAAGTCGTCAAACTGACCTTCGTTCGCGGTGCATCACTGGCAGACCCTAGCAGGCTCTTCAACTCCAGCCTGGAGGGAAACGCTCGCAGAGCCATCGATATTCACGAAGGTGAGGTTCTCAACGCTCGCGCGTTCAAGGCTTTGGTTCAGGCTGCGGTCGCGGAGAATCTGAAAAGCGGCAGTGCGAAGTCAAAACCCATGTCGTCGCCAAACGTGAAGACGAAGGGCACCACGAAGCCAAGCGCGAAGCTGAAGCGCGTCTCGAAGTCCCCGCAAATCACGATTGCCAAGTCCGCTACAAAAAAGACCCAGCCTGTAAAACTCCTCTCAGGCGGCAATCCGCAAATCGCGAAGGCCGATGGCGACGCCCCCGTGCAGGCGTACATCGCCGCGATGCCCGGCTGGAAGAGTGAGCTCGGAAAGCGTCTCGACGCGCTTATCGTGAGCAACGTCCCCAGCGTGCGCAAGGCCGTGAAGTGGAACTCACCATTTTATGGAATCGAGGGGCAGGGCTGGTTCCTCTCATTCCACGTCCTCACCCGTTACGTCAAGGTCACCTTCTTTAGCGGCATGTTGTTGCACCCCGTGCCCCCTGGTGGCACGCCGAAGAGCAAGGACGCGCGCTGGATCGACATTTACGAAGGCGACCAGCTCGACGAAGCGCAGATGGCTCGCTGGGTGAAGCAGGCCGCGGCGCTACCGGGCTGGCTTACCTAATCCAAGAATTATTTGCAGAAAACCACGCTACGCATGTCGATCGCGACCCGCTTCTTTCGACTATTCGATGAGCGCTGGGTGTCCGTGACGGCCGAACCAGTTCAGCTTGCCAGTTAGTCCAGTAGCGATCGAATGACATACGTCCGTTTAGGGTATATCGACGAGACAAAAGTTGCCGAGGTTCCGCCGGACATCGCACAGCTAATGATGGAGGAGTGTTTTGCCTATGACGACGAGTTGCGACGCGGCAGTCATTTTCTTGGAGGAGAGGTTCTTGATTCTGCCAGGAGCGCCGTCACGCTCAGGATGAAAGAGGGCCAAGTCGACATCACCGATGGCCCGTTACGCGGAGACCAAGGAAATACTTGGCGGCATCCTGCTGTTGGAGGCCCGCGATCTCTACTATGCCATCGCTCTGATATCGAAGCATCCGGGGGTGAAAATGGGACCGTTCGAAATCCGGCCGGCCGACGAGGCGGTCAACTGCCTGTGTGCCGAGCGCGCGTCCGCGTTCGTGAAAGAACCATGAGTTTGCCGTGCTGGCAACGCAGCGCCGTCGCTGCTTGCCGAATCGTATCGTAGGTGTGGTGCCAGGAGTGTTTCGCGCACGGAATGAGTTGTGGCTGTGCGGGCGAGTGTCCTCGCGAAACCAGCATACTTGCGATACGCTGGTCGTCCTCGACCAGTCTTTACAATTGCATCAACAACCGTACGATCATGGTCGTCACGGTTGTGGTGGGGCCCTCAAGTCGCCGAGCGCCTCACGCCTGAAATAGTACCCTCAGATGCCCTCGTTATTTGCTGGGCAGGGCGGTGTCATGGGCCTGGCGAAGCGAGTTCAGTACTTTACTGAATCGGTCATTCGAGAGATGACCCGGCTGGCCAATCGTCATGGAGCGATCAATCTAGGACAGGGAATGCCCGATTTCGATCCGCCCGCCGAAGTCATCGAGGCGGCGTGCGCTGCCCTACGCAACGGTTCAAATCAATATGCGATCACCTGGGGCGCGCCGTCGCTACGGCAGGCGATCGCGCGCAAGGCGGCAATTTTCAATGGAATCGATTGCGATCCTGAATCCGAGATCACGGTTTGTTGCGGTGCGACCGAGTGCATGATGGCCACGATGCTGGCGCTGGTCGATCCCGGCGACGAAGTGGTGATCTTTCAGCCGTTCTATGAAAACTATGGCCCTGACGCGCTGATCACTGGCGCCCAAGCAGTTTGGGTTCCATTGCATCCACCGGACTGGCGATTTGATCCGGACGAACTGCGCCGGGCATTTTCGCCACGTACCAAAGCCATCATTGTCAACACACCTAACAATCCGACCGGTCGGGTTTTCACGCGCGAAGAGCTATCGCTGATCGCCGAACTCTGTCAAGAATTCGATGTTTACGCCCTGTCGGATGAAATTTACGAGTACATCCGCTTTGTCGAGGCTCCGCACATCAGCATCGCCACGTTGCCGGGCATGGCGCAACGCACAGTGACGATCAGCGGGCTTTCAAAAACGTTCAGCATGACGGGGTGGCGACTGGGCTATTGCATCGCTCCGTCGGAGTTGACCGACGGGATTCGCAAAGCCCACGACTTTCTCACGGTTGGCGCGCCCCATCCGTTGCAAGTTGCTGGCGCCGTGGCGCTCGCCTTGCCGCAGTCGTATTACGACGGCTTGCGTCGGGACTACCATCGCCGGCGCGACCTGCTGCTGGGCCATCTGAGCGCTGCAGGTTTCCAGTTTTACGCGCCCGAAGGCGCGTACTACGTGATGACCGATATCGCCGGGTTGGATCCTACCCGGGATGGCGCCGAGTTCGTTCGCTGGATGATTGAGCAGGTTGGTGTCTCCGCGGTCCCTGGCGGCAGCTTTTACGCGCCTCGCGAGCGGGGTCGCACGCAAGTGCGATTCATGTTCGCCAAGCGCGACGCGACGCTCGAGCAGGCGGGCGAGCGACTGCGCGGCATTCAACAACACCTAGCCGCGGGTTAATGTCGCGACTTCGCTACGCTCGCAACCGTGAGTTTTCCAGCGAAGTCAATCCGTGGTCGAATTCGGCAAGCCTACTGCAGAAGCGCTCCAACCGAGTGAGTATTCGGTGACGAAAACCTCGCCGTGGCAGTCAGGATGCTGTTGATTCGAGGGATGGTTATGCAATAGAGATTGCGCTAGCGCGTGAACCCACCAATTCGGTCTAGGCGGGTCACTTCGAGCGGCGGACGGAAGAACTTCAAGAACGCCGTTTGCATCTTGGCCATGTGCGGCGATTTGGCATGCGCCTTGAGCGCGTCTTGATCTTTGTAGACCTCGAAGAACACCAGTTCGTCAGGGTTCTTCACCGAACGGTGACAGAGATAGACCAACACGCCTGGCTCGTTCGCCTCGACGGCGGCACACATCTCCTTGAGCATCTCAATGGCTTCGGTCTCTTTTTCCAGATTGAGCTTGAACTTTGCTAACTGTGTAATCATCGAGCTGGCGTCTTCCTCTGCCGCGCTGGCCAGGCGATTGAAACCGATCGTCGCCAGCCCCGCGCCCAAGGCGTAGAAGCTTCGTCTTGTCAGCAGAGCTTTCGCATCACTCATGGGAGTTACTCTTCTTTGTGGGTTTCGATGGTAGTGGCAGCGAGGACCCCAGCGGAGACCTTGCAGGCAAACTCGCTTAGAGAGTTGGGAGCAAATCCTTGTTCCGCACGGCCCCCTTGTCGGCACTCGTTGCCAGCAGAGCGTATGCTCTGAGCGCCGTGGTCACCTTGCGCGGACGGGCCTCGACCGGCTTCCAGCCCTTTTTGTCCTGCTGAACACGACGTCGGGCCAGTTCGGTATCGTCGACCAACAGGTTGATCGAGCGGTTCGGGATGTCGATCTTGATCTTGTCTCCGTCGCGCACCAGGCCGATGGCGCCGCCGGCCGCGGCTTCCGGAGAGACATGACCGATCGACAGACCCGAGGTGCCACCGGAGAAGCGGCCATCGGTCAGCAGCGCGCACTGCTTGCCCAGCCCCTTGGATTTCAGGTAGCTCGTCGGATAGAGCATTTCCTGCATGCCCGGGCCCCCCTTGGGGCCTTCATAGCGGATGACCACGATGTCGCCCGGCCGCACTTCGTCGGCGAGGATGCCGCGTACCGCGCTGTCCTGGCTTTCGAAGATCTTGGCGGTGCCTTCGAACACCAGGATCGATTCATCGACGCCCGCGGTTTTGATGACGCAACCATCCAGGGCGATGTTGCCGTACAGCACGGCCAGCCCCCCTTCCTTCGAGTAGGCGTGTTCGACGCTGCGGATGCAGCCGCTCTCACGGTCGTCGTCGACGGTGTCCCAGCGGGTCGACTGGCTGAACGCGACCTGAGTGGGGATGCCGGCCGGCCCAGCGCGGAAGAACGTGTGCACGGACTGGTCGTCGCTCTGGGTGATGTCCCATTTGGCGAGGGCCTCGGCGAGCGAGCGGCTATGCACCGTCGGCAGGCTGGTATCGAGCAGGCCACCGCGAGCCAACTCGCCGAGAATTCCGAAGATGCCTCCTGCGCGGTGCACGTCTTCCATGTGATACTTCGGTGTGTTCGGCGCCACCTTGCACAATTGCGGCACTTGGCGTGATAGGCGGTCGATGTCGCGCAGGTCGAAGGCGATTTCGGCCTCCTGCGCGGCGGCCAGAAGATGCAGAATCGTGTTGGTCGAACCCCCCATCGCGATGTCGAGGGTCATGGCATTCTTGAACGCATTGAAACACGCGATGCTGCGCGGCAACACCGATTCGTCGTCGTCGCGGTAGTAGCGCTGACACAGTTCGACGATCGTGCGGCCGGCCTGCAAAAAGAGCTGCTCGCGGTCGGCATGGGTAGCCAGTGTCGAGCCGTTGCCGGGCAGGGCCAGACCGAGGGCTTCGGTCAGGCAGTTCATCGAGTTGGCGGTGAACATGCCAGAACAAGATCCACAGGTGGGGCAGGCACTGCGCTCGTATTCCGCAACTTTCTCGTCCGACGCGCTGGGGTCGGCGGCGATGACCATCGCGTCGACCAGATCGAGGCGATGGCTGGCCAGCCGGGTTTTGCCGGCTTCCATCGGGCCACCGGAGACAAAAATTGCCGGAATATTCAGCCGTAGCGCCGCCATCAGCATGCCCGGGGTGATCTTGTCGCAGTTCGAGATGCAGACGATGGCATCGGCGCAGTGGGCGTTGACCATGTACTCCACCGAGTCGGCGATGATCTCGCGGCTCGGCAGGGAGTACAGCATGCCGTCATGGCCCATCGCGATTCCGTCGTCGACCGCGATGGTGTCGAATTCCTTGGCCACGCCGCCGACACGTTCAATCTCGCCGGCGACCAGTTGGCCCAGGTCTTTGAGGTGGACGTGGCCCGGCACGAACTGCGTGAACGAGTTGGCGATGGCGATAATCGGCTTCTTGAAATCTTCGTCCTTCATCCCCGTCGCGCGCCACAGGGCGCGGGCACCGGCCATGTTGCGGCCTTGAGTGGATGTTCTCGAGCGGTAAGCTGGCATGAAATACTCCTGACGGCTATGCCTCTAGCATAAGCGAAGCGAGTCCCGTCCAGTAGGCCGAGGGGGAATTCGCGAGGCGATTCAGTGATCTCGGTGACACATCGATCGGCACTGCACCAGAAGCCTGGTTCGCCGCCAGCTCGCCTGACGTCGGCATGTATGGGCCCGTTGCCCTCCCGCGCGATTACTGAGACGGCTAGGTGAACTCTCCAAGTCGAGGTGCGTCTTAATTGGCAGCCCAACTGCCCGTCGGGACGACATCATCACCCTGCCAGGGTGCGCCGTAAGGCACGATGTTTCGGCAAAACTTCGTTGGGAAAACTCTTTCCACGCGAACACGATCCAGAGAATCGTAGAGTATCGACGAGCCAACTGCCACTCGGGATTACCTGCCACGACGGCCTTAAAGTAGCCATGTCGCGGGACCGGCTAGCAAACGGCCGCGCGAGTCTCTCCGAGATAAACCCTGCGAGTCAACGCTGGGCAAGGCGTTGCCGATACGGACGGCTCGGTGACGTGGAAGAGCGCGAGGTTGTCCTTCTCGTAGATGTTGACTGCAACCACTATCAGGTCGATGCGGACGCCCTGTTAAAGTTCACACTCGTAACGGTTCGCCAGTTGGTGATGGTCCATGGCGACGAGGAAAAGCTACGCGCTCACTTACGCTCGCGAGCCACAGCAAACGTGGCTGAGAAGGCGCGGAAACAGCTTGATCAACGGATTGATGTCCTTACGCGTGAGAGCGACAGCGTGCAGCGCCAACTTGAATTGGCTAAGCGCCGGATGACCGACGAGACGGACGAGGAGGTCTACGACGCTCACCGGAGTGCGTTCCTCGAAAAGTCTGGTGAACTCAAGAACCTCCAGACCGAATTAGCCGCCTGCCACCAACGGCGCGACAACAGTGCCACGGATGGCGTCGAAAGCCAAGTACAAATGGCGATGAAATTGCTCGCATAGATTGAGCGAGTCATAGCGGACCCGGCTGCCCGAGCTGAAATACGACCGCTGCTTGCGAGCTTGGGTCTGTGGATCGGCCTGGACTTTGACAAGGGAATCAAGTGCCAGAAGCGTGAGATTCAAATTCCACGCGGTGGAGTTATGACCCTGGACTCTGAGAATCCGCCAGTCCCGCTATTTGGTCCTCTTATTCGCGACTCGGAAAGTCAGAGAACGGATCCGATCCCCCCCAGCCGACCGCGATCGAGAATCAGCTAGAGATAACCACAGCCATCAAGGCTGCCCCCAGCACTCAAGTAAAGAAACACGGCCGCTCTGAAGGACAGCCTGGAAGCGGACCCCATGGTCCGCGTCCAGGCCGTTGCGTTGACAAGCCCGGCAGCCGGCAAGATTCCAGCCACCAAAAGGGCATTACGTTCACAAAGGTGAATCGGGGCGACATGATTTGAACATGCGACCTCTGCGTCCCGAACGCAGCGCTCTAGCCAGGCTGAGCTACGCCCCGTACGTCGATTTGCACAATTCACTTGTGCCAGCAATCGACTGCGAATTCCGGCATTTTATCGGCACTCCGCTCGCCGGCAAAGGCCACGCGGAGCTGAAAACCGCCGCAGTTGCCGACTCTTGTGGCAGATTTTGGCGAGAATCCGCGCCCCTATCGGCCCAGCGACGACGCCGGCTGGGCGGTCCACCGCCCCAGACTGAACCGCTCGACCACGCGTCCGCTCCCGGGGGCCAACGGCGCCAAAGTCACCTCGCACGGCTCTAGGTTCACTTCCCGCGGTTCGGCAGACTCGGTCCCCAGGTTATCGACTCCCGAAATGATCAGGCGGTTCGCGCCCCGCTCGTCGATTCCCTGCTGCTCGATCCGCGCGACACACCCCAAACTCACCAGCGTGACGAACCGCTGCGGTAACGCCCCGTTGGTCGATACGCTTACGCTCGGCGCCGGCAGCCGCTCGCCGTAGTGTACCGAATGCCAGCCCCGGGCCGGCGGACCAACCTCTCCACGCACGATTTCGAAAGTGGCCTCGGGCGCAGCCAGCACCTCCATGCCGACGTGGCCTTGCGGCGTATCGAGCACCACGCGGCGGCCGCTCACTTCGTAGGGCGCGTCGAACAGTTGCCAGCAGAGTTTCACCTGCTCGCGCCCCTGGCCGAAGACATCGTCGACCACCAACCAGAACTGTTCGCCCAACCGTAGCACGGCCCGGCGATGCACGGCCCGGCTCGGCAGCCGTTGGTAACCGTAGTGCTCTCCCTGCACGTAATCAACGTTCGGGCCGAGCCCCGGTTGATACTCGTGCAAGCTCGAGCGCGTCAGGTACGTCCAACTGAATCGCTGTGGGCGGATCATCTGGCTCTCGCCGCCGATCTCCACCGAATTGTGCGACGACGTCGAGACAAAGTAATGTCGCCACGGCTCCGGCGCGTTGTACGAAAATGAGCCGACGTCGTGCAGCACGTTCAGCCCGCGCCACCAGACGTCGAGATGGAGCATGTCGGCCTGGTGTGGGTGGTGGATGATCGTGTGCACGCGGATCATCCCCCACGTGTGTTCACCGCGCATGGTGTAATAGCCACCGATGTCGTAGCGGCGGCTCACGCGGTTGGGCACGTCGCGCGGCGCATTGGCCGCGGCCTCGCCGAACAACCAGTAGAGGTCTTCTTCCCAAGGCCCGCGCGGGTACAGCCGGCGGCGGTGCAGTTGATAATGCACCCCCTCGGCCACCGGACGATAGTCGAGATACGGGCAGCCGTTGATCGGCATGATGAGCGAACCGTCGTTCTGGCCGTAGTTCGGCACACGCCCGTTTTCTTCGTTCTGCAGTTGAACGACGTACTGCCCGTGCAGGTCGACGATCTCGCGGGTCAGCGGCTCGAATTCTTGATCGTTGAGCTCGGCCAGTCGCAGCGACCAGCGATAGTCGTCCAACATCAAGCGGTGATAGTTGAGCGAGTGCTGAATGTACGAGCCGTCTCGATAGCTGTGCATCCGCGCTTCGAGATCGATGATGTGGCGGCCGTGCTGGCGCCAGTTCTCGGCTTTCTTGAACTCTGGAAACAGCGTGCCAATCGTGTACAGCCCGACCGCCTCGCTCAGAGCGTGGTTGCCCATCTGTACCTGGGCGAAGCGAATGTTCGTTTGAATGCGCTGTGCGTGTACAGCCGACAGCGCCGCGAGCCACGCCACGCGCTCGGGCGTGGTGGATGGCGACCGCCAGAAGCCATACAGCCCGAAGCAGAGGGCCATCGCGCGAAAGGCGCACTCCTGGCCGCATTGCCC
>CAZBWM010000149.1:0-9097 GCA_964495375.1 uncultured Planctomycetaceae bacterium | reverse complement strand
CGGGATGCCGACCACATCGAGCCAACCCAAGCGAACCTGCCCGGGTCGTCCCTTGGCGACCCATTCGTCATGGCCGGGGCCGGGGACGATTCCCAAATCACTGACCGCGAAGCCACAGCGATACAGCAACCGTTCGATATCCAGTCGTGTAAAGAACCGGAAGTGCGTGTTGTCCAACAGTCCGGCCCGTTCGTAGGTCCAGTTTCCTTCCAGCAGTCCGCCGACCACGCTGTGGTGACGCGCGTTGGGAATACTAGCAATCAGCTTGCCGTGGGGCGCAAGCCACTGGCGGATTCGCCTGAGGACTCGATCCGGGCGCTCGAGATGCTCCAACACGTCGGCGCAGACAACGCAATCAAAGCTGCCGGCTTCAAAATCTGGCTCCAGACGCTCAATATCGCCGACCACCACGCGGTCGAGCCGTTGGCGAGCCGCGGCGGCTGCTCCTTCATCGAACTCCACGCCGACAACTTCCGCCGACTGCCGCGCCTTCAAGGCGGCGCCCAGTCGTCCGGCACCACAGCCGATTTCCAATATGCGTCGCGCGGACGGCGGAATTCGTGCCAGGATTTCCGGCCTGGCGAACTCGAAATAGGAGGGATCTTTCATGGTTGCCGCCGCTTCCGCGGCGACTTGCCGGCGGCAACGGCAGGAATCTTTGTTGCAACCGTGCACTGATGCCAACGCGGCAGCACCGGTCGCCGATGTTCCGTCTGCCTTGGCAGTGCTGGTTGGATGCGGGACGATTCGTAAGGAATTCGTTTGTTTTGTAATCGTGCTGATGATTTCCTGCATGCGCAGGACATACGTGTGGTGGGCGACGACTTCCTCGCGGCCATGGGCGGCCACACGTTCCCGGGTGGCCTCGTGTGCCAGGTAAAACCGCAGTTTGTCCAACAACTCGTCGGCTTCCCGATAGGTCGCCAGATGAATCCCGTCTTGAAAGAACTCAGCCTGGCCGTTATCGGCCAGGTCGTTAGTGACCAGGAGCGAGCCACAGGCCAGAGCTTCGAATACGCGCATGTTGACGTCGTTGCGAATGCTGCGATTGAAGACGGCCCGCGATGCCGAATAGGTGTGAGCCATCTCCTCAAAGTAGGCGCGCCCGACGAAATGGCTGGGGAAGTGACGGCGCAACAGCGCGACTAAGTCCGCGCGTGGGCCAGGAAACAAATTGCCGACGAACGACACATCCCAGGTTTTGGCAACTGGATGCGAACGATGGACGTACGGATCGCAGGCCAAGGGGAGCCAGCGGGCGCTGCCAATGCCAGCACTCCGCAGTTTCTCAGCGCCGTCGCGCTGCGCCGCAAATACAAAATCAAACTGGCCGGCGCGTGCCAGACACCAGTCGTAGGCGAGATGCGTATCGATGGCCCACCAGGCCGACGGACCGAGACCTGTCGGCAGCTCGTATCGCAGGCCGTCGTCGATCGCGAGGAAAAGATCGAACTGCCCCGGCTGGAGCTTTAAGATCTGGCCGGGATCAATGTGCTCCACATGGCACAGCCCTTCGAGGGCCCGAAGACAATAGACGCCGGTCGTCTCGGGCCGCGTTTGCCGATCAAAAATCACGGCGATGCGATCGATTGCCATGGCAAGCCGCCTTTTATCTCTTATGTCGATATCCAGCTACCGGTGGGCACGAGCTTTCAGTAAGGGACGGTAGCAACGATCGATGACCTGTTCCCAAGTGAACTCCGCCTCGAACCGTTGGCGCCCGGCAGTCCCCATCCGCTGGCGGAGGTCCGGGTCGTCGAGCAGTGTTTCGATTTTTGCGGCCAAGTCATCGGGGTTTCCCGGCTCGCAGAGCAAGCCAGTCGCCCCGTCCGCCACGGTATACGGCAAGCCGCCAATCCGGCTCGCCACGACCGGGCGGCCGACACCCATTGCCTCGACCGAGGTCCGGGAGAGGGCCTCCTGCGCGATCGACGGCATTACCAGGATGTCGGCCCCCCGGATAAAGCGTGGCAAGTCCGCTTGCGAGAGCCAGCCGGTGAAGTGCGTGAACTCGTTGAACTGTCCGGGCGGATCGCCGGTGGCAACCAGGAGAAAGTCGCGGCGCTTTCGCCACAGGCGAGCGCCGGCTTCCTGCAATACATGGAAACCCTTGATGTATTCGCTCACCAGCCCGGCCATGATCAGAGTCGTCACTCCAACCGGCGCAAGTCGCGGCGGTTCGACCGGCCATGGCCAAGGAAACCTGGCCGCGTCCATTCCCCAGGTGGCGACCCGAACATTCGTTGCATAAGGACTGTAAATCGTCTCCAGGATGGGGTTGTGAACGAGGACCGCCTCTGCCTCCAGCAAACTCCGATGGAGGAGTTCTTGGTACTGTGGCGTGCCAACCCCCGCCAAGGCACGTTCGGCTTGATGAAGTCCGCCCGACATGTGACCCCGCTCAGCCAGGCATTGGAGACAGACATCCGGCGTCGCGAGCTGGTTTTTCGGGCACTGGCGTACTTGGCCCGGTCCGTCCGGCAACAGTCGCAGGTTATTGAGCGGACACAAGAGCTCGAGCGCTTGCTGCCGCAGTAGATACGGATAGTCACGGACGGCTTCCGCCAACAACGGCTTCATGTTCCAGCAGTCGGTGATGATGACATAATCCGGATTGAACTCCGCCACGGCCTCCCGATAGCGGCGCTGGATCTCCGGCGCATGCCAAGTGACGGCATTGAAATCGAGTGGGAGGCTGTCGATGGGGAGTTCAGATGCGACATTGCCCACTCCCCAGTCGAGATAGCGGGCGTAGAAATGCTGGACGTCGTAGCCCGCCTTGCCCAGAAACTGAGCGAGTTCGACGGTGTGCACGATCCCGCCGCCCGTGGACGGCCAGTTGAACAAGAAACTCAGAATCGCGACTTTCATTCGAGTTGCGACAACCGGTTGCGCCACGGCCTCGTCTGCACGATCAGTTTCGCCCGTGTTGAGTGTAGGCTGACTCCGGTACGCTTCGAAGAGGGCCACGTTGTCGAGCGCGGCAGCACAGTTGCGGTCCAAATTTAGTGCCGCCTGAAGTTGCTGGCGGGCCAGTTCTAGATCTCCTTCGACCGCGGCCAGCACCCCAAGATCATTGGCGACGCGAGCACGGGCAGTTGGCTCCAGCCCGTTCGCGCCAAGCCGGGTATAGATAGCCCGGGCATCGTTAATTTGACCGTCGCGAGCCAGGGCGCTGGCTCGCATGTAGTCGCTCGTTGTGCCCGAATGGGGCGGAGCGGCAGCTGCCGCATGAGACCGCTTCTGGCTCGCTCGCCGTCGCTTGGTCACCGAAGGTCTCCCTTTCGCGCGAGGACTGCGTCGTCGCGACCGCCATTTGACTTTCGTTCAGACATCTTGCACTCCCGAGTTCCTAATCGTCGGCCAGTGCGCGGCCGAGCGCGTCGATCGCCAACTGGGCACAAAAACGGCGCGCTGCCGGCAATCCTCCTAGTGCCGCCTCAAGTTCACTCGCCGAAACGTTTCGACATTCCGCGATCGTTCGATCGGTAATCGTTTCTGTCAGAAATGAGCCGCAAGCGATTGCGATCCCACAGCCGAAGGTCTGAAATCGCGCGACCGTGATCACGTCCTCGTTCAGCCGTAAATAAATCCGCATGAAGGGTCCGTGTGGTCGCACGCTGGCAAACCCTTCGCGGTCGTAGTCCTCCAGGCCACCCTGATTTCGCGGCTGACTGAAGTGCTCCATCACGGATGAAGTACGACCCAGCATCAGCCTTCTCCAAGGCGAATGAGCATCGTGCGACTTTCGCAGTCGATTCGCCTGCCAAGAAACGAATGCGACGCCGATGCAGTTGCAACAGACCGTGTCGACTGTGAATTATCGTTGCGTCGCCGAGGTAGAACTCATCGAAGTGAACGCAGAGTGCGGCGCAGGTTCCAACATTACCGATGTGTGGTGTCGCGCGTCAAAAGAATTCTCATCAGTTTGTGAGACATGCTGAATGCTATCACATTGCATCAAAGCTCCAACATGCGTCATCGTTCATATGCGGACTACAGTGTTATATCTCTGCAGTTGCATTGCCAGTAATCATGATGGGTGGGTGGTCAGCAACGCGTGCGATCACATACACGATAAACGATCTTGTTGATGCTGTGGCTATTTATAGTCAGCGCGGCGCACGCGCTCGACGCGAGCCAATCTCCTTTTCGCATTCAGCACGTGATCGTCACTATCCTCCGATGGGTGGTCCGCTAATGTTGACTGTGCGGCGCGCGAGTGCAAACCTTTGCGCAAGTTGCCTAAATCCCAAGAATGGCGGATGCGGTTTCACTCAGATGAAGCATTTGTTCGGATTGTTCTTGCGAACTCGTGGCGGGCATCGGTAATTTCAGATTCCGCACGCCGATGTTCGTTCGACTTCTTTGAGACGCTGCTTCGCTCGGCCTCGCGACGATCAACCGGCCAGATATTCCATCTTGTTCTGCGCTGACCTCGATCCAGCTTCTGGGATCGAGTTGCGCGCGGAGAATGTCCTCAGTTCGGAGGTCCGATCGATGTGGACCAGGTTGACGGTATCGGATGTGGCGCTGGTCGAGCGCTGGGTCGCGGTAATGCAGCCCATGAATCGGAATTACAGCACTCTCAAGGTGGCCGAGGTACGGGGCTGGATGGCCACTAGTCTTGGGGAGACGTGGTACTACCGCAGCCAGCGAGGGGAGATCGCCCTGCGCTTCGAATTCATCGCGAAGCGCGAGCGCTACCAGCTTTACAACGTGGGCTTCCTCGGAGCACTCGAGCCAGCTGAGGCGCTGGATCTCACGATCGAACGGTGTATGGCCTTTGTGCAGGAACACGAAATCGATTCGATCTTTGCCTTGCGTCCCAAAAACATGGATCACCCTGGGATCGAGGCCTTTCACCGACTCGTGCCGTTCCATCCTCGCGTGGCCGCCACGTTGCGCCACGATTCGCCACGCCTAATGATGTGGGACCTGGCGCCTCCGGAGGCGCATGCTCAAGCCGCATCTCCTGAGTTGGAACTGGTGGCGACGGCATCGTGACAAGATCCGCTTTGCGCCGGCCAATCGGCGCCGGAGGTAAGGTCGATGTGGACCGAAGTCGGGCTCGATAACGAGGCTTTGTTGCAGCGGTGCCTGGACATCATGAAGGCCATGTCTAAGCGCTACAAGAACGTCACGATCGAGGAGACCGTGCGGCCCTGGCTCAAAGTCCAAGGGGGTAAGGCCTACTACTACAAGCAGGGGGTCCTCGAGATCGTCATGGTGCTGGTGTTCAGTCCGAAGCGCTCCCAGTTTCGGCTGACCACCGTCGGGTTCCTCAATGGTGCGCCTAATCAGGTCTTCGACTTATTGCGCTTAGAGCTCAAGTCACTCTTGGCCCAGGCCGGCACGAACACCTGCTTTGCCATGGTGCCGTTGCAATGGGACTACCCGCCCATGGCGCAACTCGTGCAGCTGGCGCCGACGTTACCAGGCACGGTCATCACCGTGCAGCGCCTCTCCGAGGACCGCGCCGAGTGGCACGTCGTCTTCGAATAAGAGTTCATGCTAACCGACCAATACGTGGTGAACTATGGCAAAGCCACCAGAAGAATGCCCAGACTTCTTTAAGAAGAACAACTACTTTCCGCCTTCCGTCGAGCCGAACCACTGCTGTGTGCCAGTCTCATGTGAAGCGGGAGGCACTTGTAGTTCGGACGACCCACCCGATGAATGCTGCGGTTGTGGCGAACGGCGTGAGTCGCCGATCATGCATTACCCCAATGCGACTCAAAGGCCGGATTGTGGATGGCTACAGTGTGCAACGGGAACGCCCTATGTCGAATGCCCGCCTTTTTCGCCAGCGGCCGTTCTCAACGAAGCGGTCGCGCTTGTTCATCGACAAAACCTCCTGGAGAATCCGCTGCATGGCGCTTTACAGACCTGTGGCGACGGCTCCTGCTCGGGACGTCCAACCATCTCTGGCTCGGGCGCGCTGCTCGCTGAATTGCAGCCGCCAGCTTGTGGGCCGTATGACCTCCGGCCGGCACTTGTCTACAGCAGCCAGCGACAGGTGGGCACCGAGTTCGGTTTCGGCTGGACCGAAGGCTACTACCGAATCCTGACGGAAGTCGACGCCGATACAGCCGCCATCAACTATCCCGGTTCAGTCCAATTGACCTATACCGATCGAGACCCGGGGACTGGGTACTACGTGCCGCCCGCTTGGGGCGCCAACTCCCTGCAGAAGAACGGGGACGGCACCTGGACCGAGCGGCAGCCGGATGGCTTCATCTATGATTACATGACCACTGGCCGAGTTCGCGATATTCGCAATAGCGGCGGCGCGCGCTGGACGGTCAGTTACGACATCACGGGCCGCATTACCTCGTACACGAACCCGTTCAACGAGCGGCTGACCTATGCCTACGACGGCGTGGGCAAGATTCGCCGGATGGTCGACTGCGCCAATCGCATCACCACCTTCACTGTCGATGGCTCGGGTGACCTGGTCGACACGGTGACTCCGGAGCTGTGTGTTACAGTGTTAAAGTATGACGTCAATCACAACATCACGACCTGGGTCAACCCTGAGGGGGACCGGACCAGCTACACCTACGACCCTTCGGACTTCGTCACTCAGGTCCTGGCACCGAATCGGATCGCGACGGTCACCTACGTGACGTCCGAGAAAGGACGGGTCCGCGACCCGCGGCTGCTGGTAACGACGTTCGCGGCCTCGGCGACCAATACGCTCAAATACCGCGAGGATGCGGCGCGAACGGTCGTAACGCAGGTTTACGACGAAACCAACCTGAAAATCACGAACCGCGATGGGCGCAGTCATCGGTCGACCTTCACAACGGCCGACGTCTTTCAGGGCCGCAAGAATCTCAGGGAATTGCACTTTCCAGATAACACGCGTTATAGCTTTACGTTTGATGCTAACGGACGTCAGCAAGCGATTATCAATCAGGTTGGCAATCGCTGGACCCTGGTATGGGACGGCTCGGGAAATCGCGCGGCCGTGGCAGATCCCAAAGGCTACCGGAGTTCATGGACCTATAACGGTCGCGGACAGCGGACTGCCAGCATCAATCCACTGGGGCACCGATTCTCAAGCATCTACGATGGTGTGGGGCGGTTGGCGGCCAAGGTCGATCCGCTTCGGCAGCGGACAACCTATGCCTACAACACGTTCGGCCAGCAACTCTCGGTTCAGAATCCTGTGGGGGCCGTGACCACGCAGCTCCGCGATCTGATGAACCGGGTCACGACTAAGATCGATCCCCTGGCCCGCCGGACGAGTTTCACGTACGACACGAACGGCCGCCTGGTCCAGACCAAGAACTCACTCGGCCTGCTCACGACCCAGCTGTACGATGCCAACGGTAAAGTGGCCGCGGTCCTTGATCCGCTTCTGCAACGGACCAGCTACGGCTATGACGGCAATCGCAACCGGGTGCGGATCGTCAATCCGCTGGGGCAGATTAACACCACGGTCTATGACGGCGCGAACCGAGTTGTCGGCCAGATCAATCCGCTTGGCCAGCAGACAGCTTACGTGCTTGACGCCGCCGGCAACCAGATCGCAGCGGTGAACCCACTGTCGCAACGAACGAGCACCGTCTTTGACGTCAACAACCGGCCGATTGCGACGATCGACCCGTTGGGGAATCGCAGCACGACGACGTACGATGCGACGGGCATGCCGACCTCGACCCGTAACCCGCTGCTGCAGATCACGACCAGCATTTACAACAACCTCAAGCAGCTCAAGGCCCGCATCAGCCCCTTGAGTTATCGGACCAGCTTCAGCTACGACCCGGACGGCCAGCAGATTGCCGTTACGGACCCGCTCTTCGCGCGAACCACGACTGTCTACGATCAAGTTGGACGAGTCGCCGCGTCGATCAACCCGCTCGGCTATCGGTCCAGTACAGTTTACGACGGCGCCGGGCGCGCCGTGGCGAGCATTGACCCACTGGGGAATCGTAGCAGCATCGTCTATGACCTGGCCGGACAAGTCAAAGGCAGTGTTAATCCGCTCGGCTTCCGCACCAGCCTCGCTTACGACATGGGTGGTCGGCGCGTACGTTCCCAGACTCCCACGGGCGCCATCTCGACCAGCGTCTATGACATAACGGGTCGGATGATCGCCACGGTCGATCCCTTCCTACGCCGCACCAGCCTGGCCTACGATGCGGCGGGGCGGCAGATCCGTATTCAGAATGCGCTCGGCCAAGTCGCGACGACGGTCTACGACGCGGCGGGCCGGATATTGGCAAGCGTGAACCCTTTGCTGCAGCGCAGCAGCCAGGCTTATGACGCGGCGGGGCGCCGTCTGCGCAGCCAGAATCCGCTCGGCTTCATCACCACCACCGTCTACGACGCGGCGGGTCGGCAGGTTGCCATAATCGATCCCTTGGGAGCTCGCAGCAGCACGGTTTACGACAGGGCGAGTCGAGTGTTGCGGACCGTCAATCCGCTCGGCTTCATCGCCACGTTGGTCTATGACGCGGAAGGCCGGATGCTAGCGAATGTTAACCCCCTGGGTTACAGAACCAGCTTCGGCTACGACGCCGGCGGTCGGCAGGTTCGCACCCAGAATGCGCTGGGCCAGGTCACCACCAGTGTGTTTAATGCCGCTGGCTGGTTAACAGCGCGCGTCAACTGGCAAGGGAACCGCACGTCGCTGGTCTACGACGCCGCAGGCAGGCAGATCGCTACCATCAATCCCTTGGGGAACCGTGTAACAACCATCTTTAACGCAGCCGGTTGGACCCAGGCGACAATTGACCCGCTGGGGAACCGCACTTCATACTCTTATGATAAGGCCGGCCGGAGAACGGCCGTCATCAATGCGCTGCTGAACCAATTCACCTCGGTCTACGACTTGGCCGGTCGCTTGCTGGCCGCCGTCAACCCACTGGGTGCGCGGATGAGCTACTCGTACGATGCGCTGAACCGAGTCGTCGCCGTCCAGAACGCGCTGGGGCGCAGAACCAGCAGCGTGTTCGACGCGGCGGGGCGGCAAGTGGCGGCTGTCAACGCGCTCGGCTATCGCACCACGCAGGTCTTCGACGCGGCCGGCCGACGCATTGCCATTGTCGACGCCCGCAATAACCGCAACTCATTCCTTTATGACACC
>CAZBWM010000148.1:0-9964 GCA_964495375.1 uncultured Planctomycetaceae bacterium | reverse complement strand
TACGTTTTTCGAGAGTCTCTTGACGACCCCCTTGCAAAACCGGCCGAGCCAACTTGACGGAAGCGTAAAAACGTGGTTTATACTGATTAGTAATAAAGGAGAGCGAGTCATGTCACCGAAAACCAAGCCCAACGAGGTCGGCCGCCCGCTGGCGGTCGAGCGCAGCCCCCTCGGAGAGCGGATCCGAGCGGCCCGCCTGGCTGCCGAGCTGTCGACCGGCGAAGCGGCCGAGCGTGCCGAGCTGCACCAGACCGCTTGGAGCCAATACGAAAGCGGACGCCGCGAGCCGGGAGCGACGGCGCTGGCCACGATCTGCCGGGCGCTGAACGTGTCGGCCGACGAGATTCTTGGTATTGCACCTCGAAAAAAACGGCCCGCGCACAAAGCGCCGCGACGCAAAAAGTGAGTAGACCAACACAGTAGGATTGACACCGCGCGCAAGGCGAGCGTACTCTGACTGGCAGCACGCATGGAGTCGCGTGGAGATCTTGGCATGAGTGCCGACTCAGACGAGCAATCCCGCAGCATGGTGCGCGACAGTGTCGCTCAGGTGCTCGGGCAATCGATTCAGCGCGGTTTCTTCGGTACGGTCGCCATCGAGGCCGACGTTAAAGACGGAGTCGTAATGCAGGTGCGGGAGCGCGTCGAGCGCTCCCACAATCGACGCAAGTAGGTAGGCCCAGCCCAAGAACCTGCCCCCGCAGGCGATCCTAAGCAGCCCGCCGCAGACCAACCCCCTGGTTTGCGCGCGGGCTTTTTTTGTGCGCAGTTGGAGTCGGCAACTTGCCGCTGACGACCCATGACTCGACCGGCCCTCACCACAGATGATTTTCGGGCCGGCGACGTGCTGCTGTTCAGCGGCCGCGACCCCGCCAGCCTCGGCATCAAGTTGGCCAGCGTGCCGCCGTGGTTTTGGCCCGTCTGGCGGCCGTGGGAGCGTCACCCGCATTGGCGCTGGATCTCGCACGTCGCCCTGATCTGCGATTGGCACAGCGAGCCGCTGCTGATCGAGTCCACCACGATGAACGAACTGCCGTGCGTGGTTCGCAGCGTGCAGACGCACGGCGTGCAGGCCCATCGCCCGGCTTATCGCGTCACGCAGTATGACGGCTGGGTCTGGCGGATGCGGCCAGCCCGCGGCTGGGAGCTGACCAACGAGCGTCGCAGCGAATTGACCGGGTTCGTGCATTGGCAATTCGGCGAGCGCTACGACTTCGGCGGCGCCATGCGGAGCGTGACGCGCTGGCCGACCCTCTACCGAGAACAACGTCGCTTTTGCAGCGACCTTTGCCATGCGTCGCTGGCCCGCGCGGGCCTGGTGTCGTTGGACAACTCGAAGCGCTACAGCCCGTCGCGCTTCGCCGGCCTGCTGTATGCCAACGGCAACTTTTCCCGCCCCACCCTGATCAAGGTGCCCGCATGAGTGACGGCAAACGGCAGTACCTGGTCGTCGTCCGCGGCGTGCGGATCCTGGTCGAGGCCAGCAGCCGCGACGAGGCCCCGCGCGAGGCGATCGAGCAGTTGATCGAGCTGGGGATCGTCAAGCAGCGGCCGACCCAGCATCCCGACGGCTCATATGTCGGCGTCTGCGTCGAGGAAGGATTTTGATATGTCACGCTGGCTCAAAATCGACGTCTGGTCGCTGCTGCTGCTGGCGCTGTTGGTGGTGATCTGCTATTTCGTGCTGACATCGGCCGGCGTGGTCCACGCCCAGTTTGTCAGCGGCCGGCAGGAGGTATTTCTTCGCAGCAAGATCCCGCTGGCCGAGTTTCGCGAAGATCCGCGGCTGCTGATCTATACGCGGCAGTCGATGCCCCGCGTCTACCAGCACGACGGCTGCGCGCACGATCCGAATTACAACATTTCAGGGGAGTGGCCCGAGCAGCTGGTACCCGATGGCCGCGGCGGCAACTGGGCCGTGCTCTTCCCGTTCTCGACGCCGGCCGGCGTGCGGCGATCCACGGGCGTGACTCACTTCACGTTTCTGCGGCTGCCGCCAGGACGCGCGGTCGCCTACTACTTCGAAGGGGGCCGCTGGCAGTGGCTGTTTCCGATCGGCAGCGTGGTTGGTGAGGTGCTCTGCCTGCGATCGCCGGAAGGTCGCGATATGCCGTTCGAGGTGCGAATCAAAACACGCGAAACGAACGATTGGGTCTCGAGCGTGTTTCGGCCGTTCCCGACGGTGGACCACCTGGCGACTGCGATCCAACTGATTCGCCCCGAGTGGTGGCTGGATCCGCAGTTATCTCAGGCAATGGACGAGCTGACCGGCCCGCGCGAGCTGCGAGTGCTGAAACTCGTCGACACCCACCACGTTTACCCGGCGCTACGGTCGCGGGCCAGCGTCGATACCTTGCCGGCCCTGCCGGCCGACCTGGTCACTGACTTGTTGACTGGCTTCGAGTTCGACGACGCGACCGGCACGACCTGGCGCGGGCAAACCTGCTTTGCCCCAACGAGCGATCAGGAGTTCTCGATCGTGCCGCGGCATTACGACGGCACGTTTCTCGGAACCAATGACAAAAGCTGCCGCGAGTGTCACCGCACGGCCGGTCACGACGGCGACGAGATCGACCCGCGCAGCCCCAAGCAAAAGTACGGCCACATTCCCGGCGGCGATGAAATCTTTTCCTTTCACCCGTTCCACCCGGCTTGTATCTCGCACAACGGCGTGAACCTGCGGCCAATGTTCCGCGACCAGGTCGGCGTGATCGAGTCATTTCACCCCGCGCGGCACGATCGAGAGCATTACCGGAGGCTTTTGCCATGACCGCATCGCTGCTGGTGCGTGCCGCCCTGGCGGCGCTGTTCGTTTGCTCGACGCTCGCGGCACGCGCGCAAAACTTCACCGTGACCGGCGCGAGCGCTGCGTTTAACGAGACGGTTCGCCAGGCGGCCGAGCAGCAGCGGCGCGAGCTGGCGGTCTACTGGCTGGGCAAAGAGCTGCCCCGCTGGGCCCGCCCCTGCCCGATCCGGTTGCAAGTGGGCCCGCAGCTTGGCGCCGGCGGCGCGACGTCGTTCGTGTTCGACCACGGCGAAGTTTTTAACTGGCAAATGTCGATCCAGGGATCGCCCGAGCGACTGGTCGACTCGGTGCTGCCGCACGAGATCACGCACACGATCTTTGCCAGCCACTTCCGCCAGCCGTTGCCGCGCTGGGCCGACGAGGGAGCCTGCACGACCGTCGAGCACGCAAGCGAACGGGGCAAGATGACCCGCATGCTGGCGGAGTTCTTGCGGACCGGCCGCGGCATCGCGTTTCCCCAAATGTTCGCGATGAAGGAGTATCCGGCCGACGTCATGCCCCTGTACAGCCAAGGCTACTCGCTGTCGCGGTTTCTGTTGGAGCACGACGGACCGCGGCAGTTTGTTGGTTTCATCGGAACCGGTTTGCAATCGAGCGACTGGACCGGCGCGGTTCGGCAGGCCTACGGCTACGAAAGTCTCAGCCATCTGCAGCAGAGTTGGCTCGCTTGGGTGCGCGTCGGCAGTCCGCCGTCGGGGATCAAGCACGAAGTGATGAAGCAACCTTGCGCCGGGGGCGCGTGTCAGAATCAGGCGGAAGCGATGCGGATGGTGCCGATGCGGCCGCCGGGTCGCATTTTCGTGCACGAGGGGGCCGATGGCCATGTCGGGTGGCAGTACAACGGCTCGCAGCCGGCTGGCGATGCCAGTTCGATGGCGTCGGTGCCGCTAGTACCGATCGAAAAACTGCCGGCGGTGGCCAAGCAGCCGTGCGCGAGCTGCCCGCCCGGCTCGATGGGATCGGTTGGACCGGTCGGCCCCGAGGCGGAAGCGCCAGCCGACCAGCCGCCACCGCAGACCGAGCAGGTGCCGGCACAACCGCCGCGACCACGGCCACCAGTCAAGAACGGGCCGACTAGCCAGCCGCTCGAGCCCCCCGTCGCCAACGGTCCCACTTCGCCGCCGCTAGGGGAGCAAACCGCGCAAGGCGGGATCAACTGGTCGGCGATTCGCTTACCGAAAATCGGCGACGCCGGCTATTACGCGTTCATGGGAGCCGGCGCCGCCCTCGGCATCCCCTGGCTGTTTCGTGTCGTCGGTGGCAACGCCGTGCGCTACTTCGGCAACGCCATGCAGCGGCGCGGCGAAGAGCGGCTCTTGAGCAAGATCCGGCAGCTCGAAACGCAACTCGGCCGACGCCTGGCCGAACGCCAGCGCACGCCGACCGACGAATGGACGGCCGCCGAGGTCGGCACCGTCGAGGTGCATCAACGCAATCGGCAGGTGCCGATTCTGACCGAACGCGAGGGGCGAGCATGGGCCGAGGCCGCTGCTCGCATGGCCGAGCGTCACCCCGGCACCGCGGCAACGCTCAAACTCGTTGAACAGGTGAAGGATCAATTGCTTTCAGGCGACCGCGCGGCCGCCGACAAGATGTTCGCATCGTAAAGGAGCCTATTCATGGCAACCGGTGATACGCAAATGACGCCCGGCGGTCCCCCGACTCCGCTGCTGCCGACCGAATCGCAGAAGGTGCAATTCGGCAGCGACGAGCCACTGTGGTACGCCAACGGCCGCTGGGGCGACTGCGGCTACGCGATCCCCAACCCCGGCGGCAAGACGTGGACGAATAACACCGACATGTACAACCTCATGAACATGATCGGGTTGAACGTCTTCAACTTCGCGCACGACGAAGCGGTGAAGTTCTACGATCCACCCCACAAGCAATTCTGGTACGACGTGCACCAGATGCTGACGATCGGCATCAAGCGGCTCGCCGACCTGGCGGTGGCCCCCAACACCGACAACGTGCTCAAGCCGCTGCACGCCAACCCGACGCCGCGCGTGTTCCTGGTCTACCCGGTGCCGTTTTTCGGCGCGCGGATTCGCCAGCAGGACATCCGCCGCATGGTCGAGCGGATGCTGATGCTGATGGCCGAGACCATGCAGCACTCGGACAACGCCCGCGAGGGTTACTTTACGGTTGGTTTCGCCGGCCTGGCGACGGCTTACCTGCAGGACTCGCTCGCCTGGATCGCGACCAAGTATTTCGGCTACACGCGCGCCCAAGCGTACGAGCCGGGCTTCCGGATCGAGGACGACCGTTTCAGGTCGTACGACCCGGCGAAGGTGCTGACGTCGGCCGAACTGACCACCGAACGGCAGCCGCCGTTGGACTGGCCGACCGAGAACGACCTGGCTCCGATCCGCGGAGTGCCGGTCAACGAGGCGCTGGTGCTGTGCAAGCGCTGGCCGACGAGCAACTGGCTCGCCAGTGCCCACGGCGATGTGCTGGTCACCACGAGCCAGCAAGATCCCGGCGGTTCGGGAGCGGGCGAGACCGGCACCGTGCAGATGCCCGGCCGGGCGCCGTGATCGGCTGACAAACCACCTTAGGACGGCCGGGTCGGTGAGCAATCGCCGGCCCGGCCATAGCCGTTTTTCCAACCCGTTCACCACCGAAAGGAATCTGAACCATGGCAACCAACGACGACGCCAAGCCGGCCGACAACGAAGAAGTCGCCGAAGCCTTGGCCAAAGCCCTCGAGGCTGACGAGAACGCGATTGCAGTGGGTCTGCGCAGCGAGCAGGCGATCGACACCGCCAACGCGGAGATCAAAGACGCCCGCGAGCGCCTGGCAGACGCGGAGGCAGGGGCGAAAAGCGCCTGGAGCGCCCTGCTCGGTAAGTTGCGCGATCGCGCCGCGCGGAGCCCGGTGCAGGCGGGTGAGCTCGGCACGAAAGTGCTGGTCGTGCTGCTGCTGGTTTGCTCGCTGGTGTTGTTCACCGGCTGCAGCAATAGCGGCCCCCAGCTCGTGCGAGAAGTGGAAGGGCTGCAGGACCACGTCGACGCGAACGCCTACGACATCCGCGACGCGCTTCGCAATCAAACCGACGCGGTGAAAGCCAACACGGCTGCCGTTGGCGAACTGCTGAAAGAGATTCGAGTCGCCGAACGGGTCGCCACGCTCGAGAACCAACAGGCAACGCTCCAAGATCTCGCCATGCAGTATCGCGAGAGCGTCGACGGCCGGCTCGCGAAGCTGGAAACGCAGGATGAGAAGTGCCCCTGCAGCGATTTTCCTAGCGCGATCGGGCCACCCGTCAGCGTCGAGTATTGGGAGGAGACGCCGCCCCCGCCTTGCTTCTGTGACCGCCTTTCGCCGCCGACCGACTTGCCGAGCTGCCCGCCACCGCGTAACCCGGCGAGCGAATCGGATTCACCGGCCCCGGCCGAGTTGACACCGCCGGCGAAGAAGCCGGCTCGGGCTTGCCCGAAACGAAAGCCGCGCGTCTGACCGCGTCGCGCGGCCAAGGTCCCCGGGGGGCTCATAACCCTTTCTGAGGGAGCGTCGCCGCGGCTCGGAGCAGACGGCGAGCCGGATGCGTAACCGGCCCTTTTGAGGAGCGAATCGATGCAAAAAGTTCTGCTGGCCGCCGCGGTGCTACTGACAACGGTTGTCACCGCGCGCGGCGAAACTAACTCCCCACCGCTCTGGCCGCCGACCGGCTACGTCTGCGGCCAGCCGGTGCGGAACTTCTGGCGGTTCTGCGGCGACTGTCAGCTTCGCCAGGCCGCCCGGGTCGAGCGGTGGCGACAGCAGCAACAGCAAAGGGGCACCTAGATGCGAATCGACGACGCCATCGTCGCGGCCAGCAGCGTTGGGGTCGTAGTGGCGAACCTGCTGGCGCAAGTCGCTCCGCACGCCGGTGGCGCAATCGATGCGATTCCCGCCGTCAACTTCAACAGCCTCACGGCGACCGGCATCCTGGCATGGTACGCCTGGTACGTGACCACCCGCAGCCAGCCAAAGCTGCTACAGGATCTGCAAGCCAGTCTCGAACGGATGCAACAGGTGCAAGTCGCCGAGACCAACGCGCATCGCGAGGAGCGCGCGAAGGAGCGCGCCGAATGGCTGGCCGCACTTCGCGAGATGCGCTGCCAATACGAGGCCTGCGAGGAAGATAAGAAATGATCTGGCAGGCTGCTTTTTTGGCCGTCGCGCTGTTCGCCCCGGGCCCCAACTTCGAGAACCCGGACCGGCCCGAACTGCGCTATGGACTTCCCCCCGGTCTGGCCATCGAACGCCCCGGCTACGTGGCGATCGTCAATGGCAAGACCAAGTGCCCCGATCTGGTGGTCGAGCATCTCACGGCCGACGAGCTGGCGGCCGACCTCGATCGCACGGGGCTCTCTTTCAAAGCGGATGACGAGGTGCCGGCCGAGTTTCGGGCGACCGATGCCGATTACAAAGGCTCACCCTACAGCCGTGGGCATATGTTCCCGGCGGCCGACGCCGGCACCGAGGAGGAAATGCGGGCCAGTTTTAGTATCTCCAATGCGTGTCCCCAGCTACAGAGTTTCAATGCCGGCGCCTGGCTCAAGCTCGAGCGGGCCTGCCGCAACCTGGTGCGCGGCGGCCGCTATCAAGAAGCGTGGATCTTTAGCGGCCCGCTCTGGCTGGCCGGCGCCAACACGACGCTGCCGGCCGACGAGCTGCGCGTGCGGACGATCGGCGCGAGCAAGGTTTGGGTGCCGACGCACTTCTATAAGGTCGTCGTCGCGCGCCGGGGCAACGAGCTCGGCGTGTTCGCGATCGTGATGCCCCACACGGCCGGCAGCGACATCGAGCTCGACAACTTTGCCGCCAGTGTCGACGCCGTCGAGCGCGCCAGCGGGCTCGATCTTCTGCATGCGCTCCCCGACGACTTGGAGAACGAGCTCGAGGGCGCCACCCGGAAATTCCCGCAGTGATGAATGCCAGCGAAGAAGTCACGCAAAACCACTGGCAAACCCCAGGCTGCACGACCGTCGGCTAAGGCGGGGACCGTCGCCACGCTGACGGCCGTAGCCAAACATTTTGGCGTCAACCGCCGCACCGTGGCGGATTGGAAGAATGAAGGGGCCCCACTGACGGCCGCCCCGTTCAATCTTGAAGCGATCGACGTCTGGCACCGGGCGCATACGGCCAAGAGCCAACCAACCGCCACGCCGAAGCGAGCCGAGTATCAGGAGCGAATCCTGGCGGCCGACGCGGAGCGGGCCGAGCACGAGCTGGCGATCCTGCGGCGCCAGGCCATGCCGACCGAGCTGGTGACGCAACTTTACGAGCGGTCGATCGCGGAAACGAAAACGCGGCTCGAGCAGTTGGCCGACAACGTGCTCGCCCACTTCCCGCGGATCAAACCGGCGGTCGCGCGGCGACTGGTGGCGGCGATCAGCGAAGAGGTGGAAAAACTCGCCGACAAGATGGCGGGGGTGCACGAGGAACTGGCCCACGAACTGGAGGCGTAGGCAATCGTCGCTTTTGCCCCTTACGAGCGGATCAACGCGGCCGCCTGGCATCGCGCCAACGCGCGCGCCTGGAAACCGCGCGAACGGCTCTCGACCGCCCAGTGGGTCGGCCGCAACCTGCTGCTGTCGCCCGAGCACTCGCCGCAAGAGCGACGCTTCAATCTCGACGCCTTCCCGTGGGCCGCCGGCATCCTGGACGCCGCCGACGATCCCGAGACGCGCGAGATCACGATCATGGGTGGCACCCAGATCGGTAAGACGACCTTGCTCGAGGCGCTGCTGATCGCGCTGGCCGAACGCTACCCCGCGCCGATGATGCTGGCGGCGCCCGATCGCAAGATGATCAAGACGTTACAGAACCGCGTCTACGGTCACTGCGACGAAATGCCGCTCTTCAAGCGGCGGTTGCCCAGCGAAAGCAAACGGAACCTCGACGAGCTCAAAATCGGCGGCTCGCTGGTCTATCTCGGCTGGTCGGGCTCGGTGCAGAGTCTCAGCGGTCGCGCCTGCCGCGTCGTGCTCTGTACCGAGATCGACCGCTGGAAGCGGAGCCTACGCGAGGGCTCGGCCGCCGCGAAAGTCGCCGAACGCGTCAAAGCCTTCAATCGCAGTTTGATCGTGCGCGAGGGGACGCCGACCGACCTGGCCAGTGAGATTTCTGCGTTCTACGAGCACAGCGATCAAAGGAAATTCCTGGTGCCGTGTCCGCTCTGCGGCCATCACCAGGAGCTGCGATTCTTTCCCCACAAGGCAGACAAATACGCCGGCTGCGGCGGGATCGTGGGGATCGAAGACGCCGAGGGGAACCCGCTCGACCCCGATACCGCGCACCAGCGGGCCTACTACAAGTGCGAGCGGGGCTGCCGGATTCGCAGCCGGCTCAAGGCGGCCATGGTGCGGCGTGGCCAGTGGGTGCGGGCTGGCCAGCGGCTCGATCGCAAAGGGGTGCTGCACGGCAAGCCAAAACGCTCCGGGCGCGTGGCGGGCTTTCATATTTCGAGCCTGTACAGTCTGAGTCTGAGTTGGGGTGATATTGCAGCAAAATACCTGACGATGGTGGCGGACGGGCAACTCCAAGAATTTTTCAACGACTGGTTGGGCTTGCGGTTTGGCCGCGGGGCCAAGGTGCCGCGCTGGCAGGATCTCGGCCGGCGGATCACGGCGCAGCACGAGCGCGGCACGGTGCCGGCCGGGGCGTTGTTTCTCACCGCCGGGGTCGACGTGCAAGAGGCGAGCGTCTTTTGGGTGGTGCGTGCCTGGGGCGAGGGGGGGACGAGCTGGCTGGTCGACTGGGGGCGGGCGGTCTGCGAGGTCGGCAGCGATGGCGAGCCGGTGCTGGGGAGCGATCTGGGAAAACTCGACGGCTTGATTCTCGACCGCGCTTTTCCGATCGCCGGCGGCGTCAACGCGGTGGGTCAGCAGTCGCTGGCGGTGCGGTTGCTGTGCATCGATAGCCAGTATCGCACCCGCCAGGTGCACGACTGGGCGCGGCAGCACGTGACCGACCGGATTCGGCTGGTGGCCGGTTCGTCGAACGCGCAGGCCCCCAACTTCAATCTGTCGATCGTCGAGAAGGGGGCCCGCGACGGCAAACCGTATCCCGGCGGCCTGGCCCGCTGGGAGCTCAACACGGCCACCTACAAAGGAGACCTGCAAGCCCGCTGGACGTACGCGCAGGATCAGGCCGGTTTTTGGTGGGCC
>CAZBWM010000147.1:0-10043 GCA_964495375.1 uncultured Planctomycetaceae bacterium | reverse complement strand
TCCATCACCGATGCCAACGGCCAGACGTTGAGCGTGCCGCCGACCTACTTTGGCTACACGGCGCAGTTCTACGACGTCGACACCGGGCTGGTGTGGTTTAGCGATGGCACCGGTCGCGGGCGTTGGTTCAGCCCGGTCTTGCAGCGGTTCATCAACCGCGACGAACCGATGCTCCGCGACGGCCCGAATCCGTACGCGTATGTCGACAACAGTCCGACAAACGCGACGGACCCGAGTGGGCAGAATGCTGAGGAGTGGCTCAAGAAACTGCCGCGGCAGTATCAGAATTTCTTTTCATTCGAGCAAAGGCTGGCTCTGGAGTTCGGCTATTACTCAGCGCAACTCAAGCTTGAGCGAGATTATCTGCTCGCGCGGGCTCAGTACCTGCGAAAAGCCATCGAGCGATTACAGCCATACGCATCGTCGTGCGGTCCAGGCACACGAGGCGGCAACATGATTGCCGGAATGAAGCAAGAATTGACGGACATTCAAAGCCGCTTTGCAGAAAATGTCGCTGAGAGTTCCGAGCTTGAAGAACTCTTCAATTCGCTCGACCTGAACAGTGTCGACTTCAATTTTCGCATTCCTCACAACGATGACCTTGAGGAGAGCCACTTCGGGAAAGGCCTCACCGGCGCTCGCAACCTTGCACTCGCCTTTATGAGAGGTTGGACCGGACAAAGCGGTGGCTTGCAACCGTCTATGGGCCCCGAAGAAGGATTGCTGGCGCTATACAGCGGCATCAAGGGACTAGCGGCGCTTGCAGGCCGCTCGTTCACCTTGGGTGGGGTCACGGCCACGTTTAGCAAAGGCTTGTCAAACAATGTTCGCAGCTTCTTCCGCAGCTTTCGCCAAGGAGCCGATGAGGCGGCAGAAGCCGCGACAAGAAACACGCCCTGCCCACCGCGAGGCAGCAATCCGGGCGTAATAAAGAACAATCCCGCTAATAAGAAGATTGAGACGGGAGTGCCGCGAACGAATGGCGGCTGGGTTAAGCGCTGGATTCGCATGTCTGACGACGATTATGCAAGGTGGCGGGAAGAGAGATTTGACTACTATAATCGGGTGGTTGATCTCTCGAGGAGACTGCGCCTGACTCCGGAGGAGGCGACTCGCTTCCGATTTAATCAGATGCAGAAGTGGCGCGAGAATTGGCTTCGCGACTTTCTTGAAAGCAGGACATACTGACGTGACGCGAGAGCTCCTAAATGCAGAGGTCGCTGTCTTGACGGCAGCGAGTACTTCACGACAAATCAAGAATCAGAGGGTTTGGCAGGAAGTCCATGTGCCGCCTCATCTGAATTCGAACCAATGGTTCAATACCGACTTTTGCATTGAGCTTGACGGTTGGGATCGCAATGAACTTCCATACGCAACTGGCGTGCCTATACGACCACAAACTATGGGAGCAGATTTCTTCATAATGCTGACGCCGAGTAGCGTACCAACAATGATGGAACTACTGGAAGGGGAGTCCATCAACAAAACATCCTTCCGTGAAGAGATTCGGCTTGTTGAGTGCTTTGTTTCCAAGCATGCTAGCGCGTTACCTTCGTTAATTCCAGTGAATGATGCGCCTTATCTCCGCGTTGCTCGTCTCCCGACATGCATCGCCTTTTGGGTGTCGACATCGACGGATATCGTCCCCCTCTTGAATGCCCCGTCGGTTGCTGTGAATGTCGGATGTAACCTGCTTTCGTACCGGACCTCCGGGGGGCGCACACTCCTTGATGGCGTGTTATACGATACGTGAGAAATCCAATATGCGTGTCAAAGAATCGATTTTGAGAACCTGGGTAACGTCGAACAGTTCGAGGCGCCGTCGTTCTTTGACAACTCGACATACCTGTGAAGTGATTGCCGTAGCGTGAAAACAGTCGTGTAGCGAGAATAAACTCGGCCGGGGTCAAGTTCTTTGGTAACGCGGTGTTTTTGCGAGGCTGAGGGTCCGAGTTTTCGGCCAGCGGTTGACCAAGGTCACCTACTTTGAAACCGCCGGGCAGATCGACAAGACGGTCGAGTACGTCTACGACACGTTCGATCGCCGCGTTTCGAGCAAGGTCACCGACTACACCACCAACGGCTCCGGCGTCGCGGTCGCCGGCACGCCTGTCGTGGAGACGTACGTCTACGACGAAGGCGCGCAATCGCGCGGCGACGTCCTTCTCGACTTTGTCGATAGCGATGGGCCCAGCGGCAATGCGGCGGCGGTCAGCAAGCGCTACCTCTGGGGCCAGGCCGTCGATCAGTTGTTCGCCCAGGAAGACGTCGCCAACCAACTGTTGGCCGAGACGGATCGCTACGCCTGGTTGCTCCAGGATCGTCTGAACACGGTGCGCGAAGTCTTGAACCGCGACGGCTCGGTCGCGGCGCATATCGATTACGACAGCTTCGGCGAAATCGAGTCGGTCACTGATGCGAGCGGCTCACCCACCGCATTGCCCACGCGCTTCACGTTCACCGGGCAGGAACTCGACAGCAACACGGGCATGTCGTTCTACAGCGATGGCACCGGCGACGGCCGCTGGCTGAGCCACGCGCAGAATCGTTTCATCAGCCGGGACGCGATCCCGGTTGGACCAGGCAACCGCAATCTCTACGCGTACGCCACGAACCAACCGACCGGCTTCATCGATCCCAGTGGGCGGGAGCCAAAAGTTCAGGGACCGGAGCTGCCCCCACACATGCGGCCAAAATCGCCTGATCGCACGGTCGATGAGATAATCCGCGACACCAACCGAGACGAGCAACGAGGACCAACCAGAGAAGAACTGGATCGATTGCGCGAGAATGATATCGGGGAATACCGAAGGTGGCACAATGAGACAATTCCCGGCCCCGATTACCACTACGATTTTGATCGCCGCGAATGGGTCTACCGAGACAGACAATGGGAGGTGGAACACTACGGCGGGATCACGCCGGGCCCGCCAACCGAAGCTGAAGCGCTCTGTCAGCATCTCAACGATTACGGCGAGTCTTTCGGGCTTTTTGGACGCGCGTTCGGGCCGGGCTGCGCGTTAGACATCACGTGCGGTATTATCGCAGGTGTTCCTCGCGGAAGCGCAGGCGGGGGACCAGCAGCGAAACGACGGGGCGTGCCGAACCGGCCCGGCCCGACGCATGGACATCATTCCGATCCTAACTTCATGGGAGGTAATCCAAAGCAGCCTCGTACGCCAATGTCACCCGAGCAGCACCGCGAGCTGCACAAGGATCTCAACGATTTCCTGCGGCAGAAAACAGACGAAGCCGGCAATCACATGCGCCCGCAAAGAGGGAATCCGGGTAGGGATATTCGGCGCAACTTCACGCCAGAGCAGCGACGCGAGGCGACGGCTGAGTTTTATAAGAAATTCGAGTCGAAGTATCCGGACGCGGCACGCGACTTCTTCAACCAGCATCCCGATCTACGATAGGTGCAATGTGTGTGTATATCGACTTTCAATTCAGGATAATGACAGCTACGCCTTCCGCGATCGTCCGGCAATCGATGAGAACACATACTGGTATGAGATTCATCAGAGTGTCGTGCCAAACATGTCGGGCAAGCCCCATTCAGGCCTTCGGCGCTGCGCTACGTGTGGTCACTTGTTGGCCAAATGGGACGAGACGTTGACAGGACTGAGGATCAAGAAGCGGCGCTACGATATCTCCTGCACCTATGACGGTATTGACGTCGTGTCGCACCGTTTTAAGGAAGTCTGTGAGACGAACAATCTCACCGGACTGAAGTTCATCCCGCTTCCCGACGATCCGGACTTCTTCCAGATTCAAGCGACCGAAATTGTCCCCTTTGACGCTGAGCGGCGCGGGACGCGATTTGAAAAGCAGTGTCCGACTTGCGGGCACTTCGAGTCCGTCGTCGGAGCAACGCCGGTATGTCTCAAGGATGGCGCCAAGATTCCAGAGAAGGGTTTTGTGCGCACCGACCTCGAATTCGCCACTGATGATGAGAAATCTCCTCTGCTTCTCTGCGGACAACACGCTGGAGATATCTTGAACGCCGCCAAGTTGAAAGGACTCGACCTAGCGCCGATATGACGACGGCGCTGCATAACGCTCGCACTCGCGCGACGCGCTCGGCTGCCGCCCGGACGGCCCCAGCGGCAATGTGCCTGCGGTCAGCAAGCGCTACCTCTGGGGACAGGCCGTCGATCAGTTGTTCGCCCAGGAAGATGTCGCCAAGACGCTCACGGTGACCGACCGCTACGTCTGGCTGCTGCAGGACAAGCTCGGCACGGTTCGCGACGTGCTCGATCGCTCAGGGGGCATTGTCGCCCGGGTGGAGTACAACGCGTTCGGCGTGATCCAAAGCGTCACCAACGCGGCCGGGCAGACGATCGCGCTCCCGACGCGCTGGCTCTACACCTGCCAGGAGTACGACCCGATCACGGGCAATATCTGGTTCAGCAACGGCGCCGGCCGCGGCCGCTGGTACAGCCCGACGCTCAATCGGTTCTTACAGCCGGACGACCTCGGCTTCGCCGCCGGGGATATGAACCTCTACCGCCCCGTCGGTAACAGCCCGACGAACTTCACCGACCCCAGTGGCCGCGCGGTGCAGAGTGGTAAACCCAACGGTCAAGCAGAACCAGCGCCCGCGGACGAAACGTGGTGGCAATGGCTCAAGCGCAAATTCAACGAAGGGCCACCGAAGAAGGCCGCCGACCCCAATGCGACGCCGCGAAAACCCCAAGGCGATCCACTCAAAGACTTCTACGACCACCTCGATCACAGCGGTCGCTGCCCTGATGCCGGCACGCGTCGGGAGATTGGCAAGCAGCGCGTCCAAAACCAGATTCTCTGGGCGGAAGTGCAAATCGGCGCCGTCGGGATTGCTGTCACAGTTGGAACAGAGATTGTCCTGGAACTGATCGGCGGCAAGGTGGCCGGATTAGCGGTTGACGTGCTTGATCGCGGTATCAAGGGCATCCGGGTTGCCTTTAAGGCCGGGAGAGAAGTAAAAAACATCGACATTACGCCAGACCAGGTCCGCAAGATCATTGCGCAGTTGGACAAAAGTGAACCTGGCGTAAGACATGACGCCAAGAACGCGGTCGAATACCTTAAGAAGAATCTAGATGAGCAACTTGCGGCAGCGAATAAGGCGCCCACAAATGGTGTCGACAGCAATGCAACAACTGCGAACCCCAAAGGTGGAAGCTACAACGATGTGCGAAAAGGCAACTCCGGTGGGCACGCAAACCATATACCTCCCAAGTCCGTCAGCCCCTATTCCAAAGGCAAGAGTCCTGCCATTTTTATGGAGCCAGAGGATCACCGTTTGACTGAGTCTTACGGAAGTGGAAAGCGCGCAAAGGAACATCGAAGGCGACAGTCGGAGCTCATTGAGCAGGGAAAGCTTCGTGAAGCAATGCAAATGGACATCGACGATATCCAGGGCAAATTTGGCGACAAGTACGACGCCCACATTAAGGAAATGCTTGGGGCATATGGATTCAACAACTAAAGATGCATCATGATGGTTATCATCCCATATCAATCTGTAGGTATTTTTTGTTTTGGCCAGACCCGTGCGCACATTCGGACGCTCCTTGGTAGCCAAGCGTTTGCATTTCGCAAGCATGCTGCCCAAAGCGAGATCGAGGTGGCGCCAGATCTCGGTTTGCACTTCCATTTTAATCCACGTGAGCTGCTTGAATTCATCGAGGCATTTCAACCCGCCGAAGTGACTCTTAAAGGGGTCATGCTTCTGCGGCGGCAGTTTACTGATGTTCGCCGCAACCTTGCAGAATTCGGATTTGAGTCCGCCGATGACGAGCCGGAGCGCTTCGACACAGCGGGACTTTCTCTTACCGTATTGGACGGCATGGTTGATGCGGTCGGCGCATTTGTTCAAGGCTATTACGACGACTGACGTAGTTCTCGTATCGAACACTAAAGTCGGGGCAATTGACTAGGGTGAACTTTTTCCGGGCGCCGTCTGCGGGAAGCAGGACAAGCGATGGCGCGTTGAAGATGGCCAGATCGACAAGACCGTCGGGTACGTCTACGACGCGCTCGATCGCCGCGTTTCGACCACGGTCACCGAGTACACCACCAACGGCTCCGGCGTGGCGATCGCCGGCACGCCGGTCGTGGAGACCTACGTCTACGACGAGGGTGCCCAATCTCGCGGCGACGTCATTCTCGACTTCGTCGATAGCGACGGGCCCAGCGGCAATGCAGCGGCCGTCAGCAAGCGCTACCTGTGGGGCCAGGCCGTCGATCAGTTGTTTGCGCAGGAAGATGTCACCAAGACGCTCACGGTAACCGACCGTTACGTCTGGCTGCTGAAGGACAAGCTCGGCACGGTGCGCGACGTGCTCAATCGCTCAGGCGGCATTGTCGCCCGGGTGGAGTACAACGCCTTCGGCGTGATCCAAAGCGTCACCAACGCGGCCGGGCAGACGATCGCGCTCCCGACTCGTTGGTTGAGGTGTTTGATCACGCCACTTTGGGCCCGTGGCTCGCACGAATCGGCGTCAAGCGAGGCTGCGTGGAGAACCTTATGATCCTCCCGACCAAAGCGGCTCGTGAAGCGGGCAAGGGCGCGAAGCGATCCCTGCACGAAGGAAGGCATCTTCAACAGTATGTGGATGACGTGGAAAAAAAGCTGTTTGAATTGATGCGACGCAATGAAGCGGGGGAGATTACAAATGCCGAAGTGAAGGAGGCCATTGAAAAGATGCAAGGGGAACTGCAGAAAGGGCTCAAGGATGGAACGATCGTGCTGCAGCAGGCCGACCTGGATGCCCTGAAGGCCGGTGAGGCGATCGGCGTGGCTGGATTGGCTACGATCGTTCCGGAAACGGCGGCTGACGAGATTGATCACGTTCTTTCGTATGCTTGTCCGTCTGCCTACATATTCGAGGAAGGAACCTGGGCGCATGAGCTCGGCAGTATGCTGGATCCCATTGACGAAATCCGTGGCTGGATCAACATCTTTGGGATCGTGGCCGGCTGGGACAAACCCGATACTGGAAAATACGAATTCGGCCCCGGCAAGGGCTTTCCCGGCCCCGACGGCAGGCCAGTCCTACGATAGCCCGGAGCCAGCATGGCGATTCTTTCCGACCACCTGTACATGTTACAAGCGTGCGGCGCCTTGTATTTGAACGCCCATATGGACGACGCAGGCGCGCCATTTGGAACGGCCTTGCAACGCAACCGCGTCCATCCCTGGGAACGCACGCACGCAACGGCGGCCTTGATGCCCAACTACCGTAAGCATGTCAGGCTCGATGCGCTCCCCGACATAATCTCTAGCGCGCCGGGAGACGAAATTGTGATGAGCGAGCGCTGCCTGGAGCTGCTGTCGCGGGTAACACTTTGCGATGCCATTGGGCATATTCCCTTGGACATTACGACCGAGAAGGGAGAACACGTCGTGACTTACGCATTGGTGTTTTCGAGCGTGGTGCACGATGTGCTTGACCCTGAGCGCTCCATCGTCGGCTGTTACACGGGGACTAAGGTGGTGAAATCCGTGCAGCACTGGGTCCTGCGTGAAGACGTGTGCCCCGATGCTGATCTGTTTCTGGGACACATTATTCCAAGTTGGGTTGGATCACAGGAGTTGAAGAACTTGTTCGACGCGCATCTTGTTACTGGCATCCGCTGGCGGTGCATTTACCCGCCCGAGGAAAGCGAGCCGTACCATTGATGTCGTAACGACACGTTCGATCGCCGCGTTTCGACCAAGGTCACCGAGTACACCACCAACGGCTCCGGCGTAGCGGTCGCCGGCACGCCCGTCGTGGAGACCTACGTCTACGATGAGGGGGCCAAGTCTCGCGGCGACGTGATTCTCGACTTCGTCGATAGCGATGGGCCCGGCGGAAATGCGGCGACGGTCAGCAAGCGCTACCTGTGGGGCCAGGCCGTCGATCAGTTGTTCGCCCAGGAAGATGTCGCCAAAACGCTAACGGTGACCGACCGCTACGTCTGGCTGCTGCAAGACAAGCTCGGCACGGTGCGCGACGTGCTCGATCGCTCAGGCGGCATTGTCGCCCGGGTGGAGTGCAACGCCTTCGGCGTGATCACAAGCGTCACCAACGCGGCCGGGCAGACGATCGCGCTCCCGACTCGCTGGCTCTATACCTGTCAGGAATACGACCCGATCACGGGCAACATCTGGTTCAGCAACGGCGCGGGCCGCGGCCGCTGGTACAGCCCGACGCAGAATCGATTCTTGCAGCCCGACGAACTCGGCTTCGCCGCCGGCGACATGAATCTCTACCGCCCCGTCGGCAATAGCCCGACGAATGCGACGGATTCCAGTGGACAGAACGCCGAAGAATGGCTCGCCACTCTTCCCTGGCAGTATCAGAACTTCTTCTCCGAGGAACAGAGGACCGTTCTCGTCTTTGGATATTACTCCGCACTCTTCAAGCTTGAGCGAGCTTATCTGCTCGCGCGGGCTCAGTACCTGCGAAAAGCGATCGAGCGATTTGAGCCATACGCATCGTCGTGCAGTCCAGGCACGCGAGGTGGCAACATGATTGCTGGAATGAAGCAGGAACTGACGGAAATCCAAAGCCGCTTTGCGGAGAATGTCGCTCAGGCGGCCGAGCTCGAAGCACGTTTCAACGAGTTGGGGTTACACGACGTAGATTTCAATTTCGTCATACCCAACAACGATGATAGGCACTCCTCGCACTTCGGAAAGGGGCTCAGCGGCGCGCGCAATCTGGCGGCTGCGTTCATGTCTGGTTGGACCGGTCAAAGCGGTGGCCTGCAACCATCCTGGGATCCGTTTGACGTATATGCAGCCGGCCAAGGACTTGTTGGACTCGCACGTGGTGTGATGGGATTGGGGCGAAGTGCTATCGCGTTTGGCAAGAACGTTCGCGAATTCTCAAAAGCACTCAGTCGATCCGCCGATGATTTCGTCAAAGAGCTCGATGAGGCGCGAAATGTGGCATCAAGAGAGCTGCCATGCCCGGGAACTTCAGGTACTAACGCGACATCGGTGACACCGCGCCCGGCGGACGGCAGTGTTAGGTTTCGACGTTGGAAGCGCGGTGAAGCAATTGACAAACCAATGCCTGATGGGTCGCCGCCGACTTGGGAGACTGTCCAATCGCGGTACTGGAAGAATCGCTATGAAGGTGCTAAAAATAGTGGCGAATTTACGCGATCGCAACTTGCCGAAATGCGGAAAGGTAATGCGCCGATGGATTACAATCCACGTACGCGGCAATGGGAGCGCAGAGAATTGCATCATGTCGAGGCACAGCGGCACACGGTCAACAACAGTCCACTGAATATTCGCGAATTGACGCCAGATTGGCACGCGGAGGTCGATCCATTGCGCCGCGTACCTGGCATAACACCGAACCGAGGAATTCGCTAATGGACTTCAATTATCTGCACGAAGTCGAATCGATTGAGTTCACGGCGGAAACGTCCCGTCCACTAGCAGAGCTACCAAAATTATTTACTGGTCTAGGTTTTACGATCCATGACGATGTTTTGAGTTTGGACCGAAGAGGGCGTGTGCCACCCTGGCAACATCCGTCAATTGTTGAAGTCGAAGTGCGGCATAACGGCGAAGAGGTATTTGGCTTTGAGGAAGGTGAATGGAATACGATTTCGCTTAAGTGCCTTTTCGCCACACTCCCATTCGACGCGATAGTCATGTTCATTGAAGTTGTTGATTCAGTATCCAACGCACTCGGGATACTAGCTACTTATCGAGGCAGTATGGTTACCGCGAGGTCGTTACTTGGCGAGTTTGAACGGGTTCGTGATGAGCTTGTTGCGGAAACGGGTGAAGAAACGGGGTCTGAGGGCCTCGCGATTCTTATTCAAAGCACGTACCCGCGGCGCATTTAGCTATTAACAACCTGTCCCTATTTAGAACTCGGTTCCGAAAAGAGGGAAAAAGATAGGGAAGCCGACGGCCGGGGACCTGACGGGCGCGATCGATCCCGAGGATCGCTTTACGGAGTTCGAAGTCGACGCGCTGGGTCGCCGCATTCGCCTGATCGCCCCCGATCCCACCACGCTCGGTGGTTCCGGCGGGCCGGTCACCG
>CAZBWM010000146.1:0-10280 GCA_964495375.1 uncultured Planctomycetaceae bacterium | reverse complement strand
GCTTGGCGCGAGCCCGCTCGCCGTGCGCGCCAACAATTACAGAATACATCAGCAGTAGGCGCAGAAGATCACAGAACGATCGCGGCCACGCCCGACGGCATCACCGATCAAACTTCTGTGTCCTTCGGCGTTCTTCTGTGGATGGCATGGCCGTTTGGCGCGCCGTCAGAACATGCGCCGCATCGAGAATCACCACAACGATACCACGACAGCGACACCACGACACGACGGAGATTGTTTGCCGTCCTGGCGCCGCGCGAATCAAAAACCAAGATCACGTTGACCACGGATTTCACGGATCACACGGATGAGCCGAAACTCGTTTCAATTATCCGTGCAGTCCGTGTCATCCGTGGTCGAAATCTTCGTGGTTCAGAACTTCAGGCTTCGGACGCAAACGCCCGTCGTCGGACGCACGTCGGACGGTCTTCGGACGCAAAAGGCCGCGGGATGTCATCGCCCCAAGTTGTGCCGACTATTCGAGTTCAGGTCCAATACTAAAAACTTCGGACGGTTCGGACGCAAAATCCCGGAACACTTTGTAGATGAGGCGTGAGACTTGAGACCCGAGCCTTGGGGTCTTAACCGGTAGCCTGTAGGCTGAGGCCTGAAGCCTGTCCGTACCCGGACGCACCCGGACGATCACCCGGACGCAAAACGCGCGGACGCCGTGTCGCCCCAAGTTGTGTCCTCAATTCGAGTTCGGGTCCAATAGCAAAACACCCGGACGCACCCGGACGCAAAATCCCGGAACAGTTTATTAGGGGGGGCGCCTGCCGGCAGTCGTGCGACAATGCCGCAGGCCAGGCCGCCAGGCGGCGCGGCGCTAACCAAATGACGGGCAGCAATCCATGACCGATCAACGCGCGAATTCTGGTTTACCGCTTGAGGGCCTTGCCCCGGCTAGCGCTGCGCAGGCCGACGTCGCGCCCCCTATCGCTGCGCCCACCAGCGACGCGGCAACCGACACCGCGGCCTGGGCGCGGATCGATCGGGCACTGCAAAGCACGCGCAAGTGGCTGTGGGTGTTTGTGGTGCTTTTCATTGCAGCGGCGGCTATCGTGCTTTTACCTGTGGCTTCGCTCGCCGAAGGGCGTCCACCAGGCGCCTCGCCAATGCCTACTTGGGAACGGGTGTTTGTCATTGTGATGATTTCTCTCATGAGTGCCTGGGCCATCGCAGCCGCATGCTGTGCTGTGGGACTTACGCGTTGGGCTTTAGGGAATCGCCGCGGAAGCCGCATTTCCGACTACGCTTCGCTGGTCCCGGCGCTCGAGCGTCAGCGATTGGCATGGATGGCTGGTGCGATCGCCATCGGATTCGGCGCAGCCTCCCTCACTGTCATCAATATCCTGGCGCTCGTCGAAGCTGTCTGACACCCGAGCTCCATCGACATCCAGATTGGCAACCAACCAGATGGACGCATATCAACTCGGCAGCACGGGCAACGACGATATTGCGAGAAATCCTTTTGCGCCTACACCAATCGGCGATGACCTCACCGCACGCGACAAAAATTGGATCGCGGAGTGGCAAACATGGCGGAGCGCCGAGAGCAATCAGTTGTGGATCCGGTGGTTGGCAGTCAATTTGGGCCTACTTATCGCTCTGCTGGCGACACTTCTCGGCAATGTTATCTGGCAGAACGACGAGCTCATGAATCAAGCGTCATATTCGTTAGCGGTGCTTATTGGCGGGCTGACCCTCTCCGAATATTGCGTCCTTCGTTACCTTCTCGTTCAGCAATCCGCGATCGAGTCGCGGCGACTGGATGATCTTGCCAGCGCTTGCGAAGCGCAGTTGCTCTTCTGGAAAATCGGGGCCGCGGTTGTTCTCCTGGAGATTGGACTGTTGCTTGCTGTGTGGATTGTCTAGACGCGTGTTTCGGCATGTGCGTTCGCGCAATCTAGCGGCTATCATGGTCGCCAGCACCAAACCCACTGCCACCACCACTCCCGATTTCCGGAGTTACTGACATGCCCAACCACGTTTCGCGCCGCACGTTCCTGGCCGCCGGGGCCGCCGCAGCAACCGGACTCGCCACGCGCGGCCGGCTGATCCGCGCCGCCGAGCCCGACAATAAAAAGTACGGCGGCTTCCTGATGGGCATGCAAACCTACTCGCTGCGCGGCTTCGGCTTCGATCAGGCGCTCGACTACGTCAAGGAACTCGGGCTGCACAGTGTCGAACTGTTCGACGCTCACTTCCCGCTGAAGTCGACCGCCGAACAAATCGACGCCACCAAGGCCAAGCTCAAGGCTGCCGGCGTGCAGGCGCTCGCCCACGGCGTGAACCCCTTCAGTAAGGATCACGAGGCGAACCGCCGCTGGTTCGAGTTCGCCAAGCGGGCCGGCATCCGCAACATCACCGCCAACCCCAGCGAGGACGCATTCGACAGCCTCGACAAGCTGGTGGCCGAGTACGATATCCGCATCGCCATTCACAACCACGGGCCGGGCGCCGAGTACGACAAGGTGGCCGACGTGCTCACCGCCATCAAGGGGCGCCATCCCAACATCGGCGCGTGTGCCGACCTGGGGCATTACATCCGTAGCGCCGAAGACCCCGTGCGCGTGATCAACCTGCTTGAAGGCCGGCTCTATGGCATTCATCTCAAGGACTTCGCCGAACAGAAGTCGCAAACGCACGGCGTGATCCTCGGCCAAGGGCACCTCGACATCGTCGGCGTCTTCAAGGCGTTGAAGAAGGTGAACTATCCGGCCGACGCTTGCCTGGCGCTGGAGTACGAAGAGAAGCCGGAGAACCCGCTCGATGATATCCGTGCGTGCCTGGCCGCAGCCTCGGAAGGCGCCCAAAAAGCGGCGGGGTAGTTGCGGCCGCGGGCGATTGGCGGCCGCGCGTTTTACTACTTCGGCGCGGGCGCTGGCGATGTCAGCCCGTTGAGCCGCGCCTGCATTTGCGCTGCGCGGATGTAATGGAGTTTTACCGCTTCGCCCCCTACGGCCTGCACGTCGTAGAGCACCTCGACTTTCTCGTAGGTCCGTCGAAGAAACTCACGATAGTCCTCGCTCGCTTGATCGAACTTACTGGAATCGGCGGTCAGCCGCGCCAGAGCGCGACGAGCGATGTAATGCAACCTTGCGAGCTGAACCAGCAGATCGAGGCGCAAGGTGCCCGTTTCGTACGCGCCCTGCGGTGGCGATTCAACAAAACGTGCACTACAGGCCACGGCGTCCTGATAACTAGCGATCTCACTGTGCTTGTCCTTCATGGCGCGAGCGAGTTCGGCGCGCGCGATCGCCGCATAGAACTTGATCCTGTAGTAGCGCCACGGTGGCATATCTTGAACGCTATTCTCGTAGTGGCTCTTGGCATGCAGTACCAGTTCTTCGAACGCCTTAACATTGCTCTCCAGGTTTTTCAGCAGAAGTGCTGGATCATGCTCGTGTCGCGCAAGTCCGGACTGAGCCGCATGCAGAAGCAGCAAGGCGCGCTCTTCCTCGTAGTAGTAAGGCGGCGCCTCGGTCGTCCTCAACTCGAAGTGCTTTTGCGCAAGTTCTTCCGCGGCCAATACACAATCGTCGAAAGCTGCTGTCGCCCCCTTCGTGTCGCGCATTGTTTCCGCCAATTGTGCTCGGGCGAGCGCTCGTACCGCTTGCGAATACCAGTACTCCTCGAAACGTTGAGCGGCCTTGGCCGTGGCATCCGGCTGCGGTTCCGGCTTGCGTTTCTCCCAGCATTCATCCAACAACGCCACGCGATCCTGCTGCGCTCGAAGCACGCCTGCGTTGTTACGCCCAAGGCGCGCGATCGTCAGGCGCAGATCGGTGGCGACGGTGACCATTTCGTCGACGGCGTAGTCGATTGGTGGTTCGAGAGAGAATTCCACCACTTCTTGCAGCGACTGCCAAAACTCATCGGCGCAGCGGCTCGCCTCGATCAATGTCTCTGGATTGAAGCCGAGCAGCTGTTCCTCGGCCCATAGCGCCGGCGCAGTGATTCCCCAGCCGGCCAGAATCGCCAGCGTCAACAGGAGAGGTCGCATCGGCCACCTCAATTCAATCTACCTGGGTAGCGCGCCCTTACTTTTTCTTCTTCCCCGGCAGAATACCTTCGTACTTCGCGATGATGCCCAGCATCACTTCGTCGGCCCCGCCGCCGATCGACAGCAGGCGCGAGTCGCGGAAGTAGCGGGCCAGCGGGTACTCTTCCATATAGCCCATGCCACCATGGAACTGCATGCACCAATCGGCGACCTGCCGCACGAGCCGGCCCGCCTTGAGCTTGGCCATCGAGGCCTCGCGGGTCATGTCTTCGCCCGCGTTGAGCTTCCGCACGCAGTGGTAGCTCATTTGCCGCAGGTGCTCCACTTCGCTGATCAGGTCGGCCAAATGAAAGTAGATCCACTGGTTCTCGATCAGCGGCTGACCGAACGCCTTGCGCTCGCGCAGGTAGTCGATTGTCAGGCGGATCACCTTCTCGGCGCCGCAAACGGCCATCAGAGCACTGACCAGCCGCTCCTTCTGGAACTGCTGCATCTGCAGGATGAAGCCCATCCCCTCTTCGCCGATGCGATTCGACTTCGGCACCCGCACGTTGTCGAACGACAGCTCGGCCGTGTCGCTCGAGTGGTTGCCCATCTTCTTGAGCTTGCGGCTCACGGTGAAGCCCGGCGTTTTGGTCGGCACCACGATCAGCGACATGCCGCGGAAGCCGGTTCCCGCTTCGGTGCGGGCGAGCAGGCAAATCCAATCGGCCTGCGTGCCATTGGTGATGTAGAGCTTGCTGCCGTTGATCACGTAGTGATCGCCGTCGGAGTCGGCGCGGGTTTTGATCGAAGCCACGTCCGAGCCCGAGCCCGGCTCGGTGACCGCGATCGAGCAGACCATTTCGCCGCGCATCGCCGGCTCGAGATACTTCTTCTTCAGTTCGTGCGAGCCGAATTCGTTCAGCGCCGGCGTGGCCATGTCGGTCTGCACGGCGACCGCCATCGGGATGCCGCCGCAGTTGACCCCCGCCAATTCCTCAACGACCACAACGTTGTACCAGTAGTCTTGCCCTTGGCCGCCGTACTCTTCGGGGTACGAGACACCGAAGAAACCGACCTGGGCCATCTTGGGGAACAGCTCGTGAGCGGGGAAGTTCTCGTCCTCTTCCCACTTGTCGACGTGCGGGTTGATTTCTTTCTCGATGAACTTCCGTAGCGTCTGGCGGAACGCCTGATGCTCTTCGGTGAATGGGCTCGACGACGACGACGTGGCGCTCTGCAACATGGCAGCGAATCCCCCAAACGGCGCTGATATGGACAATCGACAGCTCGATCGCGGTTCGTATTCTAACGACCGCGCCCGTGAAATGCGATTGTGTCGGCAAGGCCGCAATCTCCGCTCTTCCCTTGCTCCGGGGACTGTCCCATTTTCGGTGACCGACTGCGTGCCGACCCGCCTGCGCGGCCCGAAAACATGGGACTAACCCCCTTGGCTCCGCGGGGCAAGTGCTACGTTTTCGATACCATGCGCATAACACTGAAATTATTCGGCCGACTGCCACTGGATCCGCCCGTCCGTCGTTCGCTTGTTGCCGCGCTTGTCCTGATTGCGGTGCTCGTCCCGGCCAGGCTCGCCTTGGCCAGCGGCGGTCAACTGCGGCTCACCGTCACCGACGAAAAAACCGGCGAGCTGCTCCCGTGCCGCCTGCACTTGAAGAACCCGGCCGGCCGTCCCCGTCCCATCAAAGGGAGCGCCTACTTCCACGATCATGTCGCCTTCGCCGGCGACATCACGCTCCGCTTGCCCAAGGGGCAGTACACCTTCGAAATCGAACGAGGCCCCGAGTACACCACGCAGTCGGGCTACTTCGTCATCGAAGACCACGCCGACGACACCAAAGCCGTTACGCTCAAGCGGGCCGTCGACATGGCCGCCAAGGGGTGGTGGTCGAGCGATCTCAATGTGCAGCGCGGCGTGCGCGATCTCGAACTGCTGATGCAAGCCGACGACCTGCACGTGGCCGGTGTTGTCGATTGGAAGTTGGGAGGCAAGAAGCCCGCGGCCGCCAAAGCCGCCGCCGCCACCGCGGTCAAAGGCGACGTCGCGACCGCGGCAAATGCTGACGTCGCGAGCGACACCGTCTCGCTCGGCGGCGAACGTTTCTACTTTCCGCGGGTCGGCGAAGATCGCCGTGCCGGAAACGACATTTTGTACTTGAACTTCGCGCGGCCTGCCGAACTGTCGGGCGCTGACGATGGCCTCTCGCCGCTGGCTCTGCTAAAGCGCGCTCGCGAAACAGAGCAGGCCTGGATCGACGTCGCGCATCCCTTCTCCTGGGATCTGCCCATCGCGCTCGCGCTCGGCTGCGTCGATTCGATCGAGCTGTGCCACGACTACTTGGGCCGCGAGTCCACGCGACCGACCGAGGGAGAGGGCCGCCGCCGCGACTCTCAGCAGCTTCGCGCCCCCTGGGGCAACGGGCTTTGGTCGCAGCAGATCTACTATCACGTGATCAACGCCGGCTTTCAGATTCCCCCCTCGGCCGGCAGCGGGTCGGGCGATGCCCCCAACCCGATCGGATACAACCGCATGTACGTCTACGCCGGGCGCGAGCTCGAACCGGCCGCCTGGTGGGAAGCATTCCGCGCCGGGCAAGTGATCGTCACCAACGGCCCGGTGATTCGGCTCGACGTGAATGGCAAGCCGCCAGGGCATGTCTTCACCTCGCCCGACGGCGAGCCAGTGAAGCTCGAGGTGTTTCTCACCCTCTCGACGCGCGATCCGATCAGCTACCTGGAAATCGTCAAAGATGGGCAGCTCCACAAATCGCTGCGGATCGAAGAGTGGGCGAAAGAAGGACGCCTGCCCGAGATCGTGTTCGAACAGAGCGGCTGGTTCCTGATTCGCGCGGTGACCGATGTCGAAAAAACGTATCGCTTCGCCTCGTCGGCGCCGTACTACGTATCGATCGGCGCCGCGCCGCAGCGGATCAGCCGCGCGTCGGTGCAGTTCTTCATCGACTGGCTGGCCGAGCGGCGCGCGATGCTCGAGCGCGGCGATAAGCCCGCCGGCAAGTCAAGCACCAAACTCAGCGATGGCGACGCCGCCCTCTTCGACGAGGCCGAGCGATTCTGGAACGAGCGGCTCTCGAAGACCAACGCGCCGTAGTCGTGGCCCCGCGCGCGATGTCATTTCTGTTAGCCGCGGGATTTATCCCGCGCGCTAGCTCGTGCGATGCCACGTCGAACCCGCTAGCGCGCGGAGCAAGCTCCGCGGCTAACCAATGCGCTTAATTCGCCCGACAATCCCGATTGTTGCTCGCTCGGAAGCGGCTACCTAAACTGGTGCGAAATCACTTGCGCCGCGAGCGACCCGCCTCCGTTGATCCCGCCAAGGGCTTGCCATGATGCTTCGTCGGTTTCGCGTTCGTCTCTCCTGCTTGATTCTGGCCAGCGTTCCAACGATGGCCCCCGCCCAAGACCTCGTCGCCACGACCGAGCCACTATCAGCCGTCGAGCAGCAGCGGCGATTCCACTTGCCCCCTGGCTTCGAGATTCAGCTCGTCGCCAGCGAGCCGCAAGTCACCAAGCCGATGAACCTGAGCTTTGACGATCGCGGCCGGCTGTTCGTCACGCAGTCGATCGAGTATCCGTTTGGAGCCAAAGCGGGGACCACCCCGCGCGATCGCGTGCTGATCCTCGAAAACTTCGCCGCCGACGGCTTCGCCCAGCACGTGCATACGTATCTCGACGGGCTCAACATCCCCATCGGCGTGACGAACCTGCCCGGGGGTGTGCTCGTCTTCAGCATTCCGAATATCTGCTTCGCCCCCGATGCCGATGGCGACGACCGCGCCGACAGTCGCGACGTGTTCTACAAGAGCGTCGGCTTCCGCGACACGCACGGCATGAGCAGCAGCTATCGCCCCTGGATCGACGGCTGGATCTACGGTTGCCACGGGTTTGCCAACGATTCGACGATCTCCGGCCGTGACAACCAGCCGATCACGCTCCATTCGGGCAACACCTATCGCCTGCGCGCCGACGGCTCGCACATCGACCAGTGGACGCACGGACAAGTCAACCCGTTCGGCCTGGCCTTCGATCCGTTGGGCAACCTCTACTCGGCCGACTGCCATACGATGCCGATCACGCAACTCTTGCGAGGTGCGTATTACGAAAGCTTCGGCAAGCCACACGACGGACTCGGCTTCGGTCCGCGGATGCTCGATCACCTGCACGGTTCGACCGGCATCTGCGGCGTCGTCTACTACGCGGCCGACCACTTCCCCGCCGAATGGCGCGACACCGTCTTCATCGGCAACCCGGTGACGGGGCGCGTGAATCACGATCGGCTCGAGCAACGCGGTTCCACATTTTGGTGCCTGGAGCAGAAGGACTTCATCTCGTGCGACGATCCCTGGTTTCGCCCGGTCGATATTCGGCTTGGCCCCGACGGCGCGCTCTGGATTGCTGACTTCTACAGCCGCATCATCGGCCACTACGAAGTGCCGCTAACGCACCCGGGCCGTGAGAACCGCCACGGCCGCATCTGGCGCGTCGTGTATCGCGGAACCGAGGGCAGCTCGGACGGCCAAGCCACGCCGCCGGCCACTGTGCCTGCAAAGTCTGTGCCCGAGCTTCAGAAGCTATCGCCCCAAGATTTGTGGGCCCGTTTGAATGACGCGAATCTCACCGTTCGCGTGCAGGCGACCGAAGAGCTGGTGCGGCGCGATTCGCCCGAAATCGAACAGTTCGTCGACGAGCGGATTCAAGACTCGAAGGCCACCGCCACTCAGCGGGCCCACGGGCTGTGGATTCTCGAGCGGCTCGGCACGCAGCTCGATCCGCTGATTGCAAAGTTCGCGGACGACCCCGACCGCCTGGTGCGCGTACACTTGATCAAGGCGCTGGCCGAACGACCCGACTGGTCGAAGAACTCATCGCTCGACCTGTTCGCGCTCGTGCGTACGAAACTCGACGACGCCGATCCTTTCGTGCGCCGCGCGGCCGCTGACGCCTTGGGCCGACACCAGCACGTCGACAACGTCGCGCCCCTCTTGAAGCTCTGGAACGACACACCGACGAACGACACGCACCTCATACACACGATCCGCATGGCCTTGCGCGATCAACTGCTGGTGCCTGGCATGTACGGGCAGCTTGCCTCGCTGTTGGCCTCCGATCCCGCGGCGCGAACGAAGATCGCCGATGTCAGTCTGGGCGTTCGCAATGGTGAGTCGGCAGCGTTCTTGCTCACACTGCTGCCGGCGGGCGACATTCCGGCTGAATCGCTGGGCGCCTATCTGCACGACATCGCACGTTACCTGCCGGACGATCGCCTGGCCGATCTGTATGCCTTCACCGAATCGTTCGAAGGGGCCGACCACGCCGTGCAGCGGACCATCGTGCTAGCGCTGTGGCGAGCGGCTGCCGAGCGTGGGGCCACGTTGCCCGACGGCTTCGTGCGCTGGGGCCAACGGTTGGCCGCCGAGTTGCTCGAACAGGCGTCTCCTGATCGCGTCCGCGAAGGGCTCGATCTGGTGCGCGAGTTTCGCATCGCCGACGCGTTCGGTTCCGTCGCCAAAGTGGCGCAGAACACCGCCGGCAACGCCGATCTCCGCCCCCTAGCGATCGACACCTGCCTGGCAATCGACGGGCCACGCAGCATTCCGATCTTGGGTGAGCTGCTGGCCGCGGCCGTGGAACAATTGCCGGTGCGTCAGAAAGCGGCCGCCGCCCTGGGGAGTATCAACAACGACGAGTCGCGGGCCGAGCTAATTCGCCAATTGCCGACCGCGTCCGAGCGATTGGCGGTCGAAATCGCCACGGCCCTATCGGCCAGTCCCGCCGGCGGAGAAGCCCTGCTGGCCGCCGTCGATCAGGAGAAAGCGACCGCCCGATTGCTGCAAGAGCGCGCCATCTTCGAGCGGTTGCGCCAGACCGGCCTCCCGGAAATCGAATCCAAAATAGCAAAACTGACGCACGATCTGCCGCCGCGCGAAGAGCGACTCGCGCAGTTGATCGACGCCCGACGCGCGGTGATTGCCAATGCTACGCCTGATACCGAGCGCGGCCGCGCGATCTTCACCAAGAACTGCGCCGTCTGCCATCGGCTGTCAGGCGAAGGGGCCAAGATCGGGCCAGAGCTCGACGGCGTCGGCATCCGCGGCATCGATCGCCTGCTGGAAGACGTGCTCGATCCCAATCGCAACGTCGATCAGGCCTTCCGCAGCACGCAGGTGGTCACCACCGATGGCCGCGTGCTGGCCGGCCTGGCCCTGCGCGACGAAGGGAACATCCTGGTGCTGGCCGACAACCAGGGCAAGGA
>CAZBWM010000145.1:0-10358 GCA_964495375.1 uncultured Planctomycetaceae bacterium | reverse complement strand
GCCCAAGCCACTACCCCAGAGACCACGCCACCCAACCAGTCGGAGCCAACCGCACACAACAAAAGCCAGCGGACAGCAAGCCAAGTAGAGCAACGAGCCAGAATAAGTCGCGGCGCGATAGGTCAGAGCAACTTTGGATTGGAACACAAGCTGGTCAGCTACTTAAAGCAAGAGTTTGGGCGGATATTGCGATTGTCGCCAGCGGACTTTGGGCCCACGACAAACTTCATGGACCTGGGCTTCGATTCGATACTCGCGTTGCAGATTCGCAAAGCACTTAGCGAGGCAAGTGGCGTTGAATTGGAGTCGACGCTATTGTTTCGTTATCCCTCGGTTGCCGAGCTGGCGGGATTCTTGGCGGAGAGTCCCGCGCATGCGGCCGCGTTCGCAAAGCTCGTACACGCTACGAACCTTGTCGAAGCCACTGGCGAGTCGCAACTAAGAATCCCATCGGCCGCGGACTTGGGACCCGGCGAAACCGTGTGTGGAACCGATGCAGCGGCGATCGCCAAAACAACAAGTCATCAACGGCACACACTTTCGACAACCGCGATTACGGCCAAGCGTTTGGCATTCTCAGCACCGGCGGACGATGCCATTGCCGTGATTGGAATGGCGTGTCGATTCCCCGGAGCAGCTAGCGTTGAAGAGTTCTGGGACAATCTGCGGCGTGGTGTCGATTCGGTGCGAGAAATTCCGCCATCCAGGTGGGATTGGCGGGCAACTTACGATCCCAGCGGCAAAAGCCAAGGATCTTCACGCAGCAAGTGGGGTGGATTCGTTGAGGGAGTTGAGGAGTTCGATCCTGGATTCTTTCAGATCTCGCCACACGAAGCGAGGCTAATGGACCCGCAACAGCGGCTGTTCCTGGAGGTGACTTGGGAAGCCCTCGAACGGGCAGGTTATAGGCCTGATCGACTGGCCGAGCGACGTTGCGGAGTGTTTGTCGGTGTGAACGCGAGCGACTACGGCGCGCTGCTGCACGAAAGTGGCGAAGCCACCGATCCGCATTTGCAGTCGGGCAATGCCGTGTCGCTAGTCGCCACGCGCGTTTCGTATTTGCTGAACTTCCGCGGGCCGAGCCTAACCGTTGATACTGCGTGCAGTTCAGCGCTTGTGGCCGTGCACCTAGCTTGTCAAAGCCTCCGATCGGGCGAGGCTGAGATGGCGGTCGCTGGCGGCGTGAATCTGATCTTGAATCCGGCCGGCATGGTGCTTGTGAGCCAATTCGGTATGCTGGCCGCCGATGGCCGCTGCAAAACGTTCGATGAACAAGCCGATGGTTTCGTGCGAGGGGAAGGCGCGGCGGCTGTGCTACTCAAACCGCTTTCGAAGGCGCTGGCGGACGGCGACCAGGTTCTCGGCGTACTACGCGGTATGGCGATTAACAACGACGGTCATTCCAAAGCGGGGCTCGCAGCGCCAAATCCTAAAGCACAAGAAGAGGTCGTCGCCGAGGCACATCGCAATGCTGGAGTCGATCCAGAAACTATCTGCTACCTGGAGGCGCATGGCACCGGCACGGCGTTGGGAGATCCGATCGAGCTCGACGGCCTGACGCATGCGTTCGGCCGGAGCACCAACTCGCGAGGCTATTGCGCCATTGGTTCGGTAAAGAGCAATGTCGGCCATCTCGAGGCGGCGGCCGGGATCGCCGGTCTGATCAAGGCACTGCTCGTCGTGCAGCAGGGAGAATTGCCCCCCACCTTGCATGTCACCCAACCCAATCGCCACATTCGCTTCGAAGCCAGCCCCTTTTTCGTGAACGATCGTTTGCGAACTTGGCCAATCGAAGCATCGCCCGGTGATACTGGCCGGCTCGGCAGTGAGGCATCTCGCTGCCGCGAGCTAGCGCAGCAACCCGGCGTGCCGCGACGAGCCGGCGTGAGCGCATTCGGCTTTGGCGGAACGAACGTCCATGCGATCGTCGAGCAGGCGCCTCCAAGAGAACCCCAGTCGCACGCGCCTGCGCGGGCCGTGCAAGTGCTCACGCTTTCCGCCGGCAGCAGAAGTGCGCTTCGTCACCTAAGCGGCGCATTTCAGCAACATTTGTCCACGTGCGACGACTGGTCGCTCGAGGACGTCTGCCTAACCGCTAATGCGGGACGCAAACCATGCGACAGCCGATTGGCGATCGTATTGCGCTATCGTGAGCAATTAGCCGACAAGCTGGAATTGTTCCGGCTAGCGACCGATGCGGCGATGCTCGAGCGCGCGGGAGTGTTCTTTGCTAGCGTGAAGCCAGGGGTAGACGAGCTGCCGATGCCCAAGCAGCAAGTTGTCGGCGAAATTGAAGCGCTCGAGAGCGGTGCCCTCGAACTGATTGCCAGGACATGCCACGGACAGGTCGTGGACGATCTTGTCGGGCCGTGGTTGCGCACCCGCGGACTGAGCGGCACCGACCAGGCATTAGCATTTTCGCCCGCGATGTGGCATCAGTTCAACGTCGAGCAGCAGTCGGCATTGGCTAACCTAGTGGCGCGCCTGTTCGTGATGGGCGCCGATGTCAATTGGGAACAACTTTATGGAGCTGAGCGACGGTGCCGTGTCTTGCTGCCAACCTATCCCTTTGAACGAAGACGCTGCTGGGTCTCAGGGGGACGGAATATGCCGGGCACTTTCACTGCTCCGCGGGTAGCCGGCACATCCGCCGAAGCAGAGGCGCCAGCTCTACGAGAGTCCCCTGCCGACGATGTATCTTCCGAACTTGTGGAAGCACCGATGCGCAAAACGAGCGTTCTCGGTGCCTTGACGAACCTCCCGTCGGCAGACCGCTTCCTTTATCAACCAGTCTGGCATCCGCAACCGTGTCCCGCTCGCGCCAAATTTGCAGCGGATGTCGGTGACCCCACAACGCGGGCAATTGAGTTACATCGCGGACTCAAAACGTGGCTTGTCGTCGGATACCAAGACAAGTTCAGCCGTGGAATTTGTGATGCGCTGCGAAGCCTTGGTCGCAGGGTCATCGAAGCTCGGCCCGGCACTAAATTCGCGATCGATAGCGATGATGTCGTGACGTTCGACCCGGCACGCCGCAAGCATTGGCGACGACTAAACGCCAAATTGGCTGATTGGCAAGCCGATTTCGACCAGGTCGCACTGCTGTGGCCAGCGCAGGAGGATGCTGGTGCGGATTCGTCCACGGACATGCCTGCGATTGCCGAGCGACACGCGATTCGCCTGGTGCGACTGGTGCAAGCCGTGCTTGAAACGCAGGCACCGCGAGCGCGAGTCCTGCGCCTCGTGACATGCGGTAGCCAGAGTGTGACGCAGGACCAACCGGTCGCGGCCCCAGCGTCCGCGACGCTATGGGGAATGGCACGCAGCATCGAGCGCGAGCATCCGCTAGTGCAGGTTCAATGCACCGACACGGATCCGGTTGACCCCGCGGCGACCAACACCGAGCATTTGGTGCGTGAATGGTTGTCAACGTCGACCGATCAACAAGTGGCATTCCGGGCTGGCCGTCGCTACGTGTTCGATATCCAGCCGCTCGACTTATTGTCTGTCGGACGACGATCGTCACCATTGCGGCGCGGTGGAATCTACCTGGTGACCGGTGGACTCGGCGGGATCGGGCTGGCAGTCGCCGGCTGGCTGGCTAGCAAGTATCAGGCGAAGCTGATTCTGGCGGGGCGTCGTGTTCCGCCCGCACGCGGCGAGCGTTCGTCATGGCTGGCGACTCACCCGCAGCTTGTCGCGTGGCGACGCAAACTCGAGTGGCTGGACGCTATCGAGGTGGCAGCGGAGCAGGTTGAATTGCGAACGGTCGACATGGCAGATGCCGGCGCGGTGCGCCACCTGATCGACGGCGTGCGCGAGCAATTTGGACAAATCGACGGCGTGTTTCATGCGGCTGGCGTGCTTGACGACGGGCCAATCGAATCGGTGTCAAGCGAACAACTTGCGGCAGTGCTGCGACCGAAGCTCGTCGGTGCCTGCGCCCTGGGAGAAGCTTTGGCGGATACGCCTGAAGTTCCTTGTGTCTACTTTTCGTCGGTCGCCGGATTGCTGGGAAGTCCGCAGCAGGCGAGCTATGCGGCGGCCAATCGCGGGCTCGACGCCATTGCCAGTTGGCAACACGGCCGGGGGCAACGTGCAGTGAGCATCGACTGGGGACTTTGGGGTGAAGTAGGCATGGGCGTGGCCGTGGTCGATCGAGTTCGCCAGTCGGGCGTTCTCGAGCCGCTCGAAACCGCCGTGGCCATTGCCGCTCTGGAACGCGTGCTCTCGTTCGATCTTTGCCAGGCGATTATCGCGCACTGGGGAACAGTCGGATGGAGTAACGCGGCGGCTGACACGTCGCGTGGAACACCTGCGATGGTCTCCGCCAACAACTTACCGGGAACGACAAGCCATGCGCGAAACCTCGCGGCGCCGGCGCGACCGGTGCTCACCATTGAAGAAGCGGAGCTCGCCCTGATTGCCCGAGTGGCTCGGCTCCTCGAATTGGACGAAAGCGAAGTCGCGCGACACCAGACATTTGCTGAGATTGGCATGGATTCGATCCTCGTCGTGCAGCTACTGCGCGAGCTGGAAGGATGGCTCGGGCGCACTTTCTCTCCAACCCTGCTCCGCGATTACCCCAACGTCGCTGCTCTGGCCAAATTTATCGCCGGCTAACAGTTCGCTGGCCACGAGACGAGCGAATTCCGCGGCGCCCTCGATCGTGAAATGGTAGTCGTCATAAAAGCAGGTCGGTCGGCCACTCAGAACTGCCGCCGCGTCAAGGCAGGCAATGCCTTCGTCGGCTGCGACTTTCAGCAGTGCCAAGTTGAACTTGTCGATGGCACGGCGCAGGTTCTCGGGCGTCAGGTACTTCCAAGGCGGCGGCTTCGGAAAGCTCCGCGCAACGGCCAGACGCGCCAACCCTTGTCCGGACAACTCATCGGCCCACAGCACGGGCTGCGTGACGAACACCAGTCGCAAATGGCGTCGGCGGCCGACGTCCACAATCGCGCGCAATCGCTGGGAATACTCGGCCACGGCGTCATCGAAGGTAGGATCGACGGGCCAGGCCGGAAAGACGAGACCATGCCGGTTGTGCGCGTACTCGTGGCCCGTAATGTCGATCGCCAAACCATGCCTGAGCCGAGCGTTCCATAGATTGGTAGCGAGTTGCGCGGCGCAAGTTTGCAGCAAGAAAGGGGGAGCGGTCTCGCCCGCGTCAAGCCGCATCAAGTGTCGCATGAAGTCATCGACACCAATCAGGACAACGACGGCTACGGTGTGATCGACGAGTGGCGTTTGATTGATAAAGCGGAGGTGATGTCCGCTGGCATAATCGCAATGCCCGGCGCTGCCAACCCAGTAGCGACCTCGCCCCGCGGCATTGAGCTGCCCCATGAGCTGACTGGTCCAGGTGTCGGCGTCGTCGAGAAACAGACACTCCGTCGTGCTCCCGCCAACACAAATCACGCGCCGGGCTTCGTCGAGCGGGGGCATTGCAGGCCCGCGCAATCCCTCTGCGTTGTGGGTGCTGCGTGCGAGGGACGAAACTTGAACGTAGTCACTTGGGTCCGGCCGTAGCTCGAAGATCGCGTGGGGCGGACGCAAATGAAAGCAGGCACAGGGAGCCGCAAATCGCAGAAACGCGTCACCCGCGGCGGCAGCCGCCAGACCCGCGAACGTTGCGAGCGCGAGGCGCGTTGCTAGCGCCCGGCGCGTTTGGCGAAGACTTTTACTGGCAATCAAAGCCACGACTGCTACGGCCAACCACAGCCAGCCGATAATCGCAGGCAGTCGTCCGAACAGTGGCGCTTCGGGAATCCAGCCACCCCAGATTGCGCAGTAGTAGTCGGCCAAGAAAGCCGTCGGTGGAGCTAGTAGCACTACCGAGATGCTCAACCGCCGAACCAACGGCCACGATCGCTCACTGGGCATGCGTCAACTCGCCGCACGAATTCGTCGAAGGCGACCGACAGATTGCATCGCAAAAATGGCGGCCGTAATCAACAAAACCAGTAGCCCTGCCATCTGAGCCCATCGGTCGGGCCACACGGGCCAAGCTTCGGCCTGGTCAAGAACCTGCGCTCCCATTGCGCGTCGCTCTGGCGCGCCACTAGCGGTTGGGCCGGGCGACGATTCCGACTTTGCCGGCCAGGCGACGTGCAAGTAGCCGATCATCATTTCGTCCCAGGTTTGGTCACCCCAATGCACGGCGGCGTTGGGATCGGGATTGAGCAAATTCGCCGTTGAATTGTCGAAGTGAGCGAGGCAGCAGATCCGCGTGCCGGCCGGAATATGTTTGGGTACTGCCAGACGGTATTCGTATTGCCAACCGAAATCGAAACGTGGAATATCCAGCAGCACTTCCGCGCTGCCATCGGGGTAGACCGCTTCAAATCGAAATGCCTTGCCACGCAAGTGCATGTGCGGGTGCATGGCAAAGAGCAGGCCGGGTCGCGCGAACTCATACCAGGCAACCACACGCGTGTTGTCAGCGTGCGGAGGCAACACAAACGCATTGTTGACCGCCAGCGCGATCTCGACTTCTTGTCGCACGCGCGAGGGGTCAGCATAGCGCACTGCCATTTGGCTCAAATCGGCTTGCGGCCTGCCAACCGTGGTGTAGTGCATCTGAAATACGAATTTCGTGCCGGCGGTGACTCGGCGCGCCATGCCCGGCGGCAAGACTAACGATCGCACGCCGGGCGCCCAGGCCCACAGCAAGTTGTTGGTCAATTGATCGCGTTTAAAGGGCTCACCGACCTCAGGAGGTAACAAGAACACGTTGATGTGGTGCACGACGGAGCGATTACCGGGCCGGCACTCGATGGCTTCGATCCACTTGGCTTCGCGGTAACCAGGGTCGACGACGAAATACTCATACTCGAGCGTTCCGCTGGCTGGCACCGCAAAGGGCTTAGCAGCCATTGGATAGATGTCGTGCGGCGGGTCGATCGTCCATTCGTCGGAGAATTGTCGAGGTGGCGGCAGATCGGCCGCATTGCCTTCGGGCGCGCCGGCGTGCAGCCAACTGAGAATGGCGTCGCGCGCGGTGTCCGACATTTGCAGATCACTGGCGAACTCGCCGTAGGCAGGATTTGCGTGCCAGGGGGGCATGCGCCCCTGCCCTACGACCTCAGCGATCATATCCTCCCAGCCGGCGATGTCGGCGAAGCTCTCCAGAGGAAACGGGCCAATCTGACCCGCGCGGTGACATTCCTGACAGTGCTGCTGAAAGATGCGCGAAATGTCGCGCGACCACGTGGGAGTCGACTCGGGAAGCTGCCCGGCCGCGGCATCCGAAATTTCCGCCTTGCGGACGCGGCCAATCAAACAGCCCGATAGCGGTGTGCTCGGTGATGCCACATCGCGGCCAACCAGCAAAGCGTCGATCGCGTCGGCCAGATCGTGGCGAGTTGCTTCACGCCTTTGCAAGCCGGCGGCAAACTGGTCGTCGATTCGCCCGTGGTACCGCACTACGCGCTTGGCATCGAAGACGAATACTTCCGGAGTGCGTGTCGCGCCTAGCGCATCCGCGAGGCGATTCTCAGGATCGATCAATACCGGGAAGGGAATTGCGAATTCACGCACGAATTCGGCGATCTCGGCGGGCGTGTCCTGGCGGTTGGCGTCCACGCCCAACAGCATCACTCCGCGCGAACGGTAGCGCTCGGCCAACTCGGCTAGTCGCGGCAGATAGAGTTGCACCAGCGGGCATTCGGTTCCCAGCACCACCACGACCAACACTTGGCGGTCAGACCACTGCGAAAAGCTGTGGTTCGTTCCAGCCGCGTCGGGGCAGCTGAGCAACGGTAGCGGGCGGCCCAAAGCAGAATCAACCGGATCGTTGCCTGATGCGGCTGCTACCGCGGCGGTCGACCGGTCCACGGCCGACGATGAGCTCTCCTGCGCCCTCGCGTCGTGGGCTGCAGCCAGTCCAAAGACGAGGAACAGTATACTACGACGAAGCACACTCATACGAACCGTCGTTTGACTCGTCACGCGGCGGCGCCTGGTGCCGCACGATGACCGAATTGCCGCCACAGCATGCCAAGCGCTCCCAACACAACCGCCATACCGCTTGCGCCAACGATCAGCCAACCCCAGGTGGGAAATCGCCGTAGCCCGAGACTAGGGTCGACTAAGCGGGGAGGAACGCCGATCCCCCGGGCGATGTCCTGGTCGGCCGGCGCAATGGCAATCGAGCCGATCATCATTTCTTGCCACGTCTGGTCTCCCCAGCGAACGGTGTCGTTGGGGTCGGGATTCGCCAGGTTGTCGGCGGAGTTGTCGAAGTGTGCAGTGCAAATTACGCGCGATCCTTTAGGTAGCCGCTTCCAATCGCGAAACTGATAGTTGTTTTGCCAGTTGAAATCGAAGCGAGGCACGCTCAGCAAGGTCTCTCGCACGCCATCGGGGTAAAGAACTTCATAGATAAATGACTTGCCGCGCAGGTGCATGTGCGGGCTGAGCGAAATCAACAGCGAGTCTTCGTCGACGGTATATTCCGACTTGACTTCATAATTGGGATCGTGCGGCGGAATGGCAAACTGGTCGTTGGCGATCAGCACGCAATTGACTTGTTTGCGCACTTCCGAGGGCTTCGCGAATAACAGCCCTAACGAGCTGCGGTCCTGCTCGACCGAGCCCGTCGCCGTGTAGTGCATTTCGAATAAGAACTTGGTGCCGGCGGGCAGGAAGAAGGCGATCCCCATGTCGGGAGAGTTCACTGCGGTTTTGCCGGGGGCGTAGCCTGCTAACAAATTGATCCGCTTGCGCAGGTTGAGGTTGTAGGTGTTCGCACCGGGCGGCTTGTAGTACACGGTGACGTGGTGCACGACGGCGCGATTGTCGGGGCGCGCTTCGGCGGCCTTGACCCACTTGTCTTCCGTAAAGCCGGGATCAACCTCGAACCACTGGTATTCAATCGGGCCCGTCGCCGGCACCGTGAACGGACGCTCCCCGATGTAGACAACCTGGTCCGGCTCGGCGGCAATATGCCAGCCGGTTGGGAACGCGATGGGGGGCGGCGCCTGGGCGGGATCACCTTCGGGCGCGCCCTGGGCGATCCAGTCGAGAATCAGCCGCTTCTCTTCGTCGCGTAGCCGCACGTCATTGACGAAATCGCCGAAGTGTGGGTCGGCTCCCCAGGGGGGCATGCGCTCCTGCTCGATGACTTCGCGGATCATCTCCTCCCAGCCTTGCACATCGGCATAGGTCATCAGCGGGAAGGGAGCGATCTCGCCCGGTCGATGACACTCTTGGCAATGGCGCTGAAAGATACCCGCGACCTGCTGACTCCACGTCACCGTTTCGGCGGCGGGCGTCGCCGGCGTCTGGAGCACTCGGCCGATGCGGCAACCCGGGGCAATCGTTCGCGGCGTGGCAACTTCGCGACCCGCCAGCAGGTCTTCGATTGCTTGCTGTAAATCGCGGTGCGACGGCGCGGCCCGCTGCACGCCAATTTCAAACTGATCGTCGATGCGGCCGCGGTAACGTACGCGGCGCTGCTCGTCGAGCACGAACACCTCGGGCGTGCGCTCGGCGGCAAATTGATCGGCGACCTGGTTCCCGGTGTCCTTGAGCACCGGGAAGGTGAGCCCGTGTACCCGCGCGTAATGCAGAATCTCGGTCAACGAATCCTGGCGGTTCGAAACGATACCGAGAAAGGAAACCCCCTGTGATTCGTACTGCGCCGACAATTCTTGCAGGCGCGTGGCATAAAGCTTGGCCAGTGGGCATTCGGTGCCAAGAAATGCCACGACAACGAGCCGGCGGTCGGCCAATTCCGCCAGCGACCACTGGCGGCCTCGGTAATCTCGGAGCGTGAAGTCGGCAATCGGGGGCAAAGCAGCAGGCGACTCGGCGGGCACCACCTCATGGCTGCTGGCCTCGGCCGAAGGCGGCGATTGATCCGTAGCATCGGCCGCTAGCGCCGGGATCGTGCCGCAAATCAGCAGCAACCCCACAGTCACCGTGCGTTGAAGTCGCCGCCAGCAATTGATCACTACTGAGATCCTTCGTGGCGACTCGGCAGCCCGCCTGGATTGACGCTCATAAATGCCGGCCCCCCGGGCCAACACTTTGGACACTGAATCGATTCTAGCGTGCCTGAGTGTTGCCACTCAATGAATTACGGCACGGGCGTGGTCTGAGTTTGGGCGTCGAGTTTCCCGGTGAGAACTTGGCGATTGGACTCAAGGGGTTTCGTGTGGCGCACGATGGCAACTCAACGCCGGCATGGAAGCTGTCTCCAGAAACCCCCGCTCGTCCGGTTTGCTGTGCGGTGCTGAGGTCGCCGATGGCCCGAGACATCGACTACCGACGCGCGGCTGGTCATAGGCCCCCCCTCCCCAATAAAGTGTTCCGGGATTTTGCGTCCGGGTGCGTCCGGGTGTCTTGATATTGCA
>CAZBWM010000144.1:0-10379 GCA_964495375.1 uncultured Planctomycetaceae bacterium | reverse complement strand
ATTCGTTCAGCGAGATCACCTGGCCGGTCGTGGCCGTGGGATCGAGCGAGACGCTCTCGCGACCGAGCCGCACGAAGAGCTTGGCTTCGGAGCCGAACTTCTTCGGCCCGACGAATGTGATCGCGATCACAACGAGCATGACGCCACTGAAAGTGCGGACCATGGCGCGGCGATGCTTCAAAACGAAGTGATGAACGTTGGACACCGACGAGTTCGAGTGACTGGCGGGACGCATGGCGGTTGCCCTTGTAAAAAAGACTGGGGGCGGACGTGTATGACGCTCCGCCAGGCACCGCGTGCCGGGCGGACTGGACTGGTGGTTTGGGCTTATCTCGGCAACGTGAGTTGACGTTGATCCGCGTTGATTGCCTTGGTTCGTATGCGAGGGACGCTCGTGCGGCGCTCCTGCGCGCGGGCGACAAAGCGGGCGAAGCGGCGGCGAAACCGCTCGACCGAGAAGCGCTCGGCGTGCTCGCGAATGGCATACGGATCGAAATCCGAGTGGCACCCGTCGAACTGTTCGATCGCCGCGACAATGCTCTCGGGCGTTTGTTCGGGAAACAGGATGCCGGTGGCGCCGTCGACGACGGTCTCGGTCGCGCCGCCATGCCCGAACGCGATGACGGGCGTACCACAGGCCTGGGCCTCAACCGGTGAGATGCCGAAGTCTTCGTCGGCGGCGAACATGAAGGCTCGCGCACTCTGCAAGTGTTGGGTGACGACTTCGGCCGGCTGGCGGCCGAGCAGCATGACGTTCGCCGGCGCGTGGCGCTCGAGCGCGGCACGCTCCGGCCCGTCGCCGATCACGATCAATTGCTTGTCGGGCATGCGGCGGAACGCATCAATGATCAGATCCACGCGCTTGTACGGAACCAACCGCGAGACCGTGACGTAGCTGTCGTCTTTGTCGGCATGCACCGTGAATCGATTGACGTCGACCGGCGGATAGATAACGGTTGCTTTGCGGCGATAGGTTTTCCAGATGCGCCGCGCGACATAGTGCGAGTTGGCGGCGAACTTGTCGACGCGCGACGCGGTGGCGTGATCCCAAAGCCGTAGGTAGTGCAGGATGAGCCGCGTCGCCCAACTCTTGGGGCCCCGCGACAAACCGTGCTCTTTGAGCGAGGAGTGGTAGAGGTCCCAAGCGTAGCGAACGGGCGTGTGCACGTAGCAAACGTGCAACTGGTCCTCGCGCGTGAGCACCCCTTTGGCCACGGCGTGATTCGAGCTGATCACCAGGTCGTAATCGGAGAGGTCGTGCTGTTCGACCGCGATCGGCATGAACGGCAAGTACGCGCGGAACTTGCGACGCGACAGCGGCATCCGCTGTAGGAAAGAGGTGTGTACTTTGCAGCCTTGCAGCCAGCCGCGTTGGTTCTCCGGCAAGAAGTCGACGAGCGCGAACATGTCGGCGCCCGAATAGAGCTTGAGAATCTGCTCGATGACCAGCTCGGCGCCGGCGTACGTTTCGAGCCATTCGTTGACGATTGCTGTACGCATTGCGGTCGAACCTTAGTTGTCCTCGGCTGTCGCCTGCAGTAGTTGCCACGTGGCTTCGGCGGTGCGGTCCCAGCTGTAGTCGCTGGCGCGCTTGAGACCGCGCTGGCGGAGGTTGGCATGCAGGGCCGGATCGTCGATCACGCGCCGTATCCCCTCGGCGATGGCCGCGGGATTCTGCGGATCGACCAGCACGCCCGCGTCGGCAGCTGCTTCGGGCAAGGATGAAGAGTTCGAGCACACGACTGGCGTGCCGCAGGCCATGGCTTCGAGCACGGGCAGACCGAAGCCTTCGTACAGCGACGGGTAGATGAACAACTCGGCGGCACCGTAGACCGCCGGTAGATCGGCGTCGCTTACATAGCCGGCCACGACGACCGACGGGAGATCGTTGACCAGATTGACCGATTGGAACTGCCCGCCGGAGCCCCCGACCAAGACGAGCGAGATCCCCCATTCGGTGACGGGGAGTTGACGCCAGGCTTCGAGCAGGCCGGCGAGGTTTTTGCGCGGCTCGAGCGAGCCGACATACAGCACGTAGCGCGAGGGCAAGCTCAGGCGCTCGCGGACCTCGGCTTGTCGATCGGACGAAACGACCGAAAACTGACGACCTACGCCGTTGGGGATCACGACAACGCGATCCTCGGCGACGCCTGTGTGCTGGAGCAGCCGCTGTCGCGAGAACTCGGAGACGGTGATCACTTTGCGGGCTCGCTTCGCCAGGCGGGGAATTAGCCACTGATACCAGCGCGCGAACTTCGGCGAGTAACAATTGGCCTGATCGAAGAAACCGCAATCGTGAATGGTGACGACTTGGCGCGGCACGGTGAGTGGCCCGGTGTTGCAGGGCGACCAGAGCAAGTCGCCGCGCACGCGAGTTGGAAGCACGCCTTGTTCCCAGAGATGTCCGCGAACGCCGCCGCCCGAGGAGCGTGGCGTGACGAGCGACAGCTCGGCGCCGATGCGCGAGGTGAGCTCGTGCGCGTAGCGCTGTACGCCAGTGATGCGCTGTAGGGCGAATCGTCCGTTGACGCTAATTGGCATGGGCGACCTCCCGCGCGCTGGAGGTCGACTGGGCGCTGACGCTCCAGAGGATGACGAAGATGAGCGCGATCGCAGGGAAGGGTCGCACCGTGCAGAGATACAAGTAGCGCGGCAGTTCGAACATCGTCAGAACGAAGATCGGGTAGAGCAACAACCCGGCGAGCGATCCGGTCACAAAGCCGCGATAAAGCCGGCCTGTCACGAGACCGAACGCCAGCCAGAACAATGCGCCGCCGATCACGCCGAAATCGATCGTGGGACCAAACAGTCCGCCGGGGTTGTTGAACTCGGGGTTTCCCCATTGTTCGAGCATCGCCGCGTGGGTGAGCTCGGGGTCAAAACCGACGAGTTGCTCGTAGCCCAGGGGCGTGGGGCGAACGAGCGGGAACTTCCAGAACCACTCGAGCGTGTAGTAGGGGACCGGCCAGCCATCGGTCATGTTCCAGGCCATGGCGCCGTTGTTGTGCGACGTCGAGTAGTAGCCGGCCAGGCGATTGGCCGTGAAGCTCAGCAGCGAATCGAAGTCGTTCTGGTAGTATTGCCAGGAGCGGAAGTACTCGGTGCCCGCCATCAGCGCCAATAGCAGGCCGACGCCGACGACTGGCGCGACCAGAAGAGCCATATGGCCCGCGGGGCCGAGGCGGCGATTGAGCACGCGCGTGCGGAGCAGTACCACGCCGAGCACGACGGCAACTTCGAGTAGCGCCAGGCGCTCGCTATAGATCACGGCGCGGGCGGCGGCCAGCCCAAGGATCGTCGCGACCAATGGTTTCCAGAAGCGAGTGTCGCGCTGCAATAGTACGCCCGCCAGCATGACCGCCAGCAGGCCGAACTGGGTGCAGGTCGAAATGCCGGGTACGGTCGTGAAGATCTCGGTTTTCAAGGTGAGAAATGCTTCGTGATCGACACCGGCCAATAGTTCGGCAACGTGCCCTGGGCGCAGGCCATTGCGAATGGCGCTGGCGATCCACACCACGTAGCCGATCACCGTGAGCCCCGAGGCGAGAAAGAACCAAGGGACGAGCGAGTGGCGCGTCGCGCTTGAAATGCGCCGGGGCGCGGCGCCGACGTGCGATCCGAAGACGACTCCGCCGGCGACCATGCCGCAGGCGAGAATCGCCAGGCCCAGCGAGCGCAAATCGAGGTACTTGGGAGTGCCATACGTCGAGTAGTTGCTGTCCGAGAGGGCCACCGCGGGGAGCAGCGTGCCGATCGCGACCGCAGTGAACAACACCGCAGGATTGAGCCACCAGACCGTTGGTTGCGACAGGGCAACCGGCGCGACGTGTCGCTCACTGCTGCTCGTCAGATAGCCCGCCTGCACGCGTGTCATGGCAATCTCCCACTGGCGGTGACTACATCGCAAGCGCTCGCGGCAGCTTCGGTCGTCAGGTTCAGCGAAATGGGATGCGTCATGGTCGTAATGAGTCTTGGTTCAAACGGAGAGCGACAAGCGCCCCCAGGCGGGATGGGTCCAAACACCAACGAGCCGCCGGGCGAGGAGCCACAGGCTGATCGCTTGCACGGCAATAACGGCCGCCGAGACATAGGCCAGACCGACGGTGCCGTAGTGCCGCACGGCCCAGATGCCCAGCCCGGCCAGGAGGAAACCGCAGACAGTGTTGACCACGAGCGACGCGATCTGGTGCCCGGTCATTGACAGTGCACAGTCGCTGCTGCCGGAGCAGGCCAGGAACACCTGACCGACGACCAGAATGCTCAACAGCGGCGCGGCCTCGCCGTAACCGTGGCCAAACAACAAACTCAAGGTCGGGCGGCCGAACAGGATCAATCCCAGACCGGCGGCGATCGAAATGCTGGCCGCGATGGTCGCCGCGCCGCGCAGTAGTCGCTGGAGGTCTTCGAGACGACCCTGGCTATGCAATTCCGCGATCGAAGCGATCACCGTGAAGTTGATGATCTGAAGCGGCATGGCGATCAGCAGCATCACTCGCCGAGCGGCGCCGTAGAGCGCAACTTCATCGGGAGCACACGAGACACCGGCGATCCAGAGATCGCCCTGCGCCGTGGCGGATGTCAGCAGTTGAATCGCGAGCATCGGCAGCGCGAACGACAGCAGATGGGCGAGCCCCAAGGCGTGCGTGGCGGGGAGCGATGCGGCGCGCTCGGCGAGGTTCTGGTCCGCGCAATTTGCTACGTCGAGCCGCTCTCGCGCCAGGCGGATCAGCCCGACGACTGCCACGGGTAGCGTGATTGCCATGGCCGCGAGGTTTAAAGCGATCGCGGTACGCAAACCAGGGCGGGCGACAACCGTGGCGCCGGCGATCAAGGTCAGGAAGAGCAGGTTGCTGACGAGGCCCCCGGTTTGCCCGCCCGACAGCAGGCTGGCCAGTTTGAGTTCTTGCAGACTGCGGCAAGCTTCGGCGACGAATTGCAGCAGGGCCAACAGCATCAGGCTGGCCACGAGCATCGGCACCAGGCCAGCGAACGCCGAAACGCCAATCAACTTCGTATCGAGGAACGACAGCACGAGGGCCAACAACCCGCCGACGCAGGCAACGCTGACCAGCGTGGCGAGCGACACGAGCCGCAACGACTGCCGGGCCCGCGCCAGGTCGCCGAGCGCGACAGCGGCCGACACAAAACGGACGACGGCCGAGTTCATGCCAAACATCGCCAGCAGGCTCGCCGAGCCGAGCATACTGCTGATCACGATGAACTCGCCGTATTCGGCCTTCGTAAGCGCGTGCGACAGCACGAAGTTCACCAGCATGGTGACGGCGATGCCCAGGAAGCGGCCCGCCACGACCCAGGCCGCGCCCGCTCGCAATGTTCGCGCGGGCGTCCGCGGCGACACCGTGGCCACGGCCTCGGGCAGCGATTTCTCGCTAACCGGAGCCTGTACCTGTGGCGCGGCGGGAAGGCACGGCGACGCGGTCGACATCAATAGGCCCCCTGCCGAAACAGCACGACCTTGACCGTGAGAATCAGAATGTAGATGTCCAACCAGAGGGAATAGTTCTCGGCGTAGAACCTATCGAGCTCGACGTGCTCGGAGTAAGTCGTGTGATTGCGGCCCGAAACTTGCCACAGACCGGTGATGCCGGGAAGCACGCTGCAAAACGCCTGGAAGCTGCTGCCGAAGTCGGGGATTTCGGCCGGCACGATCGGGCGGGGGCCGACGAGGCTCATCTCGCCGCGGATCACGTTCCAGAGTTGCGGCAGCTCGTCCAAGCTGGTCTTGCGTAGCAGCTTGCCGACGCGGAAGACGCGCGGATCGCGCCGCAGCTTGTGGTCTCGCTCCCACTCGGCACGTGCCTCGGGATCGCGCTCGAGGTGCGCGGCTAGTACTTCATCGCCATTGCAGACCATGGTGCGGAATTTCCAGCAGACGAATTCCCGTCCGCCGTAGCCGACGCGGCGTTGCCGAAAGATGACCGGGCCCGGGCTGCTGAGCTTGATCAGTACCGCGATGATCAACAGGAAGGGGAGTAAGATCGCGCCGCCGATGAGCGTCAGCGACAGGTCGATCGCGCGCTTGAGCAGTTTGGTGACGCCCGACAGCGCCGCCGGGCTATCGGCGTCTTGGGTTCCCGGCCAGTCGAGGCAACTGCTGGCGCGGCGCCACAAGCTTGGCGAGCCGTCGACGTAAGAGACCATGGTCGGGTAGTGGACGGCCGCTCCCCATTGGTCGACGTTCGCCTGCAAGCGATCGGGCCCGGCGACAATCAGCCAGGGGTTGCCCAACTGGTGAAGCAGTCGATTGCCGCCCGACATCGAACCGAGATAGTTTCGCGCTACGGCGCGGTGTTCTTTTCGAGGGTGATCTTTTTTGCCGTGCTGTTGACGACCATGCTCTGGCTTGTTGTGACCCGGTTCGCGGTGACCGTTTTCTCGGTGTGCAGGTTCATCGTGACCACCCACAATGCCGACTGGGCGCAGCCCAAGCCGCGGATTGTGATTGAGATGGCGAAATACGGAGGCGGCCACGGCGCCGTTGCCAACGATCAAGGCGGGCTGGCCCCACCATCCGAAGCGGCTCATCAGCGTGCGGGCGATACCGCGGATCACTGGCAGGTTGATCGTCAGCAGAGCGCAGGTCGCGAAGATGACAAGGTGCACTGGCAAGCCGGCCTGTTCGACGAATAACGCGGCGATCAGGAACACGGGACCGACGATCGCCGCCGCGTTCGTGGCGTGCCGCACCTCGGTGATCGGGCTGATGCCGATGCCCGGGTAAAGGCCAGCCGCGAGATTGGCCAACAAGCTGCCGACGACGAGTGCCGCGGTGAGCTCGGCCCAGTTGAGTTCGAGGGCCGGCCAAATCGCGCGAGCCAGTTGTGCGGCGATGAAGGTCGACACCAGCACCGCCAACACGTCGGCCAGAATAAGCGGCGCGACGGTCAGCAGGACGCTACGCAACCCCGCGGCAGCCATGGTGGGAGCCGCGACGGGCTTTTTGTCTTTCGTGGGGGCGGCCAATGCGGCGCGAATTCGGCGGCGCCTTTCGACAGGCGAGACCACGGCAGGGTACATCAAGGTCGTTCTCCTTACGCGCGGACCAATGCCACTTGGCGTTGGTCGCGGAATCCATTTCACGAACGGGCCAGCGACCCAGCGTGCGGCTGGAACTCATCGCCGCGAGTCAGCGCTCGCGCGGTTCGAGTTTCGCTGGGAAGCCGGCTTGCGCCGATCGGTTCACGGCACTTCCAGAATCGAACGCGATATCATTTTGGCGGGGCACGGCAAGCTAGCCGCGCTAAGCACTGGCAATTACCGGCACGGCTGGCATGCAGGTCCTGGATCAGTTGCTTGGCGTGCGAGGGCGTGAGTTTGGACGCCTGACACATTAGGGTGCGGCAACCCACATGATCTACGGACGGACCGGTGGCGACGTGGCGAAGCTTTGGGGGCAATCACGCGGCAATCGACGGCCGAGCGATGAATCGAGCTTCACCGGACTGCCCCCCGCGCGACAAAACCACGGTGGCCGCTAGCTTATCGTGGTAACTCGAATTCACCAGAACGAAGCCAGGAGGGCTTGAGCAGCGTCCAGAAGTCGACGGCCAACCGTTCGCGGACGTAAGCATAGGGGAGCCAGCCGTAGCCACCGTGTCCCCAGGTTTTGCCCCAGCAGCTTCGCACCAAAAGCGCGCCGCGGTCGGAACCGATGCGGAGATTGTCGTCGTAGCCGACGGCGGTCATGGCTTGTCCGCCGACGATTGAATTGATGGCTTTGGGGAACGGAACTTCTCCGTCGTCGCCAACTGCATCGCAGACCGAAAAACCGAACACGGCAGGGAAGCCGGCCGCGAGAAAAGCGCGAACTTGTCGCAGAATCTGGTCGCCGCTAGCATCGCGGCTATCGAGCCGCAGATAGCAAATCGAGCGGAAGTAGCGGCCGAAACTGTAAGCGAACGCGTCGGGTGGCGCTTCTAGCCGCGCGACGTTGTACGGCCAAACGCGCTCCGGCGGAACGCCACAGAGTACCATCGCCTTGAGGACCGCGCGCAGTGACACGCCGCGCCCCGTTGCGCCAGGCATCAGCCGCCGGGCGGTGAAATGTGCGAACAAGCGCGAGAGCCGCAACATGCGCCCAGTCGAGCGGCGTTCGAAATATTGCACCAGCGCAATCACGGCGTGGGCGGCGCTGGTTCCCAGGCCAAGTTGATCCTCGACGGGGCCGAAGTACTCGCGCCAGTCAATTGCGCGAGGTAAGTTGGTCGATCTGTGCGGCTGGTCCCTGATCGTGGCTAATAGCGCCGCGACCGCCTGATGTCGCCACGAATAGTCGCGGTGATCGGCCAAGTCGGCCTGCCAGTCGTGACCCTGCGGTTCAAATCCTGGCATGGCCAACACCCGCTGCGTGTGAGTCGCAGCCGCGAGCAACAGGCGAGACTTGCAGGGAATCGCTCACGACACACCCCGATTCCGAGCGTAAGCGAATTCACGGCACGGCGTTTTGGTAGGCGCTGCCAGGCAATGCAGCGAATGGTGGGCAAGCTGAAAACAGCAGCTCACACTTTAGAAGCCCACGTTGCGACAAACGATGGGCGGTGTCGTGAAGGATTAGCGGCAATGTCGCGGTGGATTGTCGCGCGAACCGCTCGCGAGACTATGCCGCGCTACGCCACCACCAGGGGGGAATTCAGACCTTATACGTGGCTCGCCAGCGACGTGTTGCCGCAGAATTCCCAGCGAACGCCGGTCCCGCTGCCGTCGCCGATGAAGCGAATCAGCAATTGCTTCTGATTGCGATTGAGCGATTTGATCGTCTCTTGCAATCGTCGCTTGGGAGATTGCTCGCGATGCGGCGGCAATGGATCGTCAATGCGCGGGGGCCAGGCTTCTTCTTCGAAGGCGGCCAGCACCGTCTCCTGATTGGCGGCCGGCACTTTGAACTGTTTGACGACTACCTGGCCGATGCGGAGAATCTGCCGATCGCGATCCCACTGCGGGAGCGGCAAGCTGACGCCGACTGACAGCGTTGGCGAAATATCGCCCTCGGCGGGACGAGCATGAAAACACTTGTGATTGGTGCCCCGGCCGTAAAGCCGGCGCGAAAGCTCGACACCGCTATGAGTCAGCGCGAAGCACGTGTTCTTGGAAAACAACGGGCGCGAGGTGCGCTGGAAGCTGCGATCGGCATCGCCGGGGAGCGAGGTTTCGATGGCACAATCCAATAGGCCTTTGCCGACGAGCCAACGGAGATCGCTCCGCGACAGGTTCAACTCGCGCAAGGTCGAGTACTCGACGGCGAAGTCCCAAAAGTCGCGATCCAGATCTTCAGCATAGGTGAAGGCCTCGAAGCAAGCGGACAAGCCCGCCTCGAGCCGAGGCGCTAGATGAATGTCGAGCAAGTCGAATGCGTCAAAGTTCTCGGAATCCAGGCCCGCGCAGGAGCGATCGAGGTGCCTGTTGTCTGCAGTGGTAATCATTGCTGCCTCTGTCGGTTGCGGAATACCGTGGCGTTCAACGCAACCTCCGTGCCGAAGCCCGTCCAAACCGCCTTTTGGGCCACGGTAATACTTGGCCGATGGTTTCTGTAACCTAGTACTTGGAACAAATCAAGCGGGTCATTCGTTCATCGAACCCATAGAAATTGCGTACCTCGTCGCTATTCCATTGTGCGGCGAGTGCTGAAACTTCTGGCAGCCTACGCGACGATTGCGAGAAAGCCATTAATTCAAGAACAAAACCTTATTTTTGGCTTTACGATCGCAATGGCGAAGAATCCAAACCGTTTGCGGGGCAACGGTTTTGCATCAGCGGATGGTTTGCTCGGCGGGCCATGGAAACGGTTCGTCAGGCTCGCCAATTTGCTTTGCTCGGGTCTGGGCGTCAGTCGAATTCGCGCGTTCGCTCGCGAGCAAGTAGCCAAGCACTCGGTCAGTCTTCCAGGAGCAAATTTTGAAATCGATCGCGCTCCCGACGGGTGAACGAATTCCGGCATTCGGTTTGGGTACCTGGTGCCTGGGGGACGACCCCGCCGCGCGTGCCGAGGAAATTGCCACGCTCAAGTTGGGCCTCGACATGGGGGCACGGCTCATCGATACGGCCGAAATGTACGGCAGCGGTCGCGCGGAGGACCTCGTCGGTGAAGCGATCCAAGGCCGACGCGAGGGAGCTTTTATTGTCAGCAAGGTGTTACCGCAGAACGCGACGCGCGCGGGGACCAAAGCCGCCTGCGAGCGCAGCTTGCGCCGGCTCGGGACCGATCGGATCGATTTGTATCTGTTGCACTGGCGCGGCGCCGTCCCATTTGCAGAGACGCTGGCGGCCTTCGAAGAATTGACGCAGCAGGGGAAGATTCGCCACTTTGGGGCCTTGTAAGCGATCTTGTGTCAGCCAGCGGAGAAGGGATAGCTTGATAGCCC
>CAZBWM010000143.1:0-10411 GCA_964495375.1 uncultured Planctomycetaceae bacterium | reverse complement strand
TGGGTCGACGATGCTGCGCCTTGCGGCGCGCAAGTAACTTCTGCCACGTGGCGCGAAACTGCCACGCTCTCGGCCGACGAGGCCACCCAGGCCGCCGCGGCGGACGAGCGATATATTTACGCCATCTCCAGCCGCGCAATCGCTAAGTACGACCGCCGCTCGGGCCAGCGGTTGGCTGAGAGTTCCGGCAGCGCCATGCATCTAAATAGCGGCTTCTTCTGGCAAGGCAAACTGTATTGCGCACATTCCAACTACCCGGCGAAGCCGGAGCGCAGCGAGCTGTTGGTTCTCGATCCCGAGTCCATGAAGCTGACGACTTACCACGATTTCGCCGGCCAGCCAGGAAGCCTGACCTGGGCGGTGCGGCACGACGACGCCTGGTGGTGCAACTTCGCCTACTACGACGCCGATAACCACAAGAGTTACTTGGCTCGCTTCGACGACAACTGGCGCGAGCAGGCGCGTTGGACCTATCCAACGAAGCTCGTCGAGCGATTGGGTCGGCACAGCCTCTCCGGGGGTGTCTGGTACGACGGCCAGTTGCTGGTCACCGACCACGACCACCCGATACTCTATCGACTCGCGCTTCCGCCGGCCGCCGAGTCCGACAAACCGGGCGTGTTGGACGTCGTCGAAGTACTGCCTGCCCCCTTCGCAGGCCAGGGTATCGCCTATGACCCGGTGACCGGCGGCCTGGTCGGCATCGTACGCAAGAAAAAACTGGTGATCTTCGCCGAGCGCCAGGCAACTCCCGTGCAATAGCGCGCACCGTCGCCAGGTCACCCGCGCCAGCCATCGAGATTTCACGCATGCCAAAATCCAACGCTCGACGCGACCACTGCCGACCCGCCGCCGCATTGGCCTTGGCAGCGCTGTCCGCCTGCCTGTTATTGGCGACACCCCGCAAGCCTGCGCTCGCCGCAGAACCACTCACGCAACCTGCGATCGAGAAATCACCCGTCGACCTCGTACTGACGCCGGATGAATCGCGCCTGGTGACGGCCAACCAGTCGGCGAATTCGCTCTCGCTGGTCGAGCTGGCAACAGGCCGCGTTCTTGCCGAGGTGCCCTGCGGAGATCGCCCCAGCAATGTGGTGATCTCGCCCGATGGTCGCCACGTGCTGGCAACCGCGTCTTACTCGGGCGAACTGCTGATCTATGAACTGTCCGACGACCGGCTCGACCGCGCCGGTTTGTTGAAATTAGGCTTCGAGCCGCGCGGCGTGGCGATTTCGCCCGACGGTCGGCTGGCTTACGTCGCGCTCTCGACCGCCGGCGTCGTGGTGGTCGTCGATATCCAGCTCTGCGAAGTTACCGATCGCATCGCGGTCGGTCGCTGGCCGCGCTTTCTGGCCCTCTCGAGCGATGGTCGGCGGTTAGCGGTTGGTTGCAATGGCGCCCGGGGCGTGGCGGTCATCGATACGGAAACCAAGCAGCAGCTTTATCTCGAAGAATTCGGTGGGCTCAATCTCGGTCAGATGCAGATTTCGGCCGACGGCAGCCAGGTTTATTTTCCTTGGATCACTTACCGGCGCAACCCGATCACCGAGAGCAACATTCGTCAGGGTTGGGTCTTGGCCAGCCGTATCGCGCGCGTGCGGCTCGACGGTCACGTGCGCCGCGAAGCCATTTCGCTCGATCCCCAGGGAAAGGCGGTCGGCGATCCGCACGGCCTGGCACTCAGCCCCGACGAACTGACGCTCGTCTGCACGGCTTCAGGCACACACGAACTGCTCGTCTTTCAACTGCCGGGATTGCCGTTTCAGGATTACGGCGGACCCGGCGATCACATCGACGCCAAATTGCTGGGCGACGGCCAGCGCTTCGCGCGGATTCAGCTCGGGGGACGCCCGATGGCGGTTCGCTATTCGAAGCAGGGTGATCGGGTCTACGTCGTTAACTATCTGCTCGATGCCGTGCAGGTGGTCGACATGCATAGCCGCACGCTGACGCGCACGATCGATTTGGCCCCCCCGCAGCAACCAAGCCTGGCCCGCCAAGGCGAAGCCATTTTCTTCGACGCGGCCCGCTCGCTCGACCAGTGGTATAGCTGCCACAGTTGCCATTTCGAGGGGCACACCAACGCGGTCACGATCGACACCCGCAACGACGGCCGTTTTGGCAATTTCAAAACTGTGCTCAGCCTGCGTGGCTCGTCCCAGACCGGACCCTGGTTCTGGCACGGTTGGGCAACCGATTTTCGCCACTCGCTACGGAAATCGCTGACCGAAACGATGCTCGGCCCGGAACCGACCGACGCGGATGTCGAGGCCGTGGCCGCTTACATCGAAACGCTTTCGGCGCCGCCGAATCCATACCACGACGACGAGCACGCCAGCGCCGCGGCCGCACGCGGGGCAAGGGTGTTTCAAAGCGCAAAAGCCGGCTGCACGCAATGCCACCCCGCACCGCATTTCACCGACGGCCAAACGCACGACGTTGGCCTGGGCGCGGCGATCGATGCTTACGAAGGTTTCAACTCGCCGTCGCTGCGCGGCGTCTACGACCGCGTGCTGTTGTTGCACGATGGCCGCTCGCGCAGCTTGGAAGATTTGCTCTCCGGACCGCACAACCCTGCCCGCGTCACTGGACAGGGCGAATTAACGGACGAAGAACGGCGAGACTTGCTGGCCTACTTGCGAAGTTTGTAGGCGTACCTCATATCTTGCCTGAAGTTAGTCGCGAATCCATCAGCACTCGGGCTGCTCTGTCAACGCCGACGATCCGCCGAGAGGCACACGTCCCGCGCTTCAGGCGTGTACTTCTGGCGGATCGGCTCGGTTTTTTTGGTATCGAATCGGATGGACCGTTGATGGTGGTTCGTCTGAGCTGCGCTTCATGTTCTTGTCAGCCGGCACTCGTTAGTTGGCGGCCACGGTGTAGTCGTTGTAGACGTTGCCGCGATTGACGATCTTCACCTTGAAGTTGCCGGTCCACTTCGGCACCCAGCTCACGAAGCAGTTGTCGCTGTAGTCGGTGTCCGAGGCGATCAGGTTGCCGTTCTCGTCGTAGACCAACAGGTCGAGGTCGGTGTCGTGATCGCCCACGACGCCGATTTCGGCCGTCTCACCACCGCGGAAGGTCATGTTGTAGACGTCGTTGGTGTTGGCCAGCACACGGTCGCGATGGACGACGTTCGGGCCACCAGCCAAAGCAGGCGAAGCGGCGGCGGCGACAAAACCCAAGGCAACGACGGCGAACGTGAGGACGCGGGTCATGGCAATGCTCCTGGCAGGCTCGAGGGGTCGCCGGCCGGGTCGCGAACTGGCGAACCAACGGGCCGGCGAGGTGGGTCGTGCGATGGCCGGCCGACATTGGCCGAACATCCTTCGCACGCCCCTGATACGGGCCTGAGAACCAGGGCCTGACGCCCTCGGCAAAAAAAGAATCAACACAAATCGCCGATCCGAAAACCACGCGCGAGGAGCGGTTTGGTCTGGGGACGGTCTACGTGCAGGGCAAGACGACCAGGCGACTCAGCGAAGAATCCCCCGGAGAAGTGACCGCACCTGAGAGCCAGTGGCGGCAGCGGTTTCTCGTTGTGGTGGACTGAAGCTGGGAGCCGATCGCATGCCGACCTCGCAGGAAATCGACATTCTGAGATTCTCGATTTGACTCATCGCCCGGCGCGACGTAGATATCCTTTGCTGTCGTATTGGTCGCGAGTCAAACGCGACCAGCAAGACCCCCTCTCAAAGCCGGTTCCGGCGCGGCGGCCATTGCAGCTTTTCGCCAGACGTTTTCGCACGATTCATCACGTTTCGCACGATCCGTCCGTTGTTTCGCACAATGCCCTGGCGCGGCATTCGACGAGTACCGCGCGCGGGCGACCCGATCGGGATTCATTCATTCCAGTCCAGTCCGGCTGATTCATGCTTGCGGCATCTTTCGACTCGGCGCCCACACCAGGCGCGCAGCGCCCGCGACAAGGCACTTCCGCCCTTGCTCGCCCACGCTCGCGTTGGCGCGTTGGGTTCATGCCGTGGCATGAATTGCCGGACCTGGATGGAACTTTTGTTGACTGGCGCCGCCGCGCCGTTTGAGGATCTACTGGCATGACGATCGCAGTTACGCTGGCTGGCCAGTCGGCGGCGCCCGCCGACGCCATCGAGACCAGCGAGTTTCGCGCCTCCGCACCGACCAAAGTCCTCCGCGCCGTGCGCGGGCCCGAGACGGTCGTGTGCACCGACGTGCGCTCGCACGTCTGGGCGCTGCTGTCGAGTGCGCAATTCCAAGCGCGCTCGGCCGAGCGCCGCAACAGCCAGCGATTTCCGTATCCCTACCTGGTGACGGTCACGCCGGTCGATCACTCGGGGCGGCCGATGTCCGAGGCGCAGTTTGTTGTCGTCGGCAAAAACATCTCAGAAGGGGGGCTGAGCTTCTACCACCAAGGCCCCCTGGCGAACCGCCAAGTGATCGTGTCGCTCGACGCGGCCGACGGCCGCTGGATGAGCTTTCTCGTCGACCTGACTTGGTGCCGATTCAAGTCGCAGGGCTGGTATGAGAGTGGCGGGCAGTTCCTCAAGAAAACGCTCACGCCGCCGCACGTCGAGCAAGGGAGCCGGCGCTAGTTGGCATTCTTCACGAGTTGGCCGGCTGATCGGCCGGTGCGAAGTCGGTGGTCGGAGTTTCCGCGGCCGAGCCGTTCGCGCCGTTGTGCGCGGCCGCATCGTGCGGTAACACCGTTGATGCGGCCACCGCTTCATGAGCTTCGGCGGACCGTTCCCCCGGGGGCGCGAGCACCAGGGCGAACTGCTCAGCAAGCTCAGTGACCCGCCGGGGAGTCCACCAGGCGAGAAACTCCTGGCGACATTCCGCGAAGCTCGCTTGCTGCAAGGTCAGCAGATGGCGTAGACGCTCTTGCCGGCGGCGCGAGTGGCGGTCTGCGCTCCACGCTTCGAAGCGTTCGATGGCGGTCGCGCGATCGCTGATATCGCCGAGCCGCTCCTGCACTTCCTCGATCTGCGGATAAAGTTGCTCGCGGAACGAGGGATCGAACGCGCCGGCGAAGATTTCCATGGCGTATCGCAGCCGCTTGCCCAGGATGCGCAGCCGGTGCAGCGCCTCGGCATCAACCGCCGGGGCTTGCGCGGCCGCGAAAAACTCGTCGACAAACGGGCGCAGCCGGTGTTGGGCCGCCAGGGCAACCGTGGGCTCGGGGGCTTCGTCGGCGCGCCAACGCGTACGCGAGACGAGCGCCGCGGCGCGCTCGGGAAATCCCTTGCGCCGCAGCCGGCGATGGACCTCGACGATCGGTCCCTGCGCGCTCACGCGGCAGTCGTGCACCTTCTTGAGCTCGTCCTGGATTTCGTCCGACTCGTTGTCGCCTGCCCAGTGGGGCAACCGCGCTTCGAGCACGTCGAAATCGCGGGCCTCGCCGGCCGCGCGGCGGATGCGACGCAGTTGCTTGGTGAGCCAGCGGCGGCGCCGCCTGGGCAACAGGTCCTTGAATAACCGCAACGTGGCCGCGGCGCGACGCGTTGCCACGCGCAGCAGATGCACGTGCTCGACATCGTCGGCCGCCAGTTGCGCGGCCAGCGGCAGATGATGCCACACCGACGACAACCGCAAGTCGAGCGCGCGGCGCGCTAACTCGCTGACGGGCTGTGCGGGACGTACATCGGCAATCCACTTGGCCATACGAGCAATTCTTGCAGCGCGACCGGGGCGGGTAAACGACCTGAGGCAATTGATGAAGATTGTGGGAAGGGCGCCCCAGAATCGCCTGTACAGCCGCACAGTTTGGTAGCGAAGCAGGGGCTGACGGCCAAATCCCCACGGCGGTTGCCAATACCCGGCGCCGCGTTACGGCTGCGGTTTGAGCAACTGCTCGAGCTGTTTTTCGAGCGCCGGCCCGCGAACATTCTGGGCGACGATGTTCCCGGTGCGATCGATTAGTAGTGTGAAGGGGATTGCCCGCACGTTGAGTTGTTCGGCCAGGGGGTGTTGTCCCCCTTCTTGGAACAGATTGGGCCAGCCGAGCGGATTCTCGGCCAGGAACTTTTCGAGCGCGGCGCGATCGCGGTCGAGACTGATGCCGACGATCTCGAAGCCCTGGGCGTGAAAACGATCGTACGCCTGCTTGAGGTTTGGCAGTTCAGCCTTGCATGGCCCGCACCAGGTGGCCCAAAAATCAACGAGCACGACGCGACCGCGATACGCTTTCCAATCGAAGGGAAGACCGTAGACGGTGACCCCGGTAACTTCGAGCGGCTGACCGACGAGCGTTTGCTCTTCGGTTGCCCCCCCTTCGGAGAGACGCTTGCCATAGCGGGCAAGTTTGCGATCGGCACTGGGTGCCAGCAGCTTGCCGAGCGCCGCCGAACGGCGCTTGACTTCGGCCTCGTCCTCCAGAGAGCGCAGCAAGCGGATCGCGGCGATCGCCAGACGCTGGTGTCGCTCGCCTGGCTTTTCGACGGCGAAGTACTGTTCGACCTCGTCGAGCAGCTTGGGGACTTCGGTCGCATCGAGGGGGCCGCCGCGCAGGGCCAGCGATTCGAGATGATGGAACCGCGCTTCGCGGGCGATCTCAGCGTCGGCGTCGGCCAGATGTTCGTCGGCCAGCTTTTTCAGGCGCTCGGTTGCGGCGCGATCGCCGCCGTCGGCCTCGAGCGACAGCCCGTCGAACTGCGCCACCCGGGCGCTGGTGCGCTGCTCGGGCGTGGCAGCCGCGTCGGCCAGCACGCGCTGGGCGGCGTCGACCAGCGCGGCGCCGAAGCCGGGGCGATGGCGGATCGTCTCCGGTCGGCGACGCAGCTTTTCGAGGTAGACGGCCAGTTCGGCGGCCGACATGCCTGCTGGAGCGAGATAGGGATTGTCGTCGACTGCGGGGCCATTGCCATCGGCGGCTGCATTGTCGGTAGCAGCCGGCGCTTCAACCGCCTGCGCGGCCCTTGTAGGATCAGCCGCGGTGGCGCGCGATACCAGCGCCATACCGATCGATCCGACCCCGATCGCGTACAGTGTGCCGCACACACTGCACGCGATGGCCTTCCAGCGTAGGTTCAAGCGACGCGCCTCCGAGTTAACACGCGGTTGCCAAGATGCTTACTTGCCGCTGCCGGCGCCAGCCGCTTCGCCCGGCGGGCCGAGCAGGCGTTCGAGCGCTTCGCCGAGCTTGTCGCCGCGGGCGTTCATTTCGACGACCTTACCCTCTTTGTCCAACAGCAGCACGGCGGGAATAGCGTTGATGCCGTAGTGGACGGCCATTGGGTGCTTCCAGCCATTATTGTCGGCGTCGTCGCTATACAGGCAGGCCCAGGGCAGCTTGTTGTCGGCGATAAACTTGACGAGGGCTTCTTTGTCCGAATCGAGGCTGATCCCCAGCACGTCGAAGCCGCGGTCGTGGTAGAGCTCGTAGTTCTTCTTTACGTTGGGCAGCTCACCGATGCAGGGTCCGCACCAGGTCGCCCAGAAGTCGACCAGCACCACGCGACCGCGATAGCTCGACCAATCCAACGGCATGCCATCGACCAGCGTGCCGGAGATTTCCATGAAGTTGCCCGGCAACGACATGCGGCGAGCGCACGCTTCGAGTCGCTCGGCTTGGGCACGCACTGCGGGGTCGTCGCTCTTGGTGAAGCGGCCGGCAAATTCGCGGTACACAGCGGCGGCTTCTTCGGTCTTGCCCGAGTACTCGAGCGTTTGCGCGGCCGACATCGCCAGACCGGCGAGTTGCTGCGTGATCGGTTGCTTGTCGAGCTGCGCGGTCAGTGGGCCACGAATGAATTCGACGAGTTTTTCGGCGGCCCCCTCCTGCTTCAATTGGGCCAAGAGACCGAGCGCCTGCAACTTGAGCGGGACGAGCGCGGCCGAGACCTCGGGCGTGGCGTCAGCCAGCCGCGGATCGACCCAATCTTTCAGTACGGCGGTGAGTTGGCCGGCGGCTTCGGGGTCGCCGAAGCGGGCCAACATGCCGAGCGACTGCACCTTGAGCGGAATGACTTGCAAGACGATTTCGGGCTTGGCATCGGGCACCAGCAGCTTGTCGGCAGCCTGGCCGATGGCGGTTTGAATCTTCTTGAAGTCGGCGATCATTTCCTCGCGGTTGGCACCCTTGGGGCGCTGCGCCGCCAACTTCTGAATGGCTTCAAGCACGGCGGCGGGCTCGCCGTCGGCGATCGTGTAATCGTCCGCGGCGGCAGCCGGCGCAACCGGCTTGGCATCGTCGGCCGCGCGCGCCGGCGCGAGCAGCATCGCGAACAGGACCAAACCGACCAGATGAACAAGAACGCGCCCAGGAGCTGACAAACGCAACATGCTAATACCCCGCACTTTCTAGCAAAAACTGGTGTATTGTTGATTGGCGATTCAGGGGTGAACGCGCGTGGCGCAACTTGCCTAAACGGTGCTCGCGGAACTCGCCCATCAGGCTAACGTACCGCAGGTGGCCGCCACAAGCTGTAGGCTTTAGGGATCTAGCCCTGGAATCGGTTTAGGGCGACTCGGCGCGTCGACCGGTGGCGGGTCGGGGTTCGCCGGCGCCGGGGTGGCAGGGTCATCGGGCTTAGGCGGCGCCGTTGGATTTGCCGGCGCCGTTGGATTCAAAGGTGCCGCAGGCCGCTCGGGCATGTCTGCGCCGGGCGCTTCAGCGGCCGGCGGCTTGCCTTCAAGCGGTGCGGTCGCATCGCCTGCGTCGGCTCCTGCGGCATCGTCGCCAGCCTCCGTGTCGTCGTCCGGCTTCGAGGCTTGTAGATCAGCCTCGGGCGATTCGCCACTGGGGGGTGTCGCGGCCGTGACGGGTGGAGCAGCGCCCGCGGGCGTCGGCGCGAAATCGCCCGAGTAGAGCGGCATGTGCCGGTAATAAACTTCGAGGATGTAAATCGACAGGCAGGTGACAAACAGCCGGCCGCCCCCCTTGGCGCCCCACTCATCGAAATTGCCGGGGCCGCCGTTGGGCGACCAGCTACCTGCCTCGGCGCCGCGCTTCTCCTGCTTCGAGGGGAGCAGCTCCTTCATCACGTTGTTCCACGTTTCCCAGCGCTCGCCTTCGAGATGGTGGAGCACCTGCGTGGCGTAGTACCAATAGTAGACGTTGCGGTTTCCCCAGTTCGGCAGATTCTGTGGTTGCACGAGAAAATCGGCGCCGCGGCCGAGTCGTTCGTCGTCTTGCTTCCAACCGAGGTATTGCCGGCAGAGCAGCCCTTCGGCGGTCATCGCTTCGTTGGGCGGAATGCCAGGCTGGTAACCGTAGCGCGCGCCGTTTTCTGTCTGCGCCTGGTCGAGATACTGATTGATGAGCTGGAACGTTTCGGCGGGCACTTCGAGCCCACCCATCAAGGCGCTTTGCAGCGCCATGACGATCCAACCGGTGACCGAAGTGTCACTATCCATACGGGCGTGATAGCGCCAGCCGCCGAGCCCTTTGTCCTGACTGTCGATACAGAACTGAATTGCACGTTGGGCCGGATCTTTAAGCTTGGGATCCTTGGTCATCGCGTACAACTCGCAGACGGCGATGGAGCATTGGCCTTGCGTGTAGTATGGATGGTTGTGCGGTGGTCCGTCGTGAAAGAAGTTGCCGGCGCCATCCTGCATCTTCAGGAGCGCCTTCATGCCCCGATCGACGTTGGCCTTGTACTTGCCTTCTTGATGAGTGTTGCCGGCACCCTGAAACGCCAACAGCGCCATGGCCGTGGCGGCGGCGACGTTTTCGACACCACCGTCGGAGTACGGGCCGCGCAAGCTCCACGAACCGTCGGGCTTCTGTTGCCGAGCGAGCCAGGCCAGCCCCAGCGAGACGGCCCCCTCGGTGTTGCCGTTGCCCCCGTATTTGCCCAAGAGCTTTTTCTTGGAGCCGACCGAGCGGCCGTCCAGCGCCGAGCCGATCATCGGTGCCGAAATCTTGCTGGTGACCACCGCGCCTAACGGATCGATCGGCAGATCGGGAGGCGCCGCGAACGGATCGTCGACCTCGGGCAGATTCTCGGGCGTGATGACTTCTTCGGCCGTTTCTTCGGCGTCGCCGAAATTCAGCGGCACGTCGTCGATCTGTTCGCCAATCTCGACATCTTCGGTCGCGACGTCCAGGAAGACCTGGTTCTTGACGATCGAGGGGAGAAACCAAAGCCCCAGCGCGATCAGAATCACCATGTGTACGGCCAGGCTGACGAGCCACGGCGGCGCGCTCTTGGCCGCGACTTCGGCGAGGTCTTGCTTTTCGTTCTCTTCGTCTTCCTTGGCTTCGGCTTGCGTGCGTGCTGCGCCTGCTACTGCGACGGGGCGAACGCCCGCAACGGCGCGAACTCCGCCAGCAACCGGCTGAGCGACGGGGCGCGCGACCGGGGTGACACCGACAGGCGAGGCCGAGGGAACGACGCCAGAGGGTGCGACTCGTGCCGGTGCGCCGGCAGCCGGGATCGCGCGCGGAACTCCTCGTGCGCCCGGTGCTGCGACCGGGCGCGCCACGGTT
>CAZBWM010000142.1:0-10770 GCA_964495375.1 uncultured Planctomycetaceae bacterium | reverse complement strand
CCGTTAACTCGCTAAACCTCAAACCGCTAATTCCGATTCACGCTGAACCAAGACATGACGAAGCAGATTACCTTCTCTCGCTCACTGACCGCCGCGTCCACAATCTCATCAATCCTACTGGAGGTTAATCGCAAGTTGACGGCTCCTGCATCGAATCGTGCGATGGCCTCGACAGAGTGCTGCGCGTACAGTGACCGAGCGGCTTCAATAATTGTTGGCGTAGGACGATAAGTACCGCTTCCCCACTTTGCCGCATCGATTGGCGCACCACTCACCTGCAGCAACGTGTGCTCGACGACGTGCCGAATGTCATTGCTGCCAATGCAAACCGGACTAAATACGCCGTCGCTATCCGCATGCAGTTCAAATGGAGCGACATCGACCGCCGATGTGGCAACAACAATTGGCAGGATTGTTAGGGTTTCGCTAGGTTCGTGGAAATACTTTAAGTCCAGCGCGTAATCCCATGCCTGTTCAATCGCTGCTTGATCAAAGCTCGCGGCGCCAACCTTGAATTCGATGACAAACACCACGGGACCGGCAACAAGGACTGCGTCGATCCTGCGCCCCATTCGAGGAATATTGAACTCGAGTAGCAGTTGGCCGCTTACGCCTTGCAAAGCCTGCGATAGCAGCGTGATTTGCGTTAGCCACGCATCGCGCTGGCTCGGTAGAATTGCGAATTCGGCGTTCGTTAATAGTTCGCCCAAAGCCTCATTGGCTGGGCACGATAGAAACTGCTCGACGGTCGATTCGTACCACGAACGCCGTAGAATTGGCTGCTTGGCACTTGTAGTCGACTGCCCCATTTTTGGTCGTAATCGCTGAAGGAACGCTGCGCCGTTTCCCTACGAAGAGATCAGATTGTCGTTACTGCATTGCGAGTAGACAAACTTCAAATTGGGTCACCAAGTCTTTGCGTTTGGTCTCGAGGCGAGAGCCATGTGACGTGGGCACCAACCATAGACCAATAATTGTGCCGAATGCTAGCTGCTTCCAAGCTCCCGGACGCAAATCGGACGACGTTGGGACGCTGGAACAGGCCACAGGCTTCGGACCACAGGCAACAGGGAACGGAAGACTTAGGACGCAAAATGGCCCGGTTAGGACGGTTTAGGACGCAAGCTTTTTGCGTTTTGCGTCCTAAGGTCAAGTGTTTTCATAGCAAGGCTTTAGGTCCGATTTTCGCCGGCTTAGGACGGTTAGGACGCAAAATCCCGGAACACTTTATAGAGGAGGGGTGAGGAGGCCTGAGAAGAGTGGGGAACGTGTCTCGGCCGGACCCAGCACTTGATCACCAGCCCCTAATCCCTAGCCACTAGCCTCTGACCACTGACCCCCAGTTATTCTCCCCACTCGATTCACCGTTCAATATCAACACACACCCTTGGACGGGCGGACTTAGCGGGATATCGTGAGGCCCATGAAGCCGCTCGAGTCGGGGGTGTTGCTCCCCTGTCACAGTCTGGAGGACTTTCCGCAGTACCACTCGGGCGACGACGCCGAGGGGCTGTTGGCCGGCTGGACGGTCCTCTGGCACCCGCTGCTGCTGGCCGCCACCGAAAAGCTCCCCCGCTGGTGGCGAGCCGACTTTCCGCCCGACGATTGTGCGGGCAAACTGTTCGTCGTGCCCCCGTTGTGCGAACGCCAATTGGCCGCCGGCTGGACGCAGCGGGTGGCCGGCGAAGGGGCCAAGGTCGTCCGGCAACTGACTCGCCGAGAGGACGTGCTGGCCGCCGTGCTCGCAGCGTTTGCGGAAGGTGCCGAGGGGGCGGAGCCAGGCGCCGACCCGTCGGTCGATGTCCGAGCAGTCGACGGGCCATCGGTCGCCGCACAATCCGTTGACAGCGATCTGGCCGCCGACTTTCTGGCCTTGGGCTATGCCTACCTGCAGATCGAACTGCTCACGCGCCAGATGCGCTACATGAGCAATCTCGACGAGCTGCACCTTGAGCGTCAGGCCGTGCAAGGGGCTCAGGCGGCGCTGGCCGGCGACGCGGACGCCGCGCGGCAACATTTAACGGCTTGCTTCGAAGTACTGCTGGAAGCCCGCGAGCGCTTCTATCCGGTCGATCTGCATTTGCTCGATCTGACGCTCGTCGCGGACACGACATTAGGGGCGTCGCTGCGCAGCGAGCTTGATCAGCCATCGCCGATCAACCTGTTGATGAGCGGAGATGTCGCCCGGCAACTGGCGGAGCGCGAGCCGGAGACGCGCCGCCTGCTGCTCGACGCGCAAACCGCGAGCCGGGCGTGCGTCGTTGGTGGCGAAGACGTCGAAGGCCCGCTGTCGCTCGAATCGCACGAAGCAATTCGCGCGACGCTACAGCGCGGCGACGCGCTTTACCGGCAGCATCTGGGGCGCGGCGTGCGGATCTTCGCGCGCCGCCGGTTTGGGCTGTCGCCCGTGTTGCCGCTTGAGCTGGCCCGCAGCGGATTCCTCGGCTGCGTACACTTCACGTTCGACGACGGGCAGTTCCCGCAACTCTCCAACAGCAAGACGCGCTGGCAGGGCATCGATGGCAACGTGATCGACGCCCTCGGCCGGCTGCCGCTCGACGCTCGCGAGCCGGGAAGTTTTCTCGGCTTCTCGCAACGGCTGGCCGAGTCGATGGACCTCGACCAGGTGGCGTCGCTTTCGATCGTCCATTGGCCAGGGCAGTTCAGCTCGTGGTACGACGATTTGCGGCGGATCAGCCGCTACGCCCCCGTGTTTGGCAAGTTCACCACGCTCGAGGACTTCTTCGAACACACCGACTCGCCGGGGCGGTTGTCGAAAACCGAGCCCGACGAGTACCGCAGCGCCTATCTCAAGCAAGCGGTGGCGGCGGGCGAGGCGAATCCCCTCTCGCGCAGCATTGACCAGGCCGCCGAAGCCGCCGCGACCGCGACCGCCAACACGCTGAGCTGCCTGGCGAGCCTGCTCGCCGGCCGACGCCTTAAAAACAATGCGGACGCAACTAGCACTGTCGACTCGGCCGCGCAGCAGCTTGCCCACGCCCTAGGCGCCAAGCTCAACGGACCGGTCGCCGGCCAGCTCGTGCTCAATCCGCTGACCGTCACACGAGCAGCAGTCGTCGAGGTCGCAACGCCCTCTGGAAATCAATCGTTTGCGGTTGAGGTGCCGGCGATGGGATTTGGCTGGGTGCCGGCCGACGCCCCCTCGCAGCCACGCGGCCGTCGCGGCATGGTCCCGATCGCGGAGGGTCATCGCCTGGCCAACGACCTGGTCGAGATTTCAATCGATCCGCAGACTGGTGGCGTCCGCACCGTGCGCGACTTCCGCACGCGCGGCAATCGCTTGTCGCAGCAGTTGGCGATCCGTCGCCCCGGTCGCACGGAGTCGAGCCCCGATCAATGGGACGATCCGGCGGCCGACGCCCAGTATTCGCAGATGGTGGCCGAACAAGTCTTGGTGACGGTCGCGGGACCGGCATTCGGCGAGATCGTTTCGCGCGGCCGGCTCGTTGACTCCAGTGGAACGAAGTTGGCGGGCTTCGAGCAGCGCGTGCGGTTGACCCGCGGGTCGCGCGTCGCGGAGCTATTCATCACGCTCGATCTGGCGGGCGACATCGCCGGCGATCCGTGGCAGAACTATGCGGCCGCGCGATTCGCTTGGGCCGACCCCGAAGCCGAGCTGTTTCGCAGCGTGCACGGCACGGCCCAGCGCACGCGCGTGCGACGGCTCGAAGCGCCGCAATTCGTCGAGATTCGCGAGGAGCGCGGCCGCACCGCGATCTTGACTGGCGGTCTCGTGTACCATCGCCGCAGCGGCGATCGCATGCTCGACACGCTGCTGGTCGTTCGCGGAGAATCGCGTCGCCAGTGGCGTTTGGGGCTGGGAGTCGATTTGCCGAACCCGACTGCCGCCGCCGTCGAGCTGGCCACTCCGCTGGTGAGCGTGCCCGCCGTGGCCGCGACGGGGGGACAAGCGAGCGGCTGGTTGTTTCACCTGGAAGCGCCGCATATCGTCGCCACTCACTGGGAACCCTTGTGGGGCGAACCACCGCACGGCGATCGTGTGATTGGCTTTCGCGCGCGGTTGCTCGACGCGCAAGGCAAGCCGGGCCGCGTGCGGTTGCGCACCCCGCGCCAGGTGACCACCGCGCGGCAAGTCGATTTTGTCGGCCAGACGCTCGTCATGCTCGTCACCAGTGGCGATAGCGCGATGGTTGACTTTTCGGCCTTCGAATGGGTCGAAATCGAAGTGCTCTGGCAACTTGATTCTTGAAAAGGTCGGTAGGTAAGCTTGTCCATGATTGTGACCATCGATGGGCCCGCGGGGGCTGGTAAATCGACTGTGGCGCGACGGCTCGCGGCCCGGCTCGGATTTCGCTTTCTCGACACTGGCGCGATGTACCGCGCCGTGGCCTGGGCCGCGGTACGCGATGGCCTCGACCTGCACGATGCCGAAGCCGTGGCGTCGCTCGCCCGGCAGCTCGCGATCGAGCTGGCCGGCAAGCGCGTGCTGGTGAACAGCGTCGACGTCACCGAAGCGATTCGCACTTCGCAGATCACGTCGGTCACGCACTACGCGGCCGACAACCCGAAGGTGCGCGAGCATCTTGTTCTGTTGCAGCGGCAAGCGGCCGGCGGAGACAATGTGGTGAGCGAAGGACGCGATCAGGGGACGGTTGTTTTTCCCGACGCGGGCTGCAAGATATTCTTGACTGCCAGCCCCGCCGAGCGGGCTCGGCGCCGCGTAGCCGACCTGGCGGCGCGTGGGGAACAGCGCGAGTTAGCAGCGGTGCTCGCCGAGCAAAGTCTGCGCGACGAGCGCGACAGCGTTCGCACGGTCGGGCCGCTCGTGCCAGCGGTCGACGCGGTACACATCTCGACCGATGGGCTGGAAGCCGAAGAGGTCGTCGAGCGGATCGAGCAACTGGTGCGGTCTCGCCTGACGAGCTGAAAAATGGGACTGGCTCCGAGCAAACAAATCTCTGTCCCTGCGAGTAAGGAGACCGCGAGGTGCCTGTCCCAATTTTTCGGCGGCTCGCGGCATAGATTGGCTGCGGAAGTGCTTGCGCGATCGATTGCTCAGGTGTTGACGTGGGGCGCGACTAAGTGATGGCCGCCGCTAAGCCCGACCGCGCGTTCAATCGTTCGCTGGCCAGCCGCCTGTGGTATCTCTACATGCGGTATTTCTGCCGCATCGTGGCGCTGTCGCTCTATCGCATTCGCGTCGTTGGGCACGAGCACGTCCCCAACACGGGAGGCGCGTTAGTAGTCGCCAACCATCAGTGCCTGCTCGACCCCATGCTGGTGGGCCTGAGTTTTCGGCGGCGGATGAATTTCCTGGCGCGCGATACGCTCTTCAGCTTTTCACCGCTCGGCCGGCTGATCGCCTCGCTTGACGCCATTCCGATCGACCGCGACGGTAGCGGGCTCGCGGGCCTGAAGGAAACCTTGCGGCGGCTCAAGCGCGGCGAGCTGGTGCTGATCTTTCCCGAAGGGACGCGCAGCGCCGACGGCAGTCTGCAACCGTTGAAGCCGGGCTTTACGACCGTGGCCCGACGGAGCGGCGTACCGATCGTGCCGGTGGCGATCGACGGCGGTTTTGAAGCCTGGCCGCGCGATCGCCGCTGGCCTTGGTTCGCGCCGATCCAGGTCGAAATCGGCCAGCCGATTATGCTCACCGAGATGACCGACGTTGACGAGCGAGCGCTGCTGGATATTGTCAGCCAGCGGATGCAGGAGTGTTTCGACCGCGCGCGGGCACGGCGATCGTCTTGACCCCGTACTGCGGGCAGTTGGCTCGCGGCGTGCGCGCCCGCACGATCGTCTGGAATTGCATGGTGCCGAGATGCCGCCACTGCCGCTCGGGAGCCAGATCGGCCTGCGCGCCGGCGACGCCGCAGTCGGGACAGACGAGCCGGCCGCCTCGGTGCGTGAGCAGGATTTCGACCTTCTTCTCGGCCATGGCCAGGTCGACCTGCGAAACAATCCAAGCCTCATCGAGGCCCAACAACAATCGGTAATGTTTGATGAGATCGCTCATCCCCCCCAAAGCTACCCGACCAACTCCGCCGACGCCTCCGAAACCACTAAATTCCTCGAAGAACCGGAAATAGAGCAGGCGACGCGGTATTAAGTGGACGGCAATGACCCGCACGGGAGTCGAACCCGTCCATCCAGCTTGAGAGGCTGACGTCCTGAACCGATAGACGAGCGGGCCAAGTAGGTTGTGAAGGAATTGAACCTCTCGTCGCCCACCTCGCTTGTTTTGTGACAATGGGTTTACAGGCCGCCACGAGGAACACAACCCGGGAACAGGCAATAGGTGACAGTCCCAGGCGATCGGCAACCGACCCGGCGGTGTGGCCATCCAGCAACATCTCGACGGCCTCACGCTTGAAGTCGTCCATGAACTCACGCGGAGTGACGGGCTGCGGCGTACGTCGCTTGACACGCTTCCTGCTCATAGGAACATTCCTCTCTGGTTGCCCAGTTTAAGGAGTTCCCCTGTCCGTCAAATCGGCAGCACCTCAGTCGAGCGCCAACTGCAGAAGAAAGTCGAATTCGGAGCAACGCGTTAGTTCAATCGCAGTGCGCTAACACATCGCAATTGGCAGTCCAGATGCGTTTCCCTCAATGCCACCGCACTCGGACGTTGCTCGACCTCGCAGTGCTCGCGATGCGAGCTCAATGTCGTAGTCTTGCCGCAGCTGCGAGTTTTGCGAAAGCCACTCCTGGAGCGCGCGATGCGGCAATCCATAGATTGGTTCGAACCTCTCCAATTCGCGTGGGGTAGAGCTAATCGCGACCAAACGCCTCAAGGTCCCAAACATCGTTCCTCCATTTCGCTGGCCTCGGGCAGTGAGAAGCCAGCGCGAGCACGTTACGCTATGACATCCAATCATTCTGCGGCGTTGGACCTCCCCGCCAGCGCGTCGGGCGGCCCGCTTGCATTTCTGCCTTTACAGCGCCGATGGGCAAACAGCCAAAACAGACGCCTTGGCGCTCCGCATCACGGACGCGACAACGCTGGTTTTCGCGAGTCGCGCCAGGCCACGGCGCCCCTGCGTGGTCATAGCAACCATATCAATCCTTTCTTCCTGGACGAGCGATAGTATCGCCGGGGCAGTTCGCCGGTCGCTGATGATCAATCGCGTATCGACGTCAGGCATTCGCCGCTCCAATCGCCTCGCGGCCTGGTCCAAGTAACGATACGCGCCCGACCGATCGAGCCAGTGTTGTGCTTCTCCAAAGTGTTGCAGATGAGCGAGCGTGATCCGCGCGCTAGCCAGCGAGCCTATTGCGGCGGCAGCGTCGAAAACACTTTCGCCTAGCATTGTGCCATCCAGTGGAATCAGGATGTGCCGTGGCATTGGATCGGCAGCGAGATCCAGCGTCACACCGGAGCTTGCAACGCGAAGGAGCGGACACGGCAACGTTCGCACGAGTCGTTCCGTGACGCTTCCGCGCAGCAACCTGCCCAGAATCCCCCGTGGCTCGGTCGCCATCACCATAAGGTCGGCGCCTGCGGCCGCTGTGCACAGCGAAGGTGCTATCTCGTGGCTGTCAATCAACGCGGTGTCGACCTGTACATCGACGCTTCTTCTTAGCCGACGATGCACCGATTGCAGGTAGTCCTGCTTCCGTTGTCTCAACTCAGCGAGCAGTGCGTCATCGCTCAGTTGTTGCCAGCCAATCCCCGATCCCGCCAAAGAATGTACATGGACGAGCCGGAGTGCAGCTCCGGATCGGCGAGCAATTGCCAGCGCTTGAGGCAAAGCGAGCTGCGCCGTGTAGGAACCGTCAAGGGGAACGACCACGGTGCGAATGCGTGAAACAGGAACAATTTCCGGTGCGCGATCCGTGTCGAGCGAAGACGCGGTCCAACCAATGGTGTACTGGTCATCAAGGATGCGAGGCGCTTGATAAAGCTCCGCCGTGCTGAGTTGCGACCGTTTTGATTGATGTTGTCGTGTCATATCTTGCAGTCCTCCAAAAGCGATCTGCACGTTGCGGCATTTCTGACAAGAATCCGTAACCTTAAGTCCTGCCCCGCCTATCACCGGGTTTAATCGTGGCGATCGATTACCCCTTCTTCGTGCAAAGAGCATGCCGCTGGCAATAACCCGAGGAAACGGGCGGATGTGGCGGCAAGTCCTGGGCACGGTAGACAATCGGCTTAGCGTCTTCGCAGGGAGACAGTGTCAACGCCAGTTGACGCGGCGGCGTGCCCGGTGCGCGACAGCGCGCCGTATCCAACGCTGTCGAAGCGCGTCGCCGATTTGGTCGGTCCGGCGCGCTTGCTTGTATCGCGGCCTTATCGATGGCGCATGATTGCGGTGTGCGGGTGCGACGTCGGTGGTGACACGCACAACCCGCCGCAGGCGAGGTCACAAATCTGCCGCGCCTGCTTTCTCTGGTTGGTAAACAACATCTTCCACGAGCAGACGCCGACGTCCGGCCGGGACAGGCCACTCGATGATGTCGCCCACCCGACTGCCGATGAGTGCGGTCCCGACCGGCGCCAGGACTGAAAGCCGATTGGCCTCCGGGTCGGCGTGCGTCGGATAGACCAGCGTGTACTCCTCGCATTCCTGCGAATCCAGGTCGCGCACGCGAACCGTCGAGTTCATGGTGACGACATCCTCTGGAAGCACGTGTCGATCGACGATGCTGGACCGCGACACTTCGCGCTCCAGCACATCAATATTCACGCCATGTCCATTGGGTCTTGCTCGGAACAAATCAATGAGCTCGCTCAAGCGTTGCTGATCCTGTTTCGTGATGACAATTGGTTTCATGATCATGAGTCGATCTCCTTTCTCCAATGCACAGCTGCTAACACCTACGGGCTGTGCCCCTTCAAGTCCTAGCAGTCAACGACGATCTCATTGGCTGCGATCGGCAGCGACAAGTGTTGCCTGACCGCATGCTGAGCAAGCTGTTTGACATAATAGGACCGGTCGTCCCGCGAATCACGACGCCGTCCTTACGAACCAGCACACAAGGATTGCGCAGGCGGCCTCGCAAATGCTTCAACAGATGCGCTGAGGCCATGCTGACTTGGTCCGCCATCAAGCCTTTCACTTCAGGACGGCTAGCACCGGACATGGATTGCTCCATTGTGTCCGACCTGAGATATACAGCCTTGGTGAGCCATTGCTTACGAATGAGCCCGTCATGCGCAGCTTAGCGCTACTTCGGACGCCACGCTCCCCGTCAAGCTTCCATCGGGTTGCTTTGGGGTCTGGGGCAATCAAGACCGGGCATGTTGTCTTTCGCATGACGGACTCGGCTACACGTTCCTCAATCAACCACCACCAATTGCCCCGTCGCGGCTGCCCCAGCACGATCAAATCGGCTTTCACTCGTTCCGCCGTGCTCAGGATGACCGTGGCTGGATCACCGTAGCGCACCAGTCGGCGCGGCCAAAGATCGCCGCAGTCGACTTCGCGCAACTGTTGGTCCGCATTCCAGCGGTTGTTGCGGGGATACAGCAACGAAATGTCGGAAGTCGCCATTCGCGGCAAAACTGGCGGCGCAACGTGCAGCAGGATCAGCAGAGCGTCTTGCTCGCGCGCCAATGCACAGGCAAGTTGGCAGGCGTGTTGAGAATTCGGCGAAAACTCTGTCGGATGGAGAATGATTTGCTGGGTTTTCATGTTTCCCTCCCACGACTGCGATAGAACTCAACCAGACTGCGGCGATGGGCGGCTCTGCGAGCGCTTCGACGCCGCCCTGTCGAGCGATTTAATGCTCGCAGAGCGCGCCTAGTCGCCACGGACACGCCGGCACACGGATCGGCCGCCTGATGACGGACGACTATCTTTTCTCGCCAAGTTGGACGGAGCACGACTTGAACCCGATGGTCAAGTCCGCCGCGCGACCCATTCACATCCCGGATGGTGATCTCCAAGGAACGAATCTTCTCCACAGCCCGCGATAGCATTTTCGCGACGCGACTGGAAACAACCTTGTGGAGCCTTTGAGCCAGGTTCAGATTGGGTGACTTGATTCGCAGACGCATCAACACCTCCTTGATTGTCAAACGTCAAGGTTCTTTCGAGACACACGTAGGAAGCCATCCGTTGATGGAGGTGGCTGGCAGGTGCACGATGCTGGCGATGCCCGCTCGCATACGATGGCCATCGATCACGAACCGTCGCTGACGGACAAACGATGTCCTGACTGTCTGCGTGCTGATACCAGTCGCAAACCTCGTGCCGATACGAAGTCGCCCTGGTTTTGGCCTCATGGCCGCGATAATGGGCTAGAGGCTGCAGAGAGGTGTCCACCAGCGGCGACACTGTCAATGGCCGGTGACGGAACGAAGCTGGGAAGTCGTTACGACTTGAATCCGCTCGGCTCGGCCGAAGGATTCAGTCCGGGCTGCCGTGCTCCCCATCTCAAGGGCTAGAAAAAAGGTGCGTCTCCAAGCGGTTTCGCCAGCCGTTTCGCGGATCGCTGTTTGAGCCCTTTCTCGCGGGACAGCGCAAAAACTCACGTCCTCGCGCTTCCGCGAAGCGAAGGTATTCACGCCCGTTGTCACGATCAAGGTGATTCACGCAAAGTGCGATTATGTGTTGGAGCAACAATCGCCCAAGACCTTAAGCGGTGGAGCAGACGACCGGCGCACGAGTTGCTATGACCTTGTCATTGGAGAATGCCCAAGACAATAGGGAACTCGCTAGTGGGAGTCGGGGAGGTGTAAGCAACGATGAAGACAGACAATGGCAAAAGATCTGTGACTTATAGCGATCGGCGGCGTCTAGGCCTCAATCAAGCGAAGGCTTTGGGCTTTGTGGCGTCAGCGGC
>CAZBWM010000141.1:0-10990 GCA_964495375.1 uncultured Planctomycetaceae bacterium | reverse complement strand
GCGGCGAGATCCTCGAGCTCAAGAACACCATCAACACGATGGTCGATCAGCTCAACGGCTTCGCGTCGGAAGTATCGCGTGTGGCTCGCGAGGTCGGCACCGAGGGCAAGCTCGGCGGCCAGGCCGAAGTCGAAGGCGTCGCCGGCACCTGGAAGGACTTGACCGACAACGTCAACTCGATGGCCTCGAACCTCACGTCGCAGGTGCGCAACATCGCCGAGGTGACCATTGCCGTGGCCAACGGCGACTTATCGAAGAAAATCACCGTCAACGTCCGCGGCGAGATTCTCGAGCTCAAAGAAACCATCAATACGATGGTCGATCAGTTGCGCTCGTTCGCCGCTGAAGTCACGCGCGTGGCCCGCGAAGTCGGCACCGACGGCAAGCTCGGCGGTCAGGCCGCGGTGCCCGGCGTGGCTGGCACCTGGAAGGACCTCACCGACAACGTCAATTCGATGGCTTCGAACCTCACGGGGCAGGTGCGCAACATCGCCGACGTGGCCACGGCCATCGCCCGCGGCGATCTCTCGCGCAAGATTACCGTTGACGTGAAGGGGGAGATTCTGCAGCTCAAAGAGACCATGAACACGATGGTCGAGCAGCTCGGCGCCTTCGCGTCCGAAGTGACGCGCGTGGCCCGCGAGGTGGGGACCGAAGGCAAGCTCGGCGGTCAGGCCCAGGTGCTCGGCGTCGCCGGCATTTGGAAGGACCTCACCGACAACGTCAACTCGATGGCCTCGAACCTCACGGGTCAGGTGCGCAATATCGCCGAAGTGACCATCGCCGTGGCGAACGGCGACTTGTCGAAGAAGATTACGGTCGATGTCCGCGGCGAAATCTTGCAGCTCAAGGAAACCATCAACACGATGGTCGAGCAATTGCGCTCGTTTGCGTCCGAAGTGACGCGCGTGGCCCGCGAAGTCGGCACCGAGGGGCGGCTCGGCGTGCAGGCCGTGGTGCCTGGCGTGGCCGGCACCTGGAAGGATCTCACCGACTCGGTCAACACCATGGGCTCGAACCTCACCGCCCAGGTGCGCAACATTGCGGAAGTGACCACGGCCGTGGCCCGTGGCGATCTCTCTCGCAAAATCACCGTCGACGTCAAAGGCGAAATCCTTGAATTGAAGAACACCATCAACACGATGGTCGACCAGCTCAACGGCTTTGCTTCGGAAGTGACGCGCGTGGCCCGCGAGGTCGGCACCGAGGGGAAGCTCGGCGGCCAGGCACAAGTTTCCGGCGTCGGTGGCACCTGGAAGGACCTGACCGACAACGTCAACTTCATGGCCTCGAACCTCACCGATCAGGTGCGCGGTATCGTGAAGGTGGTCACCGCCGTGGCCGACGGCAATCTGCGTCAGAAGCTCACCGTGCAGGCCAAGGGGGAAGTCGCGGCCTTGGCTGAAACCATCAACAACATGACCGACACGTTGGCCACGTTCGCCGAGCAGGTGATCAGCGTGGCCCGCGAGGTGGGTGTCGAAGGCCGCCTCGGCGGACAGGCCAGCGTACCGGGCGCCGCCGGCTCGTGGCGCGATTTGACCGACAACGTCAATCTGCTGGCCGGAAACCTTACCACGCAGGTGCGAGCGATCACCGAAGTCGCCACGGCCGTCACCAAAGGGGATCTCACTCGCTCGATTCAAGTCGAAACGCGCGGCGAAGTCGCCGAGCTCAAAGACAACATCAACACGATGATCGCCAATCTGCGCGAAACCACCGAACGCAACAAAGAGCAGGACTGGCTGAAAACCAACGTCGCGCGATTTACCACCATGCTGCAAGGGCAGCGCGACCTGGTCACTGTTGCCAAGACACTCTTGGCCGACCTCGTCCCCTTGGTGCAGGCCCAGCAGGGCACCATCTATCAAATGGCACCCGGCGATCACGAGTATCAAGAATTGCAGTTGCTGGCCAGCTACGCACAGCGCCCCGGTCAGCCCCAGCGAATCAAACTGGGCCAGGGACTCGTGGGGCAATGCGCCATCGAGAAGCAACGCATCCAGCTCGACGACGTCCCCCCCGATTACACCCGCGTCAGCTCAAGCCTGGGAGGTGCGCCGCCGTCGAGCATCGTGGTGTTGCCGCTGCTTTTTGAAGGGGAAGTCAAAGCGGTGATCGAGCTGGCATCACTCAAGCCGTTCACCTCTACGAATCTGACCTTCTTAGATCAGTTGACCACCAGCATCGGTGTCGTGCTCAACACGATCGAAGCGACGATGCGCACCGAGGGCTTGCTCAAGCAGTCGCAGCAGCTCACCGTCGAGCTGCAATCGCGGCAGTCCGAGTTGCAGCAAACCAACGAAGAGCTGGCCACCAAAGCCCGCTTGCTCGCCGAGCAAAACGCGGAAGTCGAGCGCAAGAACAGCGAAGTCGAGCAGGCCCGTAGCGCACTCGAAGAAAAGGCCGCCGAGCTGGCCCTGACCTCCAAGTACAAATCCGAGTTCTTGGCCAACATGTCGCACGAGCTGCGCACGCCTTTGAACTCGATTCTGATTCTCAGTCAGCAACTGGCCGAGAATTCCGCCGGCAACCTGATTCCCAAGCAGGTCGAGTTTGCCCGCAACGTGCACTCCTCGGGCTCGGATCTATTGAACCTGATTAACGACATCCTCGACTTGTCGAAAATCGAATCGGGCACGGTCAGCGTCGAGGCCGAGGAAATCTCGTTTGCCGGGTTGCGCGACACCATCGATCGCAATTTCCGCCATGTCGCTGAAAACAAGAATCTCCCGTTCCATGTTGAGTTTGCACCCGATCTGCCGCGCTCGCTCACCAGCGACTCGAAGCGGTTACAGCAAATCCTCAAGAATCTGCTTTCCAACGCCGTAAAATTCACCTCGCAAGGCCACGTCGACGTGCACGTGTCGCTGGCCACGTCAGGCTGGAGTGTGGACCATCCTGTGCTCAGCGCGGCCAAGCAGGTAGTCGCCTTCGCCGTCGAGGATACCGGTATCGGGGTCGCCCCCGAGAAGCAGCGGCTGATCTTCGAGGCGTTTCAGCAGGCCGACGCCGGCACGGCCCGCAAGTATGGCGGCACCGGGCTGGGGCTGGCCATCAGTCGCGAGTTGGCCGCGCTCCTGGGCGGCGAGATTCGCCTGGCGAGCACGCACGGGCAGGGGAGCACGTTCACACTCTATCTGCCGTTGGAATACCTCGGACCAACCTATTCCAACGTTGGCTCGCGCACGAGCGAGCAGGCCCTGAAATCCGGTCTCGACGCTTCCATCCGCGTGCTGACCCCCACGCGCGAAGAACGGGTCGCGGACGATCGCGCCGAGATCGAAGCCGGCGACGCCGTGCTGTTGATCATCGAAGACGACCCGCATTACGCCCGCATTCTGCTGGGGCTCGCTCGCGACAAGGGCTTCAAAGGGCTGGTCGCCATGAAAGGCGCCGAGGGTTTGGCGCTGGCCCGGCAGTACCGGCCAACCGCCATCTCGCTCGACATCTTTTTGCCCGACATGCTGGGTTGGACCGTTTTACAGAGCCTGAAACTCGATCCGGCGACGCGTCACGTGCCTGTGCAGATCGTGACGCTCGAAGAAGAGCGCCAGCATGGCCTGTCGCACGGCGCCTTTGCCTATGTGGTGAAGACGCCCACGACCGACGGCCTGGAAAGCGCGTTCGAGCGGCTCAAAGGCTTTGTCGGCCAGCGCACGCGGCGGTTGCTCGTCGTCGAAGACAACGATATCGAACGGCAATCAATCGTCGAACTGTTGGCGCACGACGACATCGAGCTCGTGGCGGTCTCGTCAGGCCACGAAGCGCTCGAATCGCTCGCGGCTCAGCATTTCGACTGCGTCGTTCTCGATCTGCGGCTGCCCGATATGTCGGGCTTCGACTTCTTGCGAGAGCTGCATCGCGAGGCCAGCCTGGCCGACCTGCCCGTGGTGGTGTTCACCGGCAAGGAGCTGTCGACCGACGAGGAAGCGCAACTCAAACTGATGGCCAAGAGCATTGTGCTCAAGGACGTGCAATCGCCCGAGCGGTTGCTCGACGAGACGGCGCTCTTCCTGCATCGCATCGTGACCGACTTGCCCCCTGAGCGGCAGAAGATGCTCGAGCGTCTGCATGGTTCGAGCGAAGCCCTGCGAGGACGCAAAGTGTTGGTAGTCGACGACGACGCCCGCAACATTTTCGCCCTGACATCGCTCTTGGAGGGGCACGATATGCAGGTCGTTTCAGCAACCAACGGCCGGCAAGCCATCGAGATTGTGCAGGGCCAACCGGATGTGAACATCGTGCTGATGGACATCATGATGCCCGACATGGATGGCTACCAAACCATGCGTGAGATTCGCTCCGACTCGCGGTTTCGCACGCTCCCCATGTTGGCGCTGACCGCCAAGGCGATGAAGGGCGATCGCGAGAAGTGCCTGGAAGCGGGGGCGTCGGACTACATCGCCAAGCCGGTCAATACCGAACAACTGCTGTCGCTGATGCGTGTGTGGCTATTCCGATAGAAACTGCAGGGGAGACGTTCACGCGATGGCGCTTTCCATGAATCCCGATACGTTACGCAGGTTCGATAGCGCGACAGCGGCCGAAAACGCCGCGGACGCCCCATCGGCGCAGAGCGCGGTCGCCACGCCAAAGCATCCGGTCAACATCCTGCTTGTCGACGACGAGCCCAAGAATCTCACGGTGCTCGAGAGCATCTTGAACGATCCCCAATATCGGCTGGTGCGGGCCGAGTCGGCCGATCAGGCACTGCTGGCCTTGGTTGGCGAAGAGTTCGCGCTCTTGGTGCTCGACATTCAGATGCCCGGCATGAACGGCTTTGAGCTGGCCCAAATGGTCAAGCAGCGCAAAAAGACGGCCGGCGTGCCGATCATTTTCTTGACTGCTTTTTACAGCGAGGACCATCACATACTCGAAGGCTACGGCTCGGGCGCGGTCGACTATCTGCACAAGCCGATCAATCCGGCGGTGCTGCGCTCGAAAGTCGCCGTGTTCGTCGAGCTGTATCGCAAATCGCGCGAGCTGGAAGAAGCGAATCGCGCGTTGCTCGCCGAAATCAACGCCCGTCGACAGACACAAGAAGAGCTGCGGTTGTTGACGGAGGAGTTGGAGCGGCGCGTCACCGCCCGCACTGCCGACCTGCAATCGGCCCAGGCCGCCTTGCGCGAGGCCGATCGCTTGAAAGACGAATTCCTCGCCACGCTGGCTCATGAGCTGCGCAACCCGCTGTCTCCCATTCGCAGCGCCGTGCAGGTGATGCGACTCCAGGCCGACGATCGTGAGCAGGTCGATTGGGCACGCGACGTGATCGACCGCCAGTCCAAGCAACTGAGCCGGCTCGTCGACGATCTGCTCGACGTTTCACGGATCACGACAGGCAAACTGACGGTGCAACTCGAAGCGATCGATTTGCAGACGGTCTTCGCCCGGGCCGTCGAGACCAGCCGGCCCTTGCTCGATGAGCGACAAATCCGTTTGGAGGTCAACTATCCGGAGCGGCCGGTCGTCCTCAATGCCGACCTGACGCGGATGGCACAAGTGCTCTCGAACCTGTTGAACAATGCCGCCAAGTTCTCGATGGCGGGCGGCACGGTTTTGTTGACCGCGCGGCACGACGCGCGCGAAGTTGAGATCGCCGTTAAGGACTCCGGCGTCGGCATTCCGGCCGACGCGCTACCTCACGTGTTCGACATGTTCTCGCAAGGTGACAAGCACTTGGGGCGTTCGCTGGGGGGCTTGGGAATCGGACTCACGCTCGTCAAGCGATTGGTCGAACTGCACGGCGGTAGCGTCGAGGCGCGCAGCGGTGGATCGCAACCGGGGAGCGCTTTCATCATTCGCTTGCCGCTGACCGGGGCACCGCTCCCCGCAGTGGCTGAGCCCCCAGAGCTCGCCAAAAGCTACTCCACGGCCGGGCTCAAAGTGCTCGTCGTGGACGACAATCAAGACAATGCCAATGCCCTGCGCGTCATGCTCAAGTGCCTGGGTCATGAGGCCTCGACCGCATACGACGGACAGGCCGCGGTCGCGGCCGCCGAGTCGCTGCGCCCCGACGTGATTCTGCTCGACCTGGGCATGCCCAAGCTCGACGGTTACGAGGTCTGTCGGCAGATTCGCAATCATCCGTGGGGCCCGCAGATACTCATCATCGCACAAACGGGTTGGGGGCAAGAGCAGGATCGCGAGCGCACGCGCGTCGCGGGTTTTGATCACCATCTGGTGAAGCCGATTCCGCACGCCAAGCTCCTGGCCTTGCTGCGCGATCGAGCCCGCGACGTGTACAGCGGTCACTCGACTTGAGTTGCCCCGGCAGCCTGCCAATTGGCAGGCGTGGCGCACCTGCCGGCAAGTGGTGCTGCGGTCAGCCGCTGGAATTGATTCATGGATCGTTGACGTATTCGCGGGGCATACAATTCGGCAAATCTGGCAAGACGGCCGCCACCGCGGAGTGAGTGTCGGCTGGTTACCAGGTCCGAGTCAGAGCGAGGTCGCCAGAAATTGGATCCATTGCCCGACGACGTACTGCAATTCCTGCAGTCGCATATCGACTCGATCGAGCAGTTGGAGTTGCTGCGCGTTCTGGGGGAGCATCCTGCGCGCGAGTGGTCGGACGCTGAGCTAGTTGGTTCGGTGCAGGTCGCCGGCGACACCCTCGAGGCCCATCTTGCCGCGCTGCACACTCGAGGTATGCTCAGCCGAATTCGCCGCGACGACAAATACTACTGGAAATATGGTGCGGCGTCTGCAGATCTCGAAGCCAAGGTGCGGCGTTTGCTAGAACTCTACGGTCAACGGCCGGTGTCGATGATCCGTTTGGTTTATCAGCGACCGGCCAGCGCGCTGCGAGTCTTCTCCGATGCCTTTAGGCTGAGAAAGGGGGAGTAGCCGTGGAAGGTGCCGTTTATATTCTCTGTGCGCTCACGGCTCTGTCCTGCTCGGCACTATTGCTGCGGGGTTACGTTCGCAACGGTACGCGCCTGCTGCTGTGGTGTGGCATTTTTTTCCTCGCGATGGCGTTCGAGAACGCCATCCTGTATGTCGACTTACGGATTGTGCCCGACGTGGACTTGACGCTCATTCGTTTGGCGGTGCCGCTGGTGGGCTTGGCCCTGCTGTTGTATGGGCTCGTTTGGGATATTCGGTGAACGAATCGCGCCGTGGTGTGCGTCGCTGAAGCACCCTGCTTCGCGGCGATCACCAGCCGATGCTCGCCGAGAACCGAGGAGTTGGTCATGATTCTTGTCGTCGTCGGCGCGTTGGCGATGGGCTTCGCGATCGCGGGGTTATTCTTTCTGCGCTTCTGGCGCGAAACCCGCGACCGGCTGTTCTTGTTTTTCGCCATTGCCTTCTTCGTGCTCTCGGCCTCGCGCCTCAGGTACCTGTGGTTCCCCGAACACGACGAGCGTGGCGGCTACTTCTACTGGGTTCGGCTCGTGGCATTCGCGGTCATTCTGCTGGCCATTCTGGACAAGAATCTCCGGCGGCCGTCGTACAATTGACGGCAACGCACGCGGCTGAGATTGTGCGATTCGCCCGATGCGCGTCCGCTCTCGACCCGGCCAGCCGATCGCAGCGGGTAGCCCTCGGACAGGCTACAATGTGCGGACTGGTGGCGTTCCGCGTGCCTGGGGTGCTTTCATCACATTGCGTCCCCCGGTCGCTCGAACGAAGAACCCGCGGCGGCAACCCCGGCCCAGAGTGCCATGAACCGGTATCGCGCTTGCAATCGATCGCGCGTTAAGACCATTGCCTCGGCAGTGCCTCTGGCCTTGGCTATTTTCGCGCCATGCGTCGTCGTAGCTGATGAGCCAACGGAGCGACCAGCCACTTCGCCCTCGATCGCGCGGATCGAGTTCAATCGCGACATCCGCCCAATTCTGGCCGCGCATTGCTATGCTTGTCATGGCCCTGACGCGCGCAGCCGCCAGGCCGACCTGCGTCTCGACGATCGTGAGTCGGCCTTGGCCGCTCGCGACGGTACGGCCGCGATTGTGCCCGGGAGCGCCGCAACCAGCGAACTCGTACGTCGCCTGACCACGGCCGACGCGGCAGAACGAATGCCACCGGCCGAATCGAAAGCGCCGTTGTCGCCGGCACAAGTTGCGCTGTTGCGGCGTTGGATCGATGAAGGGGCGGCCTGGCAGCCGCATTGGTCGTTGCTGAGGCCGCGTCGCATTGAGCCATCGCCAGGCCAATCGCCGACCTTTGTTCGCAATCCGATCGATTCGTTCGTGTTCGCGCGCCTGCAAAGCGCTGGCCGTCAGCCCGCCGTTGAAGCCGATAAGACAACGTTGATCCGCCGAGTCACCTTGGATTTGACGGGGCTCCCGCCGACGCTCGCCGAGGTTGATGCCTTTATCGCGGACACGTCGCCCGCTGCCTACGAGCGCGTCGTCGATCGCTTGCTCGCCTCGCCGCGCTATGGCGAGCAGATGGCGCTCGCCTGGTTGGAAGCCGCGCGGTTCGCCGACACCAGCGGTTACCAGAATGACGGCCCACGCCAGATGTGGCGTTGGCGCGACTGGGTGATCGACGCGTTCAACAGCAACCTGCCGTTCGACCGCTTTACGATCGAACAGTTGGCCGGCGATCTGCTGCCCGGCGCCACGCTCGAGCAGCGGTTGGCCACGGGCTTCAATCGCAATCACCGCGGCAATGCCGAAGGGGGAATTATCCCCGCGGAGTACGCCGTTGAATACGTCGTCGATCGCGTTGAGACGACCGCCACGGTTTGGCTCGGGCTGACGATCGGTTGCGCCCGCTGCCACGACCACAAGTTCGATCCGATCACGCAGCGTGAGTTTTACGAGCTGTTCGCGTTCTTCAATAACATTCCGGAGCACGGCCGCGCGATTAAAGTCGGCAATTCACCCCCCATGATCGCTGCGCCGACGCGCGAACAATCGCGAGCACTGGCAGACCTGGACCGCACAATTGCCCTGGCCGATGCGCGACTGGAGACGCTTGAATCCGAGATCGCCCCCGCCCAGCAGGCATGGGAACAATCGCTCAGCGAACAGGCCGACTACGACTGGAACTTGACGCGAGACCTCGTCGCGCTCTTCCCGCTCGACACAACCGCGGCAAACTCAAACAGCGCTACTGCCCCGGCTAAATGGATTGGCGATCCGGCAACTTACGTACCTGGCCGACTTGGCCAGGCGGCCCAATTCAAAGCCCCCACGCACGTCGATGCCGGCGACGTGGCCGACTTCGGCTACCTCGACAAGTTCTCGCTGGCCGCGTGGGTTCGTAGTGACCAATCGGGGGGCGGCACAATCGTCTCGCGGATGGCCGATATGCCGCAAGGTGAAGGGTTCAGCGTCGCCCTCGAGGGGGGAGTCGTTCACGTGCGGCTCGTCAAACGCTGGTTGGACGACGCCATCCGCGTGGCCACTCGCGATACCCTCGATCCCAACAACTGGCACCATGTATTGGTTACCTACGATGGTTCGCGCCTGGCGTCGGGCGTGCGCGTGTACCTCGACGGTCAACCCGCCGGGATGTCGGTCTTGCTGGATGAGCTCAATCAGACGTTCAGCACCAAAGCACCGCTGCGCATCGGCGCCGGCGGTGGACCTGAAAGCCAATTCACCGGGCTGATCGACGACGTGCGCATTTATGCCGATGCCTTGGAGCCGATCGAAGCGGCCATCGTGGCCTCGCCAACCTCGATTTCAGCGATTGCGGCCCGTCCTGCGGATCAACGTAGCGGGGCGGATACCGCGAAGCTGCGGCTCTGCTTTTTGGAGTCGCACGCGCCTGAGCACATCCGAGCAGCGTGGAAAACCGTTGTCGATCTGCGGCGCCAGCGGCAGCAGTTCGTCGAAGGCCTGCCGACGGTGATGGTCATGGAGGAAATGCCGACGCCGCGACCGACGCACGTGCTCGAGCGGGGGCAGTACGATCGCCCGGGCGAACAGGTTACGGCCGACGTGCCGAGTTGTTTGCCACCGCTTCCCACGCATGCACCGCGGAACCGCCTGGCATTGGCGCGCTGGTTCGTTGATCCCAACAATCCGCTCGTCGCGCGCGTGGCGGTGAACCGCTTCTGGCAGTCGTACTTCGGCGTCGGCCTTGTGAAAACAAGTGAGGATTTTGGCAGCCAGGGAGAGCCGCCGAGTCATCCCGAGTTGCTCGACTGGCTGGCGACCGAGTTTGTCCGCCTGGACTGGGACATCAAGGCCTTGCAGCGATTGATCGTCACCAGCGCCACGTATCGGCAGTCGTCGCAAGTCACGGCCGCCGACTGGGAGCACGATCCCGACAATCGCTTGCTTGCCCACGGGCCCCGCGTGCGGCTGGCGGCCGAAACGATACGCGACCAGGCGCTGGCCGCTAGTGGGCTGTTGGTCGAACAGTTGGGCGGCCCGTCGGTCAAGCCATACCAGCCGGCCGGGCTCTGGAAGGATCTGGCGACCGACACCGAGTACGCGGAAGAAACCGGTCCGAGTCTTTATCGTCGCAGCTTGTATACCTATCGCAAGCGAACGGTCAGTTCTCCCACGATGGCGGTGTTCGATGCCCCGTCGCGCGAGACGTGTAGCGTTCGCCCGCCGCGGACCAATACTCCGCTGCAGGCGCTTACGTTGTTGAACGATGTGACTTTCGTCGAGGCGGCGCGCGTGCTGGCCGAGCGCGCCCTGCGCGAGGGTGGTTCGAGCGCCGACGAGCGGATCACGCGGCTGTTTCGCCTGGTGTTGGCGCGGCAGCCGAGCCCAGACGAGCTGCGCGTGCTCACCGCGGCCCTCGATCGGCATCTGGCGCAGTATCGTCGCGATCCGCAGGCGGCCAGCGCGCTCGTCTCGGTCGGTCGCGCGCCGCGAGCCGCTGAGCTCGATGTCACCGCGGTTGCTGCGTACACGGTCCTGGCCAGCCTGGTGCTGAACCTCGACGAAGCGATCACCAAGCGGTAAGGATCGGCCGAAGAATAACTTCTCCGCGAACCCCTCTCCCCTTGCGGGAGAGGGTAGGTGAGGGGTTCCGTGAATCATGAAGTTATTTTTCGGCCGATCCTCAGGGGAGG
>CAZBWM010000140.1:0-11073 GCA_964495375.1 uncultured Planctomycetaceae bacterium | reverse complement strand
CTCGTGATTCCGTAGCCTTCTCGTGCGTCCGCAGCCTCAGACATATGTAAACATATGCCCTTGTCGCCAGAATGCAAAGGCCCGTCAAAGTTCATCAAAAAGGCTCTCAAATCCCTATAGGCGAGGTTTTAGTACAGCTTCTAAGAGACTGTTAACGGATTAGTTTCTGTCAATTTTTTGGACTTTTTCAGGAAATTTTGAGTCCGTTTGTTGGGGGTTATATCAACTTTCGTATATTACCCCCAACAAACGGACTCAAAATTTACAAAAAATTCTCAAAAAAGCGACGAAACCTAAATCCGTTAACAGTCTCTAAGATTGAGCCATACTGTTTTCTCTAAAATGATGCAAGCCTAAACGGGCAAGCAGAGATCGGAAAAGCAAACGGCGCTCCCCTTCCGCTTTTTCAAAGATCGGGATCAGCTTCTGTAGATAGGGATCGGCAGCGTTCAGATAGAGCGGAGAGTATTCAACGTGCACTCCGCTTAAAATGGCGCGTCCTTGGCCGATTGGAATATCAACAATGGCGGCTGGGCGGCCTTCAAGATCGATGTAGCGGCTGATCGTAACGACATGGGGATAGAGCTCATCGGCATCAAAAAGACAGCCGCCATTAAAGTAGATCGGACAGGCCCCATCTTCCCACGTAACAGCCGCGGCTTCTACACCACGGGCATTCTCATAGGAATATTTGTCAGGTCCATAGGCAGGCCCTTTAGCGATGCCTGGAAAAAATTGCAGAGAGCGGTCTGCGCAGACTTCAAGGGCTCCCCCTTTTTCAAATTCAATCGCTTTGCACGCGAAGTAAGCTCCTGCGCAGATGCCAAGGTACTTGCCCCCGTTCTCAACGTACCGACGGATCCTCTCTGTCCCTGCGCCATCGAGGGCTGCATGGTAAAAAATATCGCGGCCGCCAGGGATGATGAGGAGGGCTGCCGACTCCTCCCAGTTCTCCGTTAAGAGGATGTTCGCGTCGACCCTTCGCAGTTCATAGGCTGAGGCTCCAAGCGCATGCTTAAGGCTCCGGACCAGCTGCTTTAACGCTCCGCCATCAACACCTTTGTCAGCATAAATGAGTATCTGATGCATATTTCCCTTTACAGCTCACGTTTTGAGCGTTTATGATAATTGATTTCACCTATTTTTAGGTAACTTGTATGGCCGAATTCGATGAAAATGAACTAACTAAGCTGACCAAACTCTGCCGGATCGCTTGTACGGAAGATGAAAAAAAAGCTTTATATAACCAAATTTCTAAAATCCTCGGGTACATTGCCCAGCTGGACGAGGTCCCGACAGACGGGATCGAACCCTGCCATCGGGTCTTAGAGACGCTAACTAACGTCATGCGCGAGGATACAGTAGGCGACCTGCTGCCGCGCGAAACATTTCTAGCCAATGCCCCAGCCCATGTCGGCGGGATGGTCCGCGTTCCTCCTGTCATTAAATTTTCTAATCAATAATTACGCAAAGGTAACCTATATCCATGTACCGCTTATCCGCCCTTGCCATTCGTGAACGATTCCTCAAAGGCGATCTCTCTGCAAAAGCGATCGCAGAAGCGACATTAAAGCGCATCCAGAAGCACGACCCCCAAACGCAAGCATTTCTGGCAGTCTACTCAGACAGGATGTTGGCACAGGCAGACAAGCTCGACCAAAAACGTCAGAAAAACCAACCTCTCGGAAAACTTGCAGGGGTCCCCATTGCCATCAAGGACAACATCCATATCAAAGGCGAAATGACCACATGCGCCTCTAAATTTCTTTCCAACTATCGCGCCGTCTTCGATGCGACCGTGACCCGATTGATGGAAGAAGAGGATGCGCTCATCATCGGAAAGACCAACCTGGACGAATTTGCAATGGGCTCCTCGACAGAAAACTCTGCATTCCAAAAGACAAAGAACCCTTGGGATATCGCATGCACCCCTGGCGGCTCTTCAGGAGGCTCTGCAGCCGCAGTGGCTGCTCGCCTCTGCCCGATTGCCCTTGGCAGCGATACGGGAGGATCGATCCGCCAGCCGGCATCCTTCTGCGGCATCGTCGGCTTCAAGCCAACCTATGGAAGGGTCTCCCGCTACGGCCTCGTCGCATTCGCCTCGTCGCTTGACCAGATCGGACCGCTTACGACAACTGTCGCCGATGCGGCGCTTGTCATGGAGGTCCTCGGCAAGCACTGCTCCCACGATTCGACCAGCATGAACCTTCCTCAAGAACCTTATCTTGAAAAGCTCAAAAAAGAGATCAAGGGAACTAAGATCGGCGTGCCGATGAGCTTCCTCGAACAACTGCAAGATGGGGCCAAAAAAAACTTCTTCGATGCTTTGGAAGTCTATAAACAGCTCGGAGCCGCCATCATTGATGTCGACCTCGACATCTTGAAATACTCGGTCGCCGTCTACTATATCTTAGCGACCGCAGAAGCATCGACCAACCTGGCCAGGTTCGACGGGGTCCGCTACGGCAAGCGCTCTGCAAAAGCGATGACGCTTGACGAAGTCTATGACCTCTCCAAGCAAGAAGGGTTCGGCCCTGAGGTGAAGAAACGGATCCTCCTTGGGACCTATGTCCTCTCCTCCGGATACAATGACGCCTTCTACAAGAAGGCCCAAAAAGTCAGAACTCTGATGATCGAGCAGTACAAAAAAGCGTTCTCCCAATGCAACGTCGTTGCGATGCCCTGTTCTCCTTTTACCACATTCAAACTGGGAGAGATCCAAGACCCGCTGCAGATGTACCTGCAAGACATCTACACGATTGCAGCTAACCTGGCAGGGATCCCGGCCATCTCGATCCCATCCGGTTTCGACCATGAAAAACACCCTTTTGGCTTCCAGCTGCTAGGCCCTCAGATGCACGATGCACAAGTGCTTAACTTTGCCCACGCTTTTGAACAAGCGACAAACTACCATCAATCCATCCCCCCGCTCTTTGACGATGAGGTAAAATCATGACCGATATTCCATACGCCGATTGGGAACCTGTCATCGGCCTAGAGATCCACGTCCAGCTCAACACGAAGTCCAAACTCTTCAGTTCCGCGCCCAACCGTTTCGGAGATGAGCCGAACACGAACATTACCGATGTCTGCACCGGTCAGCCAGGCACTCTTCCTGTCCTGAACAAAGAAGCTGTAAGAAAGGCCGTCCAGTTTGGCTGCGCCGTCCACGCCCAAGTCCCCCTTTTCAGTAAGTTCGACAGAAAATCCTACTTCTATCCTGACAGCCCCCGCAACTTCCAGATCACCCAGTTTGAGCAACCGATCGTTGTCGGCGGAACGATCACAGCCGATGTCGGCGAAGAGACGAAGCACTTTTCGATCAACCGCGCCCACCTAGAAGATGACGCCGGAATGCTCAAGCATTTCAGCTCCTTTGCAGGCGTCGATTATAACCGCGCCGGCGTTCCCCTGATCGAGATCGTCTCGGAAGCATGCATCCATTCTCCTAAAGAAGCGGTCGCCTATGCCATGGCCGTCAAAGCGATCATGGAATACCTCGACGCCTCTGATTGCAACATGGAAGAAGGGTCTCTGCGTTTTGACTGCAACGTCTCCGTTCGCAAAAAAGGAGAAAAGAAGCTGCGCAACAAGATCGAGATCAAGAACATGAACTCCTTTCATTATATGGAGATCGCCATTGAATCGGAGATCAGAAGGCAGATCCGCGAGTACACCCTAAAACCGCATGAAGATCCCTCTAAAGTGATCGAAAAAGGGACCTACCGTTTCGATCCCGATAAAAAAGAGGTGATCATGATGCGGCAAAAAGAGGAAGCTGAGGACTATCGCTATTTCCCCGAGCCCGACCTCCCGCCGATCGTGTTGACCGAAAGCTATATCGAAACGATCCGGGCTTCCTTGCCGGAACTTCCCCACCAGCGAATGAAACGGTATATGGCCGAATACCAGCTACCCAAAGGTTCCGCCGCCATCCTTATTAATGAAAAACGGCTTGCCGACTACTTCGAAGAGGCGCTTAAAATTGCCCCCTACCCAAAAAGTGTCTGCAACTGGATCACAGTGGAATTTGCAGGCCGCTACAAAGAAACAGGAAAGTCCCTCATTGATTCAGGGATCACGCCCGAACAGATCGGAAAGCTTCTCAACTTGATCGAAAAAGGGACGATCACCGGAAAGATCGCCAAAAGCGTCGCCGATGACATGGTCGCATCGCCAGGAAAAGACCCTGAAAAGATCGTCCAGGAAAACCCCGACTACCAGCCTGTCCACGACACAGCAGCCATCGAACCGCTCGTCGACCAGGTCTTAGCGGAAAACGCCCAGTCGGTCGCCGACTTCAAGGCGGGCAAGGCCAAGGCCTTCGCCTTCCTCGTTGGACAAGTGATGAAACTGTGCAAAGGCAAAGCATCTCCTGCCGTCGTTAACGACCTACTCAACAAAAAGCTTCAGTAACATCCCGTACTAAAAAGACAGGTCTTCGATTTTCGAGGGGGCAAAGCCCCCTTGCCGATGAGTCAAAGAAAGGAGAAGATTGATCTTTTCTAAATAAGATCTCAAATATCTAAAATCCAATATCTTATGCAAGATTATAGGCGAATTTCTATTTGTAAATTCGACGGAAACATAAACGGACGATCGCCCAAATAGCTGATAACCCGAAAGCGACGTAGAAAAGATGTTGCATGGCGCTCATTGGACCAAAAACCCATGAGATCAGATCTACATTCGCAACTCCAACTAATCCCCAATTCAACCCGGCGAGCAACAGCAGGACCATCGAAATCCTATCTAAGACCCTGGCCAGATTCTTTCCGGCATTAAGAAGCATGATTTTACCTAACTTGCCTAACATTTTGAGTTTAACGGAACTCATGATCCCTCCACCATCGCTCATTTTCAGGTCAAATCTTCCTTCTATCAAAACAAAATCAACTCCACAACATTTAATAATGGTTTAACGAAAAAATTAAGAATTCTCAGTAACAAAAATTGATTTTTTCATTTAATTATCTATAACTTTTGACCTAAAAAGCAAAGTTCGTATACTGCGCCTTATGGGTAAAAAAATAATTTACCATTGTGTTGCGGTATCTCATGTCTGAAAACGACTATGACAACGGTAAAGTGATCCCAATCAGTTCTCCAGCCTCCAAGCTGGCTCGCTTCAGCATGCCCATTTCCCTTTCCGTCCTATTAATCTGCAGCGGCTGCTACACATCAAAATCGATCATGGACCCTTACAGCTATGCCCCGCGCAGCCCCGATAACACGTGGAATCCCCCTTCCTACGTCAAGCCGATGCCTCTCAACGACGCGCCGCCCGATCTACCATCACAGGATGAACCATACAGCTTGGCAGAGGTCGTCGATATCGCCTTAAGGAACAATGTCCAGACGAAGATCACATGGGCGCAAGCCAGATCAGCTGCTGCCCAATGGGGCCAGTCGCAAAGCCAGTTTTTTCCCCAGTTCACAGGTGACTTTAGCTACTTGAGGGCACGCCAGCCCACATTTGTTACTAGTGTGACTTCCGGCGTAGCGACTGGAGCTCCCATTTCTGTAACCGACGTCTACTACTCGGTCTATGGACCGCAGCTCCAGATCTCCTACCTCGTCTTCGACTTTGGAACATTAAGGGCCACGACAGAGTCCTACCGCCAAGCACTATATAATGCAGACTGGACCCATAACAGTGCGATCCAGGTATTGATTCAGACGATCATGAACGATTTTTATAATTACCTTTATCAAAAACAGCTGTATGTAGCAGACCAGGCCAACGTTGAAACGGCCCAAACAACGCTTGATGTCGCAGAAGCAGGATTGAAAGCAGGGGTCAGGGACATTTCCGACTTCTTGCAAGCGCAGACCCAACTGCTGCAAAACCAAACCAGCCTCTGCGCGCAACAGCAGAATGTCCAAGCTTCATACGCGCAGCTTTTGGCCAGCATGGGCCTTCCAGCCAATATGGAATTAGACACGCTTGGTCTGCCGACCGACCTGCCCAATACCGACCTCTTGCCGCCTCTTGAAGAGATGATCTCTCTCGGCATGCAGAACAGGCCCGACCTCATGGCCGCAGAAGCAAACTTGCACTCCTACGAGCAACAGTTGAAAGCCGCCCAAAGACAGTTCCTGCCACAAGTGAACTATAACTTTGAGCTTGGAAAAAGTTATTTTAACGGCGGCCTGCATGACCGGTACAACTTCCAAAGCACAATAGCCGTCAGCATGCCGATCTTTTCCGGCTACTACTACCGGAACGCGATCAAGATCGCCAAAGCGAACAAAAAAACTGCTGAAGAGCAGATGAAGAACACCCAGATCGACGTCATCCAACAGATCACCACCTATTACTCCAGCGTCAAAGTCTCCTATGACACACTGAAATTTGCCATCGCCTTTTTAGCAGCCTCTGAAGAGCAATACACGGTGGCGCTTGCCAAATACAAGGAAGGGACCAATACCATCCTCGATGTCGTCTCAGCCCAAAGCTCGCTTGCCGATGCCCGAGCGACAGAGGCCAATGCAATCCAGCAATGGTTTACATCGCTGGCCAATCTAGCCTATTCAACAGGGATGGTGTCCCCGACCTATCTTCCCACATCAATTACGACTGAGGAGACAAAATGAAAAAGTATGTAGTGCTTGCCGCATTATTGACCATTGCAGGATGTGAGAAGGCTCCTCCTCCCCCTCCCCCTCCCCATCAAGTGACGGTAACGACGCCATCTATCTGCACTGTCCCCCTCTATCTCGATTACACGGGGCATGTCACCCCCTACATCAGCGTCGATGTGATGGCGCAAGTTTCCGGAATCATGACCAGCCAATTTTTTGTGCAAGGACAGGACGTCAAAGAGGGAGATCTTCTGCTTGTGATCGATCCAAGGCCCTACGAAGCACAGCTTGCGCAAGCAGAAGGGGTCTTGGCGCAAACTTATGCGAATTTAGAGTATGCGCGCGATACGACACAGCGATACGCCTCGCTGGTCAAAGAAAACTTTATTTCCCAGCTTGACTACGACCAGTACGTCACTAACGTTCTCGCTGATGAAGCGACGATCAAACAGAACCAAGCTGCCATTGAAACAGCTAAGATCAATCTCGGCTACTGCTTCATCCGCGCTCCGATGAACTGTGTGACAGGACAGCTTCAAGTCAAACCGGGCAACTATGTCAACGCTAACTCCGGCACCAATTTAGTCACCTTGAACCAGATCCAACCGATCTATGTCGATTTTTACGTTCCGGAGACCGATCTCACAACGATCCAAATGAGACAAAAAGCAAAGAACCTCAAACTACAAGTTTTCACCGAGCCTTCGCATACCCATACATTTGAAGGAGAACTGACCCTGATTGACAACCAGGTCAATGAAAATACGGGAGCCATCCTGATGGAAGGGACCTTTGCCAATGAAGAAAAGCTGCTCTGGCCAGGACATTATGTCGATGTGCGGGTCATCCTCGATGAGCTCAATGAGGCCATTGTCATTCCGACCCAATCGGTCATGGTGGGACAATCAGGCCACTACGTCTACGTCCTTAAATCAGACAGCACAGCAGAAAAACGTCCGGTGCAAATTGGTCAAAGATTTGGCGAACAGACTGTGATCTTAGCAGGGATTAAACCTGACGACCAGGTCATTGTCGAAGGACAGCTCAATATCTACAGCGGAATGAAAGTGCAGGTAGCTACAAAGGCGCCTCCAGAGCCGCAGCAGCCTGCTTACCAAGCTCCATTATAAAGAGGGAATAGCTCCACATGAATATATCAGCTCCCTTCATCAACCGCCCTGTAATGACAACGCTTGTCATGCTTGCTCTCGCATTTTTCGGAGTATTAAGCTATCAAGCCCTTCCTGTCAGCGACATGCCCGACGTCGATTACCCGACGATTGAAGTCAGCGTCGACTATCCAGGCGCTGACCCGCAAACGATCGCCAACAACGTCGTTGTTCCGCTTGAAAGGCAGTTTACTTCGATTCAAGGGATCCAGACCATCTCCTCAACAAGCTATACGGGAAGCGCCAGCATCGTCCTCCAATTCGTCCTCGATCGAAGCGTGGACTTAGCCGCACCCGATGTCCAGTCTGCGATCAACGCTGCAAGCGCCCAGCTGCCGCAAGACCTGCCTTACGCGCCGACTTACAGCAAAGTCAATCCGACATCAACTCCAATATTAATCTTCGTCATCACCTCGCCCGATATGACCCTTGGCGATCTGTACAACTACGGCGATGTCGTTTTAGGACAACGCCTCAGCATCTTAGAAGGGGTCTCCCAAGTTCAAACATATGGAAGCCCATATGCTGTCCGCCTGAGGGTCGATCCTCAAAAGATGGTCGCCCGAGGGATCGGGATCAATGACGTTGGCGAAGCGATTAAAACTGCCAACGTCTATCTGCCTACAGGGACCTTATACGGCTTTTCCCGCGAGTTCACCGTCGATATCCAAGGACAGCTCTACAGCGCCGATGTGTATGATCCGATCATCATTAAAAACGATAACGGTTCGATCACCCGGTTCCGCGATATCGGAAAAGCGATCGACAGCATCCAAGACGATAAGATGTACTTCTCCTACTTTGAAGGAGAGCAATCATCGCCGATGGTAGCCATCGCCATGCGGAAACAGCCTGGAGCAAACACCCTCCAAGTGATCCAAGAGGTCAACAACCTCCTTCCCCAGCTACAGGGTGAACTTCCCGGATCTGTCGAGCTGATCCGCATGTACGACCAATCAGATTACATTTGGGAATCGGTCCATGACGTCCAGTTCACACTCGTTGTCGCGCTCATTCTCGTTGTTCTTGTGATCTTCTTTTATTTAGGAAAGATCCGCGATACAATCATCCCAGTCTTCGCTATTCCGATGTCGGTCTTAGCGACCTTCATCGTCATGCTCAAACTTGGATTTACCATCGACATCCTTTCTCTTCTCGCCATCACCCTTGCGATCGGCTTCCTCGTCGACGACGCGATCGTTGTCCTTGAGAACATCGTCCGACACGTCGAGCATGGAGAATCCCCTTTGCAAGCAGCGCTCAACGGATCAAAGCAGATCGGCTTCACGATCTTGTCGATGACACTCTGCCTCTGCACCGTGTTCATTCCCCTCATCTTCATGGGCGGCATTATCGGAAGGATCCTCCACGAGTTTGCCATGACGATTGTGATCGCAGTCGCCATTTCCGGCGTCATCTCCCTGACATTAACGCCGCTTCTGTGCAGCCGCTTTATTCCAGTCCATGTCGAAGGGCGCAAAAAGAACTTCATCGAAAAGTTCTCCGATGCCTTCAACCAGAAGATCCTTGATATTTATGGCCCCACCCTTGAATGGTCGCTCAACCATAAAAAAATCATTCTCGGCGTTGGCGCTGCAAGTCTTGGGCTGTCCCTCCTTCTTCTCGCCAAACTCCCGAAAGACTTTTTGCCTCCTGATGACTTAGGCCTTATAGAAGCCTACGTCCAAACAGTCGACGGCACATCCCCATTTATCCTGGGCGACTACATGGAAGAGCTTGCTAAAATGGCCGTTAACGATTCCAACGTCACAAAAGTAGCGGCAGTCGGCGGCTATCCCCAAGACAATGAAGGCATCCTCTATATCCACTTGAAGCCTCTGCAGGACCGGCTTCCCCTTGCAGGCGTGCTGCATAGTCTCTATCCCAAAATGAACACAATCCCAGGTGTAAAGACCTTCTTAAAACCCTTGCCGCTGATCAACCTTCAAGTCGGCGCTGTGGACAGTAAAGCCGCGTACCAGTTCACTGTGCAGAGCTTAAGCTCAGACGACCTCTACGAGTACGCTCCAAAACTAGAAGACGCTTTGAAAAAACTGACCACGATCAAAGATGTCGTCAGCGACCTGGACATCACCCAGCCTCAGCTCAACGTCGAGATCCTGCGCGACCGCGCCTCGATTTACAATATCACGGCATATGACATCGAAAATGCCTTCAGCCTAGCTTATGCCGGGACCAACTTGTCACCCATCAACATGCCCGACAACCAGTACTACGCCATTATGGAGACCTTTCCTCGGTTCTATAGCGAACCCGCCCAAGTAAGGCAGCTCTGGCTCCGCTCCTCGACAAACCACATGGTCCCGTTGAGTTCGATCACGAGGATCTCCGAATCGGTCGGTCCGTTGACTGTAAACCACATCAACACACTTCCATCCGCAACGATCTCCTTCAACCTTGGCAACGCCGCCCTTGAGACCGCTTTGAAAGATGTGCAAAAAACGGCAAGCGAAGTCTTGCCGCCGACGGTCTTCGGCAGCGTGCAAGGCGCCGCTAACGTCTTCCAGACCTCGTTTGCCAACCTCCAATACCTGCTCGTTATCACCATCTTCATTATCTATGTGATCCTGGGCATCCTCTATGAAAACTTCTATCCCCCGATCACCGTCATGTCGACGCTGCCTCCTGCCGCATTGGGAGGACTCTTCAGCTTATTTCTCTTTGGAGAGACCCTTTCGCTCTATGCATTCGTCGGACTGATTATGCTGCTCGGGATCGTCTTAAAGAACGGGATCATCATGATCGACTTTGCCAACGAGTCGCGCATCCATGAAGGCAGATCGATCCACGACGCGATCTATCACGCCTGCATGGTCAGGTGCCGTCCAATCCTCATGACCACCTTTGCAGCGCTAATGGGCGCAGTGCCGATTGCGCTCGGCATAGGCGGGATGACCGCGCAAAGCCGCCGGCCTCTGGGTATTGTGATCGTCGGAGGGCTGATCGTTTCCCAAGTCCTCACCCTCTATCTCACGCCGATCATCTACACCTACGTCGAAGCCTTCCACGAAAGAATGAACAAACTGAAAAAACACCCTAAACCCGAAGAGCAGTAATCAAACGTATCAATGACAGATAAGCCAAAATTAATTTCTGGCTTTCTAGAGACATGTCGGATGGTGCGTCCCAAGGGCGCACCTCCCGCGACCACCTTGAGCCTCACCTCGCTTTGCCAAATCGACGTGCTCGGAATCGGTCCGTGCAGAGCACTGTCCCGCCGCCTAACGGCTTTCCTGCGCTGCGATTTTGCTTTGCGATCTGAGTCCATCGGCTGCTCGTTGCACTCGTATCCCACCCC
>CAZBWM010000139.1:0-11323 GCA_964495375.1 uncultured Planctomycetaceae bacterium | reverse complement strand
GGGGCTCTGGGTCGTGGCCGCCATCATCGTGGCCTTCATGCAGGGCCCTTACGTCGGCTTGGCAATTGTTTCGACGACGGTCGTGGCGCTACCGGCCGTGGTGGCGCTGGCCCTGCGCATTTGGCCGTCTACTTCGATCGGCCGACGCATTCTGCTGGGCGTTCCCAAACCTGAGGAACTGCTCCCCGACGACGAAGTCACACAACGACTCAAAAGCCTCGTCGGCAAACAAGGGGTCGCTCAGAGCCTGATGTTGCCCAGCGGGGCCATCCGCATCGATGGTCGAACTTACGATGCGACGGCGGCGGGCGTGGCCATCGAGCCCGGTACGGCCGTGCGCGTCGTGGAAGTGCATGGCGCGCGGATCGTCGTGCGGCCGATTGAAGAGGACGACGAACAGGCCGATCGCCTGGCTCAGGCCGATCCCGCCGACCCCTTGAGTCGCTCACTCGAATCGCTCGGGCTCGAAGGATTCGATCAGCCCCTCGGCTAGCCCGCGACGCGGCCGCCCGGTTCGCGGCTTCGGATTCGCATTTGCTGGCTGAATTTGGCTACAATAGCCGGCGGCCGAGGTAGGGTGACTCGTCACCGGCCACTCACAAGGAATACCGCATATGTCCACAATTGCTCAGAGCATCGTCTTGGCGCTCGAAATCCCGCAGATCCTCATGATCGCCGGCATTTTGGCCGTCTCGCTTTTCGGGTTGATCGCCTTTCTCGTTGTGCTTCGCTACTTCCGGCTCTACATCCAGTGCATCATGACCGATGCCGGTATCGGATTGTTCGACCTCATCGGCATGAACTTCCGCAAGGTGAATCCCACGATCATCGTTCGCTCGAAGATCATGGCCGTCCAGGCCGGCATGGGCGACGAGACCGGCATCACCAGCAAAGCGCTCGAAGCCCATTATCTGGCCGGTGGCAACGTGCCGATGGTCATCAAATCGATCATCGCCGCCAAAAAAGCAAAAATGATCAATCTCGACTTCAAGCTCGCCCGCGCCATCGACCTGGCGGGGCGCAACGTGCTGGAAGCCGTACAAACCAGTGTTTACCCCAAAGTGATCGACTGCCCCGCGCAGGACTCGCCGCGCGCCACGCTCGACGCCGTGGCCAAGAACGGCATTCAGCTCAAAGTCAAAGCCCGCGTGACCGTGCGGGCGAACCTTCAGCAATTGATCGGCGGGGCGACCGAGGAAACCATCATTGCCCGCGTCGGCGAAGGCATCGTCAGCGCCATCGGTTCGGCCGACACCCATACCGAGGTGCTCGAAAACCCCGACCGCATCTCGAAGGCCGTGCTGGCCCGCCGCTTGGATTCGCAGACCGCCTTCGAGATCGTGTCGATCGACATCGCCGACATCGACGTCGGGGATAACATCGGCGCCCGTTTGCAGGCCGATCAGGCCGAGGCCGACACGCGCGTCGCCCGGGCCAACGCCGAGGGGCGCCGCGCCATGGCCGTCGCGCGCGAACAGGAAATGGTCGCGCAAATCGAAGAAAGTCGCGCACAGCTCGTCGAAGCCGAAGCAGAAATTCCCCGAGCCATGGCCGAGGCCTTCGAGACTGGTTCGCTGGGCATCAACGATTACTACAAACTGCGAAACTTGCAGGCCGATACCGAAATGCGCCGCGCGATCGCCGGCACCACCATTACGCCCACGGCGCGCGACGGCAAGGGAAGCTAGCCAGCGTCTGCGGTAAGTAACGGCCGAAAATAACTTCTCCCCATCTCCCTCTCCCCTCGCGGGAGAGGGTAGGGTGAGGGGGCTTAGCAAACTGGAAGTTATTCTTCGGCCGTTCCTAACCTTTTTCAGTCAGGCCCGTTCTCGCGACAAGAAGTGAGATTCGCACCATGCTCGCAGTGGCCGACATTGGCGCGCTGATCAAGATCGGCATCTTTATCATCGTTGTGATCGGCTGGATCGTGCGCTCCATCGCCACGCAGGTCGCCGAAAAACCGGCGCAGCGGCCACGCGTTCCTCAGCCGCAGCCCAGGCTTCCGCAGCAGCCGCGCCCCCAGGCGCCGGTTCAACCCGCAGCGCAGCGGCCGTTGGACCCCGCGGAAGAGGTCGCCGAGTTTTTGCGGCAGGCGCAAAGCCGGCGCAGTGGTGCTCCCCGCCAGGCCCCCATGCCATTGCCCAAGCCGGCAAGTAGGCCGGCAGCGGGCCCGCCACCCAGTCGCAGCCAGCGCAAGCCGCCTAAGCCCGCGTCCCGCCCCGCCTCGCGACCACCACTCGCGCCACAGAACACTCCGTCGGATCGCACGACAGAATTGGGTCACGGCGTCGGCCGGCACGTTCAGGAGCACTTGAGCACGGAGGAGTTTTCCCAGCGTGCCTCGCGACCGACGAATGTGGCAGTCGCCGAAGATGCCAACGAAGCGCGACTGAAGCAGGTATTCTCGCATCGTGTCGGCACACTGAGCGACGTTACGATGCCCCCGCCCGACGACGCGCCGGTCCTCCGCCAGCCCGTGCTGAACCTGGCCGAACTATTGGCTGACGGCAACTCACTACGCCAAATGATCGTCATCAACGAAGTGTTGCGCCGGCCCGAAGAGCGCTGGTAGGCGCTCGCGGCGACTTCACACCGCGCGGCGAGCCGCTCGCTCGCCCATCGGCTCGACCAGGCCCTGATAGAAGGCGATCGCCTGTGTCGGGTTGAGATTGAACATCGCGCGGCCTTGCGTAACCCAGTTGCCGCGTTCGTACTGAAAGACGGCCGTGGCCGCGCGCAGGTTGCCGACCGCCTCGACGTCTTCCATGCCTCCCCCTTCGATCGCCTCGAACGCGATCGTTACGCCGACGAAGGCCGATAGCTCCCCGGTGCTGCGGTTGCGGGCGTAGGCCACCGAATCGTCGAATTCGCAATCGGCCCAGCGCAAGCCGCGCGGCTTGCCGCTGGCGGCGGCTAGTTGCAGGAATTTGGCTTCCAGCCGTTCGCGCTGTAGATGAAATTGCTGGCCCGCCCGCACAAACATCGCTTCGCGACGAGCCGCGCGGATCGGCCGCCAGATCGACGCGGCGACGGCGCCGACGCCAACAACCACTCCGGCAGCGATGAGCGCGGTGCCCAACACGGTGAAAGGCTCCTGCCAGCGGAACTTCTGTCCGCAAATGTATGAAGCAACCGCAAAGCGACGCGGGTCTGGCCTGATTCTACCGCTGGCGTTGCGGAAAAGAAAGCAAACGCAGTTCCGGGTGGTGGGTTAGTCTAGTTTGATCGGAGCCCGATCGGTGTCAGGAACCGATTCCAATGCGCAGCAACGATTGGTGACCGGCCGCTTGAATCGGTTCCTGACACCGTTCGGAGGTTCGTTCGGAGGTTGGGGCCTGTTCGACGAACCCGCCACCCCGTTGTTACGCACGGCTTGGGTTCCGCTTCAAAGAATTGCATTAGTTGCCGCCGCGGCCTCGCGAAGACTAAATTGCTGTCGCGGCGCGTTCTGCTCGCGCTAGCCGCGGTCGATGCTGGCGAGCGGCAGCTTGCCAACGTCACCCAGTGTGACGCTTCCAACGCTCTGTTCGCGTCTTCCGCATCTCCGGCGAGTAACACGACCTTTCACTCCCCTTTGCTCATGCCGACTGAAGTCACGATCCACTTTCTGGAAATGCGCGAAGCCGATTTTCGCCCGGCCGGTCCACCCGACGCCACCGCGCTCGAAGACGTCGGCCCCGACGCGTTGGCCCTGCGGCAGGCGGAGATTCCGCTGCCGGCGCTGAACCGTTTCTTCTATGCCGAGGTCGGCCGCGACTGGCAATGGACCGATCGGCTCGACTGGTCGCTCGACCAATGGCGCGAATACGCCGAACAACCCGGCCTGCAAACCTGGATCGGCTACCTCCGCGGCACGCCCTACGGCTACTTCGAGCTCGACACCGCCAACCCGCGCGACGTGCAACTGGCCTACTTCGGGCTGCTCCCCGAGTTCGTCGGCCGCGGGCTGGGGGGTTACCTGTTGAGCGAATCGATCCGCCTCGCGTTCGCGCAAGGAGCCGAGCGCTATTGGGTGCACACCTGCACGCTCGACCATCCGGGGGCGCTGCCGAACTACGTCAAGCGCGGCTTCCGCGAGTACAAGCAGGAGACGGAGTGGAAGTAGGGGCGTCTGCAGCGCGTTGCCGGGCAATACGAACCCGCAGCGCCAGCAAGGGAATCCTGACGGTTGCGAAGCTCGCCTTCCCCACGTCCCACTTAGGCCGCACGCGATTCGAGCAGACGCCGCACTTCCTCGCACCAATCGAGTCCGACCCAGGCAAGGTCGTCGTGCGGCGAAACGCGCGACACTGACCAGCCCGCTTCTTCAAGCACGCGAACCATGCCAGGCGCGGCCAACGAGTTCGTGGTATGGATCAGCACCGGACAGACGGGCGACTGTGACCCCAGAAAATCAGCCACGACGCGGCCAATCCCGGGATCAAAGACTTCGTCGCCTTGACGCCGATTTGGCCCAAGGTCATGGTCGAGGCAAATCAGCGCGACTTCGCTCAAGTGATCGCGAAGCCAGATAATTATGTCGGGGGCGTTGTCAAACGTGACAATGAAATGCCGCAGGCCGTGCTCGAACAGAACGGCTCGCATCGCAGCGATCCGGTCCGGCTCGTCGTCGAGAATGGCGATTGTCGAAGTCTTCACGGTACAATCACACACGAGGCAACTACTCACGCACATCGCGCCGTACTTCTTAGTCTATCTACAGCAGCATCTCGCGCCAGCCATTCGCTAGCGCTGATTGAAGAGTTGAGCGTTTCGCATAGGAAACACGCATGTGGGCAGCGAGCCAGGAACCACTTTCAACCCATCGCGGGCTGAGAATCACGCTGGAGCGCGATTCGGAACCGGCGACGTTCGCCGACGTGATGCGTGCCTGGCAGAGCGATGTGAAATTTCGCTCGCTGTTCAACGGATTGCTGGCGGACGCTCCCTTTTCGGCGTTGCGATGGGAACTGCCGGCTGCAACCGTGACCACGATCGACCGCCCGTTCGAATGTGTGTTGTGGGACAGTCCTGGGTTGGCCACCCGGCCCGACGCCAGCCCGTTTGCTGAACATTTCCGCGCTGCGGCGGACTCCGAAATTGTCGAATTCTCGAATCTCGGAAACGATGCGATCCTGATCGTGCCGACTCCGCGGGGTGCATCCTCCGCGTACGGCCACGTGGCGGCGTTTGCGCGCGAGGCGCCTGAGTCACAACGTCATCAGCTCTGGGCTCAGGTTGGCGACACCTTTGAGCGCCGTCTGAATGCCAAACCCGTGTGGTTAAGCACCGCGGGGGGAGGCGTCGCCTGGCTTCACGTTCGACTCGACGATCGCCCCAAGTACTACAGCTACGAGCCCTATCGAAAGAGTTGCTAGCGCCTGGGACGCGAATCGCCCTCGATCGAGGCTGAATTTGCGGTCATTCTGTCGGTCGCCGGTCGGCCGCGGCGGCAGGTGCCTTTCGAGCCCCAAGGAGTGACGCGGAGCGATGGCCATTCGAACATAAATCGGAACTTTTATTGACACTACATGGCGATGGTTTGCCGCAATTAATTGACATTATGCGGGCATTACCCCACACTTGGCCCGCGACTATTTGCACTATTTTGGTCACAATACTGCTTGACAATGAGCCACTTGCCCCGAAGAATGAAGGCACAGTCGCGGCGCGTTTTGCTTGGCCGCTCGTTCGAATCTGGCCAAACCAGCACCGTTGCTGCCCGTCGAGTTGCGCGCCGGCTCCGGGGCGATTCCTCAAGAATCGTCACCAGTCCGGCTTCCTCCGGGCATCAAAGCAACGCTCGCCTGAGTTGGCCGAAGTTCGACCGACGGAGAGCCTGCGCGCGGATCGTACGAGTCGCTTCCAGGCCCAACGCGGACGCTGGGAACGCACTCCCCTCTCCGCCAAGGACCCCACGCAGCTTGCGTTGAACGGGTCGGCCGGAGAGCCCGCTCGCGGTGCGCGCCGCGTGCGATTAGCTCACTAACGATAAAATTCCGTTGCACTTTCGATCGACATTACGGACAATCTCAGTCGGCTCTACTCGCGTCGACGTTTTCTGTCGCACCATTTGCCGCCCGGAACCGGCGATGTACGCGAACTTCGGCCTTACGCTCGTCGTCAATCATGCGTGCAATTTGCGCTGCGAGTATTGCTACACCGGCGACAAGCTACGCCGCCCCATGCCACCAGCCACGGGCCGCAAGGCAATCGATCGTGCCCTGAACTCAGTCGCCAGCGGGGGCACATTAGAACTTGGCTTTTTCGGCGGTGAGCCCTTGATCGAGGCCGAGTTGATTCTCGAGTTTGCCGATTACGCCCGCGCACAAGCACAGCGGCGCGGCATCGCACTCTCGCTGAGCATGACGACCAATGGCACCATCGACACGCCCGCCGCGTGGACAGTGATGATGCTTCCCGAAATGCACTTGTGCATCAGCCACGATGGACTGCCGGCCGTACACGATCGGCATCGCGTCGCGATTGATGGGCTGCCAAGCGCGCAGCGCGTCGAGCAGACGATTGCCCGTCTGATCGATGACGAGCGTGAGTTTCGCGCGGTGCTGGTCGTACGTCCCGACAACGTCGACTCGCTTGCCGCAGGCTTGGACTATCTCTACTCGCGCGGCGTGCGGGGCTTCGATCCGTCGCTCGATCTGTGGGCCACCTGGACTCGCGCCGACGGCGAGCGACTGCATTACAGCATTGCCCAAGCGGCCAGATTTTGGGGTGAGCGGCTCCCCGATTGCAGCGTGAGCTGGTTTGACGAGAAGGCCACTCGACTCGCTCCTTTGCCGACGAATTCCACCGCCCGTTGCGGCTTTGGACAGGGCGAGATCGCCATCACGCCTGCTGGCAACTTATATCCGTGCGAGCGGCTGGTCGGCTCCGACGAGCCCGACAATGCCATGCGGTTAACCGGTGATGTGCTGTCGGGCAGCGACTTTCTCGCTGACGGCGCCGCACCAGGTAAATCAGCGGCCGAGTGCGCGCCGTGTGCCCTGCTGCCAACTTGCAGCACGACGTGCCGCTGCAGCAACTACGTGCGCACAGGGGATGTCGGCCGCCCCGACGGTTTGCTCTGCTTGTGGGATCAGGCTTGTCACCGAGAAACGCTGCGTGCGCTGCACGCGAGAGAGTTGGCGATAGTGTCGTCGTAGGTCGCGCGAAATCGCGCAGGTCACATGTCGCTGAGAACGAGGTGCTCCATGGACAACGAACTGCTCCCCGACGAATCGCCCGACGAATCATTGGCCGACGTGCCGCCGACGCCAGTCGCCAGCGCCAAAGGCCTGTCGTGCGGCGGTCTTGCGCTGGGCACGGCCGCACTGGCAGTTGCCGGCACATTCGTGTTGATCTCTTCGCAGACAACGGCCTGCCGGGGCTCCACGCGCTCGTCGAAGCTGAAGTTTGCCCAGCGGCAAGTTGAAATCGAACAGGCCTTGCACGAGCGACAAGCCACTGACGAAAGCACTGAACCAACCGCGGCCCCCCCGAGTGCTGCGCCGAGCACGGCGCCAATTGCCACGCCCACATCCGAACTCCGCTAAAGGGAGCAGTTTTATCTCATTGCTTGTTTCATATCTGTAAAGGCATCCGATGGCCAAATCTCGCAAACGCAACAAATCCCGCGCGGACCAAGCTAACCCGCGCCCGTCACATCCCGACGAAGCGCCGCCAAAAACCATCATCGCGCGCTTCGCACGTGGGTTAGTGGTTGTGGAGTACGTCATGCTGGTCGGCATGGGCATCGCGATGCTGCTCGGCTTGCTAAACGCTTCGATAGGGTCCTCAGGCGGCGCCACACTCTCGTCGAAGCTGATATTCGCCGAGCGGCAGGCCGAGATCGAACAGGTCCTCCGCGAGCGAGAATCAACGGAACAGAACGTCGACCACACCGCGGGCAAGCCAGGCGATCCGCCGGTCGCCAGACTGCAATCCGATCTCCGCTAAGTGGGGCGAGCTTTCATCATTACTTTTTTTTGGAGAGGCATCCCATGGACGAATCTCGAAACGCAGATGATCGGTCGGAGCGAGCGCCCGACGATACGACTCCCTTGCCAGGAGATTCTGTTGAGCAGCGACCCGCCGGCGGTATGGGCCTCGGCTCTTGCTTGCTGGTGATTGGTAGTCTTGTCGTGCTTTTCATACTCTTCCTGCCAACTACCGGTTCGAAGCCGGCAACTCGTTCAGAAAAGCTCGAAACCCAGCGACGTGAACAACTGATCCAACAGGCAATTCGCGATGCACAAGCCGCTGAACAAGCTGCCGTGGGAGAATCCGAGCTCGCCGCCAGCGACAGGGATTCCCACGACAGATCCGTCGACGCCCGCTAGCGCGTCGTCGCCGGAATCGATCGCTGATCGCTCGACTGGGCAACCTGCCAATTTGAGCGCAACCACCGCGCTGCCGCGGGCGAGCCGCCGGTTCGCCCGCGGCGCAGTGCGGTGGGTCGAGCACGGCTTCGCGCTATTTGGGCTCTTGGTTACCATCTGGTGGCTCTCATTCGACGTTTCGATCATCACGTCACCTTCGATGACCCCGGCGCTGCAAGGCACCAATCTCGACAACGGCGACCGCGTCTTCACCGAGAAGGTCAGCTACTACTTTCGCGCGCCGCGCCGCTGGGAAGTGATCACGTTCTTCACGCCAGAAGGAGAAAAGCGGATGAAGCGCGTGGCGGGCCTGCCAGGCGAAAACGTGCAAATGACTCGGCAAGGCAAGCTGGTGATCGATGGCCGGCAGATCGACCTGCCCACATCGGTCGATGTGAAATACCTGGCCTACGGCAACCTGACCGAAGGTAAGCCGGTCCCTTGCGGCGATGGTTATTACGTGCTGGGCGACGACCTCAAAGACTCGGACGATAGCCGCTTCAACGGGCCACTGGCGCCCGACGCCATCGTAGGCCGGGCGTGGTTGATCCTTTGGCCGAAGGAGCGAATCGGCTGGGTGAGGTGAGGCGTGCCTTACCGAAAGTACTGCTATTCATCAATGCTCGCTGAGGTTGTTTTTGAATTCGCAAGAATCACCTGAGGTATTAGAACTTTTCTCACGGATTAAAAACTGCGCGCCCAATGTGGTCGCGTTTGCTGGTGTCGTCTTCCGGTCCGTTGGCCTGCGTTTTGCCAACGAAGAGGACATTCTTTCAGGGGACGGAGCTGCGACCTTTGGCGGCCGCTGGAGCCCGCGCAGGCTGTCTGCCGTGTATATGTCCCTGAAAGTTGAAACCGCGACACTCGAAAGCTACCAGAACCTGCTCAAGACCGGTTTCCGCCCCGAGGATTTCCGACCACGCTTGTTGATCGGCGCTCGCGTGAGGTTCTGCCGCTTGCTGGATTTGACTGGTGCTGCGACTCGGCGCCGCATTGGCTTTACGCTCGGCGAGCTTATCGAGGAGGATTGGCAGACGATTCAGCAGAGCGGCGAGGAATCGTGGACGCAGGCGATTGGGCGGGGTTGTCATACCGCTGGGTTCGAGGGCTTGATTGCACCGTCGGCGCGAGACCGTCCGCGCGGCAAGAACCTCGTTTACTTCCCCAATCAGCTCGACGAGTCGAGCCGGGTGGAATTGCTGGGTCGCGAAGATTTGCCACCAGCTTCCCGGGGCGGCGACCGATAATGCACTATTGCAGGTTTTTGTGCTTGCCTTTATGCACGTACGCGAATAGGCTCTAAGTAGAATCAAGCAATTCAGGTGCTTTCATGAAAACCAAGCGATCGCAGCAGCGGGCCGGTAAGCAGCCCCGTGGTCGTTCGCCCGCGAGCTCAACGCCGAAGTCCCTGAGGATCCGCCGCGTGAGCGCAGATTCGCAACCAAAGCTCGAGCTGCGCGAGCGATTGCAGATGCCGCGAGAAGTGTTCAGTCGGCTCGTCAATGTCTCCGTGCGGGCGCTGGCCGATGTCGAGTCGGGCAAGAAAACGGTGGCCAAACTCGAGCGCCCCTACAATGAGGTGGGCCGTCTGTTTGGCGTCCTCACTGACGTGATCAAGGCCGAAGCCATCGGGCCCTGGTTCGTCACGCCCAACGAGGCGCTCGGCGGGCTCAAGCCCATCGAGGTCATCGAGCGCGGCGAGATTGATCGCCTGTGGGAGATGGCCTTCCGGCTGCGATCCGGCATGCCGGGATAGCGATTGAGTCGCTCAGTATCGCAATCTCTTTGGTCGTCTCATCTCCTGCCTTTTCGTGATTCACACCGTCAAGTGACCAACAAGGTTGGCCATGAAAGCGCTTCTCAGAAAGCCTCCCTCCCCTGCCTGGGTATTTCTGCTTGGCGGCGCGTTTCTAATCGGCAGCTATGCTTTGAGCTTTGTCCCCGGCACCGTGCAGCCAGAGCAACTCGCGCGGCTGATCGACCGTGCCGACCGCGTGGAAGTATTTGGCAGCCATTTTTTTGAAGACGAACGCGATTTCCTCTTTCAGTCCACCACGCGTCGCGATCTCGACGAATTAAAAGTCGCCCTGTGCGTGACGCGGCCCCCGGAGTTTCGACACTGCTTGTGCATGGGAACAACGCGGGTCGTGCTCTATCGACGCGGCCGCCAGATCGGCACCGTCAGCAATCAACACTGCAAGCACTTGCGCTGCAGCCTGTGGCTCAGCGACGCCCCCATCGCCGACGTGCAGGCATTTCTCGGTTGGTTCGATCGGCGGCAGATCCGCTGGCCGCGCGAGGAATACGACGAAAATCTGCGTGAAGCCGCCGAGCGTGACCGCGAGGAAAAGGCACTTGAAGCACAATCACAGCCGGCCCAATGAATGGGCGACCCAAGATCCGTTCGTCCACCATTCGCTTAGCTTCGCACGTGCCACGGAAGTTCGTTCCCCGCGTGACTTGCCAAATCGCCGGCCCAACTCAATCCGATCGTTCGAACTGATGGAACCAGGCTTCGTTGAGCTCGACGTGCTTGATCGCGTACCGCCGAAACGTATAAGTGATATGGATCATGCCGTCCGACGATTGCACGACGCACGGATACGAGTACTCGCCTGGGTTCGACTCCAGGTGCAGTGGCTTCTCCCAGGTGCCACCTTCGTCGAGCGACCGAGTGATGGAAAGCGGAGTGCGACTTGTCTGCGTATCGTTGTAAACCAGCACCAGGTGACCGTTGGCCAGCCGCGTCATCGAGATGCCCGAGTCGGGATTCCGCAGCCTTGTCGGCACCGCAGCGGTCCAGGTCTGGCCGTCGTCGCGCGAATCGATTTGCGTAATCCAGAGCGCGTGACGCAGGAGCGCCCGCAGCGATCCATCGTTGCGCTGGATCACCGCCGGCTGGCTCCCGCCGTCGCAAAACGCGAGCCTCTGCCAAGGCGCGTTGACCGCGGGGCGCGAGAGAAAGT
>CAZBWM010000138.1:0-11337 GCA_964495375.1 uncultured Planctomycetaceae bacterium | reverse complement strand
AGCGGAGAGGACAGGATTCGAACCTGCGGACCAGTTACCCGGTCACGGGTTTAGCAAACCCGCGCTTTAGACCACTCAGCCACCTCTCCCGAGCAGGTCCGACCCCTTGGGTGTCGGCCGCTTGCTGACCGAAAATTCTTATCCATTTCGGCAGCCTACGCAAGTGACCATCGGCCGAGCGAATCGGCCGGGTTTGGCGTGTTTTCGGGGCCTGTTGGCGCCGGCAACTGCGACCTTCGCCCGAGCGATCGGCTCAATCGGCCTACAAGTCCCCGCAATCGTGCAGGTCGTAGGAGTCAGACCCTGATTGAATTGGTACGGGAGACGTCGAGTTTTGGCCGGGCGGTTTTCGCGGACTATAATTTCGCCAACCCGCCCACCGCCCTGCGACCAATCAGTCGATTGCCCGCCTGGTCCGTCGGTCTCGCTCCACTTACTTCGCTATCCAACCTGCCCGAGACGCTTGTCATGATGCGATCGCCGAACGTCCTGCAGCCTTGTCGCCGATCTGCGGTGTTTTTCCTGGTGGTTTCCGCGGCCGCGAGCAGTCTGGCGGCAGACGCTTTGGACTCGGCGGCGGTAACGCGGGGCTTATCGTCGATCCAGCGAGAGGATTTGCGGCGACATGTGACCGTGCTGGCCGACGACACTTACGAAGGTCGTGAAGCTGGCAGCCGTGGCGGCCGCGCCGCTGCTGGTTACTTGAGCGGCAAGTACCAGGAATACAAGCTCAAGCCGGCCGGCACCCGTGGCAGTTTCTATCAAGTTTTCGACAACGGTTATCGCAATATTCTGGGCGTGATCGAAGGGACCGATCCGGAGCTCAAAAACGAAGTGATCTTGATCGGCGCCCATTACGATCACGTCGGCTACGGCACATCGCAGAATAGCTTTGGGCCAACTGGGCGCATCCATAACGGTGCCGACGACAACGCCAGCGGCACCTCGACCTTGCTTGAAGTGATTGAAGCCTTCGTGGCGATGGGCACCCCGCCGCGGCGGACGCTGTTGTTCGCCCTGTGGGATGGCGAAGAGAAAGGGCTGCTGGGGTCGAAGCATTGGGTTGGGTCGCCGACCATTCCCCTGTCGCGCATCAAGTTGGCTATCAATCTCGACATGGTGGGGCGCTTGCGCAACCAGCTCGAAGTGGTTGGCACGCGGACTACGTACGACCTGCGGCGCGTCGTGGCCCTGGCCAATCGCGACATCGGGTTGAAACTCGATTTCAGTTGGGAGCTCAAGGAGGACAGCGATCACTGGACCTTCTACGAACGCGGTCTGCCGATACTGATGTTTCATACCGGTTTGCACGATCAGTATCACCGGCCGAGCGACGACGTCGAGCACATCGAGTTTGACGGTATGCGTAAGATCACTGAACTGCTGTTTCGCACCGCCAACGAGTTAGCCAATGAGGAGCAGGTGCCCGGTTTTCGATCGCATGCGCGACGCGAATCGATTATCGATCGTCGCCGGCTCGAACAATCGCTCGGCACGCTGCCGCCGCGACTGGGCGCACGAATGCACGTCGACCCGGCCGCGCCCGGAGTGATTGCAATCACCGGTATTGAGCCGCGTTCTGCGGCCGAGAGAGCAGGACTCGTCACGGGCGATCGGCTCGTGCGCTTCGATGGCATTGAGGTCACTGATTTGCTGAGTCTGCGCAAGCAGATTTGGTCGTCCCCCAAGCCCGTCGCAATCGAAGTGCTACGGGCCGGTGCCGCGGAGCCTGTCCGCGTCGCGGTCGAACTCGACGGCGCGCCAGTTCGTGTCGGACTGACCTGGCGCGGCGACGATGCCACACCTGGCGGAGTGATCGTGTCGCGCGTAATTGCCGGCACCGCGGCCGCTGAGTCGGGCCTGCGAGTCAACGATCGCATTTACGAAGTGAACGGCCAGCCGTTCCGCGGTCAGGAGCAATTCCTGGAACTGCTGAAGTCCGCTGGTGAAAGAGTGGACCTGGTTTACGAACGTCACGGAATTGTCGGCACAGCCACGCTCGTGCTGCTTCCCGAGGCTCCCACAACACCGGTCACAACGATGGCGCCCCTCGATCGAACCCTCGCGCCCCGCAGCCAGGCAGCGCGCCTTTAAACCCTGGTACTTTCGTCGGTCGCACGTTGGCACAATAGTTCGGCGAAGTGTCCGTAATAGGGTTGCGGTAGCCGCAACGTGAACTGGCCGTTGCATTCGCCGACAAATTCGTCGACCGCTCGCTGCGCCCCGGCGGAAAAGAACCCGTAGTCGTCGACGACGATCCGCCCGCCCGCCGGCATTACCTTGCGCAAGAATCGCAGCGCGACGAGGATCGGTTCGTAGAAATCGAAGTCGACGTAAGCGAACGCCACGGTCGTGGGCAATCGCGGCCCACGAATCGAGGTCTCGATGAAACCCGGCACGATCTCAAGTCGTGCAGCGGGAAACCCGACCGCGGCCACACGCCCGCGCGCGGCGGCTTCGGGATAGCTCATTTTGCCGGCGTACGCGTCCATCGAGCCGAGCTGAAAAATATCGTCAATCAGCACGTCTTCAGCGGTCGGTCGCGAGAGCCCCTCGAACGAATCGAACAACCAAAGGCGCCGTTCGGTGGCGCGAATTTCGTTGGCGAGCAGGGCCGACGTGGCTCCCTCGGCGATGCCGAACTCGCAGATGTCTCCCGTTGCGGCGAGCGCCTCGTGCAATGCGCGAATCATCCACAACGCTTCGCTCACCTGGGTGCCGACCAGATTGGCGAGTAGTTCTTCGCGCCCCGCGATAGCGGGCAGTTTGGGGTTGTGCTCGCTGAAGATGGCGTGCAACTGCCGCACCGTGGCTGCATGGCGTTTGACCAGTTCGGTCATTTGCCAGGCCTGCGGTGCATCGTTGCGATCGAGCCGCGCGCCCAGCGGCCGGAGCAGGGCGTTCAATGTGGCGGCCAACGTGTATTTCAGACCCATAGAGCAATGTCGCGAAGTGTGGTCAGCGGCGACTCCTGGCGTTCCGTTCGACGAACTCGGAGACGGCAACCTCGAGCTCAGCGAGTTTGGGGCTCGCACTTGTCCGCCACGCGTCTAGAATCTCCCTATTATAGTCTCGCGGCACCACGGCCGGTTCAGAAAATGAGCCAGCCGCGGCCGCCGGCCAGAATGGCTGAACCGAGGGAGTATTGTCGTGGCTGCCGACCCTACCGAGCTTTTGGAAACTTTTGAGAACACCTATCCCGATCGGGAGTACACGATCGAAATCATCTGCCCCGAGTTCACTTCGGTCTGCCCCAAGACTGGCCAGCCCGACTTTGGGACGCTGACGATTACTTATGTGCCGGCGGCCCGCTGCGTCGAGCTCAAGAGCCTGAAGCTCTACCTGCAGCAATATCGCAACCAGGGGATCTTCTATGAGAACGCCACGAATCGTATTCTTGACGATCTCGTGGCGGCGATCGCCCCGCGCCGGATGACCCTTGAAGCGGCCTTCACGCCACGCGGCGGCATCACGACCAAAGTCACGGCGACCCACCGCGCGACGCGTTGACGCGCGGGATTGACGCGCGAGCATGCGCCATCCGGTACCCTCGCGCGGAGCGAGCCGCTTAGCGCGGCTTCGTCCCGGCCGCGGCGGCGACAGGCTCGGTCGCGGCGATGCGGCCGGCAGCCGGGCCAAGCAGTTCAAGTTCGTCGGCCAACTGTCGCAGGGCGGCTTCGCGCTCCGGCGCGATTGCAGCCAACGGTGCCCGCGGCGCTCCGCAGTCGATCCCCAGTTGTTGCGAGTTCACCCACTTGGTCGAGGCGATCACCGGGAAGGCGTCGTACAGATCTTTGACGCTCGACGCATAGCGCTGGGCGTCCATCGCGCGGCGCAGGTCGCCATCCTGGAATGCCTGGTAGACGGCCACGAATCGCTCGGGCGCCATGCAGAGCGAAGCGCAGACTACGCCCGTCGCGCCGAGCGTGAGCGCGGCCAAGGTGGTTTCGCCCCGGCCGATCAAGACGGTAAGGTCAGGCTTGAATTTCAAGAGCTGCGCCACGTAGTCGACCACGCCGGCCGACTGCTTGATACCGATCACCGAGGGAACGCGATTGACGATCGCTTCGACCAACGGCAAGGTCAAAGGCAGCCCGCTGGCGTCCGGCAGGTTGTAGAGAAAGATCGGGCGATCGGTCGCGTCGGCCAGGGCCTTGTAGTAGTCGACCACCTCGGGTGTGCTCTTGCCGTAGAAATAGGGAGGCACGCTGCAGATGGCGTCGAGCCCTTCGCTTTGGCAGCGCCGCGCGGCGGCCACGGCTTGCGCAGTGGTCGGTGCCGCGACATGAAAGATCGTCGTCAGTCGCCCAGCGGAGTATTGATTCACCAGCGTGATCATCTCGTCGCGCTCGCGTTGGCTGAGGAGCACCCCTTCGCCAGTTCCGCCGCAGACCCATAGCCCGTGGCAACCGGCTTCCGCATACCAATCGATCAGTCGCTGCAGGGCTTCGCTGTGAATACCCCCCGAGCGGTCGTAGGGCGTGATGATTGGCGGAATGACACCGTGAAAAGCGCTCATGCGAGGGGCATCTCCGTGGCAGGGCGGGGCAGGCATCGGCCGGCAGACGAAAGGCCGGCACCCGTCGATCGTAGCGCGCGGGTCCGTCGAGCACAATCGGCGGCCGGCCACAAAAAAACCACCCGAGCCACAATCCGCGCCGGCGTCACGCGGTGTGACGAGATTGCGGGCCGAACTTTCGGCTCAATCGCTAATGCCAAGGGCACGCCAAGACTTCGGCAGCGGCGCCACGAGTTCGATGACCTCGTTGCGCACCGGGTGCCGAAACGCCAACCGCCGGGCATGCAGGGCGATGCCGGCGACCAGCGGGCGGCGGCTCCCATACTTGCGGTCGCCGACGATCGGATGCCCGCGCGACGCGAGTTGCAAGCGAATCTGGTGTTTGCGGCCGGTTTCCAAGCGCACCTCGACAAAGGTGCCCGCGGCTAGCCTTTGCAAACCGCGCACGACGAGCCGGGCTTCGAGCGCGGCGGGGGTCGCCCGATCGGCCACTCGCATCTTGCGATGCCGTTCGTCGGCCAGGATGAAGTCGCGGCATGTCAATTCGCGCGGGCCGACTTCTCCTTCGACGACCGCCCAGTAAAGCTTCTCGACTTCGCGGCCGCGGAACTGTTCGTTCAAGCGCGCGGCGGCCTTCGAAGTGCGTGCCAACACCACGACACCCGTGACCGAGGCGTCGAGCCGGCTGACTATCCCGAGATAAACCTCGCCAGGCTTTTGATAACGCTCCTTAATGTACTGTTTGGCAACCGTCAGCAAGCTCGGTCGATCGGCCGCGACTCCCATCGTCGGCAGACCCGCTGGCTTGTTGACGACCAGCAGATGATTGTCTTCGTAGAGGACATCGAGTTGGGGCATCCTCAAAACTGCTCTGGCAGAACCAGGCACCTAATTGTCGACCAGCGTTAACCCAAGCTTCGCAACCCTAATTGTCGACAATCGCGGGGTCGCATGCTAGGCTCGGACTCCAGTGAAGCAGGACTCTTTAGAGAAGCAGGACTCTTTGGGGATTGGTCCGTCGCTAGTTTCATTAGCGACCGTGGATGGCGCGGCGCCAAGTTCGCGAGCGCAGGGGGAAGTCAGTGCGGAACAGACAATCGCGGGGCTGTCGATTTGCGCGCACGGTCAGCGCGCCGGGTGCGTGGCGAATCAGGCTTCGTGGCGCTCACGTGTTACTCGCGGTGGCACTCGTGGCCGCATGCTTTGGTGGACCCGCCATTAGCCCCGCGGCGCAGGTTTCGTTGAACGTGATGACGTTCAACATCAAGGGAGACGGTGGCAGCCTCGGGGAACGCACTAGTGCGAATTCCTGGTATCCGCTGATCGGCAACGGTGCGGCCCGCAAAGAGCGGGCGCTATCGGTGATAGGCACCTATGGCCCTGATCTGCTGAGCGTGCAAGAGCTGAAGGAGAATCAGCTCGCCGACTTGCTCGGCTCAACGGCCTTGGCCGGCTACGCATATTATGGCGCCGGCCGTGAGACCGGCACCACCGGCGACAGCAACGGCGTCTTCTATCGCACGTCTCGATTCACGCGACTCGATCAGGGGGATTTCTGGCTGAGCAGCACGCCCGACGTACCGGGAACGGTTTTCCCGGGCAACGGCAGCGACACCGGCAACCCTCGCATGGCGACCTGGATGAAGCTGTACGACAACCAGTCGAAGGCTACGTACTTCGTGCTGTCGACGCACTGGTCGTTGGATTCGCTGGCTCGGCAACAAGGAGCATCGCTCATTCGCACGCAGATCGAGCAGTTGGCCGGGGACCTGCCGATTATCGCGCTGGGCGACTTGAACTCGACGCAGACGAGCACTGAATATCGCCGGCTGTCGGGCGCTTTGAACCCCAGCGGCTTCCAACTGACCAACGCCTATCGCGATGTGTATCCGGCTTCCAGCGGCCAAGAGCGCACGTTTCACGATTGGACCGGCAACACGTCGGGCTCGTCGATCGACCATATTTTCTACAGCACCGGCAGCATTTTCGACGCGGTGTCGGCCAACATCGTCCACACGTCGTTCAGCGGCAAGTACCCGTCGGATCACTTTCCGGTGACGGCCAACCTGCTGGTGACCGTCGTGCCCGAGCCGGCCAGCGCCGTCTTGTTGATCACGGGCGTCTCGGCGATCGTCTTCTGGCGCATCCGCATTCGGCGACAAGCGCGGGCAGGCGGCTGACGCGAGCACAGGGCCCTTTCAATCGCCTTGTCGCACCATGTTTGTCAGCGTCCCCAACCCGTCGATCGCAATCTCGACCAGGTCGCCTGGCAACAGGGTGAAGTCGTCGGGCGGGATGATCCCCGTACCCGTCAAGAGTATGACGCCGGTGGGGAACGAGTTGTCCCGCGCCAGCCAGCCGATTAGTTCTTCGAACGTGCGCGCCATTTGCGTGACGTCGGTTTCTCCCTGAAAAGCGACGCTGCTGTCTCGACGGATTGTCAATCGAATTGCCGCGCGCCCGGCGGCTGCCCAGGTGTCGGCTAATACGATGCCCGGGCCGAGTGCGCAGCACGCATCGTAGACTTTGGCCTGCGGCAGATAGAGGGGGTTCTCCCCCTCGATATCGCGCGAACTCATGTCGTTGCCAATGGTGAAGCCGACCAGGCGGAGCCGCGACGACAACACCAGCGCCAGCTCCGGCTCGGGAACATTCCAGCGCGCGTCGGCGCGGATGCGTACCTCTTGATCTGGCCCCACGACGCGGTGCGGGTTGGCCTTGAAGAACAGCTCGGGCCGCGCCGCCTCGTACACCAGGTCGTAGAAGCGGGCGGCTCCTTCCGACTCAGCCATGCGGGCAGTGCGGCTGCGGCGATAGGTGACGCCGGCCGCCCAAACTTCCTGGGCATCAATCGGAGCCAGCAGGCGCACTTCGGCCAACGGTAACGCGGGGGCGCTGTCGTCGACGAGCAGCCGCGCTGCCGACAGCGGATCTTCGTCTTCGAGCAGATCGCTCAATGTCTGGTACTGCCGATGACCCGGCGCCACGGCCAGCGGACGGACCAGGCCGTCCGTGAGCAAGCCGACCGCGGGTGTGGCCGTGTGACTGAGAAACTTGACGAGTTTCATGGTGGTGACTCGTTCACTTTCGCCCGGGGGTGGCAATGGCGCGATGTTGCCGCAACAGCTCGAGCGCAGCCGTCAAATCATCGGGCAACGGCGCTTCAATTTCCAGTCGGTCGCTGGTCGAGGGTTGCGAGAATGCCAGACGTCGCGCGTGCAGCGCTTGACGCCCCAGCAGCAGCGTGTCGTCGGCCGCGTCGCCAGTGATTTCGCCGCGCGATATCCGGTTGCGTCCGCCGTACTGGGCGTCGCACAGCACCGCGCAGCCGATGCTGGCCAGATGCACACGAATTTGATGCGTGCGTCCTGTTTTGGGCACGACACGTAAGGCCGCAAACCCGCGAAACCTTTCGACCACCTCGTAGAACGATTCTGCCGGCCGTACGTCGGGCCCTGCGCTGCGAATGGCCATCTTCTCGCGCTGGTAAGGGTGCACGCCGATCGACTGGTTGATGCGATCGCGATCGAGATTGGGCACGCCGGCCACGATCGCGAAATACTCCTTCTCAATCGTGCGTTCTTCAAACTGCCGGGCCAGCGCCGTATGGGCGCGATCGGTCTTGGCCACCACCATCACCCCCGTGGTGTCGCGGTCGAGCCGATGGACAATACCTGGGCGCAAAGCGCCTCCGACGCCGCTGAGTTGATCGAAGTGAAACGACAGAGCGCTGGCCAGTGTGCCGGTCCAGTGCCCCTTGGCTGGATGCACGACCATGCCCGGCGGCTTGTCGATCACGACAAGGTCTTCGTCTTCGTACAGCACGGTGAGCGGGATGTTCTCCGCTTGCGGGCGTGCGTGGGGAAGTTCGGGAAGCGCAATCGTGATTCGCTCGCCCCCTTTGAGATGATGCGCGGCCTTGGTGCGCTGGCCATCGACACGCGCGGCCGCCGCGTTGATTACTTTGCGCAACAGCACGCGGCTGTAGTCGGGAAATGCCTGCGCCAAAAACTGGTCGAGCCTCAGGCCGGCGCGTTCCGGGGGCACGATCAACTCGATCGGTTCGCTGGATAACTCAGCCATGGCGGTGAATCGTCGAAATGCCGCCGGGCCGATCTACAAATGGCAGCGATCGACTGCCGATGCGTGCCGGGATGTTTGCTGGTTAAGGGTTCGCTGCCGGAGGCGGTGAGGGCTCGGTGGCCGGCGGGGCCAGCGGCTCCGTGGCAGGAGTTGCAGGAGCCGAAGAATCTGTGGGCGGAGTCGCCGGGGTAGCGCCCTCGGAGGCGGGCGGCGTTTCGGCCGGCGCGGCTTCACTTGGCGGCGCTGTGGTTGCGGGCGCTGGCGTTGCAGGTACCGCGTCGGCCGGAACCGTTGCGCCCGGCGAAGCAGCGGGCTCCGACGGCAAGATGCTGTCTTGGAACAGCGAGGCACCATCACCCGCGGGGCTCAGCGCCGGTCGCGGCTCTTGCTTGGCGAACCAGTCGTAGAACTCCTTGGTCGAGGTGCGCGACAGGGTATCGAGCCGGATCTGCGCCTCTTTGGAGTAGTAAGCCTGCGGCCAGCGATTGGTGTCGGCAAGCTGCTGATAAGCTTCGCGAGCACGTGGCAAATCATTGAGCGATTCGGCGGCCCGCGCCAGGCCCAGCAGGGCACGCTGCTTGACGATCGGCGTCAGGTTGGCGGACGAGTCAATCACCAACTGGTAATTGTCGAGAGCGCGGCGCAGTTGATCGTTGCCATCGGCCCGATCCGCGAACAACTGGTCGGTGCCGGCGCGCAGTTGGGTATCGCCCAGAATCAGCCGGGCACAAGCCCCGGCCGGCAAATCGCCATAGCGGCTGGCGACATCGGTTAACTCGTTGATATTGGATTGAGTCGACGCCCGTTGAAAGGCCGTCCATGACTCCTGCATTTTCTGCGCGGCGCTGTTGCGCAAATAGGCCCAAACGGCCACGATCAAAACGACGACCACCACGATCGCCAGCCCGACCTTGTAGTTCTCCTCGACGCGGACCATCGACTTGCCGAGCCAGTCGGCCAGTTCGTTGGTCTTCAATTCGTGACGACGCTCTGTCTTCATAGTCTGTCGCTGTCGGCCTGGGGGGCGATGCTGCGGCGCGCGGAACACGGAGCGGCGTCCGCACGGCGGGCTTCGGAAGCGGCTCGAGCGACCAGGCTGGCGAGCACTGCCCACGGGAGGTAAACCGCCCCCGCAGGCACCGGCCAGAGAGCCCACCTTGCGCAGCCAGTAGGCTCGAATCGCGCTCCAAAATCCAAACCGGAAATATAAGGCCCGTTAGCCGAAGGGGTCAAGGGTAAACAACTTGCGGCCGCGACGCCTGGCTTCGACGCGACCGGGTGCAGTGCCCCTTCGCGCGGGGGCCAGCGTGGCGTATCGTGCATCGTCTTCGCCGTGCGGAATTAACCGCCACCCGACATGTCAGCCAGGATCGAGGAAGATTTATGGGAATTCGCCCCCGCACCAAGCTGGTGCTCTCACGTAAAAGTCGCCGCTGCCTGAAGTGCGGCAGCGCTCTGAATTCGCAAGTCAAACGCTGCAAACGCTGCCACGAGCGGGCCAGAGCCTGATTGGCTCGCCCGACGCAGCTCGCGCGGGAGCCGTCTGCCCGCTAAAATCGGCTTAATTCGGCGCTGGCCACCCTGCGGGACCGCTGGCCTGTTGCACCGGGAGAGCTATGCTTGGTCATGGCGCGTAAAGTGCTCGTTACCGGCGGCGCAGGCTTCATCGGATCGCACATCGTCCATGCGCTCGTCGAGCGGGGCGATCAGGTCCGTGTGCTCGACAACCTCAGCACCGGCAAGCGGCGCAACCTTGCCGACGTGGCCGACGACATCGAACTGGTCGAAGCCGACCTGGTCGATGCCACCGCGGTCGCCCGAGCCGTCAAAGGGATCGAGCTCGTCTATCACGAGGCCGCACTCGCCAGCGTGCCGCGCAGCGTCGAGCTGCCACTCGATACACACGCCGCGTGCGTCACTGGCACGCTGACCTTGCTCGATGCCGCCCGCCGCGCCGGCGTGGGGCGGTTGATCTATGCCGCCTCGAGCAGTGCCTACGGCAACCAGCCGTTCGCCTCGAAGCGCGAGACCGATCTGCCCGATCCACTCTCGCCGTACGGCGCCGCGAAACTCGCTGCCGAACACTACTGCCATGCCTTCTCGGCCACCTACGGATTCGAGACCGTGGCCCTGCGTTATTTCAATGTCTTCGGACCCCGACAGGACGCCGATAGCCCGTACTCGGCCGTGATCCCGCTGTTCGTCACGGCGCTATTGTCGGGCAGGCGCCCCACGATCTACGGCGACGGCGGCCAGTCTCGCGACTTCACCTTCATTGCCGACGTCGTTCGCGGCAACCTGCTGGCGGCCGATGCGGCGGACGTCGGTGGCCGCGTGATCAACCTGGCGACCGGCCGCACCGCGACGCTGCTCACGCTGTTGGAAACGCTCGGCCGACTGCTCGAGATGCCGATCGAGCCAATCTTCGCCCCGCCCCGCGCCGGCGATGTCCGCGAAAGCCTGGCTGACATCACGCTTGCCCGGCAGTACCTGGGCTACGAGCCGCAGTTCACGCTCGACGCGGGCCTGGAGCAATCGCTCGACTACTACCGCGAGACGGCGCGCGTGTAGGGAGTTGGTAGCGAGCAGTGCTTCATGGGCAGCGGCGATTGGCTAGCTCGAGCCAAGATTCGCTCCACCTCAGGTCTCAGGTTTCACACGTCACAGCTCACACCTCAGGCCTCTTCTATAAAGTGTTCCGGGATTTTGCGTCCTAACCGTCCTAAGCCCGAAAA
>CAZBWM010000137.1:0-11735 GCA_964495375.1 uncultured Planctomycetaceae bacterium | reverse complement strand
CGATGACGCCGCTGACGCCACAAAGCCCAAAGCCTTCGCTTGATTGAGGCCTAGCTACGAGGAAATCCGCGACATAGTGTTTGATCTGCTTGCCGGTCGAGAACGGGGTTCCTACGACCTGAATCAATACGGCAACTTGGAAATCGGCGTGGCGGAAGTTCTGCGAAATCGGGGCGGAACTGTCGTCAAGTCCATGGGCGGAAAAACGCAACTATCGGATGTCGACCATGCGACATACCAAGAAGTCTTCTGGGCGCTTTTTCGCGAGGGGATTATCACAATCGGTCGTGATCGCCTGAACCGAGAGTTTCCATTCTTTCGAGTGACCAAGACGGGAGAAGGAATGCTTGGTGGGGGCCGGCCCTACTACTTCCACGATGTGAGCACTTTCGAGCGAGTCATCAAGACAGAGGTGCCGGCTATCGACGACGTGACGCTGGTTTACTTGCTAGAGTCTATGCAGGCCTTCAAGTCCGGCTGTCTACTCTCGGCGTCGGTAATGCTAGGCGTCGCGACGGAGCACACGTTTCTGCTACTGCTGGACGCGATTCGTGCAAACGTCAACGTCGCCAAAATCATCGCCAAAGTCGACAAAGAGAGAAGTATTCTGCCAAAGGTCAACGCCTTCAAGGGAGTGTTGGAGACGCACGTGAAGAGGTTGCCCTCTGCCTTTCGCGAAGACCTCGACACGCAGTTTCTCGGAATCTTGTCCATCATTCGGACATTTCGCAATGAATCTGGCCACCCGACTGGCAAGATCATCGACCGCGAGCAGGCGTACGTGCTGCTGCATCTCTTCGTCCCATACTGCAAGAAGATGTACCAGCTTCGCGAGTTCTTCGACGCTGAAACGACCCCTTGGTGAGCGTCGCCGTCGCTAAGCGGATGAGTGTTGGCCCACCGCGCCATTGCCCCGTGCCCAAGGTTTAGGCAGCGCAGTGGACTGCCTACCTGCGTCCGGTTCGCAGTGCTCCCACGATGTCGTGCCGGGCGCGACGCGCTGTCACGCGGCGCAGCCAGACTATTGCCGCTAGCGCAGGTGCACCAACGCCAGTCAATACGGATGTTGATGGCTCAGGAACGGCGAAAGCCATAAAGGCAGGATACACGAAGCCCGTAGCGTAGGTGGAGCGTTCACCGCTTGGCGAGAACTTGTTAATGATTCCTGTAAACGCATCAGCTTCGTAAAGATTACCGTTCGAATCGAATGTTAAACCATAGGGCCCATGCAACCCCGTTGCAAAGACTGTTCGCTGTCCCGTCGGCGAGTACTTGTAGATATTCCCAATTCCATTGCCGGCCTGACCGTCGTCTGCAACGAAGATGTTTCCGTCGACGTCGATTGCTAAGCCGGTTGGAAACTGCAAGTCATTTGCAAACGTCGACTTCACACCGTCTGGCGCGATCTTGAAGACTTGGTTCGTTATGCTAATGCTCGTGACGAAGAGGTTGCCATTGGAATCGAATTCCATACCAAAGGGATTTGGGACGCCGCTGGCGAAGGTGGAACGCTCACCCGCTGGCGTGATTTTATAGATCAGAGGCGTGCCAACATCGCCGACAAACAGATTACCTGCTTCGTCGAACACCAAGCCCATTGGCTGCACCATGCCCGAGGCAAAGGTCGCCTTATTACCTGCCGGGTCGTACTTCTCGACAGTGCCAGCAAGTCGATTGGCGACGAACAGGTTTCCGCCTGCGTCAAAGGCCAAACCTGACGGAAGATTCAGCCCGGTCGCAAAGTCAGTTCGATCCCCATTGGGTTCGAGTTTGAAGACCTTGCCAGGCCCTTCAGCTAGCCCTCCGGACACGAACATTGTTGCTGCTGATGCCGGCGCGTGCATCGGAAAGACGCCAGCAAACATTCCGAGAATGACCACGTATCTCATTGGCACCTCTTATACAAAGCAGTTGCATCTTTGGGCGAGTCGGCATGCAGCGCACAACGCACCACACGAAGGACGTGAGTTGGCCGACAATAATCGATTCGGCCGAACGACAATCGCAGCAAGAAGTGGGCGACACGCTCGTAGCGCGCCCAGGGCTGCGTTCTTCGCTTACACCAGCGACTCCTCAGAAGTGCGACCGAAGTACGTCGGCCGCAACAGTTGGGATCAGACTAAACACCATGTTCCTAGGAGTCAAATCGAATCGCGCAACTGCTTCAGCGTCGCAAGATACGGGGCGGGCGACACCGATTTACTACGGCTGGACCTGCTACGAACGCCTCGATCGGATCGGCGGCCTCCGCACCATCAGTGCTTGCCGCTTCAGGCTCCGTTTTCTTGGGGAGCGAGCGGGCCGTGCCGTACTTCCCAGTTCGCTTGCCGTTGCCGTTTGAACTGGCGGAATCCGACAGTTGACGACGCAGCTCTCCCACGAGGTCAACGCCAACGCCAGCCATTTCAGCTATCCAGCGGTCGGACTTCCCGGCCCATTCTTTGTCGGCCAGGAGCATCCCCACGGCCTTGCGCTTGTCCGCGTTCGTGCGATTCAGGCCGTGCGCGGGAAGGGCTCCCAAGATAAGTGGCTGACGCTAGGTGGCGCCTTGGCTTGGCTCGTAATAGCCCAATCTAAATCAAGCGCGACTTGCGCCGTCGTGCGGCCAGGTGCAGCAAGCCCGCCAATCCCACTCCGGCCATCACAATCGTCGCCGGTTCGGGAACCGTCAGCGTAAACGAATGGTAGACGTTGCCCCCATAACCATCGGAGACCAGGAACGTCACCTTGTGATGCTCGCCGTGCACATTAGCGAAATAGTTCGCCGGTATCGTCCCGTTGCTTCCCGTGAAGTCGTCGAAAACGCCGTCGTCTTGCCAGTCCCACATATAGCTGATGGTGCCGCCAACTTTCGTCCCCGGATCGGTGGCAGCCGTAGCGAAGTTGAATGCCTTGGTGGGATCGAAACCTTGGTCGGGGATGTACTGCGTAATCGTCGGCGCAATGTTCAACACCGAGAGATTGCGCGTCACCTCGGTCAAGGCAATCGAGTCACTGACACCGAATGTCTGGGCGTAGACACCGGGCAATTTGCCTGAATATTCGTAGACGCCGACACCTACGACTTGGCCATTGGAAGCATTGGTATCGTCAAGAAAATCGCCGTTGAGATAGAAGTAAAGTCTATGACCACCGGGATCGGTCGCCTGGAGTTGCACGTGGTAACTATCGCCCTCGTTAATCACGGCATCCGTGTTCCTTTCGCGGGCAAGAATCGTGCCAGTGATCGTCGGAGCGATGTTCAGCACCGTGACATTGGCGCTGCCGCTGACGGGCTGAATCACCGTGCCGTCGACACCCGATGACGGCGACGTCGTATGGTCCCAGATAATGTTGCCGCTGTACGCAATCGTGTATTCGCCGGGCAATCGGTACTCACCAAACGACGTCTCGTAGTTCACAGTCATGGTCTTCGTCGTTAGGGTTCGTTCACCAGGCACCGGATCGTCATTGGGGCCAGTGCCAGTTGACGTCCAATCCAAAGCCAGGCCCCCGGTGATGCGATTAGTCGTCGTTCCCGCACCGTCGCTGGCGACTCCACCAGGCACCAACTGCAGTTGCAGGTGCCCAGTACCGTACTGGCCTTCGTTGATCGTGAAGCCGTTGAAGAAGTTTTGTTGAATCGAGCCGGTGATATCGGCTCGGGCAGATTGCGCCCAGGCCACGGTAGCGCAAAGCAGAGAAATGGTCGCCAGAGTGCGAAGCCAGGAACCAGCGCGCGCAGTATCACGCACTGCGAGATTAGTCTTGTCGGTCACTAGCGACCCCTTTCAACGTCCTTAAGAGGCACCCGTCGCAACGAATGGGTGGAGCAAAGACGTCGGTTCACCGGGCTGGTAAAGCTGCTGCGCCCTGGAGAGGCAGTGTAGTGTCTTAAAGTTGCGATGGTCAAGATAATTCAGTCAATGCCATGCAAGCGATATTCCGTTACATCGTCACTCTGGGCAGGTGGTACTCGTCATCCCGAGACCTGTCACGATCTTGCGTCCTTTTGGCCGACCCGCACAAGCTAACCGTGTTGCGTCTGCGGCTTGAGCACCTCACAGGCTGACTGCCGTGAAATCGGTCTCCTAGGGTTTCGTGCTATCCTGACGGCATGGACGAGAGCGAGAATCCATACCAAGCGCCGGAGGGGGCTCCCGAGAAGCCACGACGAAGTTGGCTCGATGCCCTCGTCGGTCGAAAGGCTGGCGAACAGACATCGCCCTGGATGCTACGGACCGCCGCGATGATCTGCCTTTTCCTCGCGCTCGCCGCCCTGAAAAGCGCTATGCACACGATCCTAGGTGGGACCGGGTTGCCAACAGACGCAGCGGAGCGACAGGGATACATCGCCGGATCGCTATGCTGCCCGGTCGTGTTGCTAATCCCTGCGGCGGTCTTCTTCGTCGTCTACTTGCGGCGGTTGCGTCGCTGAGCCCCACGAGAAGCACACTCTTAAGACGCCACCACAATGACCTACGCCGTCCAGATCGTCGCGGTCCACGGCAACCAGATCAGCGTGGACGGTATCGGCCAGGGCCACGACGGCGAGTTCACGCACTGGCGATTGCGCTGCGGCGAGCTCGACTTGCCGATCACCGACTATCGCGGTGCCACGAGGACGCTGATCGTGCCTGAGCCGTCGCCGCGAAATAGAATGATGCCCAGAGTCGGCGACGAGGGCGTGCTATACCAGGGGTCGCTGTGATGATTGAGAAGCCCAAACGTCGCTGGCTTCAGTTTCGCTTGAGCACTTGGTTCGCGCTCGTGGCGATCCTGGCGTGGGCGCTGGCGTGTCAGCCGTACGTCGTTTACCGAGCGGAGGAACTCGACGCGAGCGTTGCGGCGAAAGTAGTCGCGGACAGCAAGGAGAGGTTCTCCGAGTCGGCACTTCGGAATGTGAAACTCGGTGCGCTCGGAGAATTGGCGAACGGATACCGGGCGAAGGGCTATCGCGATATTCAGATGAATGTCCAGGAATGCCGGCTATTCGGCGACCGACCTGTGCTGAATCCGAAGTTATGGATTCCAACCCTCGCCCTGGTCGCGTTCCTCGGCTGGAAAGTGGCGTGGGCCGCGGTCGAACGTCGACGCGCTCACCTCGCCCGCCCCACCCCGTGCTCGCACGTCTGATAGTGCAGCTCGGTGCACAGATCATCATGGGGACAGAGCGCCGGAAGGGCCTAATCCGCGACATCGCTTCGCGGTTTGTTGCAACGCAAGTCAAATCGACTATCCTAGCTCCGTAGTTATTACGCCGACTTCACCGGCATTACTTCGGGTTGCCCATGAAGACAAGTCACGTCTTGGCATCCGTTCTCGCGCCCTTAGCTCTTGCGCTTCCATTCAATCTCTCGATTGCAAGCGCATCACCCCAGTATGGCTATACCATCGTTGCTCGCAGTATCAACGATAGTGGCATCTTCTTCTCGTTCAGCGGCGCTCCAGTCGTTAACAATTCCGGACAAGTCGCGTTTATCGCCTTCAAGAGCGGAACTGGAGGAAGTTCGGCAGGGATCTACGTCGGCTCCGGCGGCGCGTTGACAACGATCATTGACAACACTGGGCCGATACAGAGCTTCACCGCGTTCGACATGAACGACGCTGGAGAAGTGGCGTTCACAGGTAGTCGCGACGACGGTAGTCGCGGCACCTATCGCTTCGACGGGGCGAAGATAGTACCGATCGCACAACTCACTGATGGCCTTCGTCCGAGTTCCCCCAGAATCAACAACAATGGACTCGTTGCTTTCAGCGCGTTGAACGCAAGTTTCGACCCGGCGGGCATCTTCGTCGGTGACGGAAACGCTCTGGTGAACATTGCGGCACCCGTGGGGCCGATTGCCAGTATTTATTCAAACCTGTCCCTCAACGACCACGATCAGATTGCTTTCCTCGCACGCATGCAGACCGGAGAGAATGTCATTTACTTGGGCGATGCCGCCGGTGGACCTCTACAAGACCTCTACACGAGCGGACCATCGCTATTCGTTTCAGAGCCGGCGCTCAACAATCTCGGCCAAGTGGCATTCATCGGCAACCAGGGAGTACCAGTCGACGATATCCTACGCGGCGATGGAGGCACACTATCGAATCTGACTAACGGGGCATTTGTCTCGCTCCTGGGACCATTGCAGGGGCTCAACGACTTTGGCGAGATCGCGGTGCAAGGCCAACGGCTAGCGGGCTCCGGCCCGGCCAGAGGTGTGTTTGTTGCGGGGACCGATCCACTGGGGATCCTATTTGCTGACCCGAGCCCGGGCACATTCCTGGGCGGTCGTCTCGTCGCCACAGGTCTCGGATCTGGCTTCAACAACGCGGGGCAGGCTGCCTTGTCCGTCCAAATCGACTATGGCTCCTATTCTGAGAACTTTATTCTCCTCGCGACGCCTGTACCGGAACCTTCGACTCTTAAGCTCGCGATCGCAGGCCTGATGATGGCAGGATTCTTGGGCGTCGTTCGTCGACGCTGGTAGCCGAGCGCGACCGCCACTCGACCCTTGAGCGATTGGGGCCTGCTCGCGAGTCAGTCGCATCATCGCCTCCGTGGCGGCCACTGGTCCCTGCCTGGACCATAGCAACGGTGGCGGGCGGAGTCATTGCCCTATTTCTGCGCGCTGGCGGTCACTGGCGACAAAACGGTTCACCACGATTGCGCCTAACGCGTCCGGAGGGACTCGTGCGACTCAGGACACTAGTTGGCACCGAGGGGCTTAGACGCGGGCTGAGGAGGCGAGAGGGCAATTTTCATTACGTAGTGAAAAATTGAAAGCGGCTTCCAATTCTCCCGACGTCGGGAGAAATTCAGGCGCGACGCGCCCGAGTTTGTTGCACTTCGGAAGGTTTGCCGGAATGCAACAAATCGAGGGTTTGGAAAGTTTTGGCAGACATGCCGTTTCTTTCCAAATCAAAGCAACCCGAGGTGACTTTGAAAACCGGTAACACGATGGGACCGGTTTTGGGGAAATCGGCAGACTCGCCGAAATCCCCAAGGCGTCGGGCTCAACTGCTAACGGTTAGCAGTTGGCCAACAAAATCGGCCCCACCGAAGCAACCGGCCGGCGTCAGCCGAGCCCGTATCCCGCGAGCGCCATGACCACGAGCACTAGGCCACCGATGGCGAGCGACAGCACCCCGAGCAGCAAGATGGCGACGGTCACGACTTCGCCGAAGCGGTTCGGATTCGGAAGCTGCCCGTCCATGCCGGCAAGATTATGGGCGCGGCGAAGTGGTTCGCAAGAGGCAACGAAAAAACCCCGCGCGAGGGGCAGATTCGCAGCGGGGCCGTCCCTCTAGGCCGGTACGCCAAAGGGGGACACAGCTAGCGTAGCTCGTGGGAATCGCGTTGCAAGTTGGGGCGTCGGGAGGGTAGATTGTGGGCGGATCAATCGCGACCGGCTTAAACACTAGTCGCGAACGCCCGCAAAGGGTGTCCACGGAGTCCTATAAATGATTCGCCAAAAGACCGTAACCCCGGCTTACCGTGCGCGAGTAGTGATACCGCGCGGGCGCTCACTCTGTGGCGCTTGTTTAAACGATAGGCCGGGGCTACGGTTTTTTTGTCGGCTGATCTACTCAGCCGGCATGGAAGGTAGCCATCATGGCGGACTTCTTTGCCCAAGAGACGGTCTTGCTTCTGACCGTCGGCGCAGACTTCAAGGCGCAGAGCCCGTGGAACGTTCCCGACGTGGCCACTGGCGCGAAGGTGCTCAGTCGTCGACTGACGATGGACCAAGCGGCCGGTTTTGTGCTGACGCACAACCGCGCCAAGATGACCGAATCGCAACACAACCATACTCCCGTCACTGAGTGGGCCGTTGTGGTCAAGCGCATCAAGCCGCGCTATCTCAAGTACGAGCGCCGCTGCTTGGCGAAGGGGGGTGTCCGTTGAGAACTGCAACGAAGCCCCGCGGCGTGGTACTGATCTACGTCGCCATCATCACCGGCCGGCGAGCCGTCGATTGTTTGTACGCCAGTACGGAGCGCGAAGAGGTCGCGGCGTTCTGCGTTAACTACAACTACTTGCACACGGGACCACGCGCCAAAGTCGAGGTCTCGCGCTATCGACTCCCCGCAGCGAAGGGGGGTGTCTCGTGACGCCTATTCGCGTTTACGTGGTCGAGACCGTGGCGAAGGATTCGACCGAGCCCGTGCTCGTGACGTTCGATCACGACGAAGCCAGCAACCTGGCCGAAGTGCTCAACGAAGTGCGGCTGCAAGGTCGCTTGGACGACGACGACGCGGAGCTAGGCCCCGTGGCTGTCGTGCGCCGGGCGCTGCTGATCTTCCAATCGTTCCCGCTGCGAAAGGAGGTGCTGTCGTGATTGCGAACACTCCACAACCACAACCGGAAGCTGCGCCGACTTTGCTTCACCTGTACCTAAACGAGTACAAACGGAAACGGCTGCGGCACGCGGCCGACGCGACAGATACTCAGTACCGCATCAACTTGCGGCACTTCGATAAGTTCCTGGGAAGGCCGGCGACGATTGCCGACTTGACCGATGACACGGTTGCCGACTTGCTCGCCTGGCAGGTGCAAAACGGCCGGTCGCCCTACACGGCCAACAAGTTGCGCAACCATATCTTGGCCCTGTGGCGGTTTCTGGCCCGCAAGCGGCTCTTGGAAGAGTTCCCGGACGTGGAACGGCTGAAAGAACCGGAGATTGTCCCGGAGGCGTGGTCGGCTCGCCAGCTGGCGCGGTTGTTCAAAGCGGCACAGTCGCAACCCGGAGACTTTGCGGGCGTGCCGGCTGGCCGATGGTGGCACGCGCTGCTGCTGATTCTGTGGGACACCGGCGAGCGCATCGGCGCTGTCCGGCAAATCGAGTGGGCACACGTCGATCTGGACGATGCCTGGCTGATTGTCCCGGCAGAGAATCGGAAGTTCGGCACACGCGCCAAGACGTTCCGGCTTCACCCCGATACGGTCGCGGCACTGCGATTGATCCAGCGGCCGACAAGGCAGCTAGTCTTCTCGTGGCCGCTGAACAAAACGTGTCTGTGGGAGCGTTTTACCGACATACTCCGAATGGCCGGACTGCCGACCGATCGGCGCTCCAAGTTCCACCGGATACGACGGTCGACGGCGAGCCACTTCGAGGCGGCCGGCGGCAACGCTACCGACTTGCTGGGGCATTCGATGCGGCGTGTGACCGAGCGCTATCTCGACCCGAAGATTGTCAAAAAGCAGCAAGCGGCCGACGTGCTGTTCAGGCCCCAACCGGCCGAAGCGCAGCACGAGACCGACGCGCTACCGCTAGCGCCGTTGCTTGAGGAGTACGCGCAGGAGTTCGAGGTTGAGAAGTGGATGCGGGACCGCTCGGCGCGCGTCATGCGACTCGTGCGCGATGCGGGCCTGCAACTGGTCAGCGACTTGGACGGGGCGCGATTGCTGGCGTTCGTCGCGGGCCTGTCGGCGTCCGATTCGACCAAGGCGAATTACCGCGAACACCTGCGGCACTTCGCCCGCTGGTTGGTCGACGCCAAAGGATTCTCTGGAACACCGGCAACGTGCGCTGCTGTTCTCAGTCGGTTGACCAATAAGGCCGTGCCGTCGCGGCGTGCGAAGTGATTTTGTCGGCGGGCGGCTCGGTGCGGGGTTGTTTGAAGGCAGCCCCTCACACGAGCCGCCTGCGGGGCTGGAAACGTAAGAGGCGAGTTGAGTAGTCCCCTGTTCCCTCCCCGCTGCGGTCGCAGGACACAAGGCCGGGCCGCAGCGGGGTCTACCTGCATTCAGGAGACAGCATCCTGCTGTAGCGATGCTCGCGAATAGAGAAGCACGACGTGCGTCGACATACCGTCTGTGAACTTGTCGACGACGACATACTCGTGCCGGTGAAGGTTTCGAGCCAGCTCTGAGCCCACAGCGGCAGCCAACAACATGCCCGACAAATCGGGATTGATGCCGATAATGCATTCGCCAATGGTGCCGTGCTTTGTGAGATTCCAGATCATGTTGGCATATTGGCGATCAAACGCCACGCAGGAGCGGCTGTCGTACTCGCGGCCGTCTTGCGGGCCAAGCAGGAATTCAATGGCGACGTTCATCGCAATCACTCATGCAGGGTTTCAGGCATAAGAGGCGAGTGCAATCGCGATGCCGAGTCACTGGCCCAGGTGTGTTACAGGAATCATGTCGGGCCCACGAAGCACTTGGTCGGGAGCGAAAGCTATCGTCGGGGCGACCAGCTCACTCTGGAGTTCCCTTAAGCCGCATCAAACCTTTCCGCTCGACATGCGTATAGCATCTGCCCGCCTGCATCACGTAAACCTCGCGCGCCAGTAATTTGAAAGCACAAGTCGAATTGATGAGCCGCTAGCCCCGGAGCTTAAGCGATGGACGACCAGATCAAAGTGACAATCTTCCTGCCGGCTCGGCGGAAGGCTTATCAGATGCGGTATCGGCACCCGGACACCGGGCGCTTCGTCATGCGGTCTTGCAAGACGACCGTTCGTCGGGACGCGGAACGCGCAGCCGGCAAATGGGAGGCCGAGTTGCGGGCCGGAAAGTACAAGTCACCGCTACGCACGAGCTGGGCCGACTTCCGTGAGAAGTATGAATCCGAGGTGCTTCCTGGTCTGGCCGAACGCACCGATCAGAAAGTCGGCGGCGTCTTCAACGCTGTCGAACGCATCCTGAATCCGACCAAGCTTCGTGAGTTGACGGCGGAGCGTCTGAGCTACTTCCAGTCCGTGCTGCGGGAAGAGCGCGCGACAGTGGTTGGCGACGATGGTCAGCCCGAAGAGCGCATCACGCGCCGATCGGAGAACACAATCAAAGGCGTGTTGGCTCACTTGCTGGCTGCACTCAACTGGGCGAAGGACGTTGGGCTGCTGATTGAGGTTCCCAAGGTACAAGCCCCTCGACGGGCGAAGAGTGCCAAGACGATGAAGGGCAGACCGATAAGTGGCGAAGAGTTCGAGCGGATGCTCGCCAAGGTGGGTGACGTCGTCTGGACCGAGCCCAAGGGGCACAAGGCCAAGCCAGAGGACGCGGCACGCAAGGCGGCCGCTGTGGCCGACTGGACGCACTACCTGCGGGGCCTGTGGCTGTCGGGGCTGCGGCTGGCCGAATCGCTGGAGTTGTATTGGGACCGCGACGATCGGCTATGCGTCGACCTGACGGGCAAGCGGCCGATGCTCCGTATCCCGGCGGAGTTGGAGAAGGGGCACAAGGATCGCACGCTGCCGATGGCACCCGAGTTCGCGGAGTTCCTGCTGGCCACGCCCAAGGCAAGACGCCACGGTCGCGTGTTCCGATTGAAGCCCCAGCGCACGAGTGCCGAGACGATCACCGCGCATCACGCGGGGCTCGTGGTGTCGGCGATCGGCGAAGCGGCGGGCGTCAAAGTCTCGACCGACCCGGTCACCAAGGCGATCAAGTTCGCCAGTGCGCACGATCTGCGGCGAAGCTTCGGGGCTCGATGGGCTAACCGGGTAATGCCCCAGGTGCTCAAGGAACTGATGCGCCACGAGTCGATCGAGACGACCATGAAGTTCTACGTCGGCCGGAACGCCCAAACGACGGCCGACGTACTATGGCAGGCCCACGAGGCAGCAGGTGGCGCTGCGGCGCTCAGCTTAGGTGGCGCTTCTGGTGGCGCGGGCACTTTTGAGGCGTCGGCAAGCGAAGCTCAAACCGACGTAAGGCAAGACGCCTAAAGCACTTCTCTAAGTAGCGGCGCAGGGATTCGAACCCCGGACACGCGGATTATGATTCCGCTGCTCTAACCAACTGAGCTACGCCGCCA
>CAZBWM010000136.1:0-11803 GCA_964495375.1 uncultured Planctomycetaceae bacterium | reverse complement strand
CCGTGGTAGGCGGCTATTGCACGGTCCCTTTTTTATTGCTGGCCAGGTTTCGATTGCTGGCCAAGCGCCATGCCAAGGGCGCCGCGTGCGTCAAGGCTGCGGCTGGCCGGCACGAGCAGGCCCGGCTTCATCCGCTTGTAGCCGGCGCAGCAGAGCTTGAACTGCCGGCGCTTGCGGCGCCAGTTGCGCTGCGACCTGCGCGGCCTCGATCGCGGCGGCTCGGTTGCCGAGCGCCAAGTGAATTTCGGCCAGGCCGAGATGCCCTTTCAACTGGACCGCGCGCAAATTGCGACCCATGGCCAGCGCTTGTTGGAAAGCATCGAGGGCCCCGGCCAAATCCCGCTCGGCGGCTAACTGTGAGGCCAGCTCTAGCCAGGCGTTCGCGTAGTCGGGGCGCAGTGCGATCGCCGCGCGAAACTCCACGATCGCCTCGGCCGCCCGCTGCTGCTGGGCCAGCAGCGTTCCTAAGTTGTAGTGCCCTGTCGGCGACTGCGGACGTTGGGCCAGAAACTGGCGAAACGTGGCTTCGGCCTCGGGCAACTTGCCGAGCCGTCGCTGCGCATAGGCCAGTCGCTGCCAGGCTTCGTCCATTTCGGGCCGAAGTTGCCGGGCGCGGTCGAAGTGCTCCACGGCGGCTTGCAACAGCGCGGTTCGCTCGCCGGGTGTCGAAGCGGCCATCGCGCGGCGCTCCAGCGCGTAGCCGAGGTTGTTGAACGCCACGTGGCTTTCGCCGTTGACATGCTGAAGATTGTGCGCGAACAGTGTGCCGTCGTCGTGCCAGAGCGAGGTTTGCCAGAAACTAAACGCCGCCAGAACAACCAGGACAGCGCTGACTGCGCCCCAGGCGCCGCGCGGCGCGCCGCGCGATAAGCCCCAGGCCAACAGGAGCGTCGGCGCGAGCATTCCCAAATACACATAACGGTCGGCCACCGTCGACATCCCCTGAAAGCCGAATGGCAACAAGCCCGACACCGGCGCGATCGCCGCGGCGAAAATCGCTAGCGCCGTCCAAGCGACGCGGCGACCTGGCAGCCAGGTGATCACCACGGCCAGTGCCGCCAGTGCGAGCCAGGCCAACTTGCCCACGAGCGACCCCAGCGCCACGCTCGGTGTGCGACCGTAGTCGGGCCCCAGCGGCCAGGGCCAGACGAGCTTTCTTAAGTAAAACAATAGCGCATCGGCCGCCACGAGCGGGCGTTGCCACAGCTCCACGTGCTCGATGGCCAGTGCTTCGGCGGGTTGGGCGCGCTGCGTCGTCAGGACGAGCAGGGCCGCCATTGCCAGCCAGGTAGCGACTGCCGGTAATATCTTCGACCACGGTCGCCGCAGCAGGCCGACGTCGAGCACCAGCGCCACAAATGGTACGGCAACGGCTGTCGGTTTCGATAATAACGCCAGAGCGAATGCGGCCGTCGCGGCGGTGTAATACCAGACCGGCGAGCCGATGAACGATCCGGACGGTCGAGCGCCGGTGCGCGCCGGGAGTACCTCGCCCGACGCGCTCGCTTGCGCAAATCGCACGTAGAGAGCGAGCGCGGCGAGACCCCAAAAGGCCGCCAACAATCCCTTGGTTTCCGTCACCCAGGCCACGGACTCGACCTGCAAGGGGTGCAGCGCGAACAAGCATGCGCCGGCGCAGGCAGCCGCGTTGTTGCCCATCGAGAGTCTCAGCAGTTCGAAGACCAGCAGCACACAGCCCGTGTGCAGCAGCAGGTTGCCGAGATGAAAAACGCGTGGATCGAGGTGTCGGGACCGATTGTTGGTTGCCGGTCGTTCGGCCAAGAGCGCTTCGCCGGCAAAAAACGTGTACGTCAGGGGCGCGTACAGGCCGGCATACGGCGCGCTCCAGAACCGCGCCACGCCCGACATCGTTACGGGATTCAGGTGCGGGTTTTCCACGACGTTCGTGCGGTCGTCGTATTGCAACATCTCGAAGCGGGCGACCTGCGCGAACACGACGACGGCCAACAGCGGCGCGACGGCGGCCCAGGCCCAAGTCATACGGTTCGTGCCACGAGATCGCTTGGCCGCATCAGCCAATTGCGACGTCTGGCCGGGCCGTTTGGTCGCTGGCCCGGATTGCGCGCGCGCCGCTGGCTCGTTTGGTTCGGCGTTGCGTCCGCGACGTTTGCGCGCCATCGATTGCTTTCAACTTCTGCCGTCAACCCGGCAGCGTTTATCGGGTCGCCGGCCAGCTCTTGAGATACTCGGCCGCCGCATCGGCCAGCAAGTCGCGGTGCATGCGCTGCGGATCGCCGAAGAACGACTCACCGATACGTGTATCGACAATCACCGTGCCCAGCACTTGCAAGGCACGCGACTCCTCGTAGATTCCCTCAGTAAAGACGATGCGGTGTTCGTTTTCTTTGACAGCCAGCAAGCGATCAAAATACTGCACGGCCAAATTGCCCGTTCGCACCATGTGGCTTCCTTCGACGATGACGCGCAGCTTAGACCAGGCTTCGGGACCTAGCTCCTTGCGCCACGATTGCACCTGGAGATCGAGCGCGTCGAGCTGCACGCGGGCCGCTCGGGCCGAGTTGGCCAACAGCGCCGGCCCGATGTGGCGTGTGAACGCTTCGAGTCTCGGCGCCGCGATGCGCCGCTCGGTGAGCACCACGTCGACGAGAGTTAACGACTCGTCGCATAACGCCTGCTGTGCCTGGCGATCTTCGTCGGAGAGCCCAAGTTTTTCGATCTGCTGGTGGGCCGCGACGAGCAAGCGGTGAAAGTTCCGCAGGTGTTCGATCGCCGCATCGTCGAGCGGCTGATCCGTACGGCTGACCAGCATCACATGCAGCGCCAAGGGCGCGTGCGAATACGACTTGAGCGTGTGATAAATAGCGGGGCTGAATCGCACCTGCGTGCGACGCCCCTCGTGGAGCAGCACGAGATCGTCGCCCGAGACGATGATCACCGGCCCTGCGGATGCCAGCACCGTGGCGCGATGCTGAGCATAAGCCGCGCGAAAGGCCAGATCGAGCTCGTCCAGCGAAACAGCCTGCGCCTCGGCGGGTGTCTCGACTGCGGTCGCAGCGGCCGGCGGTTGCGCGACGCTCCCCTGCGACAACACGGCGCAAACGACCAAAACAGTGGCAATCGTGCCGGCAATGCCTGCCATTGCTCTCATGGCGCTTCCCCCCAGTGGTGCTACTTGGCTGCCGGTTTCGTGCGCGGATCGTCGGGCGCCGCGGTTGCCGGAAACTGCGCCGACAAGAATTCGCCCAGCGGCGCAGCGATCGGTTCGATCGACAACGCTCTGTCGCTACCGACCAACATCGTGCGCGGACAATCCAGCGAGATCAACACCGTCACCTGCCGCTCGCCATCGCGAAACTCCAGCGCGTACTGCCACAGTGGCGTGCAACGGTCGGCCGGTTCTTCCCAGGCAAAGGCGTTGTCCTGCAACAAGATCGTGCGGACCTTGTTCAGGCCGGGCACGCTCTCGCTGCGCTGGACAAGTCTAGTTCGCACGGGCGCCACGGAGAGATCGCCAAAACGGGTCGCTTCGTCCCGCCGCGCCTGCGGTTCGTTGGCATCAATCGGTACCAGTTCAACGAGCTCTACCTCGGGCGCCCGCGAAATCAGTAGTGCCGTTTCGGGCCCCCAGAATTGAAGCGCCTGCTCCCCGGCATGTCGACGGTGCCACCAGGCATAAGTGGCCATACCGACGGCGATGATCGTCACCAGGATGATCGCCCAGCGCCCCGAGTAGCGTGGCGCATCATCGTCGAAATCGTCGTCGGTCATATCCTCGTAGGGGGCGTCGGCGTCGCGATTGGCCCGCGATGATTGATTGCTGTCAGACACGGTTTAGCTCGTCGCTTGTTGGATGGTCTTGGCGCGGCGCAACTCCGCCACTTCGGCGGCTGGCAAAGCGAGCCAGTCGCGGAGCACTTCTTCACTGTGCTGGCCCAACTCCGGCGGCACGTGCGGAGCAGGGCGCGTTTCCCCCGCCCAGTGTACGGGACTTCCCAGCAGGCGATAGCGGCGCCCCGCGCGATCGCTGACTTCGGTGACCATCTCGCGCGCGATGGCCTGCTCGCCGGCGAGCACTTCATCGAGCGGCAACACGGGGGCGTGCGGCACTTCGCAGTCGTCGAGCAGTCGCAACCAATGTTCGGTCGACTGTGCCGCGAAAAACGCCGCCAACTGCGGCACCAACTGATCGCGATGGCGGACGCGGTCGGGGTTGGTCGCGAATTGCTGATTCGCGCGCCAATCGGCACGCTGCACCGCGGTACAGAATCGTTGCCATTGGCGATCGTTTCCGACGGCCAGCACCAGGTGCCCATCGGCCGTGGCGAACACCTCATACGGCACGATCTGCGCGTGGGCGTTGCCGTAGCGCCGCGGCCGTTGGCCAGTCAGCAGCGCCGCTTGCGCCACATTCACCAGGCTGGCCAGCGTGCAATCGGCTAGCGCCAGATCAAAGGCGCGCCCCGGCTGCCCCGCATGGCGACCGACCAACCCCGCCAGCACGCTGGCCGCCGCATACAGCCCCGCGATGATGTCGCTTAAGGCGACGCCGACCTTCATCGGCGCGCCGGCCGGCTCGCCAGTGATCGACATCAGCCCGCTCGTGGCCTGAATCACCAGATCGTAACCGGGCTCATCGGCAAACGGGCCGGTGCGGCCGAAGCCCGAGATCGTCGCGCTCACCAGCCGCGGATTGATCTCGGCCAGCCGCTCGGGCGCGAGGCCGAACTTCTCGCGCGCCGCGGGCAAAAAGTTCTCGACCATCACGTCGGCCTGCCGCAAAAGCTGTTCGAGAATCGCGCGGCCGGCCGGCTGCTCGAGATCCAATGCCAGCGAGCGCTTACCGCGATTGGCCGACAGGTAGTAAGCGCTCGGCCCGTCGTCGCCGACAAACGGAGGGCCCCATTGGCGCGTGTCGTCTCCTGTGCCCGGCCGCTCGACTTTGACGACGTCGGCCCCCAGGTCGGCCAGCAATTGGCAGCAGACCGGGCCCGCCAACACGCGGGACAAGTCGAGCACGCGAATTCCGGCCAGGGGTAGGGACACGATTGACGACTCCAGCGCAAGAACCTTGCTAGCAGCGCGGCACACGGCCGCAACCCTCTTGCCACGGCAGTTTACTGGAACGCCAGCGGCCGAACGAGTCGCCCAGTTACAAACGAGGACGTGCTCCTCACATGCAACTACGACGGCGCACTGCGCCGCACGAGTTGCCAGTCGACTTCAACGCCCAGGCCAGGGCCCGCCGGCGCGGTCACCCATGCCCCGTCGATCGACAGCGGATTCTTGACGAGCGAAAACTCGTGATAAGCTGGCCCCAGCGCATCGCCCGGGATGCGTTCGATCGCGACATTCGGACAGGCGACTACCAGGTGCGCCATCGCGGCCGTGGCGACGTCGAGCTCGAGATTGGAGCCGATTGTGCAGACGATCTCACGCGCGGCCGCCAGTTCGACAATCTCTTTCGCGCGACCGATGCCGGCGTTCTTGCCGGGATAAACCGTGATCGCGTCGCATGCCTGGCTGGTAATGAGCTGCCGCGCGTGCCCCAGCTCAAAGCAGCTTTCGTCGGCCAGCACCGGCAACCCACACGCGCGACGCACGCGCGCCAGGCCGGCGTAGTCTTCACGCGGCGTCGGTTGTTCGACAAGCGACAGCCGGCAGTCACTCAACTCGGCCAGCGCGGCAATCGCGGTATCCGCGTCCCAACCACCGTTGGCGTCCACCAGCAAATCGATGTCATCACCAATCGCGGCCCGCACCGCGCGCACACGGGCGATATCCTCGGCCGGCGCTCCGCCGACTTTGACTTTGATCGTAGTGAACCCGGCCGCGACGCGGTCCGCAGCGATCTCAGCAGCCCGCGCCGGTTCGTACGCGCCGAGCGAGAAGCGGCAGCGGAAACGCCTCGCTCGGCACGCGCCGCCGAGCAGCTCATAGATCGGCCGACCCGCGGCGCGCCCCTGAATGTCCCAGCAGGCCATTTCGATCGCCGCCTTAGCGAACGGGTTGCCGATGGCCAGCGCGTCGAGTCGGCGATTGATCTCCGGGATTTCGCGCGGATCGCAGCCGATGATCGCCGGCCCAAAACTGTGGGCCAACAGGGCGGCGGCGCCCCACATCGTTTCGCCGCTCCAGCGCGGCATGACGGTCGCTTCGCCGGCCCCCTCGATGCCAGCATCGGTCAGCACCCGCACGAGCACGTAGTCAGAAACTTCGTGCCGGCCGAGCGCCGAAACCATTCGCCGCTCGGGGCGCAGCGGGACGCGCACCGGGTAGGTTTCAACGTGCGTGATGCGCATGGATCGTGTGCCGGGCCAATCTAAGGATGGGATCAAGCCACCTGCCATCAGGCTGCGTCATTCTGTCACGCCGCCTTGGGTTGGCGGCGGTTCGCGGGTATTTTAACGGCTGCCGCACACCTGCCTGCCCCCCACCTTGTCTGGCACCGCGAATTAACCTCGCCCCCCGCGGCGTCTAAGGAACGGCCGAGAAATAACTTCTCCCGATCCCCCTCTCCCCTCGCGGGCGAGGGTAGGGTGAGGGGGCCAAGAGAACTGGAAGTTGTTTTTCGGCCGTTCCTAACGGAGTTTTGCTCGCATGACCCATCCCTGGCATGATGTCCCCCCTGGTACCGTCGACGAATTCACCGCCGTGATCGAAATCCCCATGGGTTCGAACGTCAAGTACGAGCTCGACAAGCCCACGGGCATGCTGAAGGTCGATCGCGTGCTGTATTCGGCGGTCTACTATCCGGCCAACTACGGTTTCATTCCGCAGTCGTTCACCGACGATCACGATCCGCTCGACGTGCTCGTGCTCTGCCAGCAGCCCGTGGCGCCGCTGACACTGATGCGCGCTCGGCCGATCGGCATGATGACGATGATCGACGGGGGCGATCGCGATCACAAAATTCTCTCCGTGGCCGTCGACGACCCCGAGTACGTCGGCATCTCCGAGGCCAGCGACCTGCCGCCGCACCGCATGGCCATGGTGCAGCGGTTTTTCCTCGACTACAAAACGCTCGAACGCAAATCGGTCGAAGTGGCCGGCCTCCGTTCGCTGGCCGACGCCCGGGCCGTGATCCGCGAAAGCCTGCAAACCTATATCGACCAGCGAGCCGAACTGCTGGCCACGGCGATTCGCACTTCGGTCAAGTAGTCCACCAGCGGCGAGTGCAGTGCGGCGTGTCGCATAGCTCAGCGCGCGGTAGACTCGTCGCCCAATTCGCCATGCTCCGCGGCGCGTCCGTTCGTGCTCGTGCCGACGCCGGCCGGTTCGGCCAGCAAATTCTCGCCACGCTCGGGCGAAGGTGATTGCGCAGCCTGCGCGTCGAGCTCGTCTTTCTCCGAACGTAGCGCCCCTTCGGCCGCGGTGGCTTCGACCAATTGCTGCTTTGCTTCGCGCCGCAGTTGCGGCGCCGCCTTGTGACGTGGCGCTGCCGGCTTGCCAAACGGCGCGATGCCGTCGGCGCGTAGCGCCTCACGCAACTGCCGCAAAAGCGCCGATTGCACCCGCGGCATCGAATGCACGCGCAAGTCGATCCAGTAATAGACGCGCAGCCGCACGAGCGGCCCGGCGAGCTGCTCGACGAGCACCATCGGCTCGGGATCGCCGAGCACGGCCGAGTGTTCGCGCAACACGCGCAGCGCCGTCTCCTGGGCCGAAGTGACCGAGTTTTCCTGGCCGATCGCAATCGCGAAATCGCAGCGCTGCCGCGGGTTCGCGGTGATGTTCTGTATCACGCTCTTGTAGATCGTCGCGTTGGGGATCTGGATATAGGCCCCATTCGGCGACATCAGCAACGTCCCCCGCGCGGTCACCTTTTGCACGACTCCCTGATAGGCGTCGACCTGAATCATGTCCCCTGCCTGAAACGGCTGCTGCACGCTCAACAACACGCTGGCCAGAAAATTCTCGGCGATATCGCGAAACGCGATACCGATGACCAGGCCCGCCAGCCCGGTGCCTCCCAACAGCGTGAGGGCCAACTGCGTCAAACCCGACACACGCAGCATCACGTACACGCCGATCAGCAGCACGGGCGTGGCGGCTGACACGCCAACGATATCCAACAACAGCGAGTTGCCGAGCCTGCGCCGCCCGATGCGCCGCGCCACGCGCGAAACGAGCTTCATTGCGTACCAAACGACAACCAAGAGTGCGATCGCCACGACCCAGTTGGGAAGTGAGCGCACTGCGCGGCGGCCTAAGTCCTCCGCCTGATCGAGCGCCGGTGAAAAGTCCCAAAGCTGTCCGCTGACCACTTCCAGACGATTGACGACCGCCACGACATCCTGCGTGCGCTCCGCCAGGGTTGAAGCCCATTGCTTGTAATCTTCCTTGGTGGTGGTGCCGGTGATAAACACCACGCCATTCTCGACGCGCACCCGCGGCGTGCCGAACCACTGCGTCGATTCGAGAATGCCGGTCAACCGCGTGGCGATCTCGTCGTCGTGCGCAAGCGGCTCGACGTCGACCGGCTTCGGCGCCGCCGCCGTTGGCGCAGGTGCAACCGGTGTTGATGGCGCCGCTGCCGTTGCCGGTGGCGCCACTTCTGCTCGCGCGCCGTCGCATGGCAACCAGGCAAATGCGCAGCACGCTAGTAGCAGCCACATCGCAGCAGATCGCAAAAATCGGGAAAAATCGCTAAAAATCGCTGTCCGGCCCGGTCGCACCATAACTCCTCCCAAACGCTACTGGCAGGTGCGGGCCGCCTGACCCCTGCACAATCAACCTGGTCAATGAGCCGCCTGCCAGCACACCAAGCATCGCGAGCGCGTGCCGCCGCAACTCATTTCTGACAACGGGGAAAAGGCCCACGAGCCCGTAGTGAAGAGCGCGTGAGCTTTCTTGAAAAAGGCAATGGCCGTGCCATGACCGCGGGCGACATTGCCGGCCGGAGTTTGGCGATTACGCTCGGCAGCAGATCCGGGGGCATTTCGCCCAGCGGTTCTGCGTGGCCAGCTATCGGGCTGCCTGGGCATCAAGGTTCACAACCACCTTGTCTCCCGGCTGCAACTCGTAGTTCGTCTCACTATCAGTCCCCAGCAGGATCTCCTCCCAGTCGACCTGCAGGACTTCATCCTTTTTCTTGTTGCCAGCAGTTGGACGAGAAATCGTCACGACCGTGCCTGCATAGAGCGACACTTTGGCATTCCCCTCGGCGTCGCCGCTCGAGAGCGCGTCGATCACGCGCTCGCCCCCTTCAAGACGCACGCGCTGGATCTCGAACGGGCTATTCGAGGTCTTGACGATCAGGTAGTAAAAGCGGTCGCGGTATTTCACTTCGATCGTGCAATGGGCATCGAGACCAGTCTTGATGCGAACCATCTTGAAAATCGCCTCCTCGGCCTGCGCGACGCTCATGTCGGCGACGCCCACTTGGCCACCAATCCCGAGCCGCACGCTGCCACTGCGATCGATCGTCGCCATGCTGGGCAGCGATGGTTCGCTAAGTGGCTCGGCAAATTCGATCGAGACCGACGGCTCGCGGACGATCTCCTGCAAGTGCCTCGTGACGATCGATGTTGCCTCGTCGATTGTCTGCTCTGCGACGCGGACTTTGCCATAGATGGCACCGAGCGTAATCCGCCCTTCTTCACTCACGCGAAGTTCATTCGCAATGGGGTGCTCTGGCAGTGCACCCTCGACATCGATCCGCAGCATATCGCCGGGCCGGATTCGCCGCGGAATTCGCGCGCCGGTTGGATTTTGTTGCCACGTGATTCCCAACGTATCCCCCGGCGCGAGCGGAAAGTCACCGCCGACCAACGGTTGCTCGCTCGTCGCCGGTTCAGCCGCGGCGGGCGGTGTTGCAGATTCGGACGCGGTCTCCGGCGCTGAATCAATCGCGACGTGTGCGACTGGCTCCCCATCCTGCTCACGCACCGACTCGCCACGCGGCGCTTGCGCCAGTGCCAGCGCCCCGCACGTGAGTGCGGCGCCGAGCATCAGCGCGAGCCCGCTGGCTCGTCCCAAAGTCGGCGCCGCCAGCGCGCGGCCCGATAGCAACCGCGCGATGCGACGCCGCGTCGCCCGCGCGCTGTCGGCCATCGCCAAGGCCAGCGGTTGCCGCCGCGTCGGGATCCAACTCGCCAGCGTGGCGGCCAGTTCGACCGGGTCTTCGCCGGCGGCCACGGCACACGCGTCGCACGCTTCGTCGGCGGACTGCCGCCAGTCGCGCTTCAGCAGCCAGACCAGCGGTTGCCAGGGGAGCGCGACGTAGACCAACTCCAGCACCAGCGCGCTCGATCCGTCGCGTCGCTTGAGATGCGCCAGCTCGTGCGCGGCGATGCCGAACCAATCACCCCGCGCGGCACAACCGAGCGGCAACAGCAAACAGCCGCCAAACCAGCCAGTCGTCGCGGGGGTCGAAATGGCATCGGACCAGACCACCGCCACGTCGCGCTCGATCGCTAGTGCCATTCGGGCCCGCTCAACGGCCGCGAGAATATCCGCTTGTTCGCAAGGCATGGCAGCCGCCAACAACTGCCGCAATCGCCAACCGCTGCGCGCCAATCGCCAGCCGACAACCAGCGATGCAAGCAACCACGCGCCGAGGAACACGCGCGGCCAGTTGAATGTGGAGGAGAGCGACGATTCACGCTGCGTGTCAACCCTGTCGCTTGCCAACGCGGAAGCGGCAGCGATCGATGGCGCCAACTCCGGTAGTGAGGCCGCGTCATCATTTTTAGGACTCGGAGCAAGATCTTTAGGACTCGGAGCAAGATCAGGCGATGGGTTCCCCGGCGATTCGAGTGGCGCCGGTTCAGCAATTGGCATCGACGCCGCTTCCGACGGCGCTCCGACTGTAGCGACTGCCAACAACCCCCAACCACCGACACGCACGGTCAGGCTGGCCAGCGGAGCAACAACACAGAGTGCCGCCGACGTCAGCAGCACGGTCCCCCGCAAGGCCGGTCGAGAAGCCATGAGCCGTGCGGCAACGAGACCGACGCCGGCGACGAGCGTCGTTTGCCACAGGGCGTCGAATAAGAACCGCTCGGGCCCCTCGGCAGGCAGCCGCTCGAGATACCCGAACAACGCACTCCCCCAAGACGCGTCAAGCATGGCGATTCTCCCTGCGTTTGCGGTCAATGAGCCGGCGCAGGTCGGCGAGCTCTTCCTCGCTCCAGGGCCGGCTGTCGAGAAGTTGATTCACCAACAACTTGGGGTCGCCGGCGAAGGCGGCCTTGAGCACGTCGCCGATCAGGTTGGTTTGCGCCGCCTCACGCGAGCGGGCCGCCCGATAGACATAGGCGCGCCCCTCCTCGCGATGCGTGACCCAACCCTTCTTTTCGAGCTTCTGCAGCGCCACCAGCACCGTGGTGTAGGCCGTGGGGCGGCGCCGCGAGAATTCTTCGACCACCCGCGCCACCGGCGCCTCGCCGTGGTCCCAAAGGAACTCGAGCACGGCCGCTTGCAGCGTCCCCAATCCATGTGGCGTGCGGCGTGCCATGCGATTCGCTTCCTGAGCAGCCCGCGGAAAATGATGGCGACAAAGCTTCCGAGTACATGTCTACGTCGATGCGACGTACATCGACGTATCGTAGCGATCGCCGCGCGGCTGTCAACAAAATTCCGCCGGGGAAATTACGCCGTGCAAGAACAGAAACCTGCCCGCGCGCTCCGCGCGCAACGACGTGCCTCTCGGGGACGGGAGTCGTTCCGGCTCTAGATCGCGCGCCAAATCACGCGCCGACCGGAAGGACTCCTGTCCCCCTGGGCCCCGCGCGCGACGTGAACACTTCTTGCCGGTTCTAGGTGGTTTCTATCCCGAAGGGATTGCATCTTGTAGCCCAGGGTTGCGAGCCTGCGAGCT
>CAZBWM010000135.1:0-11967 GCA_964495375.1 uncultured Planctomycetaceae bacterium | reverse complement strand
CTCCTGGATCGCACGCAGTTCACCGCCCGGCAAGTGTTGCGCAATGCAGGCCTGGCCTGGCAGGATCTCGATCGCGTGCTGTTGGCCGGCGGCAGCACGCGGATGCCGATGGTGGCCGAAATGCTGCGCGAGCTTTCGGGTCGTGAGCCCGATCGTTCGATCGCGGCCGACGAGGCGGTCGCCCATGGCGCCGCGCTCTACGCCAGTTGGCTGTTGGAGCAAGCGACGGGCAAGCCGCGCGTGGTGGTCCGCAACGTTAACTCACACAGCCTGGGGGTGGTGGGCATCGATCGCGCGACACGGCACGAGCGCAATGTCACGCTGATTCCGCGCAATACGCCGCTGCCGGTCGTCGCCCGTCGCACCTTCAAGACGCGCGCGGCTTCGCAGCGCTCGGTGCTGGTAAGAATCGTCGAGGGGGAGGCGGCCGATCCACGCCACTGCACGTCGATTGGCAGTTGCACAGTGACCGACTTGCCAGCCGACCTGCCCAAGGGAACGCCCATCGAAGTGGCGTTCCATTATCGACCCGACGGGCGGCTGACGATCGATGTCGGCATCGAGGGGACCGATCGCAAGCTGCGGCACGAACTGGCTCGGGCCAGCGGGCTCGATCAGGCCGATCTGGATCGCTGGCGCGAGCGACTCGGGGGAAATGCGTAGTGCGAATTCGCACGGGCAGGGGTGTGCGGATGTGGCGCCTCGCTGCCGGGTTCACAAGCCCAGCAAGTGCGCGAATTGCCGGCGTCGCCGGCCCGGCGTGGGCGTTTAAGCCCACTTCCGCGGGTTGCCAGCCCCCACTGGTCAATGCCAAACTACCTTAAGGATGAGGGATGCGTGCTTGGCATGCGCGCTGCACTACTCAAGGGGCGGCCGGACTGGCCGTCAGGAAGGGTCGAGCCATGAAAGCCAGCAAGATTCTATTTCCGACCGATTTTTCGCACTCGAGCGATGCGGCCTTGGCCTACGCGACCGCGCTTTGCCGCGATACGGGCGCGACGATGCTGATCCTCCATGTCGAGGAGCCGCCGATCAACTACGGCGCCGGCGAAATGTATTACGGGGTGCCCGAGCCCGATACCGACGCCTTGCGCAAGATGCTCCAAGCGGTGGTCCCCACGCAGCCAAATGTGCCGTATGAGCATCGGTTGGTGACCGGTGATCCGGCGGGCGAGATCGTCCGCGTTGCCGACGATGAACACGTCGACATGATCGTGCTCGGCTCGCACGGTCGCAGCGGCCTGCGGCGACTTTTGATGGGGAGCGTGGCCGAGGTCGTGGTGCGCAAGGCACCCTGCCCGGTGCTCACGTTCAAACAGCCCCACAGCGAAGCTGCCAAAAAGTAGCGAAGCTGCCAAAAAGTAGCGAAGCTGCGAAGAAATAGCGTAGCTGCCACGAGATCGTGAGACGGTGTAGAAGTAGCAGCGCGGCGTTCGGCGGTTTGCCGACGCGCGTCAGGACGGCACGAGAGGAAATCTCGTGCCCAGCCCGGCACGAGATTTTTGCTTTCGGAGAACAACCCGTGAATAAGCGTTGGCCGATCGTGGTGATTTTACTAGGCCTGGCTCCCTTAACGCTGCTGACGAACCTCGGTGTCGGCGAAGAACCAGCCGACGACACGCGCCCCAATCAGGTCGCCAAATTCATGCAGGCCAAGCTCGAGCACGCCGAGAAGCTGCTCGAGGGCCTGACGACCGAGGACTATGATCTGCTGGTCAAAGAGTCGCAGGCGCTGGTGCTCTTGAGTCAGTCGGCAGACTGGCAAGTGCTACAGACGGCCGACTATGCCGCCGAAAGCAGTGAGTTCCGCCGTGCCGCCGACGGACTCAAGAAAGCGGCGAAAGAAAAGAACCTTGATGCGGCCGCGCTGCGCTACGTCGACCTCACCCTCAAGTGTGTCCACTGCCACAAATACGTGCGCAGCGTGCGACTGGCGCAGTTCGACGATGAGAACGCGTCCCAAGTAAGTCGCGTCGACTAGGCGCGATGCTGGGGGCCGCGGGACGCGGAACGCGTAGTCGGCCAAAAGCTCCAGATTGCCGACACGACCACGATGGCCAGCAGCGCGCCGCTGGTGTCACAGGCCAGGTCGGCCCATTCAAAGTCGCGATCAAACCAGGGTTGCGTCGTCTCGTCGATCAGGCCCAGCAGCGCCACCATCAACCACAACCCCAGCGCGCCGGCCCAGCGACGTTGGACCGCCAAACCATCGGGGCGGCGCAAGAACCCTACCGGCAATAACAGCGCTAGCACGGTCAGCAACGCATAGCAACTAAAGTGGGCGACTTTATCAACGGGGATCATCGTCGGCACATTCAGTAAGCTCAGCCGCGGCCAGTGAGTTGAGGTAAACAATAGCGCTACGTAGAGCCCAAGCAGCGTCAGCCCATAGCGCCGTGCGGCGCTGGCCGACAGCCCGCCGCGCGGCAGGCCGAAGATGCGGGTCGTCCGCTCGGCCGGCGAAAAGTCTGTCACGCCTGCCGCCACGTCAGAAAGCACTTGGAAACTCATCGGCGATCAAAACCCTCTGCCAGGACAATGGGCCCCCGTCGTCGCTCGGCGGTACAAACCAAGGATGGGTTGCTCGTCCCCAACCGCCCCACCGCACGATTCATTGAACCATAGGTTATAGACACCGCAAGTGCGCCAGCCGCTTTGACAGCACGAACCTGTTTTGTGGCGCGTTCCCCCCTTGAGATTGGCCAGCCCATCGCAGGCTGATGCAAGCCGATTCTCCGACCGCTTTAGCTACCTCCGCGTTGCCTGGTCTCGCTCGCGTTGGGGCCACACGCCAGGCCTGCTCGAGTCTCGCCTCTTTGCCCCCTTGTTCAGTCGTGATAGCTTGAAAACTGGAGGATGCCGGTCCCCCAAGCCCTCGGCGGGGTTGAAGTTCTCACCCGACACAGCAGTCCCGCCGGCGGCGACGGCGCGCAATAAGTATCCAGGGGAGCACTCGGAGCGGTCACGCAACCTGAGACTACGTTCCATGAAATCATTCGTCCGTGGGCTGTTGTTGTTGGCGATCTGCGGGGGTGCGGCCGCCGGCGGTTGGTACTGGTGGCAAGGTCAGCAGCGGCCCCCACGCTTCCGCACCGAAAAAGTGATCCGCGACGACCTGCTGGCCGCCATCACGGCCACGGGCACCATCGAGCCCGAAGAAGTCGTCGACGTCGGTGCCCAGGTGGCCGGCAAGATCAAGAATCTGGGGGCGGATCCGCGCGACTCTTCGAAATCGATCGACTATGGTTCGGCCGTCGAAGAGCACACCGTGCTGGCTCAAATCGACGACGCCATCTATCGCACGCACGTCGATCAGGCCACGGCCACACTGGCCAAGGCCAAAGCCGACTTGCTGCAGTTGCGGGCCCGGTTGCACCAGAAGGAGCGGGAGTGGGCTCGCGCTCAAACGCTCGCGACGCGCGATCGCTCGGCGATCTCCGACACGCTCTACGACACGGCCCAGGCCGACTACGAGGCTGCCAAGGCCGCGCTGGCAGTGGGTGAAGCGGTCGTGGCCGAGACGCAGGCCGCGCTGACGCAAGCCGAAGTGAACCTCGACTACACGACGATCCGCTCCCCGGTGAAAGGGGTGATCATCGACCGTCGCGTGAACATCGGCCAAACCGTCGTTGCGAGCCTCAACGCGCCAAGCTTGTTTCTCATCGCCAAAGACCTGCAGCGGCTGCAAGTGTGGGCCGCCGTGAATGAGGCGGACGTCGGACAGATTCATCCCGGGCAGCGCGTGACCTTTACCGTCGATGCTCACCCCGACGAGCAATTTCATGGGCAGGTCGTGCAAACTCGCCTGAACGCCACGATGACGCAGAACGTCGTCACGTACACCGTGGTGGTCAGCACCGACAACTCGGCCGGCAAGTTGCTGCCGTACCTGACGGCCAATCTGCAATTCGAGGTCGGCCGCCGCGAGCAGGTGCCCGTGGTGCCCAATGCCGCGCTGCGCTGGCAGCCGCGAAAAGAGCAGATCGATCCGACGTTCCTGGAGGGGCCCGAAGCGAATCCTGTTCCTCCAAATGCCACCGCAGAATCTACGCCGGCGGCAACCACGGCCGCGCCATCCGACGCGTCTGCGGCTGCCACAGCCAGCGCGGCCGCCAACAAACGCAATCGCGGCAAGGTGTGGGTCGTTTCAGGCTCCCATGTGCGTCCTGTGACGCTTGAGCTTGGTATGTCGAGCGGCACGCATACCGAAATCAGCGGCGGCGAGCTCGAAGTAGGCGCCGACGTCGTGATCGGCGAAGAAACCGCCGACGCGGCGCCTGCCACCGCCGCCAGCCCCTTCGCGCCGCAAATGCGCGCCAGCAAGCGGCCACCCGGTTGATACCACGTCCCCTTCGCGCTTGAGATGATTGACGCGATGCCCCTCTTGAAACTCAACAATATCGTCAAAACGTACCATCGCGGCGAGATGGATGTGCCCGTGCTGCGCGGGGTGTCGCTGGAAATTGAGCGCGGAGATCTGGTCGCCCTGATGGGGGCCTCCGGCTCGGGCAAGACCACGCTGATGAACATTCTGGGCTGCCTCGATCGGCCCACGTCGGGGCAGTTCTGGCTCGCTGGCGAGGAAATTTCGCGGCTCTCGCGCGACGCCCGGGCCGTGATCCGCAATCGCCAGATTGGCTTCGTCTTTCAGAATTTCAACCTGTTGCCGCGAACCAGCGCGCTCGACAACGTGATGATGCCCGTGAGCTACAACCCGCGGACGATCTCCGACGCCGAGTGCCGGCGCCGCGCCACACATTGGCTCGAGCAGGTTGGCCTTGCCGAACGAATGGATCATCACCCCTCGCAACTCTCCGGCGGGCAGCAGCAACGCGTGGCCATCGCCCGATCGCTGATCAACGAGCCTGCCCTGCTGTTGGCCGACGAGCCTACAGGCAATCTCGATTCCCGCACCAGCGACGAAATCCTGCGGATGTTCCAGCGTCTGAACGCTGAGCAAGGGCTGACGATTATTCTGGTGACGCACGAGGCCGACGTCGCCAACTACGCCCGCCGCGTGATCCGCATTCGCGACGGGCTGATCGACAGCGAGACCATCAACGAACCCCTGGCCGCATCCGCCAGCTAGCCTGACAAAGCACTGCTCGAAGGAATCTCGCTCCGCGGTATCCCCATGATGCGTTTCTTCTTCCGTACGTTGCGCACCGCCGTCTCTGCCTTGCGACGCAACATCATGCGCTCGGCACTCACCACGCTCGGCATTGTGATCGGCGCGGCCGCCGTGATCGCGATGATGGAAATCGGTCAGGGCTCGGCCACCAGCATCCGTAAGATGGTCGCCAGCATGGGCTCGAACAACTTGCTGATCCAGTCGGGCACGGCCGCCAGCGGTGGTGTCACCTTCGGCTCGGGCACGATCCTCACGCTGACGCCCGACGACTGCCAGGCGATCCTCGCACAGTGCCCCGCCGTCAAGGGGGCTGCCCCCGTGGTGCGGGCCCGAACGCAGGTGGTTTACCTCAACCGTAACTGGGTGCCCCCTTACATCTATGGCACCACGCCCGAGTACCTCACCGTGCGCGAATGGAACGTGACCGAGGGAGAACCCTTCAGCGACCGCGACGTGCGCAATGGCAACAAAGTTTGCGTCGTCGGGCAAACAATCGTGCGCGAGCTGTTCGACCGTCAATCACCAGTCGGCAAGGAAATTCGCATTCAGAATGTCCCCTTCCGCGTCGTGGGTGTACTCGAGCGCAAAGGGGCCAGCATGATGGGCATGGATCAGGACGACGTGGTGCTCGCCCCGTGGACGACAATTAAATACCGTGTCGCGGCCGCTACGGTGGCCACGGCCAACCAGAGCGCGGCCGTCGCGGTCGACCCCTCGCAACAGGTCAACACGCTCAACAAGCTCTATCCCAACGCGCAAACCAGCTTGTACCCGGTGCCGTCGGCCAGTCAGAAGGCGAACACGCCGCAGCCCGTGCGCTTCATCAATGTCGATCAAATTCAGGCGCAGGCCGCGTCGCCCGAGCTAATCCCGCAGGCAATCGAACAGATCACGGCGCTGTTGCGCGATCGGCACCGTATTCGCGAGGGTGCGCCCGACGACTTCAACATTCGCGATATGGCCGAGCTCACGCGCACGTTGTCGGCCACGTCGCGGATCATGTCGTCGCTATTGTTGTGCGTGGCCTGCATCTCGCTGGTCGTGGGGGGCGTCGGCATCATGAACATCATGCTCGTCTCCGTCACGGAGCGCACGCGCGAGATCGGGCTGCGGATGGCCGTGGGGGCCCGAACGCGCGACATTCTCGAGCAGTTTCTGGTCGAAGCGATCGTACTGTGTTTGTTGGGCGGCGCGATGGGCATCGCCTTGGGGCGCGGCGGATCGCTGGCCGTGCGCTACACGCTGGGCTGGCCGACCGAGCCGAGCCTGCCGGCGATCGCGGCGGCGTTCGTCGTTTCCGCGGCGGTCGGTGTGGTGTTCGGCTGGTACCCGGCCTGGAAGGCCTCGCAGCTCGATCCGATCGAAGCGCTCAGGTATGAGTGAGCGGGGGGCGCTTAGCGATCAGCAGTCGTAGTCGAATTTTTACAACTCCAATGTAGGACCAAGGTCGGCGTCTTGCGCAACGCATGAGCACATTTCAAATGCTCGCTCAAGAGCATTGGCCAATTCGGTTGCACTTAAGTTGTCGCTTACGGAGAATTCACGTTCCAGGATCGGGGTAAAATGGTGCACATTTTTCTCTTCGTCGTACTCACGCTTGAGCGGGACGAATGTCAGTATTCTGTCACTGCTTTGAACGTCGACGCAGAGCGCGCTCTCCGTAAACTCCTCCCACGTGGCGACTCGCGCAAACTCGGTGAGTTCCGGAAAACCGTCCTCCCAAGTCGACGGATGTGGCACAATTCCGAACGATGCTGAAAGTGCCTTTAAGAGTGCTTCTCCCCGACTGCTGGGCTCCGCATTTCGTGGAGTCTTAATGAACGGAGCACCGGCCAACCAGACTCCAACCGTTGTTAGTCGATTGGAGTGAAAATAGCATGCGTCGGGCCGCTTGTAGACTGTTGCAAGTTTCATTATTTCAACTCAATGATCTTGACGTCAACGCCTTTCGCGCGGCCGTATTTCACGAGGCCGTTAAGCGCAATCCTTTGCTTGGCACTCGCATTATAGGGCACGGCAATCTCGAGCGCGCGACCCTTAATCTGGTCGGCAGCAATAGTCGTCTTTCCAAGCCGGTCGCCCTGAAAGCAGGCCACCTTATCGATGTATTCGCGACCCTTCTGCGTGATCCTGCTGACATTCTGGTAAGTGGTCGATCGTAGGTCCATACTCTTGATGCTTGTCGCAATCCCGTCGCGAAACTTGTCTATCACGGGAAAGCTGCGAGGCAAGTTCTGCCCGAGACGCCTTTCGATGACGCCGCCACGAATGCCCGGGCCAAGATCCCAGATGCCCTGGTTGGCCACCTCGGCCGCTGGTCCCGAGGGAGCGAGCTTTCCGATGCGCGCGACGGTCGTCGGCTGTGCCAGGAACACGATGGTCGCTTCGAATTCAACCGCAATCTCGGCAAGTTGCTTAGCGCGTTTTTTGAAATCGTAGGCGTCCGCAAAAAACGTCGGATGCAGTTCCTTTGACCGAAGCTCGATGTACTCCGAATCGGGCGTCTCCAAGCATTTGATGGCCTGCTCCTTAAACCATGCATTCCAGTCTCCTGTGGTCAACGCCCCGTCGACCTCGTCAACAACTTGGGGGAGAGGCACGGCGTGTCCGTTTCGATAGACAAGTTTTGTGCCGGGATCGAGCGTGCCAATGAAGACTGGGGGATCGTCCCACCCACCCTCATCAACGTAGTATAAGTGTGCCAGGCCATCGGGCGTTGGATCGGCTTCAATGCGATCCTTGCCGCTGGGGTCAATGTATTTCGTCGGGCTGTTGCCCACATAACGGTAAGTATTGACATCCGCATCCAAGCCCAACCAATCTGGCTCGATGAATCGCCCTACTCGTGGGTCGTACATTCAAAGCTCCTTAGCACTCGCGCGATGTTCGGATCATATTCTGAAAAGCGCTGGGCGTTTGTCGTCCACGATTGCGGCGCTCGCTCGCGGGCGAGCCGCTTGCCTTGGTTCATCACCAGGCGCTGCAGTTCTGCTTCAGCGCGCGGACGCAATTGTCGCTCCCAGTCCTGTGTTGGTTCGGGCATGCGTACGATCGTAACGCCTGGGATTTCGCGGGGTCGCGCACGCGCTTCAACCAAAGCGCGATGCAAAAGGCTGGAAATAAACCAGTCTTCGAGATGAAGTGGTGGAGGCGGTTGCAGGCGGACGGCGTGGAAATGTGCTTCGACAGCCAAGTGCGACTGGAAATGCTCCAGCCAGCAAAAGCCCCGATGCGCCAAAAAGTATGCCAGTTCCTCTCTGGGGGAAAGATCGCGAAGCCACCAGCCCGTCTCCGATTGCTGGTCAGGAGAAATCCGCTTAGGCCACGTGAGGTAATGCTCATCCGATGGGGAGTTAAAACCCGGAGATGTGGCCTCGATGTTGAAAGTTTCGCTGTCGCTCGTCCAGCGGCAAAACATGTGATTGGGGGCAAGCACCAGCTTGATCGGATAGTCAAGCCGTCGACCGATGGCGGCGAGCAGCACCGGCATCGACACGCACGTTCCCCCATGCCCAGCTAACAGTCCATGGACAAACAACCGGCGCGAATCGCTGGCGTCGAAATCTCCCTCCATCGCTTCAAGGTCAAACTTAATGCCCAAAGTTTGCACGAGGACACTCGTTAGCACGAGCATTCGGAATTGACTGTGCGAAAGGTCCCCGTATCGATCGGAACATCGCCGGCGCTTCATCGCGCGCTGCGTCGCACGGAGTGCGATCTTCGCCCAATCGTCAAGCTGCCTGCAGCACGCGGCGATATCGAGTTCTTCGGAGCCTGGGAGACCAACGGCGCAAGCTAGATTCACCTCGGCGATGTCGCGCCGGGCAAGCTCTTGGTCAGAAAGGGCGCACCACTTCGCGTAGTTCACGCGCGCACGCAATCCGTTGACTACGTACCGGCCTGCAGGTTCGCCCAGAACCAGATCGTCGGCAATTTACCTGTACGATGAATGACTGGCAAGGAAAATATCCGATTCTTGAACATTCCATCGCGGATGTTCGCATCTTCTCGCAATGCATATACCCTTTCACGCGCGTCGACGACCTTGCAGTTTCTCACTGGCCCCGAACAAGTTGCAGATTCGTCGGCCGTGCCCGACAATCTGGCTTGGGCGACTCGAGGGCCGGTGCGCGATACTTTTACAGCGGAATGGACAATTCAATGACACCGGACGACAACCTCAAGCATCATGCCATCGACGTCGAAGGCGATTGTGACGTTATTTCCCGACGCAGCGCTTTGGCAGCGATTTCCGGCACGTTAGGGCTGCTCGCGTTGCCAACAAACGCTGCCTTAGCTGCCGAAGCTGCTCCGTTGCGGGTGAAGTTTACGAAAGGGCAAAACCTTCGCTACCTCATGACAGTCGCGGTCGACATGCAAGCGAGCACCAACGGTCAAGATTTCTCACAAATCATGTCGAACGACACGATTCTCACCTGGAAGGTGCTAAGTGTTAAGCCGGACGGCGTGGCCACGATCGATCAAACCAACCAGCGATCTCGGCTCGACATGAAGAACCCCGGAGTCGAAATCCAATTCGATACGGCGAAACCCAAAGACGACGAGGAGCAGGAACGCCCCGAAGAATTTCAGGCCATTACCGACGGCATGCGGAACATCGTCGGTAAGCCGATCGAGCTGACGGTCAACCCGCGCGGCGAAATCGACAAGATCAAGTACTCGCAGGAGTTTCTCGACGCGATCGGCATGACGCAAGAGTTCATGGACTTTGGCTTCAATCGCGACAAGCCGCTCAAGCGGCGCGGCGAACTGGGCTTGATCGAACTGCCGGCCAAGGCGTTGGCGGTCGGCCAGTCGAGCGAGGAACCGCGGTCGCTGCACAATCCGGTAACCGACAAAGACATCAAATACACCTTCAAGTACACGCGCAAACCCGCCGAGAAGGTCGGTGCGCGAGACGTCGCGAGGGTCGACTTTGTCGTCGAGTTTGACCCGGAAAGCGTGAAAGGACTCGGCGCGGAAAAGTACGAAGCCGAAGGCAAGATCTTATTGGACGAGCAGGCAGGAGTAATCGTTGCCATCGACTACAAGCAAGTTATGGCGATCGAACTCGACGCAGGACTCAAAGCCACGCTCGGCAGCAATCCGACTGACCTCAAAGGCAAGAACGTGCAAACCGTCACGCGCACGACCCGCCTGCTGGCGGATGGCGAAGATCCGTTCGCTGAGAAGCAGGGCAATTAGCTCCCTCGCAATTGGCGATCACTTAGGACTTCCATTCCCCATCAGCGGTAGGCAGGAAATGCGTTGGCGATTTCTTGATCTGAGCAATGCGCGGGATGCGGCGCTTCGTCGATATTTTGTAAACAAGATCGATGCGTGGTGGCGAGAATTCGCTGACAAGGCGGCCGACTTGGAGGCTCATTTCTCACGAAGAATCAAATTCGACGTTTTTGGCTGGATGGCAACACATTTCCAGACCATTAATTCGCATCTAATGTGGGAATACGGGAGGGCGACTCGGGGCCCGGGTCATCGCCTGGTGATTACGCCAGAGTCTCGGCACCACCTGCGTCCGCTGACAGACACTATCCTGGCAAGCGCGCCACAGCTCGACGGCTGGGAGTTCTACGACGAGCGACTGCCCGAGGATTTGGCTTCAGCGCAATCGACGGTTGAAGCGCGCGTCGGGGGTGATATCAGCGACTATCAGGTTCGGGTCTCGCGAGGAGAGTACAACACCCTAGACCTTTGTTACGTCGCTCCGAGTATTCGGGACAGCAAAGATCAACCCGCTCGCAACGCCGCATTCGTGGCCACCGAGACTCTGCTCGGCGAGCACTGCCTTAATCAATGGATCGGTGCCCTTGACGTCGAGCCTGCTGGGAACCCCAAGAATCGTGGTCGATCAATCGGCGGGCGGAACAACTCGGGCCGGGAAATCTCGCTCGATCGGTTACGGGATACGGTTAATTCCTTGATCGGTAGCATCCGGGATCAACTGCCAAGCGTGCCCTATCATGCCAGGATGAACACGGCCGACTGGATATTGTTCGAGCTCACGCCTGAGGAACGAGAGGACTACCCGGCCCAAAGCGATTTGTTCGTCGCAACCTGTCAGGACGAGGAGTTGTGGAATGCCGCACGGCAAGGGCACCTCTTCTACTCGAAGCGTTTCAGCACCGTCGGCGAGACGTTCGTGTACATCAAGCTCGACCGATTTGAAGTGCCGCGAGAGATGACCTTGGACGACAGGGGAGAAATCGAGGAACGGTTGAATGATCTCCTCTCACGCGACGATCTTGGCAGCCATCTCGGCGGTGGGACCGGGCTTCGCTACTTCTACATTTACCTAGCACTCACGGACGTCGAGCATGGGGTGCGCATGATACGTGACCTGCTGCAACGCTCTGAAGTGCCGATGCGTTCCTGGATTCAGTTTTTTGATGCCGACCTGGAAGCCGAATGGGTGGGCGTCTATGACGACACGCCTCCGCCACCAATGCCGGAATTTGACTGAATGCTGTCCGGTTAGGTCAGGTACCCGCGCTGGCGGCGGTTCGTGTACAATGTCAGCGGCCGGATTGGACGGATTTTGATTCGCTGACCGAGCACCCGAAGCCACATTCGCCCATGCCGCGAAACGCTCCCCACCGCCGCCTGCACCTGCCCGCGATCTCAAGGCGTGATGCGCTGCGCGCCGGCTCGCTCGGGTTGTTGGGCCTTTCGCTGCCAGAACTGCTGGCCGGCCGCATGCGTCGGGCGACTGCGGCCGATGGGGTTCCCAGCGCAACCGCGCAACCGCTGCTGGACGCCTCGACCTTCGGCCGCGCCAAGAGCTGCATTTTTCTCTTCATGTGGGGCGGCCCCGCTCA
>CAZBWM010000134.1:0-12406 GCA_964495375.1 uncultured Planctomycetaceae bacterium | reverse complement strand
CGCTGCGCTTCGGGCTAGTGTGGGTGCGCTACGTCGCGCGAGGGACCGCGCCAGGGGGACGGTGTCAGGAACCACCTTCGACGACGTGCAAGGCTCTGGATCGTCGTAGGCTCGGCGGTTCCAGACACCGACGCCGGAAACGACTCCCGTCCCCTTGTAGGTCGGCCCGAGGGGCTAACGTCTACTGAGGGTCCAGTTTACCGCGGAGCCAGTGTCGCCAGGACCGCTTCGCGCGTCGTCGAAGGGCACCAGTACTTCTCGATGTGCTGGACGACCAGCTCGGTGCCGGCCTCGTGGGCGACGTGCGGCGGGTCTTTCGGGTCGTACATCGTGTCGGTCAGATCGCGGATCAACAGCGTGCGCATTCCCCAGCGGGTCATCTGGCGAATGCCGAACGAGCGACCCAACACGCACATGTTGGTGTGGACGCCCATCACGACCACGTGCTTGATGCCGTGCGCGTGCAGGTAGCTGTAAATCTCGCGGCCGTCGTCGGAGACAATGTCGGGGTCGGCGATGGCGATCGCCGGATGCTGCCTAGTCCAGGCCTGGTAGTACTTCGACTCAGGGACGTCGTCGCAGCCGCCGTCGGAGTCGTCGATCGGCAGCTTGGGATCGGCCAAGGCCAGATCGGCCGGTGGCTCGACCGGTGCGGCTTTTACTGCCCGCAGGCGGGCCGGCGTATCGCGATAAAAGTCCATCGTTCCGGAGGGGGCGTGCACGATCTGCACGCCGGCGGCGCGGGCGGCATCGACAAGCGTAGCCATCTGGCGGGCCAGCGCATCGCAACGACGCGTGGCATTCTGGCACCAGTGGCGATCCCAGACGTCGCAGATTACCAGCGCCGTTTGCGTGGCGGGGAACTCGATTTCGATCGCGACTTCGCGATAGTCGCCAGAGCCTTTGAAGGGCTCGACCCGGCTACGCACTGGCAGTTTTAATGTTTTCTCGGCGGTCGCTGCGTCTTCAGCCGTTACCACCGCGGTCGACGCCGTGGCCAACAGCAGGGCAATCACCGACAACCTGAGCGACCGACAGGCGCAGCGCATAACGCACCTCGAGCCGTAAGAGTAGCAAGTCGAAAACCGACCAGTCGCAGCTTCACTGACAGCACGGAACCGACGTCGAGACCAACCGCATAGCGCGTCGTGTTGCACCGCATTCCGCGAAGCAGCGTCGCGCCGGGCACTGCTGGGCAAGCCAGCAGTGGACCCGGGCCAGAGCTACAAGCTCTTCGAGCGGTAGGCGCGACGGATCGTGACGTCGCTTTAACGCTTCGAGAACTGGGTACCGCGACGGGCGCCGCGGAGGCCGTACTTCTTGCGTTCTTTCATGCGGCCATCGCGAGTCAGCAGGCTCTCGCGACGCAGGGCTTCTTCGGTGGCGCTATCGAAGAGGATGAGCGCTCGGGCGATGCCCAGCTTGATCGCGCCGGACTGCGACGTGGGGCCGCCACCATGCACGGTGACGATGATGTCGATGGTGCCGACGACGCCGGCGGCTTCCAACGGGGCCATGACGTCGGCCCGCTGCTGGACGTTGGCGAAGTAATTCTCGAAGGGGCGCTCGTTGATGGTGATGGCCCCCCCACCGGCGCGAACGCGGACGCGGGCGACCGAAGTCTTGCGGCGCCCGGTGCCGAGCTTGTCGTTCGCGCCTTTACCGGGAGCTGTCTTGGCTACGGCCATCGGTGATCCTTACTTTCGCCTGCTGCTGCGGATGGGTGTGGTTTGAACGGTTGGTGTCGCGGTTTGCCGATTGGTCTCGCACTGAAGTTGGGAGCGACGGCTGCCAGCGACGAATCTGCTTAGAGGAATTACTTGCTGGCCCCGGCGAACGGTTGCGGTTGCTGGGCCTGATGCGGGTGCTCGGGCCCGACGTAGATCTTCAGCTTGTCGAGCATGTGCGTGGCGAGCTTGTTCTTGGGGAGCATGCGTCGGACGGCGTCGCGGAGGATGCGGTCGGGGCGGCGGGCCCGCCGCTCGCCGGCTGTCTCGCTGCGCAGACCGGGATAGCCCGTCGTCCAGGTATAGCGCTTGTCTTCCCACTTGCGGCCCGTGAGCGCCACCTTCTCGGCATTGACCACCACGACGAAGTCGCCGGTGTCGACGTGCGGGGTATACGTGGGGCGATGCTTGCCCATCAGGGTCATGGCGATTTCGGTAGCCAGGCGGCCGACGACCTTGTCGGTGCCATCGACGAGCCACCACTGCGCCTGAACTTGGCCGGGTTTGGCCAGGAATGTCTTCGTGTTCATCGAGACTGCTTACGTGTCTGGATTGCTGAGTTGCACGGAGTTGTTTGTATGGTGTGCGGCCCGACAGGCCGAGCTGGCGGCGCGCGACGGGTGCCCGGGGCTGAAAGCGGCTCGCAGGCTACGACACGTTAACGTCGCTTGACGCTGACGTGGCTTGGGCTTACGTAGACCGACTGACAGCAGGCACTTCGGGCGAAACCAGGAGTGTAGGCCCTCGGGCCCGTTGGTTCAAGGGCCAGAAATGGGAAGGCCACCGCGATCTCCGCACGATGAGCCGCGGTCGGCGAGGCCCCCAACGCGAGCCCCGAAACGAGCTCCGGAAAAAAACTGAAAATCGTGCAAGCATTGCGGGCTAAAAGGTTTGTGGAATGCGCCCGTGACAAGTCTTCGCCCGCGAGCGTCCGGTTCCTGCGTCGTTTACCGTCTTAGTGAGATGTCGGTCGTCAAATACGGGACCGACTTTCCTAGGTTGCGAGCCAGCAGACTCGCAGCTCCCGCTTCGCGTGTGTTCGATGGGCAAGCACCGCGAAGTCGGCCCCGACCATTCTCACGCGGGCCAGAGGAGGCGCCAGCTTGCCCTCGAATTGAGTGCCAGGAGCAATCCATGGGCAGGATGCAGTTGCTGCCGCGGATGACCGGCGCCGTGGGCCGCCGGTTATTGCAGTTGTTCTTGGCGGTCGCGGCGCTGGGCACGCGCACCCGCGGCCGCTGACCACGAATGCGGTCTCGAGCAGCGGCGCGGCGCCGACGAGACTCTGCGCAAGAGTCGAACCGGTTGGTTCTGGGCCAGGACAGAGTTTTTGGGGGTAGGACGCGCCAATGTTCCGAATCGCGGCCAGTATGTTGCTGCACAACCGGGCGCGGTTTCTCTCGACCGTGGCCGGCATGTCGTTGGCATTCTTTATTACCGTGGCCCAGATCGGACTGTTGGTCGGCTGGTGTAACACGACGTCGGCCGTGGTGCGCAACGCCGGGGTCGATCTCTGGGTGATGGCGCGCGAAACGGTCGCCTTCGATTATGGGATCGCGATTCCCAGACACCGCGTGCAGCAGGTGCGGAGCGTCGAGGGGGTCGAGTGGGCCGAAGCGCTGTTGATGAGCTGGGTCTTCTGGCGTCGCCCCGATGGCCGCAGCATGAGCATCGAAATGGTCGGGCTCGACGACGGGTTGATCGGCGGCCCCTGGCAAATGTCGGAGGGAGCGGTCGCCGACGTACACCGACCCGACGCCGTGATCATCGACGACCTCTACTGCTCGGCGCTCGGCGTGGCGGGCGTGGGGGACGAAGTCGAGATCCTGGGCTCAAAGGCGGTGATTCGGGGCGTATCGCACGGCGTGCGAACGTTCACTGCGGCGCCGTTCGTGTTTACTTCGATCGAGACCGCCTACAACTACGAGCCTTACTATCGCCGCGACCAGGTGACCTACGTGCTGGTGCGCTGCCAAGCGGGAGACGATCCCCAGCGCGTGCGCGCCGAGATTCTGCGGGCGGTGCCGGCGGTCGACGTGCTCACGACGCGCGAGTTCGCCGGGCGAACGATTCGCTTCTGGATGCTCGAGACGGGGGCCGGCATCACCGTGGTGATTACGGCCGTGCTCGGTTTGATGGTCGGCACGATGATCAATAGCCAGACGCTGTTCGCCATCACGAACGATCATCGCAAGGATTACGCGACGCTGCTGGCCGTGGGCTTTGGCCGGCTCTGGTTGGCTAGCGCCGTCGTGCTGCAAAGCGCCTTGCTGGGGGTGCTCAGCACGTTGGGCGGCAGCGCGCTGTTCGCCGTCGCGGCCCACTATTTGTCGCAGACGCCCGTGCCGTTGGAGCTGACACCGGATGTATTTGTTGGCACGGCGGTGGCGGCGTTCGGGTGCAGCCTGGCGGCCGCGCTCCTCTCGGTGCGCAGCGTCCTGCGGATCGACCCGGTTTCGGTGTTTCAGGCGTAGTTGCGAACTTTTCAGAGCTTTGGAACCACACCGGTCAACACCATGATTGCCTGCCGAGCCATTTCGAAGACTTACGGACAAGGGACGCTCGCGACGCGCGTGCTCGACGACGTCCATCTGGCAATCAAACCGGGCGAAGCCTGTGTGCTGCTGGGCCCCTCGGGCTCGGGCAAGACCACGCTGCTGTCGATCCTGGGTTGCCTGCTGACCCCTACAAGCGGCGAGCTTTATTTCGACGACGTGCGGCTCGACACGCGGAATCGGGGGGAGCTGTCGCAGGTGCGGCGCCGTTCGATCGGCTTCGTTTTCCAGCATTCGCAGTTGTTGCCGTTTCTGAGTGTCGCCGACAACCTGCGCGCCGTGGCGCGCAACAGTGGAGTCGAGCGAGGATGCCTTGACCGGCGGCTGAGCGAGGCGACTGCGCGGCTGGGGATCGACGGATTGCTGCGCCGCCGACCGAGCGAGCTCAGTGGCGGTCAGCGGCAGCGCGTGGCGATCGCGCGGGCGCTGCTGCACGAGCCGCGCGTGGTGCTGGCCGATGAGCCGACAGCGGCGTTGGATTGGCCGACCGGTTTGGCCGCGGTCGAGCTGTTGATCGAACAAACGAGGCGTGCCAACGCCGCGCTGATCGCCGTGACGCACGATCAACGACTGGTGCCGCTGTTCGACCGAGTGCTGGATATCGACTCGGGCAAAGTTCAGGAACGCAATTGATGTCACGAATGCTGTGGCTGCTGGCCTTGTGTGCCGCGACCGCCGCGAGCGTCGCCTGGTCGATGTCGCGCGAACGCGGCGGCGTGGTGACGGACCCCAGCGCGGCAGGCTCGGCCGAGAGCGGTCGGGCCGGGGCACCGGGGGCCGATTCGCCAGGCGCCGCCGCGCGGCCGAGCGCCGGCCATCCGATCCACGCGATTGGTTACGTCGAACCGACGAGCGAGTTGCGGCGGCTCGCGTTCCGGGCCGAAGGGGTGATCGCCGAGTGCCGCGTCGAGATCGGCCAGCACGTGCGCGCGGGGGAATTGCTGTTGCGGTTGCACAACGCCGATCGCCAGGCCGAGTTGGCGGCCGCTCGGTTGGCCGTCGCGTTGGCTCAGGCGGAACACGAGCAGGTGGCCAGCGGCGTCAATCGGCATCGTATCGCCGCGGCCGAACAACACCTGGCTTGCCAGCGCGAGCAACTCACGCTCGCGAAGAAGAAGCTGGACCGCACCGGCGAGTTACTCGCGCGAAAGGCCAAAAGCCAGGAAGATTTCGACCAGCAGGAAAGCGACTGGCTGCAGGCCGAAATCCGCGTCCGCGAGGCGGAGTCGGAACTGGCGCATCTCAAGGGTTTCGTTCGCGAAGTCGACCGCGAGGTGACGGAGGCCAAGCTGCACCTGGCCGAAGCCCGGCTCGTCGAGGCCCAGGCGCGGCTCGACAATACGGAGCTGCTGGCCCCCACCGACGGCGTGGTCCTCGAAATCCTCAGGCGGCCCGGGGAATCGGGGCGAATCCAGGGGAGCGACGCCGCGATCCTGTTTGCCGACATATCGCAACTGCGGGTGCGGGCCGAAGTCGACGAACGGTTTGTCAGCCGGTTGGCCGTCCGGCAAACGGTCACGATCTTCGGCCGGGGGTTGGGGTCGCAGACTTTTCGGGGAACGATCGCCCTGATCAAGCCGGTGATGGGCAAGAAGACGATCTTCACGCACGACGCCGCGGAGCGCAAGGATCTCGATATCTTGCAGGTGCTCGTCGATCTGCCGGCGGGCTTTGCCGCCCCCCTGGGGCTGGAAGTCGACGTTTCGATCGAAGCGCCGCAGGCGGCCAAGGTTGGTGGCGGTGAGGCGGTGGCGCGGGGCCGGCAGCGATAGCGCCGCGGCGGAGCCTTCGCTCAGGCCGGCGAGGCCAGTTTTTCACCGGCCGGATTTCTTTTTGACAAGCCCCCTCCGCACGCATTAACATCGCTGGATGCATACCGCAGGTTGTTGCCCGAGCGAAAGTTAGGTGCGGCAGCCTTGGCGATTTTTCCGGTTGTTGCCGCGGTTGGCGAAGATCGCCAAACTCGTAGTAATGGCAGACTCAACGCGCCAACGAAGCATCGTGCGCCAGGGAATGATGATGGCAAAGCGTGAGATTCAACGGGCGGGTCGCTGGCTGATGCTGGCTGCGGTGCTGGCATCCGCAGCGGGACACTTCGCAGCGCAGGCACTGGCACAAGCGCCAGTCGTCAGCCATCTGGTTCCAAGCGCCGCGGTTCCTGGCAAAGCGACAGATATCACGGTCTACGGCGCGAATCTCACCGGCCCGACGGCACTGTGGACGAACCTCGCCGGCCCCAGCGGACCGGCCACGATTGAGCTGGCCCCGGGGATCGAAGGCAATGGCACCAAGGCCGACCAGGTGGTGTTGCGCGTGACGCTGCCTGACGCTCCGGCCCAGGTTGCAGGCTTGCGCATTGCCACGGGAGTCGGCGTTTCGAGCATGCGGCTCTTGATGGCCGACGACCTGGCGAGCGTGACCGAGAACGGCCAGAACAAATCGCTCGAAACAGCGCAAGAAGTGACGCTGCCTGTGGCGATCGACGGCGCCGCGGAGGCGGAGAGCTTCGACTTCTATAAGTTCACCGGGCACGCCGGGCAGCGTTTGTCGGCCGAGGTGTTCGCCCGCCGGCTTGGCTCGCCGCTCGACGCGGTGATTCGCCTGCTGGACGTCCACGGACGCGAGCTGGCCTACAGCGATGATGAAGGAGGGATCGGCGCCGATAGCCGGCTGGCGATCGAACTGCCATCCGATGGCGTCTACTACCTCGAAATTCGCGACATCCGCTATCAAGGGGCCGGCAACTTTCGCTATCGGTTGCGGCTGGGTGATTTTCCGCTGGTGACCGCGCCTTATCCGACGGGCGCCGCTCGCGGAAGTGTTGCTCATTTGCAGATGGCCGGCCCGTCGGTCGCGCGGTTGAACGCGGTGGATTTGCCGGTCGCGGCTAGCGCTGCTCCTGTTGGCATTGGGCAATCGGCCACGGTGCCTGTCTCGACACGTTTCGCTGACGGTCAGGGATTGGCCCCCACGGTGCTGGCGGTTTCAGCCGGTGGTGAACAGGTTGAGTTCGAGCCGAACAATGCGAATGAACAAGCGTCGCCGATCAGCGTCCCCGGCGCGATCAGCGGCCGCTTCGCCGAGGCAGGCGATCGCGACATCTACCAGTTCGACGTGGCGGCCGGACAGCGGCTGTTGTTTATCGGCAAGACGCGTAGCTTGAGCTCGCCGACCGACTTGTTCATGCGATTGCAAAAGGCGGACGGTAGCCAGGTCGCGGAAGTCGACGACCTGGGGACCGAAGAAGGCGTGCTCAACTTCACGTTCCCCGAGGCGGGCGCGTATCGCCTGTTGGTCGAAGATTTGCACCATCGCGGCGGCCCACAGCACGTCTATCGCATTGAAGTGATGCCGTACCAGGCGGGCTTTTTGCTCGGCTTGGAAGCGGACAAATTCGACGTTCCGAAGGGGGGCGTGTTCGTCGCCAAGGTGAACGCCATTCGGCTCGACTATAACGGGCCAATCACGTTGTCGATCGAAGGGGCGGGCGAGGGTTTCTCGCTGGCCAACAACACCATCCCTGAAGGGAAGAACGAGACCGTGATGGCCGTGACCGCGCCGGCCTCGCTCGAGCCGGGGCAGTTCCGCGACATTCGCATCGTCGGTCGGGCCAAGATCGGCGAGGTCGATTACGCGGCTGTGGCCGGCACCTCGGCGGCGCTCAAGGGGGCGCTGTCCGGTTTGCCCTATCCGCCCGAGGCGCTCAATGGCCTGGTGGGGCTGGGGGTCGGGCCGTTGTTTGCCGACTTCTTCAAGCTGAGCGTGCCGGGTGAACCGGTCTGGCTGCCGCAGTTGGTCGGCCTCGGCAAGTTCACGATTCACGCTGATCGCCTGAACGGCTTCGCCGAAGCGATCGCACTGAACGTCGACGGGCTGCCGCCGGGGGTCTCCGCCGAAGTCAAACCGCTGGAAAAAGACAAAGCCGATATCGAGGTGATCTTGCGTGGGCCCGCCGCACTGTCAGAAGGGGAGTACCGTTTCCGCGTCGTCGGGGCGGCCACGTTCCAGGAGCAACCGAAGCAGGTCGTGCTGGGTGACGTGCGGCTGGCCGTTGGTCCGCCGCTGCGCGTGACGCTCGAGCCGGCCGGCCCGATCACGACCGGCGCGACGCAAAAGTGCAAAATCAAGTTGCAGCGCGCGGGGGAAGAGTCGCCGGCCGTGGCCGTGTCGCTGCGCAACCTGCCGCTGGGGATTACCGCTCCGGCTGAGCTGGTGGTGCCAGCCGGTCAGGCCGAGTTGGAATTCGAACTCACGGCAGCGGCCGACGCCGCGGTCGGTTCGATGGCCGATCTGCGGGCCGTGGCGACCGCCACGATCGCGGGCCGGCAACTGCAAGTCGAAGGACCTGCCACGACACTTGAAGTCAAAATGCCGTAACGCGAGTTGTCGCGCCGCGATTGCGCCCCATCGCGCAGCGGCCACAAGAGCTTCCGCCAGTTAGACGATCCGCGATCAGTTAAACCTACCGCTACCCGTCAGACCCACCGCTTTGAACATGAAAAACCGCCATGAAGGCGCCAAATGCTCGCCACCCGCGGGCATGCGAGCCAGCCACGACGCACAGCAGGCCACACAGGAGGGCGAATCGATGCGACGCAGCCAACGACTAAATTCCACCGGTCACGACCCATCGATCCGGTTACGCCATGCCACGGTGTCGCGATTTGTCGCAACCATGCTGCTGAGTGTTCCGCTGGTCTGCTGCTGCGATCGGCAGTCGGACGCCGCCACGGCCGAGGGGGCCACGAGCGCGACGGCCGTTGAGCCGGTCGTGGTCGGCACGCCCGAGCGGCTGGAAGTTTTTCCGAGCGAGTTCCGACTCGACACGCCGCGCCGCCATATGCGGTTGGTGGTCACCGGACACTACGCCGATGGCAGCGTTCAAGACTTGACGCGTGATTGCGAGATCGACATTGCCGATCCCGCGATCGTGCGGCTGGACTCGGGCGTGGTCTTCCCGGTCGCCAACGGCACAACCGCGGTGCGCGTGCGGGCCGGCGGAAAGGAAGCGACCGCCGCGGTCGTGGTCGCCAATCAAGAAACGGCCGAGCCCGTGTCGTTCCAGTTCGGCACGCTGGTCGCACTTTCGAAGCAAGGTTGCAACTCGGGGGCTTGCCACGGTTCGCCGAGCGGCAAGGGTGGGTTCCGGCTGTCGCTGCGAGCGTACGACCCCGTGCTCGATACCGAGACCCTGGTGCGCGAGATGTACAACCGCCGCACGAACGTGCTCGAGCCCGAGTCGAGCCTGCTGCTGCGCAAGCCGCTGATGGAAGTGCCGCACGGCGGCGGTCGCCGCATGCGCAAAGACGATCCCGCGTATGCCGTGCTGCACGACTGGATCGCCCAGGGCCTGAAGGTCGATCCGGCGGACGCCCCCACCTGTACGAAGGTCGAGGTCTATCCGTCGCTGCGAATCTTGAAGCGCCCCGCGCACACGCAGCAGCTCGTGGTGCTGGCGCATTTTTCTGACGGCAGCGTACGCGACGTCACCGAGCTGGCCTGCTACAGCAGCTCGGACGAGGGGGTGGCCACGGTCGACACCAATGGGCTGGTCGTCGCCAGTGACAAAGGCGAGGCCGCCATCCTGGTGCGCTATCTCGAGAAGATGGAAACCAGCTACCTGATGTTCTTGAAGGATGTCGAGAACTTCAATTGGCCCACGCCGGCCGAGAACAACTACATCGATCGGCTGACGTTCGACAAGTTGCGGCAGATGCAGATCACGCCGTCGGACTTGTGCAGCGATGAAGAATTCGTGCGGCGCGTTTATCTCGACCTGCTGGGCGCTCTGCCCACGCCGGCCGAAAGCGCGGCGTTTCTGGCCGAGACCGATCCAGCCAAGCGCGACAAGCTCGTCGACGCGCTGCTCGAGCGTCCCGAGTACGCCGAGTTCTGGGCGCTCAAGTGGGCGGACCTCTTGCGCTTGAACGGTAAGAAGGTCGGCACGGCGGTCCCCAAATTTCATCGCTGGCTCGTCGCGGCCATCCGCGACAACATGCCGTACGATAAGTTCGCCGAAGAGCTGCTCACTTCGACCGGCAGCACATTCGATCATCCGGCCGCCAACTACTTCCGCACGGCCGCCGACACGAACGACTGCACCGAAACCACGGCGCAGTTGTTCCTGGGCATTCGCATTCAGTGCGCCAAGTGCCACAACCATCCGTTCGAGCGCTGGACGCAGGACAACTACTACGGGATCGGCGCGTTCTTCAATCGCGTGCAGCGCAAGCCCGCCTCGAACGCCGACGAGCTCGTGGTCTGGGTCGCCCGCGGGGGTGAGGTCACACAGCCGCGTACCGGCAAGCAGATGAAGCCATGGCTCCCCCTGGCGGGCGAGGCCGACATCCCCGGCGAGGCCGATCGCCGCGACGCGCTCGTCGAGTGGCTCGCCCGGCCCGACAATCCGTTCTTCGCCAAGGCCGAAGTCAACCGCCTGTGGGGGCATTTGTTCGGCCGCGGGATCGTCGAACCGGTCGACGACTTCCGGGCGTCGAATCCGCCGTCGAACGCTGCCCTGCTCGATGCGTTGGCCGAAGATTTCGCCAAGCACGGATTCGATCGCAAGCACATCCTGCGCACGATGCTTACGAGCCGGGCCTACCAGCTCAGCTCGCGCTCGAACGACTTCAACAAGAACGACAGCAAGTACTTCTCGCACATGAAGACGCGGCTGCTCTCGGCCGAGCAGTTGCTCGACGCCATCTGCCGCGTGACTGGCATCGACGAGAAGTACGCCGGGCTGCCGGCCGGCACGCGGGCCACGCAGTTGCCCGCCCCCGATGGCGAAAACTACTTCCTCAAGGTGTTCGGGCAGCCAGCCCGCGAAATGGCTTGCCAGTGCGAGCGTTCGAGCGAGTCGAACCTGTCGCAGGCCTTGCAGATGATCAACGGGCCGGTGATCCACGGCAAGCTGACCAACGAGAACAACCGCCTCCGCAAGCTGGCCACGGCCGGCAAGTCGAACTCGGAGATTATCGACGAGCTGTACCTGTCGGCGCTCTGCCGGCACCCGGGCCCCGAGGAAGTGGCCGCCGCCGAGAAGCACATCGCCGCGCAGCCTGAGCGCATGCAAGGGCTGGAAGATGTCTGCTGGGCGCTACTGAACGCGAAAGAGTTTTTGTTCCAGCACTAGCAACTGGTTGCACCGGCGAACTTGTCCGTTGGTTAGCCGCGGAGCGAACGAGATTTGTAGGGTGTGCGGAGCACACCGGAAGTGCGATAAGGCATCTAATTGTTAGCCGCGGAGTTTACTCCGCGCGCTAGCTGGAGCGGCGTACCATCGGGACTGTCGAACGCAGAAATAAGTCGCGCGAGCTAGCGCGCGGGATAAATCCCGCGGCTAACTCGTTGCGGATCCGAGCGTGCGGATCGACGATTTGCCGAAGTCCGCGGCTAACACGCCACTCGTCGCTCGGCTAAACTGCGCGGCCATGACGAGCGAAGGGCCCGATGCCGCCGGTGCTGATGACGATGCGGGGGCCGCCGTTCGCGCAACGACACACGCACTTGCTATCGGGTGCCCTCAGCCAAGTCGTCGCCGGCACTATCGTCGTGCGAAGTCCTTGAAGCTAAGTCGGCGGCGGTTGCTTATCGCGATAGCTGTCCTCGTGGGCATCAATCTACTAGTGGGAACAACTACTTCTGCCTATCTCGACCAAACTATGATCTGTATCGTGAGCTCGTCTATTGGGGCGTCAGCCTCGGCCTGGTTTGTCTCACGGCCCTTTGGAGCTTCGGGCAGCGGAGAATCCCCCACCCAGATCGCCAACTCGGCGCGGCGGCGCTCGTGACCTCGGGTATTGTCGGCTGGTTCTACAACTCCAGCTTTTTCAGCGCCGGCATGGCAACGCTCACCAGCTTGAGTTGCCTGGCCACGCTCGCGTTGGCGCTACGAAGACTGCGCATTCGCGGGTACCAAGTAACTCGCCAGCGGAAGCTTGGAACTGCACGAACGCCATTCTTGCAGTTCTCGCTGCGATCGCTGATTCTACTGACGTTGGTAGTTCGCGAGCCGGCCAAGCCCACGCGTTCACCATTCTAAGGAGGGCAATGGCCCTTCATCGCCGGCGATCGTCGACATCGCTCGGTAGACCTTCAGGTCAATGCTGTTGGAAATGAAGT
>CAZBWM010000133.1:0-13092 GCA_964495375.1 uncultured Planctomycetaceae bacterium | reverse complement strand
AGAGATGCTGAGAATCGGCGGCGATGCGGACACAATTGCCGCCAGCGACGTCGCTCGTCCAGACCTGATAGCCCTCGGGGCTGGCGAGGTGAAAGGCGACGCGGCGGCCGTCGGGGCTCTGGCTCAAGCCGTACGGCAACCCTTCGCCGGCGCGGGTGAACTCGCGGGCGTCGGAGCCGTCGAGCGCGACGCTGAAGATCTGGCCGACGCGGTTGCGGACCACTTGCACGAGCAAGCGATCGTTGCCAATGAGGAGCGCCGGCGTGATGAAGGGCGCAAGGCGGTCCTTCGTGCAAATTTCGTCGAGGGCGCCGGTCTCGAGGTCGTGCACCCAGAGGTGTGTCGGCGTCTGCGTATAGTACTCGTCGAACGGGCGGCCAGGGCCGTCGCGGCGCGGCTCCATGCTGAGGAACAGGATTCGCCGGCCATCGGGGAAGAGCGGGCCAGGTTGCCAAGTGGCCTGGTTCGGCACGTTGAAATCGAAGTAGCGGAGGTTCGCGCCGTCGGCATCGACAATCGCCGACTTGCCGCGCGAGGTGAAGAGCAGCCGAGCAGGCTTCGAGGCAGGATCGTCGCAGGCTCGGTCGTCGCTGCCCGTTAAAGCGTCTGGCGGTGCGGCTCGCACGATCGAGGGAACCAGGCTTGCTGGCACTGCACTCGACAGCGCAGCGGCCGAAGCCAACGCGAGCAAGTCACGGCGCGAGTAAAGCCCGGCGCGACTGGCCGACGTTTCAGGCACTTCGTTTGACATGGTCATGGCCCTAAGGAATCGATCTTTCCGGTCGCTAGCCAGCGCTCGGCTTCTTCGACGTCGGCGGCCAGCTTCGCAATTACTGCGTCGACTTTCCGCCGCGAATCTGGGTCGTCAACGTTCTTCCACACGTCCACGGTTGGAGTTTCCAAAAAACACTCCGCCGTGAGGAATTCCAAAGTCTTGTCCGCACAATCGCGATGCTTCTCGAAGGCGGCTTGATTACCGCAGAACGGATAATCGAGTGAGGCAACGAGCAGGTTTTTGGATGCCCTGATCACGGCGTCGGGAAGTGCATGTCCCTTTTGAAATCTGGCCACGGCAGCTTCCAATTCGAGCGTAGCGAGTTTGATCGCGCGGCGCTCGCGATTCCAGTGCATACCTAGCGCAATGACCGCAACCGCGATCAGCAGGAATCGCAGTCCGAACTGCCAACGGCGGGCCCGCAGCATGCCCTTCATGCCCGCTATCGTATGCGTTGCGGCCCGCGACTACGAATTCTGGCCAGAGACGGTGCGGCAGAAAGTGCGTCAGGGCACGCCCCCCTGGCCGTAGAATACAACCAGACGAGCCGGGCCTACCGCCCTCGAACAGCCGGCTGTAAGTTCTGCCGGCCGTTGCGGATGCAGCGATCACACCCGTTAGTCCGGCGAACCTCTCTGTCCGAAGTGCAAGATTTCCCTCCTTCGCGGCAACTAATCTGTCAGTCATGGCGACTTCAAGCCCCGCGGAAGACCGAGGTCACGAGCGGGCGGCGGCGGACGTAGCGGCGATCGATTGGCCAGCCGAGCTGGCCCGGCATGATCGCTGGCTGCGGACCGTGGTCGCCGCGCGGCTGGGTCAACGCGCGGCGGTCGACGAGGTGCTGCAAGAGGTGTCGCTGGCCGTGCTGCGTCAGCAGGCGCCGTTGCGCGACGCCGGCAAGGTTGCCCCCTGGCTATATCGCATGGCCGTGTTGCAGGCGCTGCTGTATCGCCGCAAGTCGGCCCGGCGGCGGAACCTGGCCGAGCGGTTTGGCGAGCGTCGCCGGCCGCTGGAAAGCGATTGCCGAGAGCGCGACCCGCTGGAGTGGCTGATCGCCGACGAGCGGGCGAAGCTGGTTCGCGAGGGGCTCAGTCAACTGGCGCCGCGAGACGCTGAAATCCTGCTGCTCAAATACACCGAAAACTGGAGTTATCACGAGTTGGCCAGACACCTGGGTGTGAGCCACAGCGCGGTCGAGGCGCGGTTGCACCGTGCCCGGGGCCGGCTGCGGCAGATTCTGAGCTCGGCTGCCACGGCCGATCCTTTCGAGCCAGCCGAGCCTGCCACACGAACTGCGCCCGCCCAAATCGTTCGCTAACGGAAGCCGTTCCTATGACTGAGACACGCACGAACACCAACGACCAGCAACTGCTCGATCGCTTGATCGATGGCGAGCTCACGCCCGAGGCGCGGCGCGATCTGCTGCTGCGTCTCGAGCGGGAGACCGGCGGCTGGCGTCGCTGCGCGCTGGCGTTTCTCGAGGCACAAAGCTGGGAGCAGGACTTTCGCTCATTACTGAAGGAGCCAGGCGGTGAGGCGAGCGACGGATCGGTTCCGGCAGGAACTGGTAATGCTGCGACGCAAATGCTCGTAGCGGCGCCGGCATCGTCAACGTCAATGGCAACGTCGCGGGGGTGGCTCAATCGGGCCGGAACGCTGCTGGCGATCGCGGCCAGTTTTGTGATCGCCTTTGGATTGGGCGTGGCATCGAAGCGCTTGCCGGATGGTGTCGACAGCGGCAGCGGTGGCATGATTGCCAACAATCGGCCCACAGTTCCGAGTTCCGCAATCGATTCGAGTGTCGCCGCGGCTGCCAGCAAGGTCGCACCAGCCACGCAGACTGCCGCGCCTAGCGAGCTCGCTTCGGCAGTCGGCGCCGCAATCGATGCGGCTGCTGACAGAAATCCATCCGACGAGCTCGCCGACGACAGCCCTATCTGGTTGCCCAGCGGTTTGGCCGACGAAGCGAGCCTGCTGGGGGACGAGCCTGCTCCGGCGGTGCCGGCTTACGTGCGGCGGGCGCTCGAGCGGTCAGGGCACGCGATCGAGCAGCAGCAGGAGCTGTGGCCCGTGCAGTTAGAGAACGGCTCCCACGCCTTGTTGCCGGTCGAACGGGTCAAGGTGCGCTACGTCGGCAATGATTTTGAATGAGGCGATTCTAAAAAGGGCGACTTTAGACAACTCAACAACCTGCCCAACGAAGTTTGAGCGCAGGTGGGAAGTACAGAACTTTTCGGCAAGGAGACTTCTCAATGTTTTGGAATCGTACGAAGAACCTGACAACCTGGCTGGCCGTCGTGGCCGGCATTCTCGGCTCGGGGGCGTGGGCGCAAGCACAAGCCGACGACGGCGAACGTCCGCATCGCCGGGTGATCAAGCTGCTGCGACTGCCGTTCGATGCCGGCTTCTTGAAAGTGGTGATGGCCGCCGACGAGGAGACGGAAGAAGTCGAGGAAGTTGCCGGCGACGGCGACACCACCGAGCAGCCGCGCCGGCGTCGCGTCGTCGTGCAGGATGTGTTGATTGACGACACCGATAAGCCAGAAGCGGAGCGCCGCTGGATCGGGCTGTCGTGCTATCCCGCCGATGAAACGCTTCGCAGTCAATTGAAGCTTGGCGAGAACGAAGGGCTCGTCGTCGAGGCGCTCGTGCCCGAGGGGCCGGCCGACGCCGCTGGGGTCGAGGCCGGCGATGTCCTGTTGAAGGCCGGCGAAGCCTCGCTTTCCGACGTGCCCGACTTGGCCAAGGCGATTGCCGAAGCAGGAGACAAACCGGTCACGCTGACGTTAATTCGAGCCGGCGAAAAGAAGACGATTGAAGTCACGCCGGCCGTTCGCGACGAGGCGGGTGACACTCCCGGCGCGCCCCAGCCAACCGAATTCCGGCATTGGATCGAGCGGGCCGGCGCCGCGGTTCCGCACCTGGCCGAGCGACTGGGCCGCGACATTCTGTTCTTGCGGGCCGGCCCGCCGCTGACGATCGAGTTTCCCGCGGACCTAAGTGTCTCGATCAATAAGTCGGGCAAAGAGCCTGGCAAGCTGGTCGTCAAGAAAGGAGACCAGACGTGGGAGGTCGCGGAGAACGCACTGAACAAGCTGCCCGATGAAGTTCGCAGCTACATCGAGATGTATTTGGGCAAGCCGCCCACGCCCCCCTTTCCCAAGGAGCTCGAGGAAAAGTTGGGCGACGTAAGGCCGTTCAGTATTCCGTTGCCGCCTCCCGGGCCGCTGGGTGACGTCACGCGGCCCTATCGCGAGGAGATCCGCCGCCGGGTGGAAAATGGTGTCGAGCACGTCGAGCGCCGCTTGCAGCAGGAAGTGGCCCCGCGTGCCGCCGAGCTTCAGGAGCGGCTCGAACAGCTCGAGAAACGGCTGCAAGAACGGCTCGAGCAGATCGATAAGGTGCTCGAAGGTTTGAAGGAAAAGGGAGAAGCCGCCGAGCAGGCCGAAAAGGTCGAAGGCGCCGAGGGGGTCTAAGAGCCGATCCGAAAAACACTCGCGAGCGGCGTTTGGCGGGCAACGGGCCGGATGCAAGGAAGAACGACGAAGCGTATTGGAGAGAAATCCACTGCGGACTGATGACGAAGCAGACGGGCCGTTGTATGGCCAAACCCTTCGGGACCGGAGGCTTTCGGCCGCCGGCTGCGTCGTTCCGACTCGCTGGATCGATCTCCTGATACACGTCGTCGTCACTCCTTGCCGGAGGCCGAAATCCTCACGGTCGCCGCCGCGATGGGTTCTCGGATTGGCTCTAAGCCTCGCGACGAAATGTCCGCCCATTTGAGCCTATCCCAGCACCGCCAATGGGCGGAGTTGGGGTAGGCTTTTCTTTTTTTCAGGCCCCTTGCAGCAATGCCGCACAGCCAGCGAGCCGACGAACGGGCCAACCCCGCGGCGGCACATTCGGGCGAATTGCCGCACCGGAGGGCGCGGTTGGCCGCTGAGGGACGGGCGCACTAGAGTTGGGTGTCGGCTCGCCCACGATTTGGGCCCTTGAACCGGCGGCCGACCTCTTTAAGCTTGACGGGTAATGAGTTCGAATCACCGCACCTCGACGATCAGCAATCGGCGGATTGCCCCCCAGGTCAGTCGCCCCCCCTGGTTGCGTTTTCCCGACGAAGACCTGTTGCAATTGCGGATCTGCGACTTGGGCTTGCAGATCGAAGGGACGGCACTCGAGGAGCGGATCGAGCGGCTCGGCGAAGAGCTGGAGCAGCGCGGGATTCGCTTTCGGCCGCATTTCTGGTTGTCGGCCGAGTGGTTCAGCCCCGACGGCGTGCCGGGGATCGCGATCCCGTTTTATCTGGCTCACCCGCGGCTGGCCCGGCTCGAGCGCAACCAGATGCTCGAGGTCGAAGGGGGAACCGAAGACTGGTGCCTGCGCATTCTGCGGCATGAGGTGGGGCACACGCTCGACACCGCGTATCGGCTGCACCGTCGCAAGCAGTACGTCAAGTTGTTCGGCAAGTACAGCGATCCGTACCCCGAGCACTACTATCCCAAACCGTACAGCCGCAACTACGTGCTCAACCTTGAGCCGTCGTATGGCCAGGCGCATCCGGCCGAGGATTTCGCCGAGACCTTTGCCGTGTGGCTGAAGCCCCGTTCGAATTGGCGCACTACCTACGAGGGCTGGCCGGCGCTCCGCAAGCTCGAATACGTTTCGGAACTGATGGACGAGATCGGCTCACAGAAGCCGCTGGTCCGTTCGCGCGAGCAGGTCGAACCACTGCGGACGCTGCGGATGACCCTCGGCGAACACTACGCCCGCAAGCGCGAACTGTACGGCGTCAACTTGCCGAATCTGTACGATCAGCACTTGCGGCGGTTGTTTTCGGAAGCGCCGGCCGACCAATCGCGTCCGCCCGCCTACCCGACCGCGGCGACCTTCTTGCGCCGCAACCGGGCCGAACTTCGGCGCACCATCGCGCACTGGACCGGCGAATACCAGTACACGATCGACCAGGTGCTCGAAGAGATGATCGCCCGCTGCGAAGAGCTGAACCTGTACATGGATCGGCCCCCCGATCAGGCGAAGCTCGACGCCATGGTGCTGGTCACGGTACAAACGATGAACTATTTGCACGGCGGACACCACCGAGTCGCGTTGTGACCAAAGCCAAACGAAAACGCCGCGATTTCAAGAAGCTGCGCGTGCTCGTGTTGGTGCACGAGGATCTAATCCCGCCGGAATCGCTCACCGGTTACACCGACGAGCAAATCCTCAACTGGAAGGCCGAGTTTGACGTCATCAGCTCGTTGAAGGAGATGGAGCATGACGTCCGCGTGCTGGGTGTCTGGGACGACCTGGGTAAGGTGCGCAAGGAGATCGACGAGTGGAGCCCGCACATCGCCTTTAACTTGCTGGAAGAGTTTCACGGCATCGCCGTCTACGACCAGCACGTCGTCAGCTATCTCGAACTGCTCAGGCAGCCGTACACCGGCTGTAATCCGCGCGGGCTGATGCTGTCGCACGACAAAGCGCTCTGCAAGCAGATTCTGTCGTACCACCGCATTCCGACGCCGAAGTTCGTCGTCTACCCGATGCGCCGCAAGGTGCGGCCGACCAAGCGGCTCAGCTACCCGCTGCTGGTCAAGAGCGCGGTCGAAGAGGCGTCGCTGGGCATTTCGCAGGCGTCGATCGTCACCAGCGACGAGAAGCTGATCGACCGCGTGCAGTTCGTGCAGGAGCACCTCAAGAGCGACGCACTGGTCGAGGAGTATATTGACGGCCGCGAACTGTACGTGAGCATCTTGGGCAACGAACGGCTCAAGGTGTTTCCGATCTGGGAGCTGGAATTCACCAAGAGTGGTGACAAGGTGCCGCTGATCGCCACGGCCAAGGTGAAGTGGGACCACGCCTATCAAAAGAAGATCGGCGTGGTGACGCACGCCGCGACTGGCTTGGGAGACGGCGTCGAAGCCCGGGTCATGAAGCAATGCGTACGGGCGTACCGGGCGCTGTTCCTGAGCGGTTACGCGCGCATCGACTTGCGTTTAGACGCCGAGGGGCGGGCCTTCGTGCTGGAAGCGAATCCCAACCCGAACCTTTCTTTCGGCGAAGATTTTTCTGAGAGCGGCGAAGCGGCCGGGCTGCCGTATGAACTAGTGCTGCACCGCATTCTGACCTTGGGGCGCAGCTACCGCGCGGCCTGGCGCGAGTGAGCCGCGAGGCAATTTAAACCGCGGGGCGATAGACGCGGCGAACAATTCGTGGGCCGATGATCCACGCGCCGATCCCGGCGAGCAGCAACAGGCCGGCGATACCGAATCCTTTCCAAGCGGTCGCGGGCGGAACGCGAACTTGGAATCCAACCTGGCGATCCCTCGACGGATCCTGCGCGCGTGCGAACACGGTGAGCAGCGTCTCGGCTGGCTTCTCAAGGTTGGCCGCGATCCGAACCTTGCGAGAATGGCAAGACAGCGAAGGGCGCGCGCTCAGCCACAGGGCAAGGATCGCCAAGAGCGCGAACCAGGTGATCACGCGGAATTGAAACCAGCGAAGCCTGGCCGTTGCCGCACGTGGTGCGACGCGATAATCAGCGATTCGCCCCCCAATCACTCTGGCCGATTTCCAGGCGAGAAAGGCAGCCAGCGCCATGACCTCCAGCGCCAATTGCGGGTTATGCCCGATCTCGATCGAGTACTTGTTGTAATGAACGACCGGTGGATTGTGCGACCTGGTGAAGGTATCGAAGCCAAGCTGTTCCTCTGCGTCGCGGCCGTCAAACGTCGGTGAGGAGTGAAAGGTAAGCGACAACCGAGGCGAGATAGCCATCCCGATGCCAAGGATCGCCACGATCGCGAACCAAGTACTCTTGCGGAGCTGCAACCAGCGGCGCGTGGGGAGGAAACGCATGGCCGTATTCTAGAGCTCGCGGGAGAGCCTCCGCAGCGCGAGTTTTAGCCGCAACGCGGGCGCAGAAAATGGCCGGCGGCAGACACCCGCTTCTACCCCTGACTATTAACCGCCACCGATTTGCGGTTGAGCTCGAACGCAGTTTAGCGTGACGCGTTTTCTTCCGGGGCGAGGCCCGGCTCTGCGGCGGGTGGCTGGAACGGTTCGCCGGCGCGGCGCACGCGGATAATCGGCCGGTTCGGGGCTTTCGGATTCTCTTCGACCCAGGCTTCCAACGACATGCCGTTGGCCAGCCGCCGCTCAAGCACGTCGCGTCCATCGAGCCGATCGGCCGACAAAGATTCTCCCTCGGGATTGAAGAGCTGCTGAAGCCGGCCGTGGTCGTACCACATCAGGGGCTGGCCATCGATATCGAGCGCGGCCCAGGCGGGTTCGCGCTGATCGATCAAGAAAGCGTGGAGCGTCTCCAGATCTAGCGGCCGCGCGGCAAAGACGGGGCGCGACTCGCTGGCCTCGGCCGCCCCGCGGCGCCACTCGATGACCTTGGTTTGCACTTCGGGGGCATCGGGCTGCTGGAACCGCCGGGCCAATTTAAGCACCAGGGCCATTTCGAGCCCGGCGTTGGCCACCTGCGGATCGGCCGCCAGATCGCCGAGGTCTACTTCAGGCAGGTTCTCGGCCGGGTCCTTTAGCCAGCGCTCGAGCCGCTGCGGAGCGTCGATTACCTCGTTGCCGTCGAGCGAGACGAGCCGCTTCAAGTTCCAGATTTCGTCCGTCACCGGCTGGATTGGCGGGCGCCAAAGGCCACGCGAAACGTCGGCGCCTGGCAACCGCTCTTCGGGGCCGGGCTCGCGGGGGTCGAGCACCATGCGAATTGTTTCCAAAAAGAACGGCACGTGCTGCGCGTCGTCTGACTGGAGCAAATAGCGCACCCACGCGACGCCGAGTTGCGCCTGGGGATCGTCAACGGGCACCATGCGATCGAAGGCGGCGCGCGTAGTGGTCAATGGATTGAAGAGCGCCAAGGCTGAGTCGGGCTCAGCCAAGATGGCCGGCGGCGGCAGCGGTTCGTTGGCGAAGTACGATGCGAAGCCCTCCTGCACCCAGTCGGGCAAGCGCTGATCGAAACCGGTCACCCGCATGAACGAGCGCCAGGCCTCGCCGCGCAAACGTGGCAACTGCTCTTCGAGCGACGGCGACTTGTCCGACAGCGAGACATAAATATTGGCGTCGTAGTTCAGCGGGCGGGGGCCGATCACGCTCGGCGGCAGTCGCGTTTCTTCGTTCACCATCACGCTGACTTCGCAAAGCGCGAAAGTCGGCTGACGGTGCATGTTCGTGAAGGCGTCTGCCACGTGGCAGACGTCGTCCCAGCAGGCTTCGAGCTCGTCGGCTAGCCACTGCGCTTGCTTGGCGTCGATCGTGCTGAAGACGATGAAGTGCGACGTGCGCACTTCCCAGCCGCGATGGTTCATGCGGTGCGTCCACTGCGGGCGATCGTTCTCGTCGATTGGGTGATGCTCGGGCTGCTCGATGCTGCGATTGACAATGCCGAGCGTGGGGATCTCCGAAAGTGACGCTTCGGCCGGAATCTGCGCGGGCACACGCGTGTTATACGGCGGCCTGAGCTGCGCGCGGACTGACGTGCTGAGTGTGCCAGCGGCCAGCGCGGCAGCGACTGGCACTACGAATAGTGACGTCGGAAATCGTGTCGCCGGAGAACGAAACATCGGCGGCTACCTTCCTGGATCTAGGGTGCGGCCGGCCCGTGCGAGAGGCCGCTAACTGCTAGCTGATATGGTGAAGATTACCCGCGCAGGCGGGCAAAGTCGTTTACGTTGCTTCGATTTTCGGCATTTTCGGCACAACCGCTACATTTTACTCAATCGACAAACCCAACCGTCCCGATACCTAGACCCGACGCGAGACGGCGCGATGGCCGGCTTTGCGCTATTGCCAGCATTTGATTCCACTGCGAGACGAGAACATGGACGTTCTGCGGGATTTGAGACTGGGCGGCCGACGGCAGAATCTGCGTCGGTGTGCATCGGCCTTGGCCCTGCTGTGGTGCTGCGGGTCGGCATTGTTCGGTGCGCGGGGTGACGACACCCTGCGTGTCGTGGGCGAGAGCCAGCCCGCAGTGGCCGCGCGCAAACCGGCGACCGGTCGTGCAGTGATGCCGAGCAGCGCAGCAGGTAGTGCCCCCCGCGCTACGGACAACCCAGCGAACAATCGCGCCGACGACGTTGTCTCGCGCCTCTTAGGTTCTTCGACCGACGCACCGGAACAACCGGCCACCCGCGTGGCCTGGCCCACCGCCGAGGGATCGCGGGCGACGAACAAAGCCGCAGCGTCGAACAACGTCAAACTCAATATCGTGGCGCCCGAGGGTGCTGCGGAGGGGGTCGTAGCCGACGACAGTCCGCGCAATCGCCCGGCCACGACCGGCGCGACGCGCGATCACAAGCCGAAGAGCAGCGCATCGCCTGAGAGTGCGAAGCCGGAAGTCGCCCGCCGCGGTTCGCAGTCGCCTGCCACGGCCACTCGGCCGGCGGCAAATAGTCAGTCGGTTGCGCGACCGAGCGCACGCCCCGCCGCTCGCCCGACGGGCGCACCGGAGGCTGCTCCCACGAACAGCGACGCCGTCGTGGCGTCCGATGCGCGATCGTCGAGCACACGGAGCTCGGCCGTCTCGCAGCTTCCCGCACGTCGCAAGGCAGCCGACGTGCAGGCGCGTCAGCCGTCCGCACAAGTTGCGGCCACTGCGCAGGCGACACGACGCACGCCGAATGCCGCTCGCCCAGCGGCATCAACCCCTGAGCGAGCGCCGGCCGCGGCAATTCGAATTCCGGCAGAGCCACCTGTAGCTCAGGCGCCCGCACTGGTTGTCGCGCCGTCGAGCGGCATGAAAGTCGAAATCACCGAAGTCGAGACCGCCCGCCCGACGTCGTCGCGCCGGCCGAATCGGCAGAACGTCGCGCGGTTCGTGATGCCAGGCGAAGAACCTCCGGCGACCGTGTTGGTGATGCCAACCGAAGCGCCGCCAACGCGACCCGCGCATCCGGCCGCGACTTCGATCGCCATCGCGGAGAGCCGGCCGACTGCGGATGCCCCAGCACCCGCCGCGGTCGCCCGTGCCGGCTACCAGGCCCGACCGGCCACGACCCAAAGCCAGAATTCAGCCCCGCGTCAAGGGGCCGCGCCGCATCAGGCCTCTTCGCTTGTGCATCACGAAGCGACCGGCGCTCCAAGTGCGGCCCGGCAAGTCGCGCACGTACAACCGCGACCGACTCCGGATGACGAGCCGATCGAAATCGTCGATCCGAGCGACGAGCCCCCCGCGCTGCCGCCGTCGGGTGAGCCCGCACCGGCCGGCGCCGACGACGCGCCGCCACCACTCGACAACGTGCAGCCAGGGCAGGTGACCCCGCCGGCGCGTCCGCGTCCCGCTGGCGTCGGCCCGGACAAGGATTCACCGCAGTTCGAGGTGATCGATCACACTCGCGACATCGAGGTCACATTGCGGCGCAGCAAGCTATTGCGCACGAAGGTCGACATCTACCGCACAGCGGTCGTCGATCAGCGGGTGTGCAACGTGGTGCAGTACACTCCGCGCGAAGTGTCGATCATCGGCAACGCGCTGGGTGCGACACATGTCACTTTCTGGTTTGAAGACGAGACACGCCGCCCGGTGACCTACCTGGTGAAGGTGGTGCCTGACCCCGAAGTCAGCCAGCGCCGCGAGCGGCAATACCAGATCTTCGAAGACATCATTAACGAGCTGTTTCCCGACAGCAAGGTGCATCTTGTGCCGGTGGCGGACAAGCTGCTAGTCAAAGGCGAAGCCAAAGACGCCGAAGAGGCGACGCAGATCCTGGCGATCATCCGCGGCAACGCTGTGTATGGCCGGGGCGGCGGCTTATGGGGCGGTGGCGGCGGTGTCGCCGATGGCATCGCGGCCGAGCCGTTGGTCGGCCAGCAAGATGCGTCGCGCGTACCAGCCACGCAAGTCATCAACATGTTGCGCGTGCCGGGCATCCAACAGGTGATGCTGCGGGTGAAGATCGCCGAGCTCAACCGCTCGACGGCGCGCAAATTTGCGGTCGACCTCGACATGCGGATCGACGGCGGCAAGCTGATTATTCAATCGCTGCTGGGCGCCATGTCCGGTAGCGCCGCGAGCATCATCGGCCACTTCGACAGTCGCCAGATCAACTTCGGCATCCACTACTTGGAGCAGGAGGGGGTGATCAAGCTGTTGAGCGAGCCGACGTTGGTCACGATGAGCGGCAAGCCGGCCAGCTTCGTGGCGGGCGGCGAGTTCGCGGTGCCGACCACGGTCGGTGTCGCGGGGGCCGCGGCCGTGACGAACGACTTCCGCGCGTTCGGCGCGATCATCACCTTTTTGCCGATCGTGATCGACAAGGATCGCATCCGGCTGCAGGTCTCGCCCGAGTTCAGCAAGGTCAACAGCAGCCTGTCGGTGAATAACATCCCCGGCTTGAACACACGGGCGGTGACCACCACGATCGAAATGCGCGAAGGACAAACGCTGGCCATCGCCGGCTTGTTGGAAGACACGATGACCGCGAGCCTGTCGGGGAATATCCCGTTCTTGTGGCGCTGGCTCGGCCTGCGCAACATCGCTCGTGAAGAGAGCGAGCTGATTATTCTTGTCACGCCTGAGCTGGTACACGCGATGGAGCCGGAAGAGGTTCCGCCGCTGCCGGGCTTCGACGTGACGGAGCCGACGTGGTTCCAGTTCTTTGTCAAAGGCATGCTCGAAGGGACCCCGACCGTCGAGAACCGCAGCACGGTGTGGCCGCGATTGCACAAGCGGTACCGGGCCGGCGGCTCGTCGATGACCTCGGGGCCGTTCGGGCACGGACAGTAGCCCGCGGCCGAGCCACCAGCGTTCGACCAGCGTCAGCAGACTTGAACACGGATGGAAGAAGCGATGTCACTCGAATCGATTACCGCCCGACATCCTGAACTCGCAGCGCCATGCGGCGCGGGCCGCCGTAGTCGTCCGCTCGGCACCTTGCTGTGCGGGCTGTTGTTGGTCGTGGCCGCCGTGGGCTGCAAAGCCGGGGGCGGACCGCCGTACGACTATCCGTTTCCGCTGGGTCAAGTGAGCGACAGCATTTGGGAGACGCAGCAGACCAATGCCGAGGCTGCCGACTTCATCTTCTTCGATCATGAGTTCGAAGGTTCGACAGCCAACCTGGCGCCGGCCGCTAAGCGAAAGCTCGAAGCGGTCGCCCTGCGGTTGGAACACGTGCCGTTCCCGATCACGATCGAACAGAGCCCGAACAATGCCCGACCGCAGCTTGACGCACAGCGGCGGCAGGCGGTGATCGAGCAGTTGGCGCGCGTCGGCGTGCCGAATGTCGACAAACGCGTGGTGATCGCCAAGGCGCTCACCGACGGCTTCACGGCCATCGAAGGCGAGCAGGCCT
>CAZBWM010000132.1:0-13144 GCA_964495375.1 uncultured Planctomycetaceae bacterium | reverse complement strand
CCAAATTCCAAGCTCCCCACCAACCCGAATCTTCAGGTGTGACCAAGCACTAGTCGCAGCGCCAGAACATCCGCCGTGCTCACCAATCACTTCTTCAGCGCCCCCGCATTCTCCCGCACCTTGCGGATCGCCGCGGCCACTTCCTGCATGTCCTGCTCGTCACCCAGTAGCGCGTACTGCGGCAACCAATAGCATTGCCACGCCGCGCGCTCGGTCACAGGATACTGCTTCTTCAAGAAGGCGTGCTCCTCGGCCGCGTGATCGGCTGCCAGCCGCTCGCGGTAGCGGCCATTCTTGAAGACGTCGAGCGAGTGGATCGGCGGATAAGCGGCCTGATTCGGGATCCCCTCGGCGTTCATCGCTTCGATGAATCGCTTGGTCGGCACGCCGGCGAACTCGGCCGCGTCGTAGTAGAAGATGTAGGCGTAATGCCCGTTGCGGGTGCAGCGCTCGTCGAGCCGCTGCGGCGTAATGCCGGGGATGTCAGCCAGCAGCTTGTCCAACAGCCGGGCGTTGGCGTGCCGGCGGGCCGTCTGCTCGTCGAGCCGGGAGAGTTGCACGCGAAGAATCGCCCCCTGCCATTCGCTCAAGCGGTAATTGGATCCATAGGAAAAGTGACTGTAAAACCACTCCCCCGGCAGCCGGCCGCAATCGTGGGCACTGCGGGCCTTGCGCTCGAACTCGTCGTCGTTGGTGATGATGATGCCCCCTTCGCCGGCGGTCATCAGCTTGCTCTGCTGAAAGCTGAACGTGCCGGCGATGCCGTAATTGCCCACGCAGCGGCCGCGCCACTGGCTGGCATGAGCGTGAGCACAATCTTCGATTAAATGCAGCTTGTGTTTCTTGGCGATCTCGACCAGCCGATCCAAATCGGCCGGATGCCCTCCCATGTGCACCGCGGCAATCGCCTTGGTGCGCGGGCCAATCGCCTGCTCGACCAGCTTTGGGTCGATGCACTGCGTCGCTTCGTCGATGTCGACGGTCACTGGCAACGCCCCGGCAAATAGCGCTGCGCTCGCCGTGGCGACAAACGTGCTATCGGGCACGATCACTTCGTCGCCGTGGCCGATGCCCAGCGCCGCCATTACCACTTCCAACGCGTGGGTGCCGTTGGTGATGGCAATTCCGTGCTTGGCGCCGTGAAATTTGGCGAACTCTTGCTCGAACGCGAGTGTCTGGGTTCCTGGGGTTCGCCACCAGACGTTGCTTTCCAGCACGTCGAGCACGGCCTTGCGCTCGCGCTCGTCGTGGTGGGGCCAGGCCGGAAACGGCTTCGTCTTGGTCTTGGAACCGCCCAAAAGTGCTAACGCAGGCATGGAGATTTCGCTCGCAGGTCGAGAAAGCTGGTGGGAACCGATATTCGTGGTCAAATCACTAACCCGCAGCGCCAGCAAGGGAGTGTTCGCGACGGCCATCGTTGCCGCATAGTCACGCGGATCCGCCCTCGCTTGCGCTGCGAGCTTGGTGTTCGTTACAAAGCCGAATGCTCAGTCACGCGAAGTCTAGCAGAATCGACCGCCGCGATTGAGGGGGGAGCAAACCCCAGCGGGTGGCTCAAAACCAGCTTTCCCCCCCCTGGGCACAAGGTAAAATGACAGTGTCGAGATCGTGCCGGGACAATTCGTCCGGCGGCGCCTTGACGGACGCCGCGGCCGATAGGTCGAGATTCCGGCCAACCTGGGAGGACGCTTAAACAAGTGACAGAACTAAAACGCACCGGGGGCGTGGCTCGTGAGAATGCCATTCTTGTCGGGGTAGCGCTACCCGATCGCCATGACGCCGGCGAACCGCTCGATGAGCTGGCGGGCCTGGCCACCACGGCCGGCGCTACTGTCGTCGGTCAGATCGTGCAGCGCCGCGAGGTGCCCGACAAAACGACCTACCTCGGCAAGGGCAAAGTCGAAGAGCTCAAGCAGCATGCCGCTGCTCTCGACGCCGACGTGGTACTCTTCGACAACGATCTCTCTCCCGCCCAGACGCGCAACCTCGAGCGCGAGCTCGAAGTCAAGGTGCTCGATCGCACGGAGCTGATTCTCGATATTTTCGCCGGGCGGGCCCGCACCCATGAGTCGCGGTTGGCGGTCGAGCTGGCGCAGCTTCAGTATGCCCTACCGCGCTTGAAGCGGATGTGGACCCACTTGTCGCGGCTCAAGATGGGGATCGGCATGCGCGGTCCCGGTGAAAAGCAGTTGGAAGTCGACCGCCGGCTGGTCGAGAAGCGCATCCACGATTTGAAAGACGAGCTGAACGAAATCCAGCGCCGCCGGCAGCGGCAGGTCGAAGCCCGCTACGATCGCATGACGGTCTCGCTGGTCGGTTACACGAACGCCGGCAAGAGCACGCTGATGAACGCCATGACCGGCGCCGGCGTGCTGGCCGAAGACAAGCTCTTCGCCACGCTCGACACCCGCACGCGCCGCTGGATGCTGCCCGGCTGGGGACCGGTGCTGTTGAGCGACACGGTCGGTTTCATCCGCGACTTGCCGCATCATTTGATCGCCAGCTTCAAGGCGACGCTCGAAGAAGCTCGCCAGGCAAACCTGCTGCTGCACGTGGCCGACGCCAGCAACCCCGCGGTGCTCGAGCAGATCGCCGCGGTCTACGGCGTGCTCAAAGACCTCGGCATCGAAGAGAAGGACGCGCTATTGGTGCTCAACAAGGTCGACGCCCTGGAAGATCGCGGGCCGCTCGATCAATTGATGGCCCGTTATCCGAACGCCGTGCCGATCAGTGCCCGCTCGAAGCGTGGGCTCGACCGGCTCGCCCACGCGGTCGGCGAGGCCCTGAGCCGCGACTTCCTGGATGTCGACGTCGTGGGCGGTGTCGAGAATGGCAAGCTGTTGGCCGTACTATCGACGCACGGCGAAGTGCTCTCGAAGCAGTACACCGACAGCCAGGTGATCGTGCACTGCCGGCTACCAAGGCCGGCGATCGGCGCGATCGAGCGGGCCGGCGGCGAAATCCGCCCCCGTGGCGCGGAGGCCGGCGTATCGTTTCCGTCCGAACCGCCGTTCTCTGCGAAACCAATCAGCAGCGCGATCGAACCGGCGATCGAAGATGTGGCGTAAGAGGTAGTTTTCAGGTTTCAGTGTTCAGTTTTCAGCAACTGAACACTGAAAACTGAGTACTGAAAACTTCTACCGATTCTCGCTCCGGTGGAAGTGGACATGCTTCCAGGCGCCACTTTGCTTCTGCCAGACGCGCGTCTCTTCGACCGTGGCCGTGGCCGGCTTGCCATCGGCCCCCAGTCGCTGCACCAGGCGGATATAACTCACCACGGCCGCGTCTCCCATCACGCGCACGTGCGGGTCGATGAGCGTTGTGTTGCGCGGGCCGCTCGACGCGCCCAGATCAAAGTAAAACTTGTGAAACGCCATGCCGGGCACCAGGTGGCCTCGCGCCTCGGGCTCGAAGCAGGTGATCGTGGGATCGCACAGCTTTTCATAGGCCGCCCAATCGGCCGCGCCAATCGAATCGAGCAACTGCTTGGTGAGCTTGAGCAGTTCTTGTTCGGTGTTATCCGCGCGATCGGCCGCCATGATGTCGGACTCCGTGTCTTGATATTCGCGATCAAAAACTATGCGTCGCTGTTGTCTTGGGCGTTTGTGTCGGCCCCGACCTGCGCGGCGTCGGCTTCCGCCGCCAGCAGGCCCATCCGCTGCAGCTTGGCCCGGCATTCGTCGCGCTCGCGATTTCGAGTCTGCCCTTGCCAGGTGACGTCTTGCACGGCCATGAAGTCGGTGTCGTCGCCGCGGGTGCGTCCGCTGCCGGCCAGCCGCTCGAGCAACCGCTCGATCACGCCACGATCCAACCGCGTGAGGTACATCGCCTCGAGCCGGTAATCGACGAACGCTTCCCACACCAGCGGAAACAGCGGCCGCACGATCTGCTCGCCGATCACCGTGGCGTACTGCCGAATTTCAAGCTGCGCGTGCGAGTCCATCCGCAGCGCCAGAAAATGCAGCAGATTATGCAGGTCGATCTTCCAATAGGCCTCGGTATAGGTCGACAGCGGCAAATCCTTGCGGGCCTGCTCGCGGGCAACGCCCTGCTTCAATCGCTCGTCGTACAAGTCGCGAGCCCGCTGTTGGAATTCGGCCTCGCTCTGCGTGAGCTCCGCGCCGAGCGCCTCGTCGATCCAGCCTTCGCTCCCCTGGCGATTGCTGGCCGACTGCGAGCGCCACGCGTCGGGCGGCGTGGTTTGAGCACCGTCGATGGCGACCGAGTAGCGCGTCGAGTATTCGTTCACGCTGGCCGAACGGTGGCGAATCCACTGTCGCCAGGTGTCCATCGGCACGCGCACCAAGAGTTTGATCTCGGCCATCTCGAAGGGCGTGGTGTGCCGATGCCGCATCAGGTAGCGGATCAATCCGCGATCGTCCGACACCCGGCGTGTGCCAGCCCCGTAGCTCACGCGGGCCGCCTCGACCACGGAACCGTCGTCCCCCATGCAGTCGACTAGCGCGACGAATCCGTCATCGAGCACGGGCAGCTTTTGCCAGCGAAGGTTGGCCAATTGATCGGCATTCGAGGGCATAACACGGCAACCAGGTTCAGGGCGGGAGGGGAGCAAGCGTCGCGACCACGGTGAGCGCCGGTAGGCGTGCCGTATGTCGCGCCGCGTACGCCGGCGGCGAAAGCGAATTGTACCGCGAGCGCCCCAAAGCCGGAATGACCGCTTGGTCGCATCCGATCGGTGTCAGGAACCGATTCCAAGGCAAGTCATCGATTAGTGATCCGTCGCTTGAATCGGTTCCTGACACCGTTCGGGGCTCACGACTGGCCTTTGAGCTCACACGCCTGACGCACGTTCGCCGTGCCGGCTCGTCGCCTACAATGTCACAACGCGGTAAACTAAGGCACGGCCTATGCGCAAGTGCGCGGCCGTAAACCCTTGCGGAACAGGCCGGCGACGGGCCTGAAAATCGATATGGCAACTTTGGCGGGTCAGTTTTTGATCGCGGCTACCGCGCTGCGCGACACAAATTTCTATCGTTCGGTCGTGCTGTTGGTGCGCCACGACGAAGAAGGGGCGTTCGGCCTGGTGCTCAATCGGCCGATGAACGCCCAGCTCGAACAAATTTGGTCGCAACTAAGCGAGATCCCTTGCGAGCGGAGCGAGGCGCTGTTTGTCGGCGGCCCGGTCGAAGGACCCTTCACCGCGCTCCACACCAACGAAGCACTATCCGACCTGGAGGTTTCCGACGGGCTGTACTTCACCGGCGAAAAAACGCACCTTGAAGAACTGATCGCCGGCGATGGCGCCCCCGCGCGGTTTTTCATCGGCTTTGCCGGCTGGGGGCCCGGGCAGCTTGAAGCCGAGTTGGGCGAACAAGCCTGGCTGACCACGAGCGCCACGATCGAGATGATCTTCAGCGACCCGGCCGACCTGTGGGAGCGCGTCAATCGCGGTATCGCGCAGGCCGGCGTCCTCTCGGCGCTGCACATCAAGCACGTGCCGCCGAATCCGTCGCTGAATTAGCAGCGAGCTTATGGGCCAGGCACTGCCCGCCGCCAATTTCGACGGGCAGCAGCCGCATTGAAAGACCGCGTTCAAAGACAGCTCAGTTGCCGCCGGTCGACGTCTTATGCACTGCCGGCTTCTCGGATGGTGTTTCCGATTGCGCCGTCGACGCTTCCGCCTTTGGTCTGGCGGCCAGCGCCTTGGCTGGTTCGAGGAAGCGGGCCAATTCGTCCATCGACTGGGCGCCGATCACCTGATCGCGCTTCCAGCCTTTGTCGGTCTTGCGGAACATGATGAGCTGCGGAATCGAGCCGCCCCGCATCAGCTTGCCGGCCAGGGCCGACTGCTTATCGGTATTCACCGTGGCGAACTCGACGTGCTTGAGCATCCCTTGTCGTTTGGCCTGCGGAATCACCGATTGCTTCATCGTACGGCAGCCAGGGCACCAATCGGCGCCCACCAGAACCACCAGGGCCTGGCCCGACGCTTCTGCCCGATGCTTGGCGGCGTGGTAGTCGTCTGCGCCCGTGGCGGCGGCCGAGGCGTGGACCAAAACGGCAAGAGTGAGGCTCATCATCGTTGACCGCTCTCCTTCATGAAGAGGACTGGGCCAGGAGTTGCTGCTGCCAACGGCCGAACCGTGGGGCCGGTCGCCGGCGCGACATTCCTGGAAAGTAAAACGTGATTTTCCGAAACGGTGGGGCGCGTCGTTCGGCTCGTCAGTGGCGGTCCGGCGCTGTCAGGCGCCCAGGTCCGGCATCTGGCTCGTTCCGAGCAACACGCAAACGAGAGGCTTGGCTCCAGGCCGACGTTGGTGTGCTAGCAGATTCTCCTGCTGCGTTGTCGGCCGGCAGGATTGCTCCAAGCGGGTGCTAGTGTAATCGAGGAACCCCGCCTGGCAAGCAAAAAACACAAGATGCGGTAACCACGAAGTCTGCAACGACTTGGCGCTTTGCGTGGGTGGCAGTGTAGATGAGTTTCCCTGCGCGAGGAACCAAACTGCGCTCGAAAATCGCAATCGCAACCGCCCGTCGGATGAAAGGACTGTCACGGTTCCTGTGGACAAAGCACGTTCGGGAGGGCTGTTCGACGTACCGCCAAGCACCGCTTTTCCGGCCGATTGCCGCAGTTTTATCGCATTTGGCGGCGCGCGTTGAGCGCGCCCCTAGGGTGCCGCTATAATTTCCCCTCGGTCGAATCGTCCTTGGTAGCGCGCAGTTGGCGAGTAATCCGCCGCGCCGCTCGCCGACGAACGGCCTCTTGCGCGCTTGCTGGCGAATGAAACTACGCGTTGGCCTGATTGGCCTGGGATCCGACTGGGAAAACCGCCACCGCCCGGCGCTGCGCGCCTTGAGCGATCGCTTTGAGGTCAAAGCGGTGTGCGAGCAAGTGGCCCAGCGCGCGGCGCAGGCTGCGCGCGACTTTGGCGCCCAGCAAGTCGACGGCTTCCGCGCGCTGGCCGCGCGCGAAGATGTCGACGCCCTGTTGATGCTTACGCGCCAGTGGTACGGCTCGCTGCCGATCCTGGCCGCCTGTGACGCCGGCAAAGCGATCTACTCGGCCGCCGGTCTCGAGCTCGATCCCGTGCAGGCCCTGCGCATCAAGCAACGAGTCGAACGCGCGGGCGTGGCCTTCATGGCCGAGTTCCCCTGCCGTCACGCGCCCGCCACGGTGCGCTTGAAAGAACTGATCGCCACGCGACTCGGCCGGCCCAAGCTGCTGTTCTGCCATCGCCGCAAGCCGGCCAATCCCACGGCCGTCGATCCGCACAAGAACCCCGCCAGCGGCAGCATGCACGACCTGATCGAGCTGGTCGACTGGTGCCGCTACGTCGTCGGCAGCGAACCGACCAGCGTGTTCGGCGTCGCCCATCAGCCGGGCCCCGGTTCGGCCAGCGGGCAAGAAGACTACCAGATGATGAGCCTCGACTTCTCGCAAGATGGGCCCCCCGGGACCGGCCCCGTCGCGCAGATCAGTTGTGGGCAGTACGTGCCGGCCAACTGGGTCGAAGCCGTCTCGTTCCGTCCGCCGGCCGCGCTCCAAGTCGCGTGCGAAAACGGCATCGCCTTCATCGATCTGCCAACCTCGCTGTTGTGGTTCGACACGGCCGGGCGCCATCAAGAATCGCTCGACAGCGAGCGGCCGGTCGGCGAGCTGCTGTTGTCGCACTTCTATCGGGCGGTCACGAGCCTGGTGCGCAGCACGTCGAGCCTGGAAGACGCCTATCGGGCGCTGGCCGTGGTCGAAGCCGCGCAGCAGAGCCACGCCGAAGAACGCCGCGTGCGGCTCGCCCCCGACGAGGCGTAGCGCGTTTTTTGCGTCGCGCCTTCTACAGCGTGTCAATCCTAATCGTTGCGACTTTGTAGCCGCAACCAATACCAGTTAGCCGCGGGATTTATCCCGCGCGCTAGCTCGCGCGACTCATCTTCGTGTTAGACGTTCCCGACGGCACGCGGCTCCAGCTAGCGCGCGGAGTAAACTCCGCGGCTAACAAGAAAGTTGTACTCGGCACCACGGGTGGCGCGCCAAGCAACGAACAACTTCGCTACTGTGGTGTCGCCCTGTGCGACTAATGCTTCCCGCGCTAGCAACGCCAGCTTGCATAACGCTCGAGCGCAGCGCCCGCATTGCTAGCAGGCCGCGGCTCATCTTGTCGCGAAACCGCCGGCCGGATATATCTCGCGGCCCCCCTTATTTTTTGAGCAGGGGTTCACCTTAGCAATCGAAAACGGAGTTTCGCATGGCGAGGTCCAGAAAGAAGACAGCCGCGCAGCACGTGATGGGCGTGGCCTCGATGGCCATGCCGGCCCCGCTGCGGGATATCGTCACCACGCGCTGGGGCGCGCGGCTCAGCTTGGTCGCGGTGGCCGCCCTGGTCAGCTCCGGCGTGCTGTCGGTCGATTGGAGCGACGGCAAGCCGCACGTGCAGGTCAACGAAGAGCGCGCCCGCGAAGTCGAGAACAACCTCGAACAGCGCCTCGCCGGCCGCGTCGACCAGTTCGATGACAAGCACAGCCAGTTCGGCGACAAGGTGAACCAGTTCGGGAATCAAGTAAATCAGTTCGGCAATCAAGTGAACCAGCTCGGCAGGCAAGTGAATCAGTTCACCGACAAAGTCAACCAGTTCGGCAACCAGCAGAACTCAGGCGGGCAGCCGAGCACGTTCGGCGGCCAGCAAAACTTCGGCGGCCAATCAAGCACGTTCGGCAACCCGCCAACCAAGCCCACCAGCGGCCAAACCGCCAAAGAGCGTTTGACCGAGCGCTGGAACAAATTCAAGCAGCAACAGCAGCAGTAAGCGCCGGGCAAGCACGCGCGTCGCCGCCAGTCGCTCCACCAGCGTGAGCGAACCTCGCGCTCGCGCAGGTCTTGCTCCATCCACTCGTCCGCACTTCCGCAAGTCGCACCGCGCGCCTGCCAGCACGCGAACTCGCGCCACGCATCTCGAAACGGGGACGGAACCCACCGATGGCCAAATCCAGAAGCACGAAGCGAACCGCCAGCAAAAAATCGGGCGGCTCGAAGTTCATGGGCCTGGCCCTCATCGCGGCCGTCCTGGGCCTGGGCTCGAGCGTCGTCGACGTCGATTGGGTGGATGGCAATCCGCGCGTCTCCTTCAGCTCTGCACAGATCGCCAAGATCGGCGGCTACGTCACCGCTTGGCTCGACTCCGCGGCCGATCCCGCTCAGAAACCTGCCCCCGCTGCTCCTGCCGCGCCGGTCGAGCGCGGCCTGGCCAATTCGTCAGGCAATGGCGCCGGCCAGAACTCCGGCGCCGAAACCGACATCATGTCGCTCCCGGCGCCGGGGCAAACGTCATCGCAACCACAATCGCCGTCACCACCCGCCCGCTCGGCAGACACGATTAAGATCGCCACCTTCAACATCCAGGTCTTCGGCACCTCGAAGCTGAAAAAACCCAATGCCATGCAGGTGCTGACCGACATCGTCAGGCGGTTCGACGTCGTCGCCATCCAGGAAGTCCGCTCGACCGACGACAGCGTAATCCCGACGTTCATCCAGATGATTAACGCCGGCGGCGCGCGCTACGACTTTGTCATCGGCCCGCGCTTGGGCCGCACGAACAGCAAAGAGCAGTATGCGATCATCTTCGACACGGCGCGAATCGAGGTCGACCGCTCGAGCGTTTACACGGTGCCCGACCCGCAGGATTTGCTCCACCGCGAACCGATGGTGGCCCGCTTCCGCGTGCGCGGCGTGCCGGCCAATCAGGCGTTCACCTTCAATCTCGTCGATATCCACACCGACCCGGACGAAACCAAGACGGAGCTCGACGCCCTGGCCGACGTCTTCGTCGGCGTGCAAAACAACCGCAGCGGTGAGGACGACGTCATCCTGCTGGGCGACTTGAACGTCGACGAGCACCACCTGGGCCGGCTGGGCCAGGTGCCCAACATCACGCACGCGGTCACTAAGGTGACGACCAACACGCGCCGCAACAAGATGTACGACAACATCGTCTTCAGCCGGCTGGCGACGACCGAATACGTGGGCCGCTGGGGCGTGCTCGACCTGATGTCGACGTTCAAACTGAGTGAAGCGGCCGCTCTCGAAGTTTCGGACCACTGCCCCGCCTGGGCCGAGTTCAGCGTCTACGAGTCCGGCGGTTCGCAACCGGTCGCCCGCGTGCCGGGTACGACGCGGTAAGGGCGGTCGTTCACGCGACGTGGCACAGACCCACGGGTGTGCCACTGCTTGGCAGTCGGCGCGCTGCCGCATCGATCTAAGCACAACCGTTCTGCCGACGAACAAGCAGTGCTCGGGGGCTGGTACATTTTTCGGCGTGCGACGATGCGGTGGCTAACTCGCACGGTCCGAAAAGATGTACCTGTCCACCTCGGCCCCGCGCGCGATATTACATTCGTTTTAATGCATCGCGCAGCGGTGATTCGCATTCCGACCTGAAAGGTCGGTTCAATTAGCCCAGCCCGGAGCGTAGCCGGGAACCGGCGTAGCGCAGGGCTGGGTACTCGGTGCTCCCAAGATTTCGGCCCTGAGGGGGCCGTTCATTCCCGCCACGGAATGCGCGCTGGCGCTATCGTCCGCGTGCAGATCATCGTTGGATTGCCGCGAGTCGAATTCATCACGCGGGAGCCCGATGACCCAATGGTGTCGCCGCTACGCGGCTCAACGGCGCTTTGGTGAACGGCTCCGTGGGTTTCACCCACGGCTAAGTTCTTTCGGCCGCTGCGCGGCGAAGACAGCGTGCGTCGCGGCGAGGCCAAAACGCGGGCAGCAAAGACAATGTGCAGCACGATCAGAAAGTATTCGTTGTGGACTACGCAATCTCGCCGAAGCGATCGGCATATGCCATTGCCGGCTTGGCGGCAGTGCAGCGATGCGTAGCTAAAGAATGGCGTCGCTTCGACACATCTGCGATTCGCTCGATCGTGCGACTCTTCTCGGCACGCGCACCAGCCGGAGGCCATAAATGCGGCGCACGAACATGAGGGCGATTGCCATCGCGATCGCAAGCCCGCCATACGTTGGAAGTGAGATCCTTAACAAAAGCAGCGTGACATATTCTTGCGGCATATTGCCGAGCCCCGACCAAGTGATGCCGACATCCACGAGGACCGCAGACGCCATCAGCAAAGTTCGCACTACGAGTCGATCGACTGCGAACCAACCTACGACGAAAACAAACGCAGTAGCGGCCGGCGCAACCCCCTGGCTGATTGCGATGCCGACCGCGTGACGCAGAGGACTGTACGGGGCGCGCCAGTCAGACCTAAAAGCCAGCCGCAGCGCGAAGAATATCGAAATCACGATGGTGACTTCCAACAATGTCCGCAGCGATAACTGAAATTGCATCTTCCTTTGATGGCTGGCTCGCGGAGCGCGCAGCAGTCGTAGACCCTGGCGTTGAAACCGCTCGACCATGTACGCAGTCACCAGGAAATTGGTAGCGCCGGCCACGATGCCAAGCCCGATGCTGGCATGCATTAGCGCGCCCAACCCCGCGACAGCCAGGATCAACGACGCAAAGAAGCGCGCCGCGCGGTTGATCTGTCGTTGGCCCAGGGCCCATAGCGTGGCCAAACAGACGCACGCGAGCATCATGCCCGAGAGTAAACCATAGACCAGCGACTGTTGGTCTATAGTAGTGAAGACGTAGAACTTCCGAACCTGGAGTCCGGCGACGGCCTCAAGCGCGACTAGCAGTACGCAAGTGAGCAAGAACTGCTCGCTGCTCAGCTTCAGGAACTTCGCTTCTCGAAACCGCCGGCGGCGGGTTGGCTGAGAGTGCCCACTAGCGAGTGCGACACTGCTCGCGCGAACCGCGGCGGCCGCATCCTCGTCAGCACCAGCGGCAGCGGGCAGTTCGCTCGTCATGGCCGCGCAGTTTAGCCGAGCAGCGAGTCGCGTGTTAGCCGCGGGATCTGGCTAGCAGTCGAACAGCAAGTGCGATACGGCTTCTGTTAGCCGCGGGACTTGTCCCGCGCGCTAGCTCGCGCGACGTGGCAATATCTCCGGCTGGCTCCGACGCGATATCGCACGAGCTAGCGCGCGGAGTAAACTCCGCGGCTAACAAGATCGATGCTTAGGGTGCCACTGCTGGCTTGCCCAGCAGTGCAGCTCTGCGGCACTCGCAAAGGTCGTCACGTCGAGTCATCTGCTATTCAAGCGATCGCTCTACTCGTCCCGGCACGCGCACCAGCCGCAGGCCATACACGCGGCGCACCACGGCCATTAAAGTCGCCTGCGCTGATCGCCGCAACCGAGATCATCGCGGGCAGCAGGCCTAGAAAAAAGCCATATGCGAGCGGCGCGATTATGTCGTGACTGAATGGATACTGGACCCATCCCATCCAGACGCGGACGATCGAAAGCAATGACGCTGGGAATCGTGATAAACCTCCGCGCAACTCCGCGGCCTTTGCGGTAAAACTCTTCTTACCGCGGAGGTCGCTGAGGATCGCAGAGATCGGACAGGCGAATAGACGGCTCGTGCGCAACGAGCGGCCGCGCCAAGGGGGACGGGAGTCGTTTCCGGCCATTCGGTTAACAACAATCGTAGCGCAAGGCCGGAAACGACTCCCGTCCCCTTCCAGGTCGCGTCCACAGAAGAATTTTTACCGCGGAGAGCGCTCAGGATCGCAGAGGTCGGGCCGGCGAATCGACTGCTGTGACGGAACGAGCGGATTTGAGAAGCTTGAATCCTGAGCAGAGGGAGGCAGTGCCGATGGAGACGCAACCGCGAATTCGTTTTACGTGGACTGAGGTTCTCGTCGGCGCGCTGGTGTTGGGGTTGCTCTTCCTGATTTTCGCACCGGCAATGCAACGCACCGGGCGCGTACCAGGACGTCGCGTTGCGTGCAAGAATAACCTGGCCAATCTTGGCAAAGCGCTGCACAATTACAACGCGGGTCTCGGCTGTTTTCCACCGGGGGCGATCTATGGAGAGTCGACGATTGCCGCCGATGGTACATCCACGCTCACGATGCGCGGCTTCCAGCAAACCGGCTATGCATCGCTCATGCCGTATATGGAAGCGACCGCGATTACCAATGTCTGGCTAAGAAAGCGGCCCTGGCATGAACAGCCATCGGCGTATTGCGTGGCGAGAATGTCCGTCTTTGAATGCCCAAAGAATGCCGAATCAAAAAGTCCCGCCGAAGAGCCCTTCCTGGAAATCATCGGCCGACTCTCCGGCGG
>CAZBWM010000131.1:0-13428 GCA_964495375.1 uncultured Planctomycetaceae bacterium | reverse complement strand
GTCGAGGTGCCAGGCTGCGCGCACCGCGACCGCAAACCGGGTCGAGGTGCACGCTAGCGGCCGCGCCCCTCGGCCCGCGGCAACTATCCCGCCCGGGCGCCCGCGATCGCTCCCGCCGCGGCTGGCGCCCCTGGCGGGAGCTCCCGCGACGTCGACCGCGGGCGGAAAAACAAACCGCTCTATATATGGTGGTGGTGAACCTAGTTTTTTTCCGCTATTCGCACACCGCGCGCGGTGTGCCGCCGTGGCGCGCATGACGGGGGGCCGGTAGTACCTTGACGGGGGGCCTGCGCTATTGGTTGCGTCGATGTTACAGCGCGCAACCAATTCGACCGAAAACGCGAAACCTCGCGCGCACCCTACCCCGCCACAGATGTGCCAATTGGCTCATGCTCACCACAGAAGTGATGCGCACCGATGATTGGCCAAACAGGCTCGGCGTATCGGTGCCGGAAAGCGCCTTGCAACGTGACGAGCTCACCTAATCGCACCGGTGCGTGGCGCCTGCACTCGCCATCGTAGCCGAAGCCTTGAGGGAAATGGCTGAATCGACAATTGCCACAATTGCGTCGCTGCTCGTCCATCCTTCACCTCACCACACTAAAGCCGATGCCGCGGCACCACGGGCAGCGATTGCACGCAGGCAGCCAGCCATGGCAGACGTTGCATTGCAGCCAGAAGGGCCCGATCTCATCACTGCCAACAGGCTCGACGCCAACCGGCAGCGCCGGCCGCTGAGCCCCCTCCTGGGGCTCAGCAGCGGGCGCCACCACAACGCTGCCATTTACCGAATTATCGGAAACCGATAACTCGGCGTTAGGCCTCCTCCTCGCTGTCCCCCTCGCCCTCATCCTCCCCCAGCTCGCCCGCCTCGAGCTGCTCGATGCGGTCGATGATCAACCGCCCGCTCTGCTTGGCGAAGTTGCTCAGCTCCTCGACGTTGATCGAGCCTTTCTGAAACGTCAGCCCCGCGGCGATCAAATTCGGGGACACGCGAAACCCCTTCACGTCGAACGCTCCGCGCACCTTGTGCTGGAAACCCTCGACCAAGTAGGTCTGATTCTGATCGTCGCTGATCGGGTGGCAGACGACCGTGCCGATCAGCCTCTTGCCGCACAGCGCCTCGTCGGCCGCATCGATGTTGAGCGTGTTGCGTTCCACGCTGAACCCCAGCCGGGCGGTCTGATCCCCCAGGCTGACACTGCCGAAATCGACCTTGATGTTGAGCGCCGGCGGCGGCCCCTTCGCAGCGCTCTTGTCCGCACCCTTCCCCTTGGGCTTTCCTACTCGCCTCGGTTTTTCTGCTGTTTGTGAAGTCATCGAATCCCTTTCGTTGTTGAAGCCCCTTCCTCCACGTACTTAAACTCGATCCGGTGATTCTTCTGGCCTCGCCGGTAGCCCAGGAAAAGCCATCAGCGTGGCATCGAGGTTTTTGATTTCGGCAAGCATTACCTGGGAGAGATTGGCCACTTGCGCGGTGTTGACCAGTCGCTGGGCCGCGGTGCGCAGCGCACAGATCCCGGCATCCTGCTCGGCCGTCAGAGCCAGGGCCTGCGCCTTGGTCAGCTCGGCCCGCAGCTTCTCGATCGTATCGGCCAGCGACTCGCTAAGGGCCCGCTCGCTCTTGTGCCGCTCCGTCATGGTGCCGAGCTCGCTTTTCAGTTGGGCAACCCGACGCTCGAGCTCGCCATTCTGGTTCGTGTAGAACGCGACCATTTCCCGGTACGTTTGCAACTGGATCGCCTGCTCGGTCACCTGCCTGGTCGAGGGATCGGCCAGCAAACCCTCAAGCGTGGCGTTGGCCGAAGCCAGGCTCTGCTCTAACTGCTCGATCCGATCGGCCGCCGCCGTCTTCCCCATCTGCGCCGGCGACGATTCAAACGTGACTCGCACGGGCTGGGCCGTCCAGGCCGCCACAAAGGCGTCGATCGAGCGGCGCAGCGCCGTCCAATCGACCGCCTGGCAGCGATTTAATGGCGGCGGTTCACCAGGCCCGACCAGCGGGTCGATCGACGCCAAGTTTCCCTCGATGTCCCGCAGCACCTCTTGAAAGTGCTTCGCCGGTCCACTCGTCACAAACGATCCTTCGCCGTCGCTCATTTTTGGTGCCTCAGACTGTTGTGTTGAGAAAGTCGCCGGGGCGAAACAACTCGCGACCATACGCCGGCGGTTCGGTTACTGGATCGCGTTGGGCATCAACCGGTTGAGCTGATCAACTAGCCCCTGCACGTCCAATGGCTTGGGCTTGGCGATGATGAACACCTGGCCGCTCCCTTGGCAGATCGGGCATTGAATCTGCCGCACGGGCTGGCCAATCTCTCCCTCGACTACGGGAAGATTGACGTAGCAGTTGCCGGTTCCACCGCAGCGCCAGCACATACATTCGTGGATCGCCAGCGAACCGAGTGGTGGAATCGAGCGTGCTAGATCGTTGTCGTTCATAATCTGCGTCCTCTGCGGTTTAACGCTTTCGTGGATCGTGCTCGGGGCACCAGACGCCGGTGCACGGTTCAGGGAAATCACCACTCACGACCCAGCCGTCGATCTCCGCCAGGTGCACGGCGAGCTCGACCGTTCGCCCCGTGCGCAATGCCTTGTTCCCGCACACGTCACAGCTCAGTTCAATCGCTGTCAGAACAAAGAGCGGCATCACTCACCTCACGCATAATTCCGCGTATATTTCGCGCACGTTTCCGCTTGCCCAGTCCGCAAGCCGTTATCGCTAAGCCGCTTCGGGCTGCCACAAGAACCCCGGCACGGCCACCCGCTGCCGACCCTCACGCCGCCGGCGGGCCAGCTCTTCGACGTCGACCGGACCCTCGGCGAACCAGGCGACCACCTCGTCGAGCTCGACCGCGTGGTACGGGCAATCCTTGGCCGGATCAAACCGCTCGCTGTCGTCGCACGGCCGCCCCAGCTCGCAGCAGCAGGGGCGCGTCGCTTCGATTGACTTGCCGGCACACTCGAGCGACTGCCGCCAGTTGGCCGCCTCGTCGCTCTCGAGGTACCACGCCTGCCAGTTGGCCGGCAGCTTTTTGCCCCACGCCTGGCGGAGCACGTACTGGCACAACGGCGTGAGCACGTAGACGATCCCGCCCCCGTCGCACCAACCGCAGGCCGGTTTTTCGCTATTTTGGAAGCGCGTTTGCTGGTACGCGCCTCTAGCCCGCCGCAGCTTGAAGGCGATCTGCCGCACGCTGCGGGGCAGGTGGTCGTAGACCCGCGGCTCGGGCTCGTCGCCGGCGTGAATGGCGTCGATCGCCTTGCAGGCATCGGCCAGCGAGACCCGTTCGACCACCCGATAGAAGGCGTCCAGCACGCCGCGCTGGCTGGGGATGCTCGATTCGGCCGACGCCGACGGCATTTTCTCTAGCCAGCTGGCGTAGCTGGGCATGGCCCCCATCAAGTGCTCGACGAACGGCTCGAACTCGGATCGCTTCATGCGGCACCTTTAGGGGGCTGAGGTAGGGGCAGCCATGCCATCGGCGTCATGGCCTTGTCGAACATGCTGCCGGCGTTGAAATACCAGCCCTCGTCAATCGGCGGATGATCCTCAATGCAGTGGCCACCGGGCATGTAGTGGGCAACGTAAAACTTGCCTCGCGCAAACAAGAGAATCTCGCTGCCATCGCGTGGAGCGGTCTTCATCGGACGCCAAGCAGACGCCTCAATCCGCTCGACTTCCCCAAGTAGGATCTCGATTGCGTAGATCGCTCGCTGCAAAATGGCATCCAAGTGCTGGTGCCCATACTTCATGTCCAACACCGCCAGATCGCGCGTCCGCTTCGCCTCGTCGAGAAACATCCGCGTCACTTCGGGAAGATTTTTAGGGTTCACGTTCATCGCTCCTCTCGAAACTGCGCCATCGCCTCGGGGGCAATCCCTTTGCGTGTCGATTGCTGGGGCGATCTCGCATCGGCCCCGGGTTCAATAGGAAAAATCCCTTGCCAGCCTTTGGTGATCGATCGTTTGAGCATGGTGATCGCCTGCTCGGCGCCGTGCGGGGCCAGCTCGTCGTCCAACTGGCTCTGCAGGGTCATTTCGATACAGGTCAGCCGCCGCCGCTTGCGGTAGGCAATCCACACTTCCCACTGCCGCACAAACGCCGGCGTATCGAGCACCGCAGGAATGACCACCACGTCGCTTCCGCTGCGTGGCCGTTTTTTCTTCGCCGCTGTCCGCTGTTGGCTGGGTACCGGACCCCTTTGGGCCGGGTATGGGCCGGGTGTCTTGATATTTGGCGGTGCTTCCGTTGCGGCGTCGGTTCCCTCTGTCTTTCCAATAAGGCGCTCATTCGTATTTGTCTTTGGTTCCACCTCTTTCGAAGCAAACACCTCCAACGAACGCGCAACCCCCCCGACCCCCCCTTCACCCGGCTGATCGCCGGCCGATAGGGGGCCCATGTCCGCCAGTTCGTCGCCGACCTGGCTGGCCAAGAACCTGCAAAAGTCGCTACCTAGCACAAACTTGCAGCGCCCGACCTGCACGGTGCGCAAGCCATTGCGTTGCGCCTTGCGTACCGCCTTGTCGTCGAGCCCCGTTCGCCGCTTGAACTCCGGCAGCGTGTAGACCGAGCCCACGCTGATCTCGCCGGCCGATCCGTCTTGGTTGTCTGGCATCGCATCATGCGTCCTGCGGTGATCTCTGCGGCCCTCTGTGCCCTCTGCGACGTTGTTTCTTGAGCGGTATACCGCTATGCCAGCTCCCGCTCCCGCTGGTGTTCGATCTGTTGGATCTCGTAGCACGCCATCGCCATCGCTTCCGACCAGCAGGGGGCCGCCACGCGAACGTGGTCATTCCGCTTGCGGAGCGTCATGCAAACCCCATCCCGACAGCCATCGAACACTTGCGGCACGACCCGCGTGATCTCCCAGCCGCGGCTGATCCACCCGGCCAGCAAAGCCTGCTGATCCGCGATGTATTTTGCCTTGGCCGCATCGATGCTGAGTTTGACCTTGTCCATGATTCAATCGCCTCCCTGCGGGCCTTCGACGATCCGGTCGGGCTCTTCCCGCCGCAGCTTCGCGTAGAACTCCTGAAAGCTCTTGCTGCGCGCGTGCTCTTCGCTGGGCCCGTTCTGGCGAATCGGCTTCGGTGGAATCAGCAGCTTGCGATCGGGGAAGTAACGAATCCCCGGAGCGTGCGTCAGTATCGCCAGCTCGTCGGCGAACAGCGGGCGCCCTTCGAGGTCACGCACGATCGCCAGATCCGGATCGGAAAAGCAGAACGGCTTGGGCAGGCTGGCCAGTACACCCTCGCAATGCCACAGATCGCGGCGTGTTCCCATGGCGATGAAGCGGCAGCGATGCTGCGGCACGCCATACTCGACCGCGTCCAGCAGCCCATACACGATCTCGTAGCCGGCCTTGTAAGCCTCCGCCAGGAACCAGCCGACATACTGCCCTTTGTTTAAGCTGAGAATTCCCGGCACGTTCTCCATGATGAAGAATTTCGGCTGCGCCTCGCGCACCACGCGCAGGTACTCAAACACCAGGTCGTTGCGCGGATCGTATTCGCCCCGCCCCGCCTTGGGGTTGGCCGTGGAAAAGCCTTGGCACGGCGGGCCGCCGCAAACACCGAACGCTTCACCGACCCGCAGGCCAGCGGCGTCGAGCAGCTCCCACGTCGACGTCTGGCAGATGTTTCCCTGAATCAGCGCGGCATGCCGAAAGCAGCGCGGGCGGTTGATCAACAGCGTCGAGCAGGCTTCCTCGACCATTTCGTGCTGCACCAGGCACGTAGCGCCGGCCTGCTCGAGCCCGAGGTCCATGCCGCCGGCCCCGGTAAACAAACTGATCCACGGCTCGCCTGGCAGGCTGATCAACTGCTCTTCGCGCGTCCCGAGGATCACCGGCTGGCGACGACGCACGATCAGCCGCGGTTCGCCCACCCGCTTGGTCGGCAGCACATCGTCGATGATTTCGGCCTCGGGCCACTCGGCGCGCGCGAGGATAATCGGCGACGGTTTTGATCGCTTGGGCTTGCGGCATTTTTTACTAGCGACGGTCGCCATCTACTTTGTGCCCTCTGCGTTCCCTGCGGTGAAAGTTCCCCCCGGGGCGACGGCAGCAGGGCGATCGTTGTGCAATATGCCGTCGAGCAGCCGGCCGGCTTGCTTCTTGGGCATCCGCACGCCGACCCCGTCGTGGTCACCCCATTGCTTAAAAAAGAACGGCACGCCGGCCGCCTGGCATTGATCGCGGAGACTGCGTGCCCACTCGATGAACATGGGCCGGGCCCCCGGCCCGCTCTCCCCGCCGGCAATCACCCAGTGAATGCGGTCGAGGCTTGTCCCACGAATGCCGATCTCGATCCGCTCTGGGTAGGCGTGCTCGTAGACGCCACGCCGCAGGTCGAGCGGCCCCAGCAGCGGCTCGCACGACAGAAACCGCGTGCGGCACGGCACCGCCAGCAATTCGGGGATCCGCCGATCGGCTTGCTCCTGGCTCTCGACCGTCGTGCCGACCCAGACATTCGCCGGCCAGCGCTCGAGCCAACTGCGTGTCACCATGTCGCGTACGTTGTGCGGCCGCTTGGTGAGCAAAAGCCACGTCAGCCACGGCGTCGCAGGAATCACTCTCGTGAATAATTCATGCCGAACCGCCACCATCACGTCGGTAAGCGTGTCGACGTCGTTGTCGCAGTTGGGACAGCCCTCGACGTTGGTTCGCTTCGCCAGCTCACGCACGATCAATGGCAGCGTGCCGAGCCAGCCGCACGTCGGGCAGCGACGCAGCTCATCCTGATCGCCGCCGGCGCCAATCAGCATTGCGCCTTGCCAATCTTCGAAGACGTCGGCCATGCTGGCGCAGAACACGAACACGGGCGTGCCAGCTTTCTCGGCGGCTCGGTTCCACTTCGCCGGCTGCTGCCAATACTTCGCCGAGGTCACGACGCGCGTGCCGTTGTCCCCCCACTTCGCTTTGCCGGTCCGCTTCGAAAATGCCTCGGCGTAGCAGTGCGCGCACGCCGGCGAGACTTTCGTGCAGCCGATCCACGGGTTGAACGTATGCGTGGCCCACTCAATTTTGGTGTCTTGACCCATGTCAATTGCTCCCCAGAATCACGGCACGAGCGTTCTGCACCCGCTTGAATAGCGTCGCATCGCCCCCGGCCATATCGGGGTGCGTCATCCGCTCCGCCTCGCGGATCGCCGCCTCGACCTGCCCGCGATCGTCCCACCGCACCGCCGCCATCACGATCGAGGTGATCACGCCGCGAGCTTCGAGCACGTTGAGTTGCTGATCGGGTGGCGCCGGCAGCTTGGCCCAACCCTTGTACTGCTCGGCCCGCTTGGTCACACCGTAGCGGTCGACCGCCCGCAGCGCCGCCAATGCCAGGGAGATCGCCCGCAGGTTGTCGGGCCAGCGTTCGTACGTATCGCACGGATAGGAAAGCGGCCCATGCTTCGAGTTGAAAGCCAGCACGACCCCCGGCCCCCGCACACGCGCGTCGGCACGCGGCAAACCATCGCGGCGAATCTCGCGCTCCTCGCAATCCAACTGGATTACCACCTGGCTGGCCTTAAGTTGGGCGAGCTCACGCTGCAGATCGGCGAGCGTCTTATTAAACGTGGCGCTGAAGGTGGCCCGCTTGCGGCTGCGCGTTCGCTCACCAGGCCAAGCGCCGTCGAGCGGTCGAAACTCGTATTCAATCCTCTGCATGGCTCTGCGGTCCTCTGCGTCATCTGCGGTTGTTTTGGTATTTTCGATTACGCTCTGCCCGTTCGAGCCTGGCCGATGGGTCGCGATCGCTGTGCGTGCCCCCCTCGTCGGGGTCGTTGTCGTACAGCACCTTGCAGCGCTCGCACCACCAAAGGCCATCTGCCCGATGCCTGGCGTGCTTTACTGATCCGCACCCGGGGCAGTTGGCGGCGATGTTCGGCTGGCTCGGTTTCGTGCTCACTGCTGCCCCTCCGCCAAGGCCTTGCAGATCTCGTGGAAATACTCCCGCAGCCCTTTTTTCTCGTCGGCGGTCCACTGGCCGGTGTCGATCGCGTGCGAGATCCCATCGGTGGCGTTGATGTCCCCCGCCTCGAGAACCTCTTTCATCCGCGCCCGCAACGCTTGGTAGGGCGTCGCCTGCTTGACGGGCGCCGGCTTCTTCCCCTTCCCCTTGCCACGCTTGGCTGCTCCCTCGGTCGAGTCGTCGTGATGCGGCGGCGGGTCGCCGGCTCCCAACTCAAACGGCGGCTGTTGTTCCTCGGGCGGATTACCGCCGAGCGTGTCATTCAGCGAGCTCGTCGACACCTTTGAAGGCCTGGCGTTACCGCTGCCCTGCTCGCCCTCGACGTCGTGCCGGGCCAGCGCCGCCTCCATGGTGCTCTCGCCCGTCTTGATCGCTTCGCTGATCGACAGCATTCGCAGCACGTCATCGAGATCGATCAGCTTGGTCTCGCGCTTATCGAGGAACCGCAGCACGTCGTCGATCGTGGCCCCGTTGCGGCTGTACCAGCGGAGCATCTTTTCGCGGCGCTCCTCGAGGTCGGCCGCCTTGCCGCGAAACACCTCCATGGCGTGGCCGTAGACTTCCTGCACGTAGGCCATCGGCACGGCCTTGAAGATTGCCTGCCGCAGCCCGATCGAGCAGGCGGCGTTGCAGGTCACGCCGATCATGTCGTCGCCGAACGTGTGGCCATCCTTGGTGGTGATCCGCCGGGTGACTTCTACCGAAAAATGGTTGTTCGCCTCGACGTCGATCGCCACCCCTTGCACGACGACAAACTTCTTGCCGATGTCCAGCACGCGGGCGCCGCACCGCAGGTTGCCCCACGTGCTGGCCATTACCTCGGCGAGCCGCACGCTGGGGCCTTCGATGATCTTGATCCCCCCTTTGTCCTTGCGCTCGAGCCGATAGCCCATCGTGCCGGCCAGGTCCTGGTTTCGGCAGGCGAGTTTGGTCGCGCGGGCGACCGCCTGATCGGGATCGCGCGGATAGCGTTTGGCGGTGGCGACCGCCTGATCGATCTCAGCCCGCGTGATCAGCTCGAGGGCGCTGTTTTCTACGATTGAACCTTCCATGAAATGACTCTCCACAGTCAGGGACCTTGTTCGCGAAGTTGTTTGCTCAGCACGGCCGCGTCGTACCAGGTGAAGCTCAGCTCGGGATTGCTCGCGAAGCGCCCCAGCATGCGGTGCACCTCGTCGCGCCGGCAGTCTTCGTAGAGGAAGATGTAGCGCTCGCTCCCCTTGACCAGTGCCAGCACGTTGAGGTCGGCGTTCATGCCTGGCACCCGCATCGCTAGATCTCCCATTGCTCTTGTGCGAGCGCCCAGCCGGGCGCCTCGACCGTGTGCGTCTGCCCGAACTTCTCCCGCCGCCACTCGCCGCGGGCCAGGCAGCTCGCGTACGTCTCCAAGGCGCGGCGCACTTGTCGCCGGCCCAGTTCGACAAACTCCTCGTCGAGCTCGATCGTCTCGACCCGCCACGGCGCCACCTTCTCGCAGACGATGAAGACGAACTTGGGGCGCGGGAAGCCCAAGGCCTCGACCGCGTCCTGATACATGGCCGCCTGGCGGTGGTAGCCGAAGTTGGCGGCGCTCTTGGCAAAATCCTCGGGGTCAGCCGACTCCATTCCTTTGAGGTCGATGATGAACCGCCGATCGGCCAGCAGCTTGTCCAACTTTGCCTTGCAGTCGACCCCCGTCGCTTCATCGGTCCAGTGAATGACCGGCTGATAGTCCCCCGGTGCGTCGAGTAGCGCCTTGGCGTCGGCATGCTGCTGCACCGCTTCGAAGACTTGCATTCGCCACTCGCCCGGTTTGACGAGCACAAAGCCCGCGTGCGCTTTCTCAAACTCTTTCCACTTGTTGCCGAGCTTGGCGCCGTTGACCGCCAGCACCTGCGGCGGAATTTTTTTGAATCGCAGATGAATCGGGATCGGCGATAGCAGCACCTCTTCGAGTGCGTGGCCGTCGTCGTAGTAGCTGTGTTGCGGCGCGGGGATGGTCTTGGTGAGAATCCGCCCCTCGTAGAGCGCCGGGTCGACGCGCACGAGCTCGAGCCCCGAGCGGTTGATCCGCGTGACGTCGGCGTAGTATTCGGCGTCGGTCTGTTCAACGATCTCGGCCGTCATTTTTTGCTATCCAACCTCCCGTGAGTTCGGCACAATCGAATCCCCAAGTGGCGTCAGGCCCGCCTTATCCCGCGCGTGCGCTTTCCATAACCCTTCGCTGATTTCTCTCGCCGTAAGTTTTGGCCCGCGGCTTTGGTATGGTCGCGTTTGCCGCTTGATTTCTCCGACGAATTCGTCGATCTGGCTCCGAGCAACGTCAGCAACGAACGGCCATCTTCGCGCCAAATAGTACGGCCCTAGGTGGTACGCGACGCCCTCTGGCCATTGCTGGTGATCCCGTAACGACAGCCATGCAACCGAAGCATCGGAAAGTTTGATTTGTCGACGATCGCCAGCCACAGCTTTCGTGACTAACGACCGCCAGTACGAATGTGCGATGCGATCCCAGTCCACGAGCACGTACGATTGCATTTGCAGGTCGCGACCCATAAGACGCCAATCACCAATGCGAAGCGAAAAAGCCACCTCCAAGAATTCGCTATCAACCAGCTTCGTTCGCGATTGAGAATTCAACGACTTCAAATACAGCCATACCACACGCTCGTCGAGGTTCACGCCGATGCCGCTAAACTCGTGGGATCGATCGAGCAGCTTCTCCACCCCCCAGCGGATGGAGCAGTCTCTGCAACTTGCGTACGGACCCTCCCACCCACACCTGTACAACTCCCGCTTTTGTTCAACGCATTCGTGCCGAGAGCAGTTCCCGACCGCCATGCACCGGAGAAAATGCTGGACGTTTTCGTGCATCCGCAAAACGTCGCTGGCAAAATAATGTGTGCATTCGTGCTCGTGCTCGGCGTCCTCCCTGCTCAACATGCGCGACATTGCGCTGACCGACGTTTTCGGGCTCCTCAACAAGAACGCGAGGTTCCGCTGCAAATGGGCACGCGATTGCTTGGTCGTTGTCGCCGTCTCAAGGATCTCAGTTAACAACTCTGCCGATGCACGGAACCACTCACGCCCGCCGACGCGAGACCGCCGGCTCGACTTCAGTGGCTTTCTCAAGTGGTTCGGCGTCAACGCATCTTTTGAGTACTTTCGATGCCACTGGCTTTCCACGTCACCGTCAATAAAACCGAGCAAGCGGATGCCGCTGGGAAAGTCTCGAACGCCTAGCAATCGATGCGCAACGCTCCTAGCGCGACCGATCTTGATTGCTGAGTAACGCGGCTTTCGATGCCGAATGAAGTACGTGATCATCGAATCTTTCCAAGTTTGGTGATCACTTTGTCGATCTCGCGGCGGATCGCCGCCTGCAGCGTCTTCGCCACCGACGGCTTGATCCGCGGGAACTGGGTAAGCACTTCGTCGGGGATCGTTCCAAGAATCGTCGCGACCTCCCGCTTGTGCTTCTGAAGGAGTTTGTTGATCTGCGACGTCGGCATCTTCAAAATCGTCCGCTTCCGCCAACGCTCGATGGCCTTGACGTCAAACGGTGCTCTGGCCAGCGGTGCGCCGTTCGCCTTCCATTCCGCCAACGTCCGCCTGCTCACCCCGAAATGCTTCGCGACTGCTTGCAGTGTCTTCACCATGCTGAGTTCCCTTCGTGTCGTCCTGCCGTGGTGGTTATTTCTGGGGCGGCGTACCGCCATCAGCTCACTCGGTTGATCGGGTCGCGGCGAAACTCGCTTTGCGTGCCCCCCTCGGCCGCCCGCTTCGACAGCGGCACGCTACTCTTGACCCGCTTGCGCTCCAGCCGGTTGGCCATCCCTTCGAGCATGGTGTGATTCAGTGGGCTCTCGCTGGCGTGCTCGTTGATCGCCGTTACCTCGGTCGCTTCCAACTGGGCGAGCCGCGCGGCGATCGGCCGCGTCTGCGGCGCCAGCCCGTTCCGCCGGCAGCGGCTGTTAGGACAGTGCGTGCGATAGAACGCCTGGCCGCAGCAGGGACAACGCCGCGGCGTGCGGGTCGCTTCACCCGGCAAGCCCGCCATCTTTTCCCACACGCCGTTTTTCGGATCGGGTTTTTTGGTACTGGTCAATCGGATTGACTTTCCGCTCATGCGACGGCTCGCTTTCGTTTCTGGCGGGGGGGCAGACCGGCGGCCCGGTCGCGCTCTTTGGCGGCGTCGACTTCCCCCCGGTCGATCACGATTTGATCGGGGTCGGCGACGAACCCCAGCCGCACCTTGTCGCCGCGCAGGTCGACGATGGTCACCACGGCCAGCAGCTTGCCGGCCGCGTCGCGAATCACCGTCTGCTCGTCTCGTGTCCTTGAGATCACCAACATCGTGAGAAACCTCCATGTCAAAAGAGACCAGCGGTTCAACCGCCGTAAACCAACTCGGTCCAGCGTGTCAAAAACTGCGCCTCGGCCGCGGCGGGCGAAAGGGTCGTGCTGACGTGGATCGGATTAAGCGGCTGCCGAACTTTGCAGGGGAACTCAACCCACGGCTCGGGCGACAGCAGCCCGCACTTTTCGTCGTACAACAAATCGCTGTCGCGTTGCCCCACCAGCTTGACGAGATCCTTGCGGCGATTGGTGGCGTGGTCGTCGAATGCCCAACTTTGATCCGACCACAACAGCGGCAGCGCCAGTGCGTGCCAGATCGCCTCGTCGAGTGCGTTGGCCGACTTTTCCAGCGCCTCACGCACGCCGGCGAGCTGCTTGACCGGGCGAATGATGTCGCCGAGGTAGGCCTCGTGCGCGTCGTGCAGCAATCCCCAAACCTTGAGCGCGCGAGCCATGACCGGGCAGGTGTACGAATTAAACTCGGCGCTCACCCGCAGCGAATGCTCGGCCACGCTGTAGAACGTGCGCGAGGCGCCGGCGAACCGGCAGAGTTTTGATAGGTGGTGGGCGATGTCTTCAATGCTGATCGATTCCGGGTCGGGCTCGACGAGCGATACTCGCCGCCCGCTGACTGTCTCGACCCATGGTGCTTTTGGTTCGCTCACAAGAATCCTTTCTCGCGCCAAGGCGCAAAGTCGCAAAGTTAGTTGCCGGCTGACGTAACCGCCGGCTTCTGCTCGAGCGGCGGCAGTGGATTGCCGCGCTGTGCGATCATCGCGTCGGCGAGCCGATAGGCGGTCGCCGCCACGGCGTTCATGTCGTGCTGAAAATCAAACGTCACCAGCGGAGTCAGATTCCCCTCTCCGTCGGTCATCATCAGCGACATGATTCCCGCCAATGCTTGGCCGGCAAACCAGTCGCGTAGGTACATGCCCTTGCTCATGTCGCCAGAGGCAACCCAGGGAAACGCGTGTCCGCCAAGTGCCATGGTTTTCCTTTCTGAACACTGAAACCTGATCACTGACCACTGGTGCGAGCGAGCCTTCCCCTGGCTCGCTCGCACCACGTCAGTTGCCTCCTTGCCGGCGGGCGTTCCTATCGCTCGCCGACCTCTTCCCCTCC
>CAZBWM010000130.1:0-14119 GCA_964495375.1 uncultured Planctomycetaceae bacterium | reverse complement strand
GCGCCGGTCGCGGCCGTGGCCGGCGCTGCGACCGCCTGCCGAGGCAGCGCCAGGCTCACGATCATCGAAACGACGCCGATCGCGCCGTTGAGCAGTGCCGCGGCATTGTTGGTCCAATAAAGTCCTAAGGTCGGCAGCAGGTGAAAGCCGGCCAGGTAGCATCCGGCCGCGGCCCCCAGCGTGTTGATGCCGTAGAACCAACCAGTCGAGTGCGACAGCGCGGCGTCGCGCGGCGTAAACTGCCGAATCAACAGCGGAAGCGTTCCCCCCATCAACATGCACGGCGGACCAAGAATCAACAGCGTCACCACCGCCCGAGCGAGGAACAGCGCTACGGGCTGCTCGGGCAACAGCGGGTGAATCACCGCGGCCGCCTGCACGAGCAACTGAATTTCAAACGGGATGAGCGCCGCCAACAGGCCGATGCCAATCTCAAAAACGCCGTACCAGAACAGCGGACGCCCGACGCGATCGGCCACGCGCCCCAAGAGCCAGGCGCCTGCTCCCAGGCCGAACAAAAACGAGGCCACGACCGCCCCCATGGCCAAGCCCGACGAACCCCAGGCGTGGGCAAAGCGTTTGAACCAAATGACCTGGTAGGCCAGTCCCGTCATGCCCGACGCAAAAAAACAAAGGCTAGCGAGCAGAAACACCACTCGCGCGCGAATTGCGGCCGACGCCATCGGTTGCATCCAGGGTTTTGTCGCGTGAAGTAGACAGAAATGGAGCGATCGCCGTCCCGTGCCGTCGAGGAGATTTACCCGCCACAGGTGAATTGCGTCACCGGACAGCCCTCAAGGGGGAAGGTCGCCACGGGGCGGCGAACTATGAAGTTCGTTTCATAATAGCGAATTCGAGCCCGTCCCGCACGAAGTGGCAATTCATGGTAGGGGATCAGTCTAGTCTGCTCGGAGCCCGATCGGTGTCAGGGACCGATTCCCGCGCCGACCAACTCATGGAAAACCCTCTCTTGAATCGGTTCCTGACACCGTTGGGATGGGGGAGATCCGGTTCGACTGAACCACTACCCAATTCCTGGCATGCCAGGCCGCACGCCCCGCTCGCATCCCCCGCGCGGCTCAGGCCCTGTCGGCAGGAGCCCGGCACGCCAGTTGCTTAAACGCTGCACAGCCGAGCGGGGGACGAAGCGCCGCCAGCGATCGTTACTTCAAACGCCATCCTAACTTAGCGGCGACAATCCGCAACCCGGGAGGCGCCGTTGGAGTGCGTGGCCAGCACGATCAAGCTCGGCAATTGCCTTTGGTCTACGCATCCCCTGCCTGTACATTGAGAGCCTTCACCAAACCTGCCGATCCCGAAAACTAACGGGACCGCGGCGTTTGCGGGGGGTGCCCGTCCGAAGGCGTAACGAGCACCGTGCCCGAGTTGAGACTCGCCTTCCCCGGTCGATAATCCTTCCAGCGCGTTAGGCGAGCTTCGCCATGTCGACGATCGAATCCATCCGGCAGAACTTCACACCCGCCTCGCAAGCCGGCGGGCTGTTCGGCCAGTACGCGCTGGGCCAGGCTTACGACGAAATGTTCGATCGCGACCTGACGCCGCGCCGGCATTACGAACCGTTGTATCGCCGCCTGGCGTCGCTCGACCCCGACGAGTTCCGCCGCCGCAAAGCCATGGCCGACCTCTCGATGCGGCAGGATGGCGTCGGTTTCACCGTCTATCGCGCCGAAGAAGGGATCGAACGCGTCTGGCCGATGGACCCGGTGCCGCGGATCATTTCGGCCGGCGAGTGGCGACAGATCGAGGAGGGCCTCACCCAGCGGCTCACCGCGCTCAATCTCTTCTTGCACGACATCTACCACGATCAGCACATCCTGCGCGATCGCGTGGTCGACCCGCAGTTGATCTATGGTGGCGCCTACTTCCGCCGCGAGTTCGTCAACGCCGCGGTCCCCAAGAACATCTACATCCACGTCTGCGGCTCCGACCTCATTCGCGATGCCGAAGGGCGCTACTTGGTGCTCGAAGACAATGGCCGCACCCCGTCGGGCGTCAGCTACATGCTGCAAAACCGGCAAGTGCTCAAGCGCGTCTTTCCGCAGATCTTCGATCATTACGACGTGCGGCTGACCGACGACTACCCCGCCGTGCTCTTGGACGTGCTCAAGTTCATCGCGCCGGCCGCGGCCGCCACCGATCCCACGGTCGTGCTCTTGAGCCCTGGCATGTACAACTCGGCCTACTTCGAGCACAGCTTTCTGGCGCAGCGCATGGGCATCGAGCTGGTCGAAGGGCGCGACCTGGTTGTCGATCAAAATCGCGTCTGGATGCGGACCACGCGCGGACTGCGCCGCGTCGACGTCATCTACCGCCGCATCGACGACGATTTCCTCGACCCGCTCACCTTCCGCGCCGACAGCATCCTCGGCGTGCCCGGCCTGGTGAATGCCTATCGCGCGGGGAATGTCTCGCTGGCCAACAGCATCGGCACTGGCATCGCCGACGACAAAGGGATCTATCCCTATGTACCGGACATGATCCGTTACTACCTCAAGCAGGACGCCATCCTGCCGAATGTCGAAACTTTCCGCCCGCTGGTTCCCAGCCACCTGAGCCATGTGTTGGCGAACCTCGACAAGCTGGTCGTCAAGACGGTCAACGAGTCGGGGGGCTACGGCATGTTGATTGGGCCGGCCTCGACTGCCGAGCAGCGCGAAGAGTTCGCCCGCCTGGTCAAAGCCAAGCCGCGCGACTTCATCGCGCAGCCGACGATCCAACTTTCGACGCATCCCACCTTTGTCGATGGCCGGCTCGAAGGGCGCCACGTCGACCTGCGCCCCTTCATTCTCTGCGGCGAACGCACGACGGTCGTCCCCGGCGCGCTGACGCGCGTGGCCCTGCCGCGCGGCAGCCTGGTGGTCAACAGTTCGCAAGGAGGCGGCAGCAAAGACACTTGGGTGCTGGCCGAAAACGGACATGAATAGCATCGAACCACGCCGAGCCGGGCCCTCCTTATGTTAAGCCGCGTTGCCGACGCCATGTTCTGGATGAGCCGCTACGTCGAGCGGGCCGATCACGTCGCGCGCCTGCTGGAAGTCAGCTTTCATCTGGAGCTCGACCTGCACGGTGTGGTCGCCGGCGCGCAAGAGCTGCAATGGGCCGCCGTGCTGGCGATCTTGCAACAGCCCGCGCCCGGCGAAGCCGATGGCCCGCTGTCGGCTGCGGTCAGCGAGGCGCTCACCTTCTCGAGCGCCAACCCCACCAGCATCATGACCTGCATCAACCGCGCGCGTAACAATGCCCGCAGCATCCGCGGGTCGATCAGCGGCGACATGTGGCGCGAGCTCAACAAGCTCTACTGGCAGTTGACCGATCCCGAGTTCCGCCGTCGCGCCCAGGATTCGCCGCACGAGCTCTATCAGTCGGTGCAGACCGGCAATCAGATGTTCCAGGGCGTGTGCGACGCCACGATGATCCATGACGAAAGTTGGCGCTTCATCCAGCTCGGCAAGTACCTCGAACGGGCCGAGAAAACACTGCGCATCCTTAACACCCGCTATCGCCAACTGCGGGCCCTGGCCGACACCATGGAGCTGTCGCTGGCCAACCTGCACTGGGCCAGCGTGCTGGAGTGCTGCCAGGCTTACCATCCCTATCAGCGGCTCTACATCAGCCGCGTCGAGCCAGAGCGCGTGCTCGAGTTCCTGCTGTTCAATCCCGATTTTCCGTACTCGGTGCGGTTCTGCCTGCGGGCGGCCGCGGCTAACCTGGCGGCCATCGGCGGTGACGATCCCTCGCAGCCCGGCGGCCGCGCGGGGCGCATCCTCGGTCGGGCGATTGTCGATCTCGAATACGCCGAGCCGCACGAAGTGCTCGACGACGCTTTGCACACGTTTCTCGAAACGACGGGCCAGCGCTGCGCTCGCGCAACCGTGGCCGTTCAAGAACAGTACTCGCTTGTCTAAGAACTGAATCGCTCGAATTGCCCAGTGCTTTGCACAACCTGTATCGCAAGCTTTCCCGATCATGATTATCGAAATCCAGCACGAGACGAAGCTCGAGTACTCGGAACCTGCCTCCGAGTGGTTGACCGAATTGCGCATGCAGCCGGCCAGCGACGAGCAGCAGAGTTGCCATTCGTTTCATCTGGCCGTCAGCCAACCGACGAATGTCTTCTGGTACCTCGACGGTTTTGGCAACCGCGTGCATCACTTCAACTTGCTCGCGCCGCATCAACAGGTGCGCGTGTTAGCGGCCAGCGTCGTCGAAACGACCGTCCCCTCGCGCCGCCTGGCCGACAGCATGGCGACGTTTCCCCTGGCCACGGCCGCCGACCCTTGTGAAGTGCTCGACTTTCTCCCCTTCCGTGGTCCGGTGTGCGACAGTGCCCGCTTGCAAACCATCCGCCGCGAGCTCGCGCCGGCCGATGGTTGCCGTGTCGCCGATTGGATCGAGCGGGTCGGCGGGTACATTCGCGAGCGGTTCGAGTACCAGCGCGATGTGACCGACAGCACCTCGACGATCGACCACCTGTTGGAGACTGGCAAAGGGGTCTGCCAGGATTTCGCGCACCTGATGATCGCGGTGCTGCGTTCCTACGGGGTGCCGGCGCGCTATGTCAGCGGCTACATCCATCGGCCCGACAAAGAATCGCAAAGCCACGCCTGGTGCGAAGTCTGGCTCCCCGACGTCGGCTGGCGCGGCTACGACCCGACGAATTGCTGCGAAGCGAGCGAATGGTTCGTGCGCGTCGCGGTCGGTCGCGACTACGGCGATGTCCCCCCCAATCGCGGCACGCATCGCGGCGGCGCCGACGAAACGATTCGCGTCCGCGTCGCCACACGTGAGTTGCCGCGTTTGCCCTCGCTCTCCTGGCACGAGCATCTGCAACCGCTGGATGTGCCGTCCACTTCGCTACAGCGCCCGCGCCACGGGGCGCTGGGGGACGAACAATTGCAACAGCAGCAGCAACAACAGCAGTAGTTGCATCAGACGGCGGTTTTGCGAGGCCGCTTTCAATCGTGGCATGGGCTTCTAGCCCATGACTTGTGCGGAGAACACGGCCAAGATGGCCGTGCCACGATAAGTCTTCACCAGCTCCCGGTGCCAGTGGCTCCGCCCAGGGCTCTTTCGCCGCCGTGCTTGAGAATCCCGCTGGCGCACGCTACACAGTAGCCATCGCACCCGCATCCGGCGCATCGTGATTCAAGCCCGCGACGCGCCGTTCGTTCCGCATTGATCGAAAGGATTCTCGTTGCCATGCGACTGATTAGCGCCGACACAGCGATTGCCAGCCGTCTGCGGCCCGGCCTCCGGACCATCGCCGCATCGATTCTCCTATTCGCGATGGCAGCCTGTGTGTTCTCCACGTTGTCGCCTGCGGCCGAGCCCACCAATCGCTACGGCACCTATCAAGGCGACGTCGATTTTCTCAAGAAGCATACGGCCGTCATCGAATTGTCCGACGACTCGGGTAAGGCGCGCGTGGCGATCTGCCCGGCCTTTCAAGGGCGCGTGATGACCTCCACCTGCACGGGCCTCAGCGGGCCCAGCTTCGGCTGGCTCAATCGCGACTTCATCGAGTCGGGCAAGCAGGACGACGTCTTCAATAACTACGGCGGCGAAGACCGCTTCTGGCTCGCCCCCGAGGCGGGCCAGTTCGCCCTCTTCTTCAAACCGGGGGCCGAACAAAAAGTCGCCAACTGGTTTACGCCGCCGGGGCTCAACGTTGGGGCCTTCGACGCCGCCACGCCCACCGAGCCGGGCCTGCTGCTCAAGCATCGCCTGAAAGTGACGAACGCCTCGAACACGCAGTTCGACCTTGAAGTCGAGCGCGGCATCCGCCGGCTCGAGCTGCCCCAGTTGGGCGAGCTACTGGGCGCCGAAGCCGAGAGCGCCCTGCGCACCAGCCGCGCGAGCTGGGTCGCCTTCTGGACCAAAAACCAGGTGAGCAATCGCGGCGAGCAGCTCAAATCCGCTACCGGCCTGGTTTCAATCTGGAGCCTGGGTCAATTCCGCCCCGGCCCCAAAACGGTGATCATTCTGCCATACGCGCCAGGGGAAGCGGAAACGCTCGGCCCCGTTGTCACGCCCGACTACTTTGGGCCGGTCCCCGACGAGCGTCTGAAGGTCACCGAGCAGGCGGTGCTGTTTTTGGGCGACGGCAATTTTCGTGCGAAGCTGGGGATCTCGCCGAAGCGGGCCCGCCCCACGATCGGCTCGTATGACTTCGACGCCGGCGTGCTGACCCTGGTGAACTTCACGCTCCCCTCGCGGCCGGGCCAGCAGTTGTACATCAATAACACCTGGGTGCTGCCGCAGCAGGAGCCGTATCAAGGTGACGTGGTCAACAGCTACAACGACGGCGCGGCCGAACCGGGCGCCAAAACGCTCGGCGGTTTCTACGAGTTGGAAACGCTATCGCCTGCCGCGCAGTTGGCCAAGGGCGGCACGCTGAGCCACACACACGCGACGATCCACATCCTGGGCAAGCCCGACGAGTTGGCTCCCTTCGTCAAGCTCACGCTGGGGGTGGACTTAGCCGACGTGCGCCAGGCGATGGGGCTTTAGGCCAGCGGCCCGTCGCAGGTTTCAATCGGCTGCTAGACTAGCGTTATGCTGCAATCGGCCCCCACGTCGCTCGATATCGAGTGCTTGCGCACGCACGACGAGGTGGCGCGATTGCTCCCTGAGTGGCGCGCGCTGGTTTCGGCCGGCGCCAGTGGGGTCGTGCTCGAGAACGATCCCGATCATGTCGCGGCCGCGCTCGACACAACCGCAGCCTACGAGCCGCTGGTGATCGCGGCTCGCTCCGGCGGGCGCCTGGTGGGGGTCGCCCCCTGCTATGTCCACCAGGCTCGCTTCAAAATCGAGCTGAGCGTCTGGACGTTGCGCGCGCTACCCGTCAGGTTGCTCAAGACGTTCGGCGACCGCTTCGTGCTGGCGGTTGACACGGAATCCGCCAGCGTGCTCGATGCGCTGCTTGATGCCCTGGTCGCCGAGCGCCGCGCCTACGACCTGATTCAGTTCTTCAATCTCGCCTGCGACGACCCACTCTGGCAGCACACGCGCGAACGCTTTGCGCAAGGCGGGGCCCTGCGCTGGGTACTAGCCTCGCCGCGCATCGAGCCGGTTCATCAACTGTTGCTACCGCCCAGCCACGAAGCCTACTTGCAATCGCTCAATTCCAGCACGCGAAAGAACCTGCGCCGCACGACGCGTCGCCTGTTCGAGGAAAACGCCGCCGAAGTCTTCCGCGCCGAGCGCCCCGACGACGTGCCGCGCTTGCTGCGACTGCTCGACCGCATCGCTCCGCACACCTGGCAGGGGCGCACTTACGGCGTCACGCCGCGCGCCACGCCCGACCGCGTCGAATATTTTCGACGGCTGGCCGCACACGGCTGGCTGCGGGCGTACGTGCTGCTCTTGGCCGGCGAGCCGATTGCCTACGAGTTGGGCTGCCAATACGATGGCGTCTACTGGGGGCAAGAACATGGTTTCGACCAGCGCCACGCCGACCGCGGACCCGGCTCGATCATGATCCACCTCGCGATCGAAGACCTGTATCGCGAGCGGACACCGCGCGTGCTCGATTTCGGCCTGGGCGACGCCGCCTACAAGCGCAGCTTCGGCAATCAGCAGCACGATGCCGGCTCGATCTATCTCGTGCCGCGCGGTCGCTGGCGCTGGTGGCTGCGGCTGCAAACCGCGCTCGGCGGCGCGTCAACCGCGGCGAAAAGCCTGCTCGAGCGAATGCAGCTCGATCGGCTCGTGCGACGGCTGCTCAAGCGTCAGGGTTGAAGCGGCGTCAGAACTCGCGAGTCGCACATGAGTGTTTCGGCTTCCGCCAAAAGTAGGCTCAAAAGCACGCTTAAAGGCTGGGCCGGCACCCACCGCCTGGCAAGCCCCGACGCCGTGCTCCTCTCGTTCGACGACGGACCTCACCCTGATGTGACGCCCCGGGTGCTTCAGCGGCTCGCGGCCCACGGCGCCCGCGCGGTCTTCTTCGTCGTCGGGCGTGTGTTTGCCGACGCCCCCGGTGTGCTCGAACAAATCGCCGCCGCGGGGCACGTTTTGGGCAATCACTCGTGGCAGCACGACCTGAACCGTAACGGTCACTTGTTGCCGTACCTGCGCGACCTGCAGCGCTGCCAGCGCGAGATCGAGCGCGTCACCCGGCAGCGGCCGCGGTTGTTTCGCCCACCGCTGGGGCGAATTTCGCTGGCCAGCGTTTTCGCGCCGCGGTTGGCCGGCCTCAAACCAATCTATTGGTCCACCGAGTTGCAAGACTGGCAACTCACCACCGAAGACGAAGCGCGCCGCCAGGCGACCCTCTGGGCCGAGTCGATCTCCCCGGGCGACATCGTCTTGCTGCACGACGACAACCCCTGCGTGCTGACAATTCTCGACGTGCTGCTGCCGAGGCTCCTCGCGCGCGGCTTTGATTTGTACCGCGGAGTTGACGAACTGACGGGCGCGAAAGTATCCAGTGGCATCAATCAGCCAGTTGGCGCGCCCCACCAGGACTAATCCACCGTGGCCGAGTCGTCACTCAAACACTCACTCAAGCACGCTGCCAAGCGCACGCTCGAGCGCTTGATTCGACTCGGCGTCCCCCGCATCGCGCCGCGCGTCGTTCGTCGCTTGCCGCACGACACTCGCGCGTTCACCCAGGGGCTCGCCTGGCATCGCGGGGTGCTCTACGAAAGCACCGGCGGAGACACCACCGGCAGCGTGCGGGCCATCGACCCCGCGACTGGCGAAGTGCGTCAGCTCGTACCGGTCGAGGGCGATTTCGCCGAGGGAATCGCTGTGCTGGGCGAACACCTCTATCAGCTCGCGTTCGTCAGCGGTCACGGCCGTGTTTACAAACTGCCGACGCTCGAGCGCGCTGGCCGCCGGCACTACGAAGGAGAAGGTTGGGGGCTCGCTGCCACGCCCCAGGGTCAGTTGCTGGCCAGCGACGGCAGCAGCCTGCTGCGAAAGTTCGACGAGTCGTTCGCCGTCGTTGGGCACTTGGCCGTGCGATCGTATGCGCTCCCCGTCCGTTGGCTCAACGATTTGGAATGCGTGGGCGACCGCGTTTACGCCAACATCTACGCAGCCAGCGACCTGGCGGAAATCGACGCCCACTCGGGGCGCGTGGTGCGCTTCATCGACTGCCGTGCGCTTGTGGCCGAAGTCGCGCCTTCGCTGGGTTACGACGTGCTCAACGGTATCGCCTACAATCCCGTCGCCGGCACGTTCTACCTGACCGGCAAGCACTGGCCTACGTTGTTTGAAGTCGAGATTCCGCCGGCTTAATCAAGACACTCGTAGTCGAACAGGAGGAATTTCACGGTGCTATCGCGCGTCCTCGAACCCGAGGTGATGGACACGCCCGACGAGGCTTCGGCCTACGATCGCATGGATCACGCGGAGGTCAATCGTCGCTTCGTGACCGATTTGCTCACTGCGGCCGACGCGCAGGGCGTGAATCTAGGCACCGACGGAGAACGCGCCACCCAGTTGCTCGACTTGGGACCGGCACCGCGCTGATTCCCATCGAGCTGTGCCGCCGCGCGCCGGCCTTGCGCGTCTGCGCTGTCGATGCCGCGCAAAGCATGCTCGACCTGGCCGCCGTGCGCGTGCGCAACGCCGGCTTGAACGACCGCATTCAGTTACAACTGGTCGACGCCAAGCGGTTGCCCTACCGCGACGGGCATTTCGCCGCCGCGATCTCCAACTCGATTATCCATCACTTGCCCGAGCCGGCGATCGTGCTGGCAGAAGCGGTCCGCGTGACCGCGCCCGGCGGGCTCCTCTTCTTTCGTGATCTGCTGCGCCCTGCCGATCAGGCGACCCTCGAGCAACTCGTCAACACGTATGCCGCCGGCGCCGACGATCAGCAGCGTGGGCTGTTCGCCGATTCGCTGCACGCGGCCCTCTCGCTCGACGAGATTCGCCAATTGGTGACCGCCCTCGGCTTCGATCCGCGGGGCGTCACGCAAACCAGCGACCGGCACTGGACCTGGTCGGCGGTGAAGGTCGAATGAAACATGACTTCTCAGCGACTTCCTCTCCCCTCGCGGGAGAGGGCAGGGTGAGGGGGATAAAAACTACAGGAAGCCAAGCTTCAGTCGATCGATTGAGGGGCCCACGCGTGCTCTTGTTCAAAAAGAAATTCCTGCCGGCGATTCGTGCTGGTGAAAAAACCCAGACGATCCGCCTCTGGAAGCATCGCCGCATGCGCTCAGGGCAGCGCAGCTATATCCCCGGCGCCGGCTACATCGACGTGCTGGCGGTCGACACGATCGCGCTGGATGACCTGACCGACGACGACGCCCGGCCCGACGGTTTCGCCACGGCGCTAGAGCTGCGCACGGAGCTGGCCACGCTCTACGCCGATGAATTGGCCGCCGGCTATCAGGCGTATCGGGTACGATTTCGGCTGACGACGAAGCTAGCGAAGTAGTCCTACGTCGATTTGGCTATACCTGGAGGCTCACAAAGAATCGAGGCCTCTACAACGGCACTTCGTCGTCGCAGTTCGCCACGTATTCCTTGGGGATCCACTGAGTCTTGGTCTTTCCATCTGAATATCGCGTGTAGCAACCTCTCTCATGCAAAAAACTGGCCGGATCTTCGATAATCATCTCCAGCAACGCCTCGATCGATTCTGCGAGCGGATCCTCTTGAAAATCGTCGTGATCGAAGTAGTACAGATTGCCCGCATTCTGTCCGTCTGGTTGCAGCACCAAATAGTTGGCTGAATGTGGAATATCACCAATGACAATGCCGCGATGAATCCAATCGGGCCAATCATCGTCGTCGAGGCCCATCCCGCTGGTCCACTCGTGCATCTCCGCTGTCTTGGTTTTCCAATCGGCGACCTTAAAGAACTCGACTCCTGCGGTGTCCGAAAGGTTGTCGCGATAGAGCACTACGCCGTCGTGTAGTTTCAGGAATGGCGCTAATGTGCTGACGGCCCTACCGGCAAGCTCGGTCGCGGCTCTCAGCGTCTTTTCCGATACCGGCCGACCGATTTCGTGTCGCACGTGAGCAAGGAACTTGATTGTGTCCGCTGGATCACCACTCGCGTAGCAACGAAATCCCGGGCTAGCGTCTCGAAGATGACTCTCAAATTCGTCAAGTGGCATGATCTGCTCCCTGGCTGACACTCTTATTTGCCGATCGAATCAGGATGCTTCGCCTTCTTCCCCGTCACAACTTCAATCTTCGCCACTCCGCCATTGGTCTTGAGATCCTTCCCCAGCGCGAGCGTGACGGTGAACCGCGTTTCCGCAAAGCCCGCCACTTTAATCGTCGGTGGCGTGCAGTAGCCTGCGCCGGCATCGGTCACCACGATGCGTGTGATTTTGCCGTCGACGACGACGGCGTGCGCCTTCGCGGCCCGCGTCGGCCACAGCTCGCCACGATCGGGCCGAAACCGGTAATAGTCGCTCACCTCGTCGAGTTGCTCATTCGTCACCCCATGCGGCGCCAATACGCCGAGCAGCGCCGCTTTATTCTTCCGCGCTTCAGCTCCCGTCGGCCCGCGGCCACGCGCCGGCGTCACGCCGCTGAACGCCTCACGGAACACGTCGGGATTTACGCCGAGCGCCGCCGCGATCAGCGCCACCGGACGGCCGAAGTCCTCCTTGCCGATCGTGTGGCCTCCCGAAAAAGTGACGGGCACTTGCTTCTCAGCGGCTCGACTGACTGAATTCGACGCGTTGACCGCCATGCAGAAGACTCCGCAAAACGCCAGAAAACTCGCAACACCTCGACAACCGACGTTCATTGACGCGGTACTCCCGTTGGTACAAGTCCGCCATAAAGAATCGGACTCAAATTGTCCTTCGGCTCCTTATCATATTACAACGGTTCGCTGACTCTGAGCGCTAAACTCATCAACACAAGTTTTCTCGCATGCCACACCCCATCCTGACCGCACTTTGGCGGCGGCTGACAACTCCCTACACGCCCGACGCAGCGGTCGACAGCTACCTCGCCCGCGCGCAAACCCAGCAAAACGAGCTGGCCGAAGTGACCGTCGCCGTGCTCGATGCCAAGGAGAGCCTCCGGGCGTTCGGCGTGCACACGGCCCGCCGCGGCGTGCAGCCGGTCTATCTGCGGATCGCCAACCGCTGCCAGGCGAATTTGCGGCTGCAACTGGTGAGCATCGATCCGAACTACTACACGCCGCTCGAAGCCGCCGGCGTCAACCACTTCTCGATTCTCAAGCGGCTGTCGGCCTTCGGCTTCGTTGGCTATCTGTTCTTGCCGCTGTTGGCACTGGTGCCGCTGAAATTGATTACGGCCTACCGTGCCAATCGCCGCATGGACGAGTATTTCAGCCGGCGCGCCTTTCATCTGCGGCCGGTCCCGCCGGGCGGAGTGAGCGAGGGCTTCGTCTTCACGCCGCTCGACGCCGGGACCAAAATCGTGCACGTCCTCTTGCACGCGATCGGTGGTTCGCTCGAAGGCGCGCTCGACGAAGTTGAAGCCCCGAGTGCACCGGCCCTGGCCAATTCGAGTTCTACCGCTGCCAACGCGTCGATCATCGCCAACGCGACCGCAAAGCAAGCCTCGCCCCACACGACCGAGTTCGTTTTCACGCTCCCCGTGCCGGGCATCACCACCGATTACCTGCATCGCGACTTCGATACCTTGGTCCCCAAAAGCTCGCTAGAAGATTGCGACGTGCACACTTTGGTCTCGCGGCTCGAAACGATGCCGGCCACCACGACCAACGCCAAGGCGCAGCGACTGGGAGACCCCGCCAATCTGGTGATCATCGGCGACTTCGCCCGGCTGCTTGGCTCGTTCGCCGCCCGCTGGGACGAAAGTGAAACAATCACGCTCGAAACCTGCTGGAAAACGACCCGCGCGTTTCTGCTCGGTTCCGACTACCGCTACTCGCCCGTCAGCCCGCTGCACTTGTTCGGCCGCAGCCAGGATGTCGCCCTGCAGCGCACGCGGCGCTCGATCAACGAGCGATTGCACCTGCGGCTTTGGCTCACACCGCTGTGCCTTGCCGGGCAGCCCGTGTGGGTTGGGCAGGTGAGCCGCGACATCGGTGTCCGCTTCACCACCAAAGCCTGGAACTTGACGACCCACCGTATCGACCCCGACGTCGACGAAGCCCGCGACTACGTCATCGAAGACCTGCTGCAAGCCGAGCGCATTCAAGCGGCCGGCTACGTCGACGGGGTGGGCCCCTGCACCCGCACGGCGCCGCGCCGCAACCTGACCGGCGATCCCTACTTCACCGACGGCAAGCGGGCCGTCATCATGCTCTCGGCGACGCGCACGCTGCCGCGCTTCGTGGCCTGGACGTAGCTGAACCCAATCGAGTGCCAAGCCATGAAGCAAGTGACGCAATATATCCAGCGGTCGGTGCTACTGCTGGTTGCCATGCTTTGCGGCGGCAACTCGTTGGGTGACGATCCGCTCGACTATCGCATCGAGGTGACCACCGTCGCCAAGGGCTATGATGGTCGCACCTGCTGGATGCACGCCCGCGCGGGGGCCATTCCTCCCGGCATCGCAGCCAATCCATCGCGCACGCCAATCGTCGTTATGACCCTGCAAAAACTGCAGGCCGATCGCTCGGATGTCTATTACGGCCTGAACGATTTCCGCACCGATGATCTCGGCAAAACCTGGATTGGCCCCACCGAGCACGCCACGCTCAGTCGCCGCAGTCCCCGGGCAGACGTAGAGGTAGTACCATGCGATTTCTGGCCGACCTGGCACGCTAAAACTGGCAAGCTGCTGGGGACCGGCGCCACCTTTTGGTACTCCGCCAGCGCCAACGATCACCTGAAGCACGGGCCGAGCGAAACACCTTATTCGGTTTATGACCCGCAGAAAAAGACCTGGAGCCAATGGCGCACGCTTGCGATGCCGGCCGAGCGCAGGTTCGAGTTCGCCCGGGCGGGCTGCACGCAGCGCGTTGATCTACCCGGCGGCGACATCTTATTGCCGATCTACTTTCGCCGGGCCGATGAACCGCACGACCGCCACAAAGCGACCGTCTGCCGCTGCCAGTTCGACGGCGAGACGTTGAAATACGTCGAGCATGGCGACGAGCTGAGCCTGGACATCGATCGCGGGCTGGCCGAACCATCGCTGACGAAGTTCGGCGAGCGCTACTTTCTCACGCTGCGAAACG
>CAZBWM010000129.1:0-14401 GCA_964495375.1 uncultured Planctomycetaceae bacterium | reverse complement strand
TACTGCCAGCCGCGCTCGCCGCGTCGCACTTCTTCGACGAAGTAGTCGCTCGTATCTCCCTTGAGGTACGTCACCCCCCAGGCCAGGTCGCGATTGCGGGCGATCGCGAACATGGGGCAGCCCGGCAGCGTCGCGCCGAGCACGTACTCTTCATCCCACTCGACCACCGCTTCGTACCAGATGGCCGGAAGCCGATTCACTTCCAAATGCGGATCGGAGGCCAGCATGGCCGAACCACTGGCGCTCCGCGCGGGGCCGACCGCCCAGGCGTTGCTCCCCGCCAGCCGCGGCAGATCGGTGATCAGCTCCATCGCCTCGCTCGACAGCCGGCTCGACATCTTGATCTGGCGATAGAGATCGAAGTCGGCGTGGTCCAACAGCGGGGCGAAGAGCTCTTGCAGCAGTTCGTCGCGCACGCCCGCCTGGATCAGTTCGAGAATGATCCGCTCGTTCTGCTGCTGGCCGACCGCCAGCCCGCCGAAGTTCAGCAGGTTGCCGATCAACAGCACCGAGTGCTGGTTCCAGGGTTGCGGCTGAAAGCCCGTGGCCCACATCGGCAGCGAGCGGCCGCCGTGTTTCATGCCGTCGTTGACCCCTTCGCAGTAGGCGGTCAGGTGGCCGAACGATTCGTCGTCGAGCGCCGCGACTTCGCGTTCGAGGTGTTGGTCCAAGCCGACTTTGCGGAAGAACCGGTCGGTCTCGAATAGTTCGGGCGTATCGCTGATTTGTTCGGCCGACCGGCCGCTGGCCACGGCCCGGGCAAAGAGCATCTGGGTGGGCCGATCGACGGCGTGCATGAAGCCCAGGCCGTACAAGGCGTCGCGCCAAGCGTGCGCTGCGATGTGCGGCACCCCTTGGTCGTCGCGGGAGACTTCAAACTTTCGCCGAGCCCCCTTGATGCGAAGCTGCTTCATGGTTCCGCCAGGTGCTGCATCTCGGTGTCCGGGGAGGTGGACCGTCCGCCTGGGGGGTCCTGCCAATCGGTCTGAGGATATGCAAGTGTAGCACGGTCAACGGGTTGGGGAAGGTCAAGCTGTCGGCCACGGGTTGGGTGATCGTGACGAAAGCCGGTCAAAACGGTTCGTGCTTTCCTGCCGGGGGCTGAGCTTGCCGATTATCCACCCGCTCAGGGAAGAGGGGGGAGAAATCGACGTGGCGGGCGACGACCGGCTGGGAGTTGACCAGAACAGGCGGCGGATTTTCGCAGGGTAACCGGACGCACGAACTCTCTGGCAGGCGTGAGGAGGCCGACACGCAGGATGCAAGCGACGCAAAATGCCTTGTAGTGGCTAGTGATTAGTGGTCAGTGGTTCGAGAATGCGGGCAAACTCGGGTCAGATCACTAGCCACTGACCCCTGATCACTACCCGGCACCCGGACGCAAAACGCCACATCCGGACGCACCCGGACGCAACACATTCGTGAAGCCCCCGAGCGTCAGAGCATTCGGGAAGTGCTGGAAAGCCATCACTGGAATCGGCAACTGACGGCCGAGCAACTGGGCATCAACCGCACGACCCTCTACAAGAAGATGAAGCGATTGGGGCTCGAAGACATGCCACACGCCCGGGTCACGGCCGAGTAGCCGGACGCCAGACGCCGCCGTACTATTTGGCGCCCTATTCGGCGGCGAGCACTTGCACGGCGGCCTGGTCGAGCGACGCGCGCCCCAGGTCACGCTTCGTTTTGGCGGGCTCACCCTGCTGGTTCCAGGTGATCTCTTGCGCCGCGCCGGCGCCGTCGTTTTTCTCGGCCGACAGAGAATCGATCCCCGTCCCCTTTAATTCACTCGAGACGATTCGGGCACGCGAACTACGCTATCACACCAAGGTGCGCGGCGCGCGCACCCCGGTGATCACGCTGGTCACGACATTGCTCGACGCGCAGACCTATTCGGCGGAAGCTCTGGCGGCCCTCTATCGCCGGCGCTGGGAGATCGAGACCAACCTGGGTCACCTGAAGACGACGATGCATTTGGACGTGCTGCGTTGCAAGAGTGTCACTGGCGTGTTGAAAGAGCTCGCGATGTACGCACTGGTTTACAATCTTGCGCGGCTCGTCATGCTGGCCGCGGCCGACGCCCAACAAGTGCCGCTAGCCCAAATCAGCTTTGTCGACGCACTCCGCTGGCTCGAACAAGCCTGTGATCATCAACCGGCGCTCTCGCTGCAAGTGAACCCGCATCGCCCGAACCGGGTTGAACCGCGAGTCCGCAAACGCCGACCCAAAGAGTACAGCCTCATGAACCAGCCTCGACGACAGCTTCAACAACTCCTACTCAAAAAATGAGATACGCACTAAGTTGATGCCATTCCACTCGTCCCCTTTAATTCACTCCATCGGACGGTTTGACAGACTTGGTGCCCATTTTTCGTTCCTGCCCACCCGCAGGCGGCGAGTAAGCGGCTGCCTAGCTTGAAGCTGGCTTACCGGCGGGCAATAATCTCACCCGTCGGTGAAACGGTTACCGAATGAGCATCGGGTTTTCGATGCGGAATTCCACCACCAACGATTCTTTGAATCCTGAGATGGTGTCCCCTGCGGGAATCATAGAACTTGCTCATGCCGATCTCCGGCAAGCGGACCAACTGCCTGGCGGATAACTCGGTCCGTTGTCGGATCCTTCCGAAAAACTACGAATTCATGCGGAGCTTGACGAACTCGCCAGACGCCCTTCAGGCGAGGAAGGCGCCACCGGGCAGTGGCATTGAGCTGTTTGCGCGAGTGGGATGTTGACGATCCCGATGGAGCAACCTGGTGAACTTGATAAATCGAAGCCTTGTGTTTGTCGTGCTAACGGCCGCTGCTTCGACCGCGCTTGGCGCCCCGACGCAGTTCTTCTGGAATAATTCCAGCGGCGGAGACTATAACAACGGCACTAACTGGAACCCGGCAGGACCTCCAGGCAGCGACGATGATGCGATCTTTGATATCACGTCCGATTATGCGATTAACTTGTCTGTGTCGTCGAACGTCCGGCGCCTTGACGTACGTGGTGGCGAAATCGCATTCGATTTGGGCGGCAACACTTTGACTCTCGAGGATAGTGCGCACGCGTCCGCTGCGTTGATCGTTGATGGGATCGTTGGAGAGGCAAGTCTCTGGCTGAAAAATGGCGAACTGGTCAGATATGGGCATTCTTACATAGGTCAGTCGGGTTCCGCTACGTTGAAAATTTCTGACGGCGCATCGGTGCGTCAATCCGGATCCCCCAACTTCCAGATCGCCCCGGCTGGTACTGTTGTCCTGGAGTCCGGCGGACGGCTCTATGGCGACATCATCGACAGCGGAACACTGACGATTCGCGATGGCGGCAGGGCCGAGAGCATTGTCACGATAGGCGGCAATGCCGGGCCTGGTCAGGCGACGGTTACCGGACAAAACTCATATTTGTTCCAGGCCAACGTCAGCAATGGGACGCTAGCTGTTGAAAATGGCGCACGCGTAAAGACCATCAGGACAGGAGGCGACGTCGTCATCGATGGGGTAGGAACCGTTGTGGATTCCGTTGGTGCCTTAGGTGGCGTAGGTGGAAAACTGACCGTGCAAAACGGGGCGTTGATCGGCCAGCTAGGCGGAGGACTAGGGACGATCGCCGAGACTCCCGGTTCCAACGGCTCGGTTGTTATCGACGGATTCGGATCTATAGCCAATATAGGCAGTAGTTGGTTCCGCGTAGGGTCACACGGTTCAGGGTCGCTCCAAATTCAAAACGGTGGAAGCCTCGTAGGTTTTGCCAGCCAGATTTCGATCGGCGCCAACGCGGGCAGCTCGGGCAGTGTCATAATCGATGGCCCGGGCTCTAAGTTGGATGCCGGTCCCTATTTTCATGAGCCCGTCGGGGTTGGGGGAGGCCCGTACGAAGCCGGTGGTGCAGGAAGCCTGACAGTCAGCAATGGCGGGGCATTCGTTAACCAATATGCGTTTAGGGTGTGGTCGACCGGTTCAGTCGACGTGCAAAACGGCACGTTCGACTCCGCTGCCACAAATTACGGGCTCTTCCATAACGATGGCTTGGTGACCCGATCTTTCGTTAATAATTCAGGAGGCCTGCTCACAGGCAGCGGCGTGATCAACGGCACCCTGACGCTCAACAGCGGCAGCACGGTTTCGCCTGGCAATTCGCCCGGCACCTTGACCGCTGGAGCCACGACCTGGAATGGTGGGGCGATCTATAAGTTCGAAGTGAACAGCGCCCTTGGCAACGCAGGAAGCAGTGTGGGATGGGATTTGCTGAATATCGAGGGAACACTGGCGCTGGCAGGCAGCGACTCAAATCCGCTACGCATCAGCGTCACGTCCCTTTTACCCGCTAACACCATCGGGAATGTTTTCGATTTCGATTCATCGAACTCTTACTTGTGGACTTTCGCCACGGCATCGGGTGGCATCACGGGATTCTCGCCGAGCCAATTTGCCATCGATACCAGCGGCTTCACCAATCCCCTTGACGCGCGCCATTTTGAAGTCCGGCAGATCGGCAACGCTCTTGCTCTTGTCTTTGTTGTTCCGGAGCCTTCGTCGTTTCTGCTGTCGATTGCGGCGGTAGTCGGATTTGCCGCATTCGTTCGGCGACACGTCGGCCGTCGGACCATCGAGCCCCGAAATCGGGAAAAAGTTCGGACGGCCAATGTTCACTCGATCCGGGCCGAGCATGAACCGCGCGCCCGGTGAGTCCGACTTCCATCCACTCCGCTGCGACCTTGTTGTAAATGCAAAGCACCGCAGCCGGTGCTTCGTCCCGGGAGAGAAAAGGACATTCTACTTTTTCGGTGGTCTGCCACGCGGGCGCACGGTGGATTGCAGCCCTAACCGCCGAGCCGCGAGCTCCGTCCACGCCGCGCCGCGCGACTGCGCGTGTTCGCCGACTGACGTCGTAAGCGACCAGACGATCCAAAATGCCGCCGCTGCGCGGCTTGATGATGGTTTCGCGAACGGTTCCGTGGGTTTGCACCCACGGCTAAGCTCTTTCGGCCGCTGCGCGGCGAGGAAGCTCGAGCAGTCGACAGGTTTCAGGCTTCTGACCGCAGGCAAGCTTCGGGACGCAAGTCCGGGACGCAAAACGCCCGGCCGGGACGCAAGCGGGACGCGTGACAGGCGACAGGCGACAGGCCACAGGCTTCAGGCTTCAGGCTTCAGGCTTCAGGCTTCAGGCTTCAGGCCGCAGGTGCGGGGGGAACGGGGGGAACGGGGGGAGCCTCCCTCGCGACTAACCTCTTGCCTCTCGCCTCTAGCCCCTGGCCTGTTCTTAGGACGCAAAATGGCCCGTTAGGACGGTTTAGGACGCAAGCATTTCGGGTTTTGCGTCCTAAGTTCAAGTGTTTTCATAGTAAGGCTTTAGGCGCAGTTTTTTCGGGCTTAGGACGGTTAGGACGCAAAATCCCGGAACACTTTATCGAAGAGGCGTGAGGTTTCAGGCCTGAGGTTTGACGTCTGAAGCCTGTAGTCTGAGGTCTGAAGCCTGTCCGTACCCGGACGCACCCGGACGATCACCCGGACGCAAAATGTCGAGAGGCCCAATCGCCCCAAGTTGTGCCCTCTATTCGAGTTCGGATGCAATATCAAGACACCCGGACGCACCCGGACGCAAAATCCCGGAACACTTTATAGTGGCTCGTGGTTAATGGTCATTGGCTGGACGCGATGCCTGCCGCGCGCTCGTATTTCGACCTCTCGCCACGGATCACTCGTCACGAACCAAACTCGTCGACGTCGGGCCACGTGCTCACGTCGTTGGCCACGCGGTGCAGCCAGCGGTCGGCCCCCAGCGACATCCGCTTGCCGCTCGCCCCGTCGCGGGTGTTGAAGAGCACCGCCCAATTCAGGCCATCGTGCCGGCGCACCAACAAGGTCGACGTGCCATCGAGCGAGCCGGTATGCCAGGCGGTGAAGCGTCCACCATCGCCAATCGGCCGCACGTTCCAGCCGCAGGCATAATAGGCCTCCTTGGGCTGGCCGTCGGGTCCGTAACCGGCCGGGCCGTTGGGGCGGTCAAACAGCAACCGCACGCTGTCGGCCTTCAAGATCGGGCAATGCTCCGGCTTGTCGAACGCCGCGCCAAAGCGCACCATGTCGACCGCCGAAGCGATCCAACCGCCATGCGCGTCCATCGCTTCGAGACACCATGCACCGTACGGCCATGGAACCTGCGCGCCGATCTGCTCTCCCATCACTGCGGGCCCGGTCTCGCCCGACGGTTCGTAGTAGCAGACTTCGTTTTCGGCGCGGCCCGCGGGCAGCGTCGCCCCCAGCCGCATCTGGACGATGCCCAAGGGAGCGAGCACCTCGCGGCGGACGTACTCGTCGTATCGCTGGCCGGTGAGCCGCTCGATGACGCGCCCCAGCAGCGAGTAGCCAAAGTTCGAATACGCGTGACGGCTCCCTGGATCGAAATCCAAAGGCTGCCGCGCCATGAACTCGATGACCTGCCGTGGCATGGCCGGCGGCGGCACACGCAGCGCCTCGGCAATCTCGACCGCGCGGAACATGGCGTCGTAGCTTTGATCGCGGTCCCAGCCGCCCGTGTGATCGAGCAATTGGGCAATCGTGATGTAAGGCCAACGGTGGTCGTAGATCTTGCAGATATCGAGCACGTCGCAGACGCGGTCTGCCAGCGCAAGCTTGCCTTGTTCGACCAGCCGCACGATGGCCACGCCGGTCACCGCCTTCGATAAACTGGCGATACGGAATTGCGAGCGAGGTTCGACGACACGGCCGGCATCACGATCGGCATAGCCGAATCCGCGGGCGTAAACCAGTCGCCCGTTCTTGGTGATCGCCAGTGCCGCGCCGATCCCTTTCTCATCGCGCAAGTAGTCGCGCATGGCTCGGTCAAAGCCGGCTAAAGCGGGGCGCTCGATGCCAGTGACCGGGATCTCCGGCGCAGCAGGTTTGTCGATTGGCTCGCTAGCAGGTACGTCGGTCGGCGGGTTCGGCGCGTCTTGCGCTGCGTGAAGATGCGATCTTGGAGCGCACGCGCCTACCTGCCAGAGCGTGGCCCCGGCCCCCGCGGCAAGTCGCAAGAAACTTCGGCGCGTCGATCCGTGTGTGTCGCTAGCGCCATCGTTCGGCATCGACGGATGCATCGCAGGACCTCACAGGTGACTGGAATTGGGGCGATTCGCACCCGATTCGGTATTGCCGGTCGGTAGTGCCGGCAATCTACCTGGCCAGCGAACATCTTAGTCGGGCTGCCGCCGCCAAGAATCATTTTTTTGCCGCACATGTCAGATTTCTCGGCGGCACGGCGTATCTAGGCCAGTCGAGAAACTTCGACTCCAAATCTCTCACCAATTCCGAACGAAAGAGTGTGCCGCGATGATCGAGATCTTTGTCGTGATCGCTTTGACGAAGCGAATTGCCAACCGGGCACGTGAAAAGGGGCAATCGGCCGGAATGTTCGGCTTTCTCCTCGTGGCGTGCTGGATCGTGGGCGAGTTTGCCGGAGCGTTCGCAGGCGCCATTGCTTCGGCAGCCGGCGGGGGCGAGCCGCAGATGATCGTCGTTTACGCGGGCGCCCTGATGGGAGCCGCCGCGGGAGCCATGCTGGCCAACGGCTTGCTGGGTCTTGCGAAGGACAATTCCTCGTCCTCGCGGTCGCCATCACAGACCTTCGAAGTCGCCCAAGATTCGGCGCTTCGTCTAAGCTAACCGCCAACCAGGCTGGCTCATGCCGGGCGGAAGACATCCCGCGCGGCATGAGCTTGCACCATTTCGCGCGACCTGCATCGTCACATGACCTGTACCTTCACGCGGTGCGCGTTGTGCCAGGCGTAACCGTCGGGGTTCCAGCCTGCGGCCGCGTCGAGCGGTTGAGTTCGGCCGAGCGCGTCGACGGCTCGCGCGATGAGGTATTGCTCGCCTGCGGGCAAGGCAACGGTCGCATTCCACGGCTGCCAGGCGTAGGGGCCCGCCCCGGCGGCAAGCTCGGCGCGGCGCCAGGTTTGCCCGTCGTCGAGCGAGAGTTCAACGGCTTCGATGCGGGCCCGGCCATCGTTGAACGCCACGCCGCGCACGGTCACGTTGCCTGCGGCGAGTTGCTCGCCATCGAGCGGCGCGAAGATGACGCTTTTGGTGCGCAGTCGCCAGTTGGGCTCGCTGTTCGCCAGTGTGTTGACGTAGGGCGTGCCCGGCGCGATCAGCTCGCGAGGAGTGCGGTAACGCGGCACCTGGTTGTAATTGGGCGTTTCGTGCCCGTCGAGTCGCAGGCGGCTGAGCCATTTGACGTTCATCGTCGCGTAATAGCCCGGGGTAATCAGTCGCACGGGGCCACCGTGAACCGCGGGGATCGGCTTGCCGTTTAGTTCGATCGCCAGAAACGCGCGGTCCAGGGCGTCGTCGAGCGGAATGCTGTGCTCGAAGTCCGCCTTATCCGCGGAAAGCGCGGTGTCGCGTCCTTCGGCCGTTAGGAAACGGGCGCCCGAGTGTGGCTGGCACTTGAGTTCGTCGAGCAGCACCCGTAGCGGAACGCCGCGAAACTTCACGTTGGCCATCGCCCCATGGCGCCAGGGAGCGCCTTTCACCTCGGCGGCCGCCGAAAAGAACGTGCGACCGTTGCCCGAGCATTGCAGCACGACCTCGTGTTCGACGAGAGACATTTCGGCGAGCCGCGCGGCATCGAGCGTGCGCGGAAACTCGACGAGCCCGGAGACTTCGATCACCCAACCGGCAAGCGAGGCCGGCTCGAGCGTGTCCGTGTTCGCTAGCCCACCATTGTTACGCACGAAGAGTAACTCGGGGGGGGTGATCGCATGCTCTCGCAGCAGCTCGAGCGGCGTCTCGATTTCTAATGGGGCGGCGTTATGGACGATCAAACCTGATGACTTGCCGCGAATCAGCTCAGCCGAGTCGGCGACGGGCGTTGCTTTGGCCGCAGGCGCGGCCGCCGGTGGGTCAGCACCCCGAGCTCGTGGTAGCCCTCGCCAAAGCGGCGTTGTCGCCGCCGCTGCCAACATGCCCAGACCCTGTAAGAAACGGCGCCGCGCGAGCTGCGAGTCGAGCTTTGTCGGTGCTAGCTGTTGATACTCGCTGTTGCGAGCTACTCGTGTCATGACCTGCGCTCCGCTTAAGTTTGTCGACCGCACTCGCCCCCAATTCCCATTTGGCATCGTGCTCCGAACCGCTCGCGGATGCAAGCGATTTACGGCAGCATGACGCGGCCGCCGCAGGCCACGACCGTTTGCCCCAGCATGAATCGCGACGCCTCGGAGAGGAGAAAGTGGACGACATCGGCAATTTCGTCGGCCTGGCCGATCCGCTTCATCGGCGTCTGCTCGACGATGCGATCGATCACCGGCTGATCGACATCGTCGATGATTTCGGTTTCGATCAAACCCGGCGCGACCGCGTTCATGCGGATATTGAAAGGGACGAGCGCCTCGGAGGCACTCTTGGTGAAGGCAACCACTCCGGCCTTGCTCGCCGAGTAAGCGATTCCATAAGGCCGGGATCTCAGCGCGGAGATTGACGTCATGTTGACGATTCGCCCGAACCGCCGCTCGACCATTTGATCCTTGACGGCCCAGGTAACGATGTAGAGCCCGGTCAGGTTCACGTCGATCGTCCGCCGCCAATGATCGACAGTCGTAGTCTCGGGCGTGACGTATTCGAATATGCCGGCGTTGTTCACCAGCATGTCGATCGGCCCTAATCGGTCGTTCACCTGGGCGACCATCCGCTCGACCGATTTTTCGTCGGCCACGTCGGCTTGCACTGTCAGCGCGCGGCCGCCCACTGATTTGACTAGCTTGGCAGTCTCCAGGGCGTCGTCCTCGCGCGAGCGGTAATTGATCGCGACGTTTGCGCCGGCATTGGCCAACCGCACGCAGCAGGCTCGACCGATGCCACGCGATCCGCCGGTTACCAGCACGGTTCGCTTTTGAAAATCTGGTTCGCTCATGACACCCTCGCCCGATCGAGCGGTTAACATTCGACGGCTCGCAAAAAAGGACACAACGACAGGATTGTACCGCGATTGCCGTTGCGCAGAAACGCAGCGGCTGCGAACCGCACGTGGCGCCCCACAGCCGCTGCTGCAATCGAATCAAGCGTCGGCAGCTCACTTCATGTATAGCGTCGCTGTCGATTCATGCATTTTCATCGCTAGCGGGGGGGCGAAGTACTTGTCGGTGACCACCTCGCTGTAGGCGCCGGTGCCGCACGACTGGGCCCGGGCCATCGCGGTATCCAGTTCACCGCACGTGGTGACGCGGGCGGTGTACCAGCCTTCGCAACCCAACGCTTGCGGCAGCAAATGATAGTTCCATTGCGCGAGATCGTTGTAGTAGTTGTTCGGATGTTTGCAGAGAAGTCGCTCGATCAAATAGCCGTTGTTGTTGAGCACGAAGATGATCGGCTTCAGCCCGCAGCGATGAAACTGGCTCACTTCCTGAGCGGTCAATTGGTGCGAGCCCTCGCCGGTGACGAGCACCGTACGGCGTTCAGGAGCTGCCAGGGCAGCACCAAACGCAGCCGGTGTCGCCCAGCCGATGGCCCCCCACAGCGTCTGGTTGTGCAGCACCGCGCCCTTAGGCAGTCGAGCGGCGCTCAACCCCAAGGCGTTTGTTCCCGACTCGGAGATCACCAGGCCGTTGGGGCGGAAGAAACGCTCCCAGCGCGGATACAGCGCGTCGGAAGTGATCGGGTCGTCGCCGTGCCCTTGGGGTTCGCCGAGATCGGATGGCCGCGGACGTCGGCATTTCGGTGAATACCGCCGTCGACGTGGCGAAGGACGCCGCCGATCTGGTGCTACTGAAACAGGACTTGGACTCAATGCGCGACGGTATCGACGAGGGCCGCAGAACGTTCGCCAACACGCTCAAGTACATTCTGACGACCGTCGGCGCGAATTTCGGCAACATGTTCAGCATGGCCACGGCCTCGCTCTGGTTGCCGTTTCTGCCGCTGCTCGCCTCGCAGATCCTGCTCAACAACTTTCTTTCCGATATTCCCGGTACCACAATCGTGGGCGACAACGTGGATCCCGAGTGGGTGGCCAAGCCATGACGCTGGGACACCAGGTTTATCAGCCGCTACCTGGTGCTCTTCGGTTTGGTCAGTTCGATCTTCGACTTTCTGACTTTTGGAATGTTGCTCATCGTCTTTCAGGCCACTGAGGACGAGTTCCGAACCGGATGGTTTAGCGAGTCGCTCTTGACCGAGTTGGTGATCGCGCTAGTCGTGCGAACCCGCCGCGTATTCTATCGGAGCCGCCCCGGGAATCTGTTTCTCACAAGTACCATTGTCGTGATCGGCCTTGCCTTGATCTTGCCGTATCTACCCTGCAATTCGCTGCTGGGCTTTGTCCCTTTGCCGGCGCCGCTGATGCTGCTATTAATAGGCTTGACCTTGCTTTACGTTTTCTTCGCCGAGCTCACGAAAAAGTACTTTTGCGCCCGCGTCGAGAACGCGCGCTTTCTGCGTATCGACAAATCGTGAGGACAGCCGGTCATCACTGCCATTGCGGACACCTGCGTTGCGCCTTGTGCCAGCATGGCAACTCCTGAAAGCAGCGTGCGAAATCGCACACACGAGGTGGGCAACGCCCAGCCCGCCACACTTAAAAGCCGTCGATCCGAGGATTGAAGCGACAAAAGCTGGCCAAATTGTCTTATCGCACCTGTTGGCACGGCACGTGCAACTCCGACTCAGCATTCAAGGAGGCACGCGGTTGCCGGCCGACAGCATGTCAACGGCAGCATCAGCACAGGTGAGCGTTACACCTGTGCGACTCAATTCACCTTCCTAAAAGGAATGATCCCATGAGTAGTACTCTGACGCCGCAGAAGCCGCGCCGCCCATCGAGCTGGCGCGAGGAACCCTTGGCCCACATTCGCGAAATCCGCAACGAAGTTGCCGACGTGCTGTCGCGCGTGCTAGACACCGGCACTGGACTGCTCGATCTGGGGATCGTCCCCACAGCGGATATCTGCGAAACCGATAAGACGATCGAGGTTCGCATGGACGTGCCCGGCATGACGGCCAAGGACATCGACATCCACCTCAATCAGAATGTGCTGACGGTCAGCGGCGAGCGGGTGGAAGAGCATGAAAAGAAGGGGCGCAGCTTTCATCGCACCGAGCGACGGATGGGCTGCTTCTCGCGGTCGTTGACGCTGCCTTGTCCGGTGATCGAGGACGAGGTCGCGGCCGAGTATAAGGACGGCGTGCTGACGATCACGCTGCCCAAGTCGAAAGACTCACAAGCGCGCAAGATCGAGGTCAAGCAGTAGCGGCGACGAGGCCGGTCATCGCGTCGTGTCAATGGGTACCGGCGCGATGACCAGATCGGCCGCAGTTCAGGTCAACTTCGGTGAACCTGGCGCCCCGTGCTACGTGGCGCCGACGGTTCTCGTTCTCACGGGGGGAGTCAGCAACATGTCACGCGCCAAGCCGGAAGTCGAAATGGGCGCAGCGCCCGCGGCAAGCCAGCAGTCTCACGCCGCGATGCACGCCGAGCATGGACAATGGCGCAACGAGAACAATCTATGGCGCGACGAGATCGCCCATTGGCAGCACGATGCCAAGCAAGCGATCGAGCAGTCGCACGATGTGCGGTCTGCCCTACAGGCGCATCAGGAGGCGCTGCAGGCACACGCCGCGGCGATTCGTTGCTACGAGCAAACATTCGCCGAGCACGAGCGGGCCTTGGTCGCCTATGAAAAGGGGGACTTGAAGTCCGAGCTCTTGTCGCTGGCCAGGTCCCATCTCGAAGAAGCGCGTCGGCACGTCCAGCAGCGGGAGGCCCAGGAGCGAATCAAACGGCACCATCACACGATGATGGCCAAATGGAACCTCTTCGTGCGGGCAATGTCGGCCGCTGAATGATCACGCGGCGCCGTTGTGCCAAGCCAGCGCCTAGGGTTGTGGTATGCAAGCCGTGGCCAGTGTTACCACTCGCACAGATTCGGCGGCTTTTTAATCTTTTTAGCGGTTGTTAGCGACACGCCGAAGTCAGCGCCTGGTGCTCCGACGCGAAACTCGAGTTCGATCGAAGACCTGATCGCTGGGATACGCAACCAGTTCGTCGTTCTCGCCGACACCGCTGACGACCTCGGTTTCCAGTCCGCTGCTGTGGCCAATTTCGATTTTCGTGAGCCGCGCTCGGCCATTGACGATTCGATAGACTGCCCAACCACCCTCGTGTCGAAAACATGCGCCAGCGTTCACCTTGAGAACGTTGATGCCCTCCCAGATCACGATTCTGGCCTCAACACGGTAAGCATCTCCAAGCCGTTTGCGAATGGCGGATAGGTCGACAAAGTCAGCAATCACATTGACGCGCTGTTCTTCGACGCCGAGCGCCGACACCTTGAGAAACGCTTGTGGTTCTATCAATCGTATGCGCGCCTCAATTGGTGTCGCCGTCCCCAAGTGCTCCAGGTAGACTTTGGCACCAAGCGGGATCCGCACCGCATCGCTCGAAAGCACGTCGATCTCGACTTCCAGATCCTGAGGATCTCCCAATTCCATTATCCGTGTACTGGGGAGAATCGCCCCCTCACTCTCTTGAAAAACGCGCAGAACCGTTCCGTTGATCGGCGAGCGAATCTCAAAGCCGGACGCGCCAGCATGCTTCGTTCCACTACTCCGCATCAAGGCGGCCCGCGCTTGCGCCAGCTCAAACTCGGCGATGCGCACGGCGAACTCGCCGGCTCGTACGTCTTCTGACGCAGTTCGGAGCAGATGCATGGCCGCGTCGTACGTACCTTGCGATACCGCTTTCGACGGCAAGAGCTTCTCCGTCCGGGCTTGTTCATTCCTGGCAAAATCATAAGTCGCTTCTGCACGATCTAATTGCGCATGACTATGCTGCAGTCTCGCTTCCGCAGCGCTGACGCGGGCTTCGGCTTCAGCCTGGGAACGTGCGTCCAATAAACTAGGGTCGCTTGGTTCGATAACCGCGACGACGGTTTCTCCGGCACGAACCGCGCCGCCGGGGTGCAGATCGACTCGAAGTAGCTCACCACTCAAGGGCGCTGAGACGATGTAGCGCTCCTTGATTCTAGTCTTTCCGTCCTCGCTCACCGTGACTTCCAGTGTCCCGCGGCTCACCCGAGCGACATCGACCTCAGCTGCCGGTGGTACGAACGCGTACGCGAGCAGGGCAGCCACTACAACCGCCGCACCGACGTACAAGGTTATGCGAAGCCACCGCTGCATGCGAAACTATTCCTTGCTTTTGAGTACCGCGATCAAGTCGAGGCGATCGATCATGCGTCTGACAATGAGCGCCGAGCCCAAGGCGGCCGCAAGCGTCACCACCACCGCAAAGCCATAGGTCGAACGGTCGATTACCAACGGCATCCTGAACAACTCCGTGTCGTAAGAGTAATAAATCAGAAATGCCGCTAGTGCTGCGTCACAGTTTGAGTTTCGGGTAGAGGGATTTTAATTTACCGCG